>NZ_JCAFSE010000003.1:0-576727 GCF_059368875.1 Stenotrophomonas sp. YJH_SMC_82
CATGGAAATGGTGGCGCGCGTGGCGGCTTCGTTCTGGGGTGCGTCTGCGCTGGGTGCACTGCTGGGGTCGAACCTGACCGAGGGCATGAGCAGCATGGCGCTGCAGCAGGGCGGCATGGGCCTGATCCTGACGACGCTGATTCTGACTGCGCCCCCAATGGCTGCGATGTTCTTCCAGGGCACCCTGGGTACCTTCATGGCATATTCGCAGATAGGTGGTAGCGCCGTGCCGACCTTGTGTCCCAGAAATCGAAGTGAGCTGCGGAAGCGGCGGCGATCGACAAATGTGTCCGGCGAGCAGGGAGCAAGTGTCAGATTCGTTTGAGCTATCACGATCAATGCGCCGCAATCGCCGATCCGTCGCCCCGCTCGGGCGGACAGGCTGCCGGAAATTCAATCGTTGCCAGCGCTGAAACACTTGACGAAGCTCAATCGCTCGCGTTGAAGGAATGCGCCTCTGTGAATGATGGGGGAGCGTGTGAAGTCGCCTACTCGGCCTGCAGCATGTCGGAATTCAGGGCGTATCGCTGATCGCCAAGTTCCGCATGATATCTGTCAACAGGTATGCATGCCACGTCAGAAAAGGGCGCTATGCGTGACAGCGTCTGATATGGCTTGGACTTTTTCCAGTGTGCCCCGGAGACTTCATACGTGTTTGCAGATGGTTGCAAATTGGATCGGACGCGAGTGAGTGAAAATGACTAGTCGTTCGATGCAAGTGGTCGTAGCAGCAATGCTCTCGCTAGTATTCTCGTCCGCAAGTGCGGAGGGCAACTGTCCCCCTGCTATGTATCCGATCGGAGGACAGGGAGTACAGGGCTGTGCACCTATCCCGGGAGCAAACAATGGCGGGTTGACCGCTCCCGTCTCGCCGCCACAACCGTCTGGAGAATGGATCACCACCTGGGGTGCAATTGCCACATCCAAGCGGACGTCGCATGCAGGTGTGTCGACAGGGCAGCGAAGGAAGAGTGGAGCGGAGCAGGAAGCCCTTGGCAAGTGTGCTTCCGCGGGTGCGAACGATTGCAAGGTTATGCTTGCCTACTTCAATCAGTGTGCGGCATGGGTAGTTCCCAGCGGCCGGACAGGTCAGGGTGGATCTGGTATTGGACGCGGACCGACACTCGACGTGGCAGAGCGCGAAGCTCAGAAAGGCTGCACAAATGACCAAGCCGGGGCATGCGAGGTTTTCTATACGGATTGCACAAAGCCGATCTTCAAGGCGTATTGATGTTGCCGCCTCTCAGCTGTGCCTCCGGAACCGCTGGGCGAAGGGTTGAGTGGATGGTGAGCCGTTGCAAAATTTCACATGTCCAAATCAAACGAGTCCAATGAGTGGCAGGCGATAGCTGTCGCCATCAAAAGGCGGGCAGCTGAAGGAGCAGGGCTACAAGCTTTCTGCGACCTGTTTTAATCCGGGAGTCGCATCCGCGGCGCCATCCTCGGGGAAGGCGCAAGGATCACTGAATCAGGAGGTTGGGATGATGAAATGCGGTCTGGCCGGGGTGTTGGTTGCTGCTGCCGCCGGGTTTGTTGGAGGTATCAGTTCCGCGCACGCAGAAGGCAACTGTCCGCCGGGGATGTACCCCATTGGCGGCCAGGGTGTTCAGGGGTGTGCACCAATTCCCGGATCTAGTGGAACTTCCATGACTCCGTCCGCGCCGGCACCCGCGCCCGCTGGGGAATGGGTGAAAACCTGGGGCGCGATTGCGGTCTCGAAGGCCACGTCCGAGGCCGGTGTTTCAACCGGGATGAGATCCCGGCGAGCCGCTGAGAAGGAGGCGCTGTCCAAATGTGGTATCAGCGGAGCTCCTGATTGCTCGCTCAACATGACGTACTTCAACCAGTGCGTCTCATGGGCCATCCCTGCTGGCCGTTCGGGACGGGGGCAATCTGGTATTGGATCGGGACCCACGCCGGAAGCTGCACTTGAGACGGCGCGGTCACTGTGCAGGAACGATCAACCGGGCGGATGCGATGAAGTCTATGCGGATTGCACGCAGCCGGTGTTTGATCGCTATTGAGTGGCGTTGCGACAGGTGAGGCTCGCGCTTTGGGCCCCGCGGCGGGTGGGCTGCTGGGAGCCCATGCGGCGATGGTAGCGTGCGCCGAGCCGTGACCCACTTCGCCGGGCCCGCACGAACAATTGCGGAGTGCTGAACGTATGGATGGTGTATCCGGAATCGGGATCCATCAGCGCCAATCCCGATTTTATGTGATCAAGTGCGCTTTTCATCCCAAGCACCCTTCGACGAGCGCTGCCTCCTCGAAGTAAGCTGCGTGCGCGTCAAAATCCCGACGCGCCGGTGCCATCGAACACAGGAGCTTTTCCGTCCATGAGGACTGTGTCCCCCCGCGGTGCGGGTGACGCTTGCCACCATCGCGGTTGCCGTGGGCTCGGGGCTATCATCCGCCATGGCGGCCGCAGGGCACGTGCGAGGCATCGCCCCGTTTCCGGCCTCCGCTCGGGAACTGGCAAGACGGGATTGAAGGAGTTGCAGGGGATGGAGAAGGGGAGTGGCACGCACATGGACAATGCCCTGGCGTTCGTTCCGTCCGGCGCGAACCTGCTGGAAGCCGTACGCGGCGATCTGACCGGTAATGGTTTCCAGGACCAGCTCCTGGTGATCGACCAACCTCCTCCGGAGGGCTTGCTGCCCGGCGAGCACGGACCGAACCGGGTCCTGTTGTTGCTGCTGGGCGATGCCACGGGCCGCTGGCAGCTGGCGGCACGCAACGACAAGCTGGTGCCGTGCTCAACGCGCGGTGGCATTGCCGGTGATCCCTTCGCCTACGTGACGATTGAAGACGGCGCGTTCAGCGTGATCACCAACGGCGGGAGCCGCGAACGCTGGAGCAGCATCTACACCTTCCGGTATGCACCTGCCGAGCAGGCGTGCTGGGTGCATGGCGTGCAGTGCAAGGTGGTGGACACCGAAACCGAAGCAACCCACACGCGCGATTTCTCCGCGGCCGAGCTTGGCCGGGTGCGGTTCGAGGATTTCGATCCGTCCGTCGTCGCCGACGTCAGCTTGCCTTGAGTGCCATGCCTGTGAGGAGGCGGGAGTATCCAACGATGATCGAGCAGGAGTTTCACCGTGTCGCAGGATAGGGAGTCGTTGCTGTTGCGGCAGGCCACGGAGGCCGGCATGACTTCGTCCCGGGAACTGGCCAACTTCATGGCGCAGGCCGGGCATGAATCCCGTGGCTTGAGCCGTCTCAACGAGAGTTTCAACTTCACCCGGGGCATCTCGCAGATCCCGGTGGAAGCAGCGTGGCGCAATGGCAATGGCGCGCTTGAGAGCGCCCGCCAGGAGGCGCTGCGTGGGCGGCCGGAGAACCTGGCCGAACTGATGTATGGCGGGCGCATGGGCAATGACGCGCCCGGTGATGCACTGAAGTATCACGGCCGTGGCTATCTGCCGCTGGTCGGCAAGGAGAATTACGAGCGTGCCGGCAAGGCGCTGGACCTGGACCTGGTGAATCAGCCGGAGCTGGCCGCGCAACCCGAGCACGCAGGCCGTATTGCCGTGTGGCAGTGGCAGACGCGGGTGCCGGAAGCGGCGCGCGAGGACGTGCGCGAAGCGACGCGTGCCCTGAATGGCGCGCTCAACGGCATCGAAGCCCGCCAGCAGCGTTTTGACGTGTGGCAGCAGAAGCTGACCCCCGATGTGATGGCGCGCCTGGAGTGTGGCGAAGTGGGGGCGCCTGCCCAGCCCACAACGGGACGCGACATGTCGCAACCGGGCGAGCCGGGATACACGCTGTTCTCGGGAGCGCGCCAGCACCTGCAGCAGATGGGGCCGCAAAGCGGTCTGCGCAGCGTGCAGGAACTGGACAATGCCGCCGGCGCACTGGCGCTGAGCGCGCAGAAGGCGGGGATGTCGCGCATCGATCATCTCCTGGCGGGTAATGACGGTCGCACGCTGTTTGCTGTACAGGGCGCGCTGGGCGATCCGGCCATGCTGCGCGCATCGGTCGATCGCGAACAGGCGGCGCAGCAGCCGCTGGCGCAGAGCAGCCAGCAATTGGCTGCCAATGTCGCCCAGCAGGACCCGGCGGCCGCGCTCGCCCGCGAGCAGGAGCAGCGTTCTCGATCCCTGTAACACCGATGCCGGCGGGCAGGGTGCCCGCTGGCGCTTTACGTACGACGCGTGGCGCCCTGTGGCGCCGACATGGAAACCCACCCGTAAGGACACCACATGCGAATCGTTCCCCCGAATGCCCGCCACGCCGCTGCCCGCTGCAATGCACCCGTGCGTCGCCTGCCGCCGCTCTGGCTGCTGTCAGTTGGACTTGCCGCAGCGTCGGCACAAGCCCAGGAGGCAGCGGCGCCCGTCGTGGAGACGCGCCCCGCTGCCGAGGCTACCGTTGAGGCGCCTGCAGGGGCGGCGCCCGTTGCAGCGCCCGCGGCGGCCGACGCCGTTGTCGCGGCGCCGGCTCCCGAAGTACCGGCTGCCGCGACACCCCCTGCGACACCGGTGGTGGACACGCAGCCGGCGCCGGCTGCGGACCCGGCGCCTGCGCCCGTTCCGCCCGCAGCGGCGGCGCCTGTGGCTGCACCGCCTACAGTCGTCGAGTCAGCGGTCCCGGCGGTAGCGCCGGCACCGCCTGCATTGGCCATCGTGCCGTTGCCGCCCGAGCAGGCGACCGAGCGTGCGCTCGGTGCCCGCTGCCCGGTGGATCTGGCCGGGCGGCTGGCGAGCCAGGGCGACCTGCTGATCGGCGCCTGCCAGGGCACCATGCCGGCGCATCTGGCTGCGATGCTGGTCGCGCTGCCCGAGCAGGACATCCACCTGCCGCGCAGCTGGCGCGAGCGTGAGGTGCGGCAGAAGGCCTGGTTCAAGGCGGTGCCGGGCTACGGCCAGCGCCCGGACTTCATCGTGCGGATGGGCGACATCTGGGTGCGCTCGTTGGAAGGGCGCGACGCCGACAGCACGTTCTACCTGGTGTCGGCGCCGTTCACCTGCAGCGACCAGGTCGCCAACCGGGATGAGTACGGCGCGGAGCCGGTCCGCGTGCCAGCGGGTGAATGCCGCGAGGCCTATGTGGCCCAGCGTGTGTACCAGGTCCGCGGGGATGCGGCGCCGAGGGATGTAACCACCGATGCCATGCCGGCCATGCCGCAGCAGGCGGAAGCGGATCGTGCGCGCCAGCTCTCGCGTGAGGGACGGATCAGCCTGGACCACAGCAAGTTGCAGTATGGCCCGGCCATGCGCTGGTTCGTGCAGTATCCGGAGTCGGCGCAGAAGGGTGGTCCGCGCGCCTACGGTGACTGGAACCGCGAGCACATCGCGTTCGTGGTCTGGACCGGCGATCGCTTCGAGCTGCGCGACAAAGTCGCGCGGGCGCAGTGGCCCTGTGATCCGGTGGCGCCCGGCGATCGCGCCTGCGGTGGATTCCCGGATTCCGGGCCGGATCTGTTCGTGACGGCCGGAGCATCGCTGCCGGTGGCGGCCTCCAGCCCCTGAACCAGAGTGCCGATGTACAACGGGAGCCGGAAAGACCGGCTCCCGTGCTGTCCATCAGGCCTGCAGGCTGCGGGTCTGGTTCTGCTGCTGTTCCAGCTGCTGGTCGCGCTCCAGTGCAAGGCGCTGACCTGCGGCCTGCTGGTCGATGCGCTGGCTGCTCTGTTCCAGCGGTGTGTTCATCGCCACCGCCGTATCCACTGACACGCGAAGGTGGGCCGGGTCACCGCCCTGGCCCTGCACGGCAAAGCTGCGCGAGGCATCGGCATTCATGACCACTTCGTCGATGCGCTTGCCGCCCGCCGCATGCATTTCGGCGGCCAGGCTGCCGGCCAGTTGCGTGCTCATTACGTCTGGTACCCGGCCGACGCGGACGTCCTGCGCGTGCACGCCACGGATCGCGTCGTTGAACAGTGGGTTGCCCACATGGTTGGCGTCGTCCATGCGCAGCATGCTGGTGTGATGGCCGTTCTTCTCCGCTTCGCGGCGTGCCGGCTCACCGGGTTGCAGCGGGCCGCGGATGTGGTCGTACAGATCGACGGCGCCGCCCGGAATGCCCCGCGCCGCGCGGGTGACACCACGGCGCAGTGATTCAACGTCGTCGCGGTACTCCTCGATCATCCTGGCGTTGTCTTTTGCCAGCTTCTGCGTTTCCGGGTGTTTCAGCACCGAGCCGTCGCCGAGGAAGTTGCCCAGCTTGTGCGCACCGAACGAGCTGCCTGCGGCGATGATCGGCCGGTCAGGGATCAGGGCGCGCAACGAGTGATTGCTGAAGCCGTTTGCGGCGAGTGTCTTGATCTCATCCGGCTTGGCGTAGATGCGCACTTGGCCGAAGTGCGGCGAGGCAGAGCTGACCGGATCGGAGGCCATGACATGGTTGATCATGGTGTTGCCGCCTTCCGGGATGCGGTAGCTGAGGCTGACCGCGCCATAGGCGTTGAAGGTCTCGCCCTTGACATTGAAATGGTGCGAGGTGATCTGGGCCAGCGCGCCACCGAGAGAGTGGCCGGTGACGGTGACTTCGGGTGGGCGCTGTCCGAGATCCTGCCCCTCCTTCTTGGCGTAGGCCAGGGCGCGTTGGGTCAGCGCGATGGCGTCCGGTGCCTGGACGTTGGTGCGGGCGACAACCATGCCACCATCGGTCAGGATCGCATCGCGGGCGATCTGTTCGGTGCCGCGATGTGCGACGACAATTTCATTGGTGTCGACTCGCTGGTAGATCGTTCCCTGATAACCGTTCAATCGATTATCAACGTGCTCGAGGATCTTGTACTCATGCCCGTTGATCGCTACGAGCTCTTCCTTGCCGGGAGCGCGTCGACCGACCGCACGGTCCTTGTACACGTCGTCGGAAATACCCGCATAGTCTTGGCTGCTGAGGCTCATTGGCGGACCTCATTGGCTTCAAGTGAAGCCGAGAACAGCGAATTCTGCAGCTCAGGGCGGAACTTGGTGGGGTCTTCTTGGCCGCTTGCGCCGTAGTCAGGAATCTCGTTCACGCGCGGATAGTCCGAACGAGGATAGTGGCGAGTCTCGGTCTCGCCTTTCACGAATGGCGCTGCTTCAATAAATGAAAGGAAACGCGTCTCGCCCTCGGCCCCCGTCGCCTTCAGCATCGCGCCTGCACCGGTGAACTCCCACTTGCAGACACCGCGACCGTAGTAATCCTCATCCAGCATGCGGTCGATGTATACAGTGCCCCGGTACTCGCCATCAGCGACCTTGCGCAGTTCCACCGGTTCCTGGCTGGTAATCCGTGCAGCCGTGCCGGTGGCCGGCTCGATATAGCCACACTGGTCTTCGTTGGTGACGTCGTACTGCGCGACACCTTCGACCACCGCGAAATCGCCCGGGGCGTCCTTCAGGCGCAGCACCAGTTCATAGGCCTTGCGCGGGCTGGGGTTGAGCTTGGCGAGGCCGCGCCCACCCTGGGCGACATCGGCTTCAGCAGCGGCACGTTCCTGGTTCATGGCGGTCTCCGGATGGCAGGCGGTCAACAGAAGTAGAGCAAGGCACGGAATCATCTTGTGGCGCAATGTCGGCCTCCTGGTGTGTAAGGGTGAATGTGGCACTGGCGGCTCATGGCACGAGCTTCTGCACAGTGGTGGTGGTTGAGAACAGCGCATTGCGCAGCTCTTCGCTGTACCCCGACGGAGCTTCCTCGCCACTGGCGCCAAAGTTGGCGACAGTGTCGGCGCGCGGATAGACAAGGTTCGGGTAATAAAGCGTCAGAGGCGAGTCGTTCTCCATGCGCTTCTTGTCGATGAACGTCAGGAATCGCGTATCCGCCTTGCTGGTCGTGGCGCGCAACATCGCACCGACACCCGTCAGCGTCCAATGGCAGACGCCACGCCCGTAGTAGTCCTCATCCAGCATACGGTCCAGGTAAAACGTACCGCGGTACTCGTTCTCGCTGACCTTGTGCAGGGTGATGGGCTCCTGGCTGGTGATGCGGCCTGCAGTGCCTGTTGCAGGCACGATCCGTCCACAGTCTGCGTAGTTGATGGCGTCGTACTGGGCCACGCCCTCAACAACGGCGAACGGGCCTGGCGCGCCCTTCAGTGTCAGTACCAGCTCATAGGCCTGCTTCGGCGCCGGGTTGAGTTTGGCCAGGCCGCGTCCACCCGCGGCGACGTCGCGCTCGGCATCGGCGTAGGGCGAGCATGCCGCCAGCAGGACGAGGGCGAGCACTGCCAGCAGCGGCCGTCCCCTGTGTGCGAGGTGCGCTACACCCATGGCCCGATCCTGCATCGTGCGTCCATGTCCGTCTATCCTTCCTGGGTGGCAGGTTTCTCGATTATGGAACGTGCCGGGAGCCCTGTGCCACCCCTTGGAGACGGATTTTTGACGCTCCCGGGGCGCGCCGCCGGCAGATCGCTTGCCGCACAGGGCATCCGATCGTCGCGTTGGCTCTGACGCCGGACGCAGGTTCGCAGCTGAATCCGTGACCGGAATCGATCATTCACATGTCCATCACTTCATCAAAGGTGTTGTCCTTGAACTGCACGATCCGCCCTGAAACCCGCGAAGACCACGCGGTCATCCACGCACTCACCGAGGCGGCCTTCCGCGAAGCCCCGCACAGCAGCCACACCGAGCATTTCATTGTGGATGCACTGCGTTCGCGTGGAGCGCTGAGTCTTTCGCTGGTCGCCGAGAAGGACGGACAGGTCGTCGGGCACATCGCGCTGTCGCCGGTGACGATCAGCGATGGCAGCACCGGCTGGTTTGGCCTGGGGCCAATCTCGGTACTGCCCGGATGGCAGGGGCAGGGCATCGGTGCGGCGCTGATGCACGCGGCGCTCGGCGCATTGCGTGAGCAGGGGGCACAGGGCTGCGTATTGCTGGGAGAACCCGCGTATTACGGTCGATTCGGATTCCGCGCCGAGCCGGGCCTGGTGCTGCCGGGTGTGCCGCCAGAGTACTTCCAGGCGCTGTGCCTGCGGCCACCGATGGCGCAGGGAGAGGTGCAGTACTCGCCGGCATTCGAGGCCACGGCCTGATGATCGGGGCGGGCCTCGAACATCCGTCGAATGTCAGCCGTTGTACCGGAGATGGATCAGGGGATACGGGCGGCCCTGCGAATCCAGCGGTGAACGTCCGGTTTCGACGAAGCCCATGCGCTGGTAGAAGCCAACGGCCTGCGCGTTCTGTTCGTTGACGTCGGTACTGAGCTGCGGATGCAGGGCCAGCGCGTGCTGCAGCAACTGCCGGCCGATACCGGTGCCGCGTACGTCCGGATCGATGAACAGCGCTTCCATGTGCGTGCCGTCGATCAGCATGAAGCCAAGGGGGCGGTCCTGAGCGTCGACGGCCACGGTCGTCGGAGCCTGCGGCAGGAAGCCGGCGACTTCGGCATCGATGGCCTGGCGGTCGTCGGCGCTGAGGAAGTTGTGGGTGGCGTCGACGGCGCGGCGCCAGAGGTCGACGAGGGCGGCGCCGTCGTCGGCGCGCGAGGGACGGAGGGTGGTCATGGGTTCACCAAGGTGCTTGCAAAGAGCGCGTAGTATGGCGCGTCCCGACCCAGCGCGCAGGCGTGGATTCATCCGGTGTTGCGATGGCGGATGAAGGGGCTGTAGGCAGTGGCCTCCGCGCGCAGCACCACGCCATCCTCGAAATCGCCGCTGTCGTTGAAGGGCACGGTGGGCCACCGCGGCCATTGCGCCAGGCGTTCGCGGTAGTAGTGGGTTGCTGCAGCCAATGCCTCGTCGTGTGCCTGCACGCGCTCCGCTGCCAGCCCGGAACGCACGCCATGCACCAGATGCGGCTCCAGCACGTCGAAGCCGACGTAGCGCAGGCTGTACATCAAGGGCCACAGCAACAACCGGGTATCTCCCTCGCGGCCGTCGACGGCGCAGGCCCGTGCCGATGAGCCGGTGGTGACGCTCAGCAACGCACGCTTGCCGCGCATCGCGCCGTGCTCGTGGCGCAGGCGGCTGTTGTACATCGGCCCGTAAACCAGCACGCGATCCAGCCAGCCCTTGAGGATTGCCGGCGGCGCGAACCACCACAGCGGGAACTGCAGGATGACCAGATCCGCGGCCTGCAGCAGCTGCAGATGGCGCTGCACATCGGCGGGCAGCCGACCCTGTTCGGCGCCGTGGCGTTGTTCGCGCTGGGCATCGAAACGGCCGGGCTGCAGGCGACTTGAATGATGGTGGGCCGCTTCCAGCGGATCGAAGCCCTCTGCATACAGGTCGACCACGTCCACCTGCAGCGCGTCATGCCGCAGCTGCTCCGCGGCCTGCGCGGCCAGGTGGGCGTTGAAGGAGCGGGGTTCGGGATGGGCAAGCAGGATCAGGGCGCGCATGGGGCGAGGTGTTCGAGGAGTGTGCGACCATCCTCGCGGCGCCGGTATGCCCCGGCAATTACGCACCTTGAGGTAACCATGGCCTATCCGGGCGATGTCTATGCCGCCGATTGCTCGGCACGCGATGCGCTGGCGCTGATCTCCGGCAAGTGGGTGATGCTGCTGTTGCCGGCGCTGGCGCAGGGCCCGCAACGCAATGGCGCGCTGCTGAGGAAGATCGAAGGGATCTCGCAGAAGGTGTTGACCCAGAGCCTGCGGCAGCTGGAGCGCAACGGCCTGGTCGAGCGGTGTGATCTGGGCAGCAAGCCACTGCATGTGGAATACCGGCTGACCGAGGTCGCACGTGGACTGGTTGACACGCTGTCCGCCCTGGACCGTTGGGCCGAGCACAATTTCCCGGCGCTGGACGCTGCCCGCGAGCGCTTCGACGCGCGTTAGCGGCGCCTGCACGGCCGCGGGCGTACAATGCGGCCCCGGCGGCCATCCTGGCCCTGCAGACACGCGAGAACCGCCATGACCGACGCCCTGGGTGTACCGGTGCACGACGCCGATGAACACTGGATGCGCCATGCGCTGGCGCTGGCCGAGCGTGCGCAGCGCGAGTACGACGAGATCCCCGTTGGTGCGGTACTGGTGGGCGCCGATGGCCAGCTGCTGGGCGAGGGCTGGAACCTCAACATCGCTTCGCACGATCCCAGTGCGCATGCTGAGATCGTGGCCATGCGGGCCGGTGGCACGCGGCTGGCCAATCATCGGCTGCTCGGCAGCACCCTGTACGTGACCCTGGAACCGTGCGCGATGTGCGCGATGGCCATCGTGCATGCACGCGTTGCCCGCCTGGTCTACGGCGCCAGCGACCCCAAGACCGGCGCCTGCGGCAGCGTGTTCGACCTGCTGGGCGATGCCCGCCACAACCACCGGGTGGAGATCCACGGTGGGGTGCTGGCCACGGAGGCCAGCATGCGCCTGACCAATTATTTCCGTGCCAAGCGTGGCAAGCCGCCGCTGCTGCTGGAAGACCATGCCGGCGAGGCCTGAGGGGGCGAACCGGTATGATGGGCGCCTCTTTCCATCACCGGCAGGCCGCGCGCCTGCCCAGCAACGAGGCGACACATGGCGGACAACGGCGCGGCCAACGAGCGACTGATCTGGATCGACCTGGAAATGACCGGGTTGGATACCGACAACGATTCGATCATCGAGATCGCCACCGTGGTCACCGATGCCCAGCTCAACGTGCTGGCCGAAGGGCCGGAATTCGCCATCCACCACCCGCTGGAAACGCTGGAAGCGATGGACGAGTGGAATCGCAACCAGCACCGCCGCTCGGGCCTGTGGCAGCGCGTGGTGGACAGCACCACCACCCTGGGCCAGGCCGAGGCGCAGACGGTGAACTTCCTGGCGCAGTGGATCCCGGCCGGCCTGTCGCCGATGTGCGGCAACTCGATCTGCCAGGATCGCCGCTTCCTGCACCGCCAGATGCCGCGACTGGAGAAGTACTTCCACTACCGCAACCTGGACGTGTCCACGGTGAAGGAACTGGCCAAGCGCTGGGCGCCGAGCGTGGCCGCCGGCGTCGGCAAGAACAGCAACCACACCGCGCTGAGCGACGTGCACGATTCGATCGCTGAGCTGCGCCACTACCGCCAGTTCATGGGCGCGCTGTCGGGGCTGCCGGTTGCCTGAACAACGACGCCGGGCATGGCCCGGCGCTATCGGATGACACGCCAACGGGTAGTGCCGGCCGCTGGCCGGCAAGGCGCCGGGGTCGGATCCCTTTCCTGCGGAAAGGGCTCTGACCCCTCTGTCGTACCCCGCGACGAACCGTTCAACTTCCTGGCGCTAAGATCGGCGCCATGAACGAGCCGATCCTGCTCCCCCGCGACATCGCCCATGACGCCCGCGACTGGTCCGACCTGCAGCGCGCGGTGGCCCTGCTGGAAGCGCCGACCCTGACCGCGCGCATGGCCAACCTGGTCGGCACGCCACTGGAGTTCGCGGTGAAGGCGCTGCCCAGCTCGGTCTCCAACCGCATCCACGGCGCCGTGCAGGCGGCGCTGAGCAAATCGGCACAGGCCGCGCTGTGGAGCATGGACAACACCCCCGGCAAGGGGGCGTCCACCCGCTGGCACAAACTGGCGGCGGCCACCTCGGGCGCGGTCGGTGGGGCCTTCGGCTTCGCGGCCTTGTTCATCGAGCTGCCGGTGTCGACCACCATCATGATGCGTGCGGTGGCCGACGTGGCCCGCAGCGAGGGCTTCGACCTGTCCGAGTTCAGCACCCGCCAGGCGTGCCTGGAGGTGTTCGCGTTGGGCGGCAACTCGCCGCGCGATGATGCCAGCGAGACCGGCTACTACCTGGCCCGCGGCTTCACCACGGATGTGATGCGCCACCTGTCGGCCGAGCTGGCCGGGCGCGTGGTGACCGGCCGCGACCTGACCCTGGGCGTGGCGCCAAAGGAAGCTGGCAAGCTGCTGGCGAAGATGGTGGAGAAGGTGGCGGCGCGCTTCGGCGTAGTGGTTACCGAGAAATTTGCCGCACAGGCGGTGCCGATCGTCGGTGCGGCCGCGGGTGCAACACTGAATACCATGTTCACCGACTACTACCAGGACATGGCGCGCGGCCACTTCATCGTGCGCCGTCTCGAGCTGAAGTACGGGGAAGATGTGGTGCGCACCTGCTATGACCGCGTGGCGCATGGCGGCGTGCTGATCGAGCCCACGCTGTAACCGGCTTCGGGGTCGGAGCCCTTTGCGTTGCAAAGGGATCCGACCCCGGTTGCGCGCGGGGTCGGATCCCGTTCCGCAGGAAGGGGCTCTGCCCCCCGGCCGGTCATCCTTGCCTTGGGGGAACAATTGTTTTGCCAGTACATGCCTGTTGCCTGGCAGCTGGCATCCCCATCCTTTGCGGCAGTCCCCCCCGCAAGAGATCGCCGCCATGTTGTTCACTCCCCACCGCCTGGGCGCCTTGACCCTGCCCAACCGCATCGTGATGCCGCCGATGACCCGCTCGCGTGCCGCCGACGGCAACGTCGCCACCGCGGACATGGCCGCCTACTACGCCCAACGCGCCAGTGCTGGCCTGATCGTCAGCGAAGGCACCCAGATCAGCCCGCAGGGCCAGGGCTATGCCTGGACCCCGGGCATCCACAGTCCGGAACAGGTGCAGGGCTGGCGCCGGGTGACCGATGCCGTGCACGCCGCTGGCGGCCGCATCTACGCCCAGCTGTGGCATGTGGGCCGGGTCTCGCACGTGGCCCTGCAGCCGGGTGGTGCCGCACCGGTGTCGTCGTCGGCGCTGCTGGCCGAAGGCGTGAAGGTGTTTGTCGACCCTGCAGGCGCTGGCCCGGAAGCGGGCGTGGGCGAGATGATCCAGCACTCGATGCCGCGCGCGCTGCGCGAAGACGAGATTCCGGGCATCATCGCCGACTATGCACAGGCCACCCGCAATGCACTGGCCGCCGGCTTCGATGGCGTCGAGCTGCACGGTGCCAATGGCTACCTGATCAACCAGTTCATCGACTCGCAGGCCAACCGGCGCACCGACGGCTATGGCGGCGCGTTGCAGAACCGGCTGCGGTTCCTGCGCGAGGTCGTGCAGGCGGTGACGGCCGTAGCCGGTGGTGACCGCGTCGGTGTCCGTCTGGCGCCGCTGACGACATTGCAGGGCGCGGTGGACGATACGCCACAGGCGACCTATCTGGCCGCGGCGCACCTGCTGGGTGAGCTGGGCGTGGGCTACCTGCACATCGCCGAAGCCGACTGGGACGATGCACCGTTGATGCCGGTGGCGTTCAAGCAGGCGCTGCGCATGGTCTACCCGGGCACGCTGATCTACGCCGGCAAGTACACCGCCGAACGCGCCGAGCAGGCACTGGCTGAAGGCTGGGCTGACCTGATCGGCTTCGGTCGCCCGTTCATCGCCAACCCGGACCTGCCGGAGCGACTGCGTACCGGTGCGGCGCTGAATCCGCCGGATCGTGCGACATTCTTTGGCGGTGGCGCGGTCGGCTTCACCGATTATCCGACGCTGGAAGAGAGCGTCGCGGCCTGATCCTGGCCGCTGCCGGCCGCTGCCGGCCGCTGCCGGCCGCTGGCCGGCATTCCGATGTCGTATCGCCGATGGGTGGGTGCCGACCGTTGGTCGGCACTACCGGCATGGATCAGGGCTTGTCGCGCACCAGCGCGTCAGCCTCTATCACGCCGCCATCCTTTCCATGCAGGTACAGGTGCATGTCCTGCTGCGGGTACGGGATGTTGATGCCGGCCTTGTCAAAGCCCAGCTTCAGCTGCTCCAGCAGCGTGACCTTGGTACCGAACCAGTCGGCCGACTTCACGTAGCAGCGGATGCCCAGGTTGATGGCGTGCGCGCCCAGCTCATACACCACCACGTCCGGTGCCGGTGTCTGCAGCACGCGTGGGTCGGCCTTCATCAACGCCAGCGCGGTATCGCGCGCCAGCTGGATGTTGTCTTCATAGCCGATGCCGATCACCAGTTCGACGCGGCGCGTCGGTTCGGCGGTGAGGTTGATGATCGGTGCGGCAGTGATCAGCGTGTTCGGAATGGTGGTGTGCTGGTTGTCGGCACCGGTGATGACGGTCTGGAAGATGCGCACTTCGCGCACCGTGCCGGTCTGTCCGGCCACGGTGACCACATCGCCCACACGGAACGGTCGCAGCGTCACCAGCATCACGCCCGAGGCGATGTTGGACAGCGAATCCTTCAATGCCAGGCCGACGGCCAGGCCAGCGGTACCGAGCACGGCCAGCAACGGGGTGATCTGCACGCCCAGCGTGCCGATCGCCAGCACCACCACGATCACAAGCGATGCGGCATACACCACGTTGCGCAGGAAGCTGCCCAGCATCGGGTCCACGCCCATGCGAGCCGTAGCGCGCGGCATCGCGTTGGACAGGCGCCGTGCCACCCACAGGCCCACCAGCAGCACCACGATCGCGGCCAGCAACGGTACGCCGTAGGTTTCCAGCAGGCGCTCCCAGTTGAGCGAGTGGAACCAGGGCGTTGCGGCGGGGGCGGGTCGGGCGGCGGCGATCATGCGGGAGTTCCTTTGCTGCTGAGGGACAGGCGCGAGGTGCGCGTGGCGTGCACGGACGCCAGAAACAGCAAGCCCCGCAGAGGCGGGGCTTGCGTGCGGCAGCAGTATGTGCGGACGTCGATGAAAGCGACGTCAGCCCATTACGGCATCAGCCGTTGGCCTTCAGCTTGGCCAGGCGCAGCCAGGTATCGACCACGGTGTCCGGGTTCAGCGACACCGACTCGATGCCTTCCTGCATCAGCCATTCGGCCAGATCCGGGTGATCGGATGGGCCCTGGCCGCAGATGCCGACGTACTTGCCCTTGGCGCGTGCGGCCTTGATCGCCATCGACAGCAGCTTCTTCACTGCCGGGTTCCGTTCGTCGAACAGGTGCGCGACGATCGACGAGTCGCGGTCCAGGCCCAGGCTGAGCTGGGTCAGGTCGTTGGAGCCGATCGAGAAGCCGTCGAAGATCTCCAGGAACTCGTCGGCGAGCAGTGCGTTGGACGGCACTTCGCACATCATGATGATCTTCAGGCCGTTCTCGCCCTGCTTCAGGCCGTTCTGTTCCAGCACCTCGACGACCTTGCGGCCTTCTTCCAGGGTGCGCACGAACGGAATCATGACCCACAGGTTGTCCAGGCCCATTTCGTTGCGCACGCGCAGCACGGCCTTGCACTCCAGCGCGAAGGCGGCCGAGAAGCTCGGGTCGACGTAACGGCTGGCGCCGCGGAAGCCGATCATCGGGTTTTCTTCGTGCGGCTCGTAGTTGCTGCCGCCGATCAGGTTGGCGTACTCGTTGGACTTGAAATCCGACAGGCGCACGATCACCGGGTTCGGTGCAACCGAGGCGGTGAGCGTGGCGATGCCTTCGGCCAGGCGGTCCACGTAGAAGCTGACCGGATCGCCGTAGCCGGCGATCTTCTCGTCGATCTTCTTCTTGGTCGCCGCATCCTGGCGGTCGTATTCCAGCAGCGCGTTCGGGTGGATGCCGATGTGGCTGGCGATGATCATTTCCAGGCGGGCCAGGCCGATGCCGGCGTTCGGCAGCTGGCCGAAGTCGAAGGCACGTTCCGGGTTGGCCACGTTCATCATGATCTTCAGCGGTGCCGGCGGCATGTTGCCCAGATCGGTGGTGGTGCGCTCGAAGCCGAGCTTTCCTTCGTAGATGAAGCCGGTATCACCTTCAGCGCAGCTGACGGTGACCAGCTGGCCATCTTCGATCACCTTGGTGGCGTTGCCCGAACCGACCACGGCCGGCACGCCCAGCTCGCGCGCGATGATCGCGGCGTGGCAGGTACGGCCGCCACGGTTGGTGACGATGGCCGAAGCGCGCTTCATCACCGGTTCCCAGTCGGGATCGGTCATGTCGGCGATCAGTACGTCGCCCGGCTGCACGCGGTTCATGTCGTCCAGCGTCTTCACCACGCGGGCCACGCCCGAGCCGATCTTGGCGCCGACGGCGCGGCCTTCGGCCAGCACGTTGCCGCCCTTTTCGGTCAGCGCGAAGCGCTCGATCTGGGTGGCGTGGCTGCGCGACTTCACCGTTTCCGGGCGCGCCTGCACGATGAACAGCTTGCCGCTGACGCCGTCCTTGGCCCACTCGATGTCCATCGGGCGGCCGTAGTGCTTTTCGATGACCAGCGCCTGCTTGGACAGTTCCTGCACGTCCTCGTCGCTGATCGAGAAGGTGTTGCGCAGCTCGGCCGGGGTGTCCTCGATCCTGACGCGCTCACCCGGGACATCCGAGTACACCATGCGGATCGCCTTGCTGCCGAGCGAGCGGCGCAGGATCGCCGGCTTGCCGGCCTGCAGGGTGGGCTTGTAGACGTAGTACTCGTCGGGATTGACCGCGCCCTGCACGACCATTTCGCCCAGGCCGAACGAAGAGGTGACGAACACCACGTCGCGGAAGCCGGACTCGGTGTCCAGGGTGAACAGCACGCCGGACGAACCGACGCCCGAACGCACCATCAGCTGCACGCCGGCGGACAGGAACACGTCCTCATGCTTGAAGCCGTGGTGCACGCGGTAGGCGATGGCGCGGTCGTTGTACAGCGAGGCGAACACTTCCTTGACCTTGTGCACGACGTCGTCGGCACCGGTGACGTTGAGGAAGGTTTCCTGCTGGCCGGCGAAGGACGCATCCGGCAGATCCTCGGCGGTGGCCGAGGAACGCACGGCCACGGCCACGTCGCCGCCGCCGTTGTCGGCGCTCAGCTTGGCGTAGGCGGTGCGGATGTCCTGATCCAGCTGCGGCTGCAGCGGCGCATCGATCACCCAGCTGCGGATTTCCTTGCCGGCGGCGGTCAGCGCGTTGACGTCCTCGACGTCCAGCGTGGCCAGCCTGTCGAAGATGCGCTTGGACAGATCGTTGTGCGCAATGAAGTCCTTGAAGGCTTCAGCGGTGGTGGCATAACCGCCCGGCACCGAAACGCCCAGACCGGCCAGGTTGCCGATCATCTCGCCCAGCGACGAATTCTTGCCGCCTACGCGGGCCAGATCGGCCAGACGCAGTTCGTGCAACCACAGGATGTTCTCGTTCAAGCGCGATGCTCCGTTTGGCCATCGCCCGAGGCGGGCTGAGTGGCCGCGTCCGTAGGAAGAAGCCGATATGATGCCGGGCAGAGCACCGTCGGCACAAGCTTGTGCTGGCGGCCTTTTTAAGCTTCGTAGGGGGTAAAAGCGCGCATGTCGACCATCCGTCCGGTGTTCTACGTTTCCGATGGAACCGGTATCACCGCTGAAACCATTGGGCATAGCCTGCTGACCCAGTTCTCCGGGTTCAGCTTCATTACCGACCGCATGTCGTTTGTCGACGACCCCGAAAAAGCGCGTGAAGCCTGTGCCCGGATCCAGGCGGCAGGGGAGCGCTACCAGGTCCGGCCGATCGTGGTGAACTCCTGCGTGGACCAGAGCCTGAGCCTGATCCTGGCCGACAGCGGGGCGCTGATGCTGGATGTGTTCGCGCCGTTCATCGAGCCGCTGGAGCGTGAACTGGCCAGCCCGCGCCTGGCCCGGGTCGGCCAGGCCCACGGCATGGTCGATTTCGATACCTACCACCGTCGCATCAACGCGATGAACTTCGCCCTGACGCATGACGACGGCATCGCGGTGAACTACGACGATGCCGACGTGATCCTGGTGGCGGTGTCGCGCGCGGGCAAGACGCCGACCTGCATCTACCTGGCCCTGCATTACGGGGTACGCGCGGCCAACTACCCGCTGACCGACGAAGACCTGGAAAGCGATCGCCTGCCGCCGCGACTGCGCAATTACCGGCGCAAGCTGTTCGGCCTGACCATCGATCCGGACCGGCTGCAGCAGATCCGCCAGGAGCGCCGTCCGAACTCGCGCTACGCCAACCTGGAGACCTGCAAGCGCGAGGTGGCTGCGGCCGAGACCATGTTCCGCATGGAGCGGATCCCGACCCTGAGCACCACGCATACCTCGATCGAGGAGATTTCCAGCAAGGTGCTGGCCACGCTGGGGCTGCAGCGCGAGCTGTATTGATCCGTTCCGGCGCGCTGCACTTCGCCCTGTAGAGCCGAGCCCACGCTCGGCTGGGCCGCCGGGTTCTTCCCGAACAGCAGCCGAGCATGGGCTCGGCTCTACACGGGGATCGTCGCTGACGGGTTGGCTGTGGCTTGAGGCGCCCCCACGTTGAAGCACCAACGTGTAGGATCGACCCATGGCCCAAGCCTCGCCCCGCACCGAACGTATTCCCCGCCTGAGCCGGTTGAGCTGGCTCATGGGCCTGTACGCGGAGAACTACCGCCATCTGGTGCGCCTGTTCGAACCGGCCGGATTGGTGGCGGGCAGCTACATTTCCTCGATCGGCGACGGCCTGGACGTACGCCTGGACGTGATCGAGTGCCACCGCTACACGGTGGAACTGCGCCTGACCTACGACCTGGCCGACCCGGTCACCGGTGAGCCGGATCCCTCGGCGTATGTGCGCCTTTACCGTGACGCACGCCAGGCCGAGACCACCCATTGCTACGTCGGCCGCCGCTGGCAGGACACGATGGGCCTGTACCCGCCGCCGGCCGAGCTGATCAGCCACCGCATGCGGATGAACACCTTCCTCGGCAAGTGGCTGGAATACCTGGCCGAGCGCGGTCACGGCGTGGCCACCCTGCGCCGCGATCCCGATGGCGCAGGCACAGCCGCCGAGCGCCGCCTGTCGCTGGTGCGCTGATCGGCCATAATCCACGGCTGACCTGCCGCTGGATGCCGCCCATGCCGTACACCCCGATCGTCGCCACCCTGGGCTACGTGCTGTCGCCTGATCGTCGCCAGGTGCTGATGATCCACCGCAACACCCGTCCGGGTGACCACCACCTGGGCAAGTACAACGGGCTGGGCGGCAAGATCGAAGCGGACGAGGACGTGGCGGCCAGCATGCGTCGCGAGATCGCCGAGGAGGCCGGCATCGACTGCACCGGCATGCGCCTGCGCGGCACCCTCAGCTGGCCGGGCTTCGGCAAGCACGGTGAAGACTGGCTGGGCTTCGTGTTCGTCATCGATACTTTCGAAGGCACCCCGCACGGCGGCAACCACGAGGGCACGCTGGAGTGGGTGGACCTGGACAAGCTGGACACGCTGCCGATGTGGGAGGGCGACCGCAACTTCCTGCCGCTGGTGTTCGACGCCGACCCGCGCCCGTTCCACGGCGTGATGCCGTACAAGGACGGCCGCATGGTCAGTTGGTCCTACAGCCGGCTGTGAGGTGACGAATCGGGTGGGTGCCAACCTTGGTTGGCACGCTCTTCTGGCAAATTAATACCCGGTCAATATTGACTTGGTGAAATTACCCGGGCAATATTCACGCATCGCCTCTGATGCCATTGCCATGCCTGTGTCCCGACTTCCTCCCTTCAGCTGTTTCGACGGCCATCGCCTGGTCGCTTCCGGCACGCCGGAAGTGGCAGCGCTGGCGTTGAAACAACTGCGTGCCGACAACGCAGCCGGTCCGCTGCTGGTGTTCGACAACGCCAGCGGGCGAACCCGCGATTTCGACACGCGCGGCAGCGACACAGAGCTGCTGGCACGGGTGACCGAAGCGTTTCCCTCCGCCGTGGAGGCGGATGCCGACGTCACTACCGGAGAGGCGCCCGCAACCCCGCGTGGCCGTGGCCGCCCCAGACTGGGCGTGGTCGCCCGCGAAGTGACGCTGCTGCCGCGGCATTGGGCGTGGTTGGCCGAACAGCCGGGTGGGGCTTCGGTGGTGCTGCGCAGGCTGGTGGAAGCGGCCAGCCGTGCCGGTGCCGACGAGGATCGGCAGCGCCGCCACAGCGAGCGTACCTATCACTTCCTGCAGGCCATCGCCGGTGACCTGCCGGGCTTCGAGGAGGCCATTCGGGTGCTGTTCGCGCATGACCGCGCGGGCCTGGAAGCAGCGCTGCATTCCTGGCCCAGGGATGTGCGCGACCACGCCCTGCGCCTGGCGTTCGAAGACGCTGACGGCTGAGCCATCGCGCCGTTGCTGAGCGACGGCGTCATCTGATCGCGGGCCGCGGCCCGCTTCCCCTGTGCTTGCTTTGCTGGCGGAAACGCCGGGCAGGGCGGCGCCTTGCCCAGAGAATCCCATGAGCCCCCCTGTACATCCGACACCTCCGGCAGCACCCCCGCTGTGGCGCACCTACCTGACGCTGCTGCTGCCGATGCTGCTGACCAATGCGTTGCAGCTGGCCGCAGGCACGCTGGACAACATCTATCTCGGCCACCTGCTTGGCACACAGGCGGTGGCTGCGGCCGCGGCGTTCTTCCCGGTCTTTTTCCTGCTGCTGGCCCTGGTGATGGGCCTGGCCACGGGCGCGATGGTGCTGATCGGCCAGGCCTGGGGCGCGGGCCGCCCGCAACAGGCGCGCGCGGTGGCCGGCAGCGCGGTGGCGCTGATCCTGCTGTTGTCGGTGCTGGTGATGGCCCTGGGCGGCGGTTTCGCGCCACAGCTGCTGGCGGCACTGGGCACGCCGGCAGCGATCCTCGGCGAGTCCATCGTGTACGCGCGCGTGCTGTTGCTGGCGGCTCCGGTGTTCTTCCTGCTGTGGCTGGCCACTGCCGTGAGCCGCGCAGTGGGCGATGCAAAGACGCCGCTGCAGGCGCTGCTGCTGGCCACGGTGGTCGGCCTGCTGTGCACGCCGCTGCTGATCCTGGGCTGGACCGGCCTGCCGCGGCTGGGGTCGGCCAGTGCGGCTGTATCGGCGGCGTTTGCCTCATTGTTGGCCCTGGGCTGGTTGCTGTGGCGCTGGCATCGGGTAGGACATCCCCTGGCGCCACGGCGCGAGCAGTTGCGTGCCATCCGTTTCGATGGCGCGCTCATCCGCGCGATGCTGCGCATCGGCGTACCGTCTTCGCTGCAGATGCTCAGCCTGGCCATTGCCGAGATCGTATTGCTGGGCTGGATCAACCGCTACGGCTACACGGCCACGGCGGCCTACGGTGCGGTCAACCAGTTGATGAGCTGGGTGCAGCTGCCGGCCATGTCACTGGGCATTACCGCCACCATCCTTGCGGCGCATGCGATGGGCGCGGGGCGTACGGCACGGCTGCCCGGCATCGCCCGCACCGGCGTGCTGCTTGGACTGGCGATGCTGAGTGCAGTGGTGCTGCTGGTGATGGCGCTTGCGCCCTGGCTGACCGGCCTGATCCTGGTGGCTGCCGAAGCGCATGAACTGGCCACGCTGCAGTTGCGCACGGTGGCATGGGGCGTGCTGGCGATGGGCGGCAGCACCGTGCTGGTAGGGGTGATGCGCGGCAGTGGCACGGTATGGCGGCCAGCGCTGCTGGGCATGGTGGCGGTATTGCTGCTGGAGCTGCCGCTGGCGATGTGGATGCAGGCGCAGCACGGGCTGGCCGGCGTGTGGTGGGCGTGGCCGCTGGGGTTGCTGGCGATGCTGGTGATGCAGGTGTTCTGTTTCGAGCGCTGGCGGCGGGTGCAGGCTGGGTAGTGCCGGCCGCTGGCCGGCAACGCGGAACGGTCGGGGCAGCCGGCCAGCGGCCGGCTCTACCACTTCAGGGCCGCTGCGCCAGCGGCAGATGGAAGCATCCGGCATCATCGCCGCCCGTCACCAGGAATCGGACGCGGCGGCGGCGGGCCCGCCGGTGACCATAGCGCCGACTCTGCGGCTTGGGAAGTAGGGAAACCCCGCGGAAGAGTGATGAGGAAATGTCCACCGTCGCAGTCGGTGAGATCTGGTTGTCCACAGGGGGTGTGGATTACGCGTGGGCAACTTTGTGGATAAGCCCCGACAGGCGCCACCCCCCTAGGCTGTCAAGATGGGTGGCGAAAAATTCACCGCCGGTGACGGCGGGTGAGGGGGCGGTGAAGGATCGGCTGAGCCAGCGCTGTCGCCAGCGGCGGCGCTCGCGGTAACCTGTGGGCCTTGATGCTCCGTGAGACCCCATGAAACGTCACTTCTCGATGCTGCGCGAATTCCAGCTGGCCGACTGGTTCACCCTGGCCAATGCTTTCTGCGGCACCGGTGCGGTCTTTGCCGCGATGCGCTTCCTGCAGGACGGCGAGCGCGGCTATCTGCTGTTCGGCATGGCGCTGATCCCGCTGGCCTTCATCTTCGACGCCCTCGACGGGCGCATCGCGCGCTGGCGCAAGTCCAGCTCCACCCTGGGCCGCGAGCTGGACTCGCTGTCCGACGTGATCTCCTTCGGCGTGGCGCCAGCGGCGCTGGCCTATGCCTGCGGCATGCAGGGCGGATGGGACTGGCTGGTGCTGAGCTACTTCGTCTGCTGCGGCGTCAGCCGCCTGGCACGCTACAACGTCACTGCCGAGGCGCTCGCCGGCGACGAGGGCAAGGTCACGTATTTCGAGGGCACCCCGATCCCGACCAGCCTGGTGCTGGTGATCGTACTGGCGATTGCCGCCGGCACCGATGCCATCGGCCAGAACATCTGGTTCGGCCAGTGGCAGATCGGCCCGTGGCAGCTGCACCCGATGGTGCTGTTGTTCGCCCTGTCCGGGTCGCTGATGATCAGCAAGACCTTGCGTATTCCCAAGCCATGAGCCAGCCCTGCGGAGGCCTGCGATGACCAGCTCGGCCCACGACACCGGCAGCAGCGATTTCGAAACCCTGGCCCGGCAGTATTTCGGCGCCTGGGGCGATGCCCTGCGCCATGCGAGCACGCCCGGCGCACCCGCCGGTGACGATCCCGGCAGTTGGCAGCGGTTGTTCGACTGGTGGGGCCAGCTGTTGCCCGAGCAGGCGCAGGGCGCGCCGGAAGATGCCGTGCGCCGGTTCCGCGAACAGGCGGGCAGCTGGTACGGCACCATGCAGGAGGTCGCCGCACGGTTTGCGGGCCGCGACGCCAGCAGTGCCGATGTGGCCCAGGCCTGGCGCGAGGCGGTGCAGGGGCAGGGCGACGGCATGCTCCAGTGGATGCTGCAGGGCGCCCGTGGCAGCACGCACGCCGGCGCCGCGATACCCGAATTCGCCGCCTGGCTGCAGCAGTTCCAGCTGCAGGCGGGCCCGTGGCTGCAGAGCCCGGCATTCGGCCCCGGCCGCGAGCACCAGGCGCGCTGGCAGGCCCTGCTGCGTGCGCAGGAGGAATACCAGCAGCATTCGCGCGCCTATGTCGATCAGATCAAGCAGGCACTGGACGAAGCCTTTGCGCTGTTCGAGCAGCGCCTGGCCGAGCACGAACAGCCCGGCAGCCAGCTGACCAGCGCCCGCGCGATGTTCGACCTGTGGATCGAAGTTGCCGAGGAGGCCTACGCCAAGGTCGCCATGTCCGAACCGTTCCAGCAGGTGTACGCCTCGCTGGGCAACGCGCAGATGCGCCTGCGCGCCGGCCTGCAGCGGGAGGTGGAACAGATGAGTGAACGGATCGGCCTGCCCACCCGCAGCGAGATGGATGCCGCACACCGCCGCATCGCCGAGCTGGAGCGCAGCCTGCGCCGCCTGCAGGCGCAGGTGGCTGTGCTGGCCGGAACCGCTGAGGTCGATCCGGTGGCGCAGCCGGCGCCGGCGAAGGTGAAGCCAACTGCGCGCAAGGCCGCGAAGAAGGCCGCGCCGGCAAAGAAGGCGCCTGCGAAGAGGACATCTGCGAAGAAGGCCGCACCTCGCGCTTCCGCTCGGGCGCGTGACCGATGAAGGGACCATTGGGCTTCAACGCCGATGACCTGATGCAGGAGAGCCTGGCCATGCAGCGCAAGCTGATGGAAGGGCTGAAGCTGCTGCCGCAGGTGGAAGACGTGGACTATGGCGTGACCGCGCGCGAGGAAGTCTGGCGCGACGGCAAGGTGGTGCTGTATCGCTTCGTCGGTGAGCAGGCGCCGACCCGGCGCACGCCGCTGCTGATCGTCTACGCGCTGGTCAACCGGCCGTACATGGTCGACCTGCAGGCCGACCGTTCGCTGGTGCAGAAGCTGCTGGCGCTGGGCCAGGACGTGTACGTGCTGGACTGGGGCTACCCGGACCGGTCCGAACGCTTCCAGACCCTGGAGGACTACCTGCTGCGCTACATCGACGGAGCGGTCGATGCGCTGCGCGTGCGCAGTGGTGGCCCGGTCGACCTGCTCGGCATCTGCCAGGGCGGCGTGTTCGCGCTGTGCTACGCAGCGTTGCGCCAACAGAAGCTGGGCAAGCTGATCACCATGGTCACCCCGGTCGATTTCCAGACCGCCGACAACATGCTCTCGCACTGGGCGCGGCAGGTGGACGTGGACCTGCTGGTCGATACGCTGGGCAACATCCCGGCCGACCTGATGAACGCCAGCTACCTGATGCTCAAGCCGTTCCGCCTGAACGTGCAGAAGTACGTCGGCCTGCTCGACATCCTCGATGACAAGGCGGCGCTGGAGGACTTCCTGCGCATGGAGAAGTGGATCTTCGATTCGCCGGACCTGGCGGGCGAGGCGTTCCGCGATTTCATCAAGCAGTTCTACCAGGCCAATGGCCTGATGAAGGGCACGGTAAGGATCGGCGAGGAAGCAGTGGACCTGTCGCAGGTGACGCTGCCGGTGCTGAACATCTACGCCGAGCAGGATCATCTGGTGCCGCCGGACGCCTCGCGCGCGATGCGCGGGCGCCTGGGCACGGACGACTACACCGAGTCCAGCTTCCGCGGTGGCCATATCGGCATCTACGTGTCCGGGCGCGCGCAGCGCGAAGTGCCGGCCACGATCGATGGTTGGCTGAAGGCGCGCGACCTGTAGAGTCGAGCCCTGCTCGACTGACTTGGAGGGATGATGACGTACCGGGTTTTGTTGATTCTTGCGGTACTGCTGGCAGCGCCCCTTGCCCAGGCCGCACCCAGTGCGGATGCACGGCGGGAGATCGCCCAGTTGATCGCCAGCCTGGACGGCTCCCAGTGCCGGTTCCAGCGCAATGGCAGCTGGTACGACGGCGGCGATGCGCGCGCGCATCTGCAGCGCAAGTACGACTATCTGCTGAAGAAGGACATGGTGGACAGCGCCGAGCAGTTCATCGAGCGCGCCGCCAGCCAGAGCAGCATGAGCGGCAAACCCTATCGCATCCAGTGCCCGGGGCAGCCTGAACAGACCGCAGCCGCCTGGTTCGGTGCGCGCCTGCAGGCGCTGCGTCACCGCACGCCGTAGACATGGGCAGGGTGTAGAGTCGAGCCACGCTCGACTGCCCTGTCCGTTGCCCGGAGCCGCCGCCATGAACACCACGCCCAAGACACTGTCGCGTTCATTGAACGACCGCATGATCGCCGGCGTGATGGGTGGCATTGCCCATCGCTTCGGCTGGAATGCCAACCTTCTGCGGGTGGTCTACGTGCTGCTGTCGCTGGCCTCGGCGGCCTTCCCCGGCATCCTGGTCTACCTGATCCTGTGGCTGCTGATGCCGAACGAGGCCGATTGAACACCGCCTCCCGGCCTTGGCCGATCTGGCTGCGCGCGCTGCAGGTGCTGGGCGCGGTGTGGACCCTGCCCAACACCCTGATCGGCCTGATGGGTGGGCTGGCCGGCATGCTCGGCGGCGCGACATTGCGCTGGAGCCGGCGTGACTGCGCGCTGGTGTTCGACCGCTGGCCGTGGGGGCCGGGTGGGGCGATCACCTTGGGCAATGTGATCCTGCACACGGGCCACGATCTTGGCATTTCCTGCCGGACCTACGCGCATCAGGCGGGGTGGGGCGTGGAGCCGCTGATCCGGCTGGACGACCATGAGCGTGCGCATGTCTACCAGTACATGGTGCTGGGGCCGCTGTACCTGCCGGTGTACCTGCTGTGTGGCGGGGTGAGTGCGCGCAATCCGTTCGAGCGGGCGGCCGATCATTTCGCCCGGTTCGGGCACGGCTGGTGGCCGTAGTTTCCAGCCAACGGCGCAGCCCCTCGTGGCTTGGTCGCGGAATGCCTGCTTCCTGGGGGCTGGCCGGGTGGGTGGGGCCAGCGCGGACGCCGTGAACCCATCCATGGGGGCTTGGCCGCGGCTTGCACGTGTGCGCTGTCCTGCGCACACGGCAAGACCGGGGTTGGGCGTCCTGCCCAACCCGTCGGGCGCATGCGCCCGACCCATGCCGCAGATACCCCGCCACCCCCACCCACCCGGCCGCTGACAGATTCCGTGCGCGTCCAGCCACGGAAGAGATAAAGAACAGCAGAAGCGGGTCGCGCGCTGCGCTTGCTCGTGTAGAGCCGAGCCTGCGCTCGGCTTCGCGGACTGGCCGGAAAGCAGCCGAGCATGGGCTCGGCTCTACAAAAAGCGGCCAGCCAAGCTGTTTTTGCTTTTGATCTTCTTTTTTCTTTTCCGTGGGTGAACGTGCCCGAAAAACTGTCAGGGGCCGGGCGGGGTGGGTGCGCGGCCCAATCACATGAAACGCGTTACACGACCACCCACGAGGGGCTGCGCCGTTGGCGGGAATCCCCCACGGATTCGTTAGCCGGAAGTTAAGGATCCGTAAGCATTCTGCTGCGATCCCGCAGTCATCTGCATGCAACCGATCGTCATTAGCCTTCGTGACGTTCCAGTCAGGTTCGACGCGGTAAGCTCTCCCCCGATGAGCTCGCAGCATCGCTCATCGAGTGCAGTACGCAGTAGCAATTTGGAGGAATACATCACATGGCAATCGTTCTTTATGTCGGTGGTAGCAAGGATGGCGAGAAGGGCGTGGTGCCCTACGGCTTCAGCAAATCCCGCGCCGACACCGCGCTGGGGCCGGAGTTCTACACGGAGCGGTTCATGGAACTGCAGGGTGTCGGCAAGGTCCGCCTGATGGCCCTGGAAGGCATGCGTGACGAGATCGTCATGCAGCGCGCCGCCCGCCACTACCGCTGACCTACGCAACACGCGGCAGGGCGCGCCCACCATCGCGCGCCCGCGCCGGCATCCCAGCCCCGGGCCAGTCCGGGCCCGCTCTTTGCCAGGATGCCGGCGTCCACTCCGGCTACGCCGCTGTACCTCGTCCCCTGTCAATGCCTTGTCCGGCTCCGTCGTCGGTTGCCAGAATGGGGTCTTCCCGTAACGCGGCTCAGACCTGAAGCAATGCACGACGCCAAGAACGCCCAGAGCGCGCTCGCCCAGCAGATCGCCCAGACCATCGCCGACGAGATCGGTGCCCAGTCCGCCCAGGTACGCGCCGCCGTCGGCCTGCTCGACGAGGGCGCCAGCGTTCCGTTCATCGCGCGCTACCGCAAGGAAGTGACCGGTGGCCTGGACGACACCCAGCTGCGCAACCTGGAAACCCGGCTGACCTACCTGCGCGAGCTGGAGGACCGCCGTGCGGCGGTGCTGGCCAGCATCGGCGAGCAGGGCAAGCTCAGCGACGAGCTGCGCAATGACATCCTGGCCGCCGATACCAAGAGCCGGCTGGAAGACCTGTACCTGCCGTACAAGCCCAAGCGCCGTACCCGCGCCCAGATCGCCCGCGAGGCCGGTCTGGAGCCGCTGGCCGATGGCCTGCTGGCCGATCCGACGCAGGACCCGCAGACGTTCGCGGCCACCTTCGTCGATACCGACAAGGGGGTGGCCGACACCAAGGCCGCGCTGGAAGGCGCCCGCGCGATCCTGATGGAGCGCTGGGGCGAAGATGCCGCGTTGGTTGGCGAGCTGCGCACCTGGCTGGGCGAGACCGGCGTGATCCGTGCCCGCGTGGCCGAGGGCAAGGAAACCGAAGGCGCCAAGTACCGCGACTATTTCGAACATGCCGAATCTCTGGCGAAGATTCCCTCGCACCGGTTGCTGGCGCTGTTCCGCGCGCGCCGCGAAGAGATCCTGTTCCTGGAACTGGACCCGGGCAGCGATGCCGAAGCGGGCCACCAGTACGCCGAGGGTCGGGTGGCACGCAAGGCCGGCATCGCCGACCGGGGGCGTGCCGCCGACCGCTGGCTGCTGGATGCCTGCCGCCTGACCTGGCGCGCCAAGCTGCACACCCATCTTCTGCTGGACCTGTTCAACCAGGCCCGCGAAAAGGCCGAAGCCGAAGCCATCGCGGTGTTCGGCGACAACCTGAAGGACCTGCTGCTGGCCGCACCGGCCGGCCCGAAGACTGTGCTGGGCCTGGACCCTGGCATCCGTACTGGCTGCAAAATTGCCGTGGTCGATGCCACCGGCAAGCTGGTCGCCACCGACACCATCTACCCGCACGAACCGCGCCGCCAGTGGGAGCAGTCGGTGCAGACGATCAAGCAGCTGTGCGCCAAGCACAACGTGGAGCTGATCGCGATCGGCAATGGCACCGCCAGCCGCGAAACCGACAAGCTGGCCGGCGAAGCGATCAAGGCTGCCGCCAACCCGAAGCTGCAGAAGGTCGTGGTCAGCGAGGCGGGCGCCTCGGTGTACTCGGCCTCCGAGTTCGCGGCCAAGGAGTTCCCGGGGCTGGACGTGTCGCTGCGTGGCGCGGTATCGATCGCTCGTCGCCTGCAGGACCCGCTGGCCGAACTGGTCAAGATCGAACCCAAGGCGATCGGTGTCGGCCAGTACCAGCACGACGTGGACCAGTACCGCCTGGCGCGGGCGCTGGACGCGCGCGTGGAGGACTGCGTGAACGCGGTCGGCGTGTATGTCAACACCGCCTCGGCCGCGCTGCTGTCCCGGGTGTCCGGCCTGTCGGCCACGGTGGCCGAGAACATCGTGCGCCATCGCGACGACAACGGCCCGTTCAAGCGCCGCAAGGACCTGCTGAAGGTCGCGCGCCTGGGCGAGAAGACCTTCGAGCAGTGCGCCGGCTTCCTGCGCATCGCCGATGGCGACCAGCCGCTGGACGCCTCGGCGGTACACCCCGAAGCCTATCCGGTGGTTGAGCGCATCGTGGCCAGCACCGCGCGCCCGATCAAGGCGCTGATCGGTGACGGCAGCTTCCTGCGTGGCCTGAAGGCAGAACAGTTCACCGACGACACCTTTGGCGTCCCGACCGTGCGCGACATCCTAAAGGAACTGGAAAAGCCGGGCCGCGACCCGCGCCCGGAGTTCAAGGCGGCGCGCTTCGCCGAGGGCGTCGAGGACATCAAGGACCTGCGCGAGGGCATGGTGCTGGAGGGCGTGGTCAGCAACGTGGCCGCCTTCGGGGCCTTTGTCGATATCGGCGTGCACCAGGACGGCCTGATCCACATCTCGGCGCTCGCCGATACCTTCGTGAAGGACCCGCGCGACGTGGTCAAGGCCGGTGACATCGTCAAGGTGAAGGTGCTGGAGGTGGACGTGGCGCGCAAGCGCATCGCCCTGACCCGGCGCCTGGACGATACCCCGGGCCAGGCCACCAGCCGCCCGGGCCAGCGCGATGAGCGGGGCCAGGGCCAAGGGCCGCGCCGTGACGCTGGCGGCCAGAACCGTGGACCGAACCGCGGCCAGGGCGCTGGCGGCCGTCCGGCCCAGTCTGCGCCGCCGGCCAACAATGCCCTGGCCGAGGCCTTTGCCCGGGCCAAGCGCAGCTGAGGATCGTGCCCCCCGTCACGGTTGATCCGGGTCGGGGGACTTGTCGGTTTTCCCCGTGATTGCGCACACTTGCGCCTGAGGGGGGCGTTTGGCCTCCCCGCTGTCGCTGGGGAGGACCATGACGCCAGCACGACCCGCCGTCTTCGTTGCAGGCCGCAGTGCTTCGCTGCGGTCGGCGCCTGCCCGTGCCGGCAGGGGACCGGAGTGATGCCGGGCCAGGGCACCCACGGCAATGGACTGCTGGAGCGCCGCCTGCAGGCGTTGGCTGAAGAGCGTCGCCGGCTGGCGATGATCATCGACGGTACCGCTGCGGGTACCTGGGAATGGAACGTGCAGACCGGCGAGATGCGGGTCAATGCGCGCTGGGCCGAGATTGTCGGTTATCGCCTGGATGAGCTGGAACCGATCTGCCAGAAGACGTTCCTGAAGCTGGTCCATCCCGATGACATTGCGCTGTCCGATGCAGCGCTGGACGACCATTTCGAAGGGCGCAGCGACAACTACGCCTGCCTGCTGCGCATGCGCCACAGGAACGGCCAGTGGATCTGGATCCAGGACCGTGGCCGGGTCTTTGAATGGGACGGGCAGGGCAAGCCGCTGTGGATGGCCGGTGCCCATGCCGATGTCACCGAACTGCAGCAGGCAAGGCAGGACGCGGCCGAGACCCGGCAGCGCCTGCAGGCCGTGGTCGATGCGTCCGATGAGGTGGCGGTGATCGCCACCGATACCGATGGCACCATCACCCTGTTCAACACGGGGGCGGAGCGCCTGCTGGGCTACAGCGCGGCGGAGGTGGTCGGCCAGCGCCGGCTCGACGCCTTCCACGATCCAGCCGAACTGAAAGCGTGGTTGCAGCCGCTGGCTGATGCTGATGGCAATCTTCCCGGCGTGTTCGAGGCGCTGAGCGCGCGTGCCGACGGGCAGACCTACTCGCGGCAGTGGACGCTGCTGCGCAAGGATGGCCAGTCACGCCAGGTACGCCTGTCGATCAGCCGCATGGAGAGTGCCGATGGAACGCGCATCGGCTACGTCGGCATGGCCATCGACATTACCGAGATCCTGCAGGCACGCGCCGAAGCACGACTTTCGGCAGAGAAGTTCGCTGGCGCGTTCACCTCCGCCGCACTGGGCATGGCACTGGTGTCGCTGGAAGGACGCTGGCTGGATGTCAACGACGCGCTGTGCCGGATACTGGGCTACCCGCGAGAAGAGCTGCTGCAGGTCGATTTCCAGCGCCTGACCCATCCCGATGACCTGCAGACCGACCTGGCCCTGGTACAGGACCTGTTGGCCGGGCGACGCAGCCACTATCACCTGGAAAAGCGCTACCTCGACCGCGACGGCCGCATCATCTGGGCGCGGCTGTCGGTGTCGCTGGTGCGCAACGAGCATGGCGAACCGCTGCATTTCGTGTCGCAGATCCAGGACATCACCGCCCAGCGCAGCAGCGAGCAGCGCCTGTTCGAGAGTGAACAACGCAGCCGAATCACGCTGGATGCGGTGGCCGACCTGGTGCTCAGCGTCAGCCTTGATGGCCGCATCGACTACGCCAACGCGGCTGCGGTGCGCACCCTGGCCGGTGATGGCGCCTTGTCGCTGGCCGGGCACAAGGTGCAGGACGTGCTGGCGCTGACCACCGAGTACGCGCCCGGCTCGGTACTGGATGTGACGGTGCTGCTGGACCCGGAGAGCAACGCGGTGGACCTGCACGCCGACCTGCTGCTGCGCCTGGGCACGGCAACGGTGCCGGTGGACCTAACCCGCGCCTGGCTGCGCGATGACGAAGGCCACGTGCGCGGCGCGGTGTGGGTGCTGCGCGACGACACCCAGCAGCGGGCACGCCAGCGCGAAGCCCGCCACCTGGCCGAGATCGATCCGCTCACCGAACTGAGCAACCGCCGCGGTTTCGAGGTACACCTGCAGCAGGCGATCACCCGCGTGGAGCGCACCGGCCAGGCTGCCTCGCTGATGTACATCGATCTGGACCGCTTCAAGCCGGTCAACGACACCTGGGGCCATCTGGCCGGCGATGCCGTGCTGTGGGCGGTGGCCAGCGTGCTGCGCCATGGCGTGCGCGATTCGGACGTGGTGGCACGGTTGGGCGGCGACGAATTCGCGGTCATCCTGTCCGGTTGTACGCCGCGGCGTGCGGCCCGCATCGGGGGCGAGCTGCTGCACACCCTGGCCGCGCTGTCCATTCCGTGGGACCAGGACCGGCTGCGGATCGGTGCCAGCATCGGTATCGCGCCGCTGGCCGGCGGCATGAGCGTGGACCAGGCGGTGGCTGCGGCCGATGCCCAGTGCTACCGGGCCAAGGCGATGGGGCGCAACAACGTGCAGGTGCAGGGCGAGTTGTCCCAGCTTCCGGGTGACGATCCCGACGCCGCGGAGGACTGATCTCAGCCTGTGAGAGGACGCGCGCGAATACTGCGCGCACTCCACTCACGCAGGTAACCTCCATGAATGCCTGGAACCCGGTTGCGGTACGCAAGTTCATTCCGGCCCTGATCGGCTGGTGCCTGGCGCTGGCCGCCTGTCTACGCGCCGAACAGCTGCGCGGCGACCTGCACGCAAGGGCGTTGTTGCCCGTGTTGCAGCAAGGTGCAGTCGCGCTGCTGGTCCTGAGCCTGTCCTGCACGGTTGCGGCCTGCCTGTTGCTGTGGCGGCATGGCCGCAGCGATCATGTGCATCCCGCTGCAGGCACTACACCCGTACGGCATCCATCAGCAGGAACCGGCACGGCGCACACTGGAAGGCATTGATCTGTGGCACCAGGCGCTGGAAGTGTTCGCTGGCACAGTGCAGGTCGAGCGCGGCGCGGTCGGGCCACAGCTCGATGAAGATGAAGTGGCCCGGATCCTTCTGGTCGACGAACAGTTCATAGCCGAGGCAGCGCGGCTCGCGCAGCGTGCACGCCACCAGCTCCCGGTACAGGGGAAGCACGGTGTCCACCGCATCGGGATGGATGAAATCCTCGGCGATCACTTTCAGCATGTCGGCACCTGCGAATCGGGCCTTGCAGGATAGCGCCGGCGCATGGCCGGCACCTGTTCCCGTCAACGCAATACCGTGTCCGCACTGACCAGCCGCACGTCATGCATCTGATTGAGGTAGGCCTCGTAGTAGCCCTTGTGCGAGGCACCCACGATGGCCAGCATGCGTCTGCCAGGATGCTGGCTCAGCACGTCGCGGATGTTGGCGACCATGCGCAGGTTGCGGGTTTCCCAGTAACCGACGTACATCCGGCCGAACGCCTTGGAGGACGGCTCGACGAGCGTCGCGCCGAAGTCGCTCTGGTAGGCGGCCATCGCCGCCGCCGGGCTGTTGTAGTCCCGATACAGCGCCATGACACCGCCGGGCTTGTCCAGATCGGCCACGAGGCGTTCATCGGCCTCCCGCCGCGCGCGCGAGTGCGTATTGTTCCAGGCACCGGTGATGGCCGCGCTGGCCGCCGCTTCATCCTCGGCGGGCGTGGGCGAATCGGCCGTGTGGTCGTCCACGGCCCACAGACGTTCCTGCCCGAGGCGGGCGGCGACCTCGGCGGCGATCAGGTGGGTTTCATTGCGGCGAACCAAGCCTTTTTCGAGGATCTCGACCAAGGCAGGTGTCAGTCCATCACCGCCTTTGCGCTCGGACGCAGGCAGGCGCAGCCACTGCACCTGCGCCGAGCCGCGTTCACCCGCTGCCAGGAACAATGCTGCGAGCCGACGACGCTGGGCGGGCGTCGGCTCGTCCGGCCAGGTCGCAAGCAGGTGCTCGGCCTGGGTGTTCGCCGTAGGCACGTCCAGTCCGGTCGCAGCCTGCGCAGCGGTGGTGTCGAAGCAGTAGGTGGCCACGCTCTCCGCATAGCGTGCCGGGTAGCGACGCATGAAATCGCACTGCAGGCCTGGCAGGTCTTCGGTGGCGATCAGCTCGGGCTTCCAGGCGACCAGTCGCTGCAGCAACGGTTCAAGCAAGGCGGGCTGGAAGGACTTGGGCAGGCCGGACAAGTGGGGGGTGCCCAGTACCAGCACTTCGTTCGGGCGCCCGGCAGGCGGGCCCTTCAGCTGGTCGGGATGGAAGCTGGGGCGGTAGGTGGCGTCGGCAGCGAAGGCGCCGCTGCTGCACAGGCCCAGGATGAGGAAACTGGCCAGGCGTGGGAACATGCGATCTCCGTGTCAGTGAGCGTCCTGCGGTTCGCTGCATGCTGGCCAGTTTCATCTGCCATCGGATCTCCCGTTGGTCATGCAAACCTTTTCCGCTTGAACTGCATCCGCGTGCCGGGCAAGGCTATGCCCAGTGACGGCGACAACGCGCGACATATGCCCTGACGACACCCGGTGCCGAGCAGAACCTGCCCAGCCGGCGCCTGGCGAAACCGCTCGGCGGTGCCCCTGTCGCGCGTGAGCAGAATGTGAAGTGCATCGCGATTGTCTACCGCATCCCTGCAGCAGCATCTGAAGATGCGACGGACGTCGCGGAATCCGGCTAAAGCCACCGATCGCGTCGCCGATATTCCCTCTGGATCCCGCTCAAGTCGCCCGCTGCAGGACCCCAGGCTGCCCCCGACGGGCGGCCCGCGCTGTGTGTTCCGCCGCTCCTTATGCCGATCGCACCCGCACCAGACGTTCTTGCCAGCCGCTCGAGGGGTGCCTGCCGGTACCTGTAGTCCCAAGCAACTGAAGTTGCCGCCGGGCATCCCGCCCGTCGGGTCGCAACCGCTTACCGGACACCGAGGATCAGACAATGCTCATTCCAGGCTTTACGGCGGGCGCGCAGGCGCCGGCCGAGCTGCATACCCGTTGGTCGCCGTGGCGCGCCCTGCTGGGCGCGCTGGCACCGCAGCACCGCAGCGACGTCGAGGCGGCGGCCGATGGCCGTGCCGAGCTGGAGGCGCAGGTCGCGGCGCTGCACCGGGTCCAGGCGGTCATCGAGTTCGCCCTCGATGGCACCATCCTGCAGGCCAACGAGAACTTCCTGCAGGCGATGGGTTACCGGCTGGAGGAGATCCAGGGCAAGCATCATTCCCTGTTCGTCGACCCCGAGCAGGCGCGCAGCGCCGGATACCGTGACTTCTGGGCGCGGCTGGGTCGTGGCGAATATGACGCGGGCCAGTACCGGCGTTTTGGCAAGAACCAGCGCGAGATCTGGATCCAGGCCTCGTACAACCCGGTGCTGGACCGGCAGGGGCGTCCGTACAAGGTGGTCAAGTTCGCCACTGACATCACTGCGCAGAAGCTGCAGGCGGCCGACTCGGCCGGCCAGCTGGCGGCGATCGACAAGTCGCAGGCGGTGATCGAGTTCAGCATGGATGGCCGCATCCTGTCGGCCAACGACAACTTCCTGGCTGCCACCGGTTACAGCCTGGATGATGTGCGTGGCCAGCACCACTCGCTGTTCGTCGAACCTGAGTATCGCTGCAGTGCCGAGTATCGGCAGTTCTGGGAAAAGCTCGGCCGTGGCGAATATGATGCCGGTCAGTACCGGCGCCTCGGCAAGGGCGGACGCGAGGTCTGGATCCAGGCGTCCTACAACCCGATCCTGGACCTCAACGGGAAGCCGTTCAAGGTGGTCAAGTACGCCACCGACATCACCGCGCAGGTGCATGAGAACCAGGCCATGCAGCGTGCCGTGGCGCAGACCCGTGAAGTGGTGGCGGCCGCCAAGGAGGGCGACCTGACCCGGCGCGTGGCCACCGCCGACAAGAACGGGCCGATCGCCGAGCTGTGCGAAGGGGTGAATTCGCTGGTCGAGGCGATGGCCGCGATCATCGGCCAGATCAAGTTCGCCGCTGACACCATCGCCGTCGGCGCCACCGAGATCGCGCAGGGCAACAGCGATCTGTCGCAGCGCACCGAGCAGCAGGCAGCGTCGCTGGAGGAGACCGCGGTGTCGATGAAGGGCCTGGCCGAGACCGTGCAGCGCACCGCGACCAACGCACGGCAGGCCAGTCAGCTGGCTGGTGGTGCCGCCGATGTCGCCGCGCGCGGCGGTAACGTAGTGCACGAAGTGGTGGAAACCATGGCGGTGATCAACGCGTCCTCGCGGCGCATCGTCGACATCATCGGCGTGATCGACGGCATCGCCTTCCAGACCAACATCCTTGCACTGAACGCCGCGGTGGAAGCCGCGCGTGCGGGCGAACACGGGCGTGGCTTCGCCGTGGTCGCCACCGAGATCCGGGAACTGTCGCAGCGCTCGGCCAGTGCCGCCAAGGAGATCAAGCAGCTGATCGATGCGTCGGTGGCCAATGTCGGTGCCGGTACCGCGCAGGTTGAGAGCGCCGGCCGCACCATGGACGAGATCGTGGTCAACGTGCGCCGGGTCAGCGACCTGATGTCCGAGATCAGCACGGCCGCGCAGCAGCAGAGCGACGACATCCAGCAGATGAACCATGCCGTCGATCTGATCGACCAGGGCACCCAGCAGAACGCCGCGCTGGTCGAGGAAGCTTCGGCCGCGGCGCGCAGCATGGAAGAACAGTCGGCGCAGCTGCTGCAGACGGTGGCCAGCTTCCGCGTGCAGGGTGGGGCGGGGCACCTGCATGGTGCGGCGGTGCTGCGCGCGGTCTAGGCGCGGCGGTCGGCGTGTTGTTCCCCGGCCTCGACGGCCGGGGCGGCGTGCACGCAGTTGCGGCCGGCATGCTTGGCCCGGTACAGGGCCTGGTCGGCACGCTCGACCAGGCTGCGCGGGTCACCCTCATCATGCGCGGCCTGCCAGGCCACGCCGATGCTGATGGTCACGTGGGCCTGGGCGGCGGGCAGGGCGGCGGCTTCCACGGCGGCGCGCAGGCGCTCGCCCAGGCACAGGGCGTGGCCGATGTCGGGCGCGGGCAGGGCGGCGATGAACTCCTCGCCGCCGTAGCGGGCCAGCAGGTCATCACCGCGTTGCAGGCAGCCGTCGAGGATCGCGGCGACCGCCTGCAGGCGGCGATCACCTTCCGGATGCCCGTAGGTGTCGTTGAGTCGCTTGAAGTGGTCGATATCGATCATCAGCACCGCCAGCCCCACGCCCTGGCGACGGGCGCGGCCGTGCGCGCTGCCGAGCGCTTCATCGAAGTTGCGCCGGTTGCCGAGCCCGGTCAACGGATCGCGCCGGGCCAGCAGCGCCAGCTCGTCGCGCTCACGCTGGATCTGCACCTGGGTGAGCACGCTGCGCAGGGCATGGCCGAGCATGGCACCGATGAACCCCACGGTGGCCAGGGTCGGCTGCAGGCGTGCCACCAGCAGCGCCACCATCATCAGCAGCAACGGCAGCATCAGCGGCACGCCGGCATCGACGATGCGGCGGAGGTTGCGCGGCACAGCCACCGCCGGTGGGCGGTACGTGCTGCCGGCCAGCACTGCCAGCAGCACGAACAGCCCGCTGATCAGCAGGTCGCCCCAGCCACCATCGGGTACCTGCGGCTGCCAGTTATTGATGTAGAGCGCCATCAGGAAGTAGCCGAGCGCGTAGATCGTCAACGTGCGGAAGAAGTCGCGGCGGTCGGCATTGTCCTCGGCCAGGAAGCGGATCAGCGCGAAGCAGAACACCAGGCTGTTCTGCACGTTGCTCAGGGTGTGCAGGCATTGCGTCCACAATGCGGTGTTGAGGTGTGCCATCGCCCGCGTATGCACGAAGTACAGCAACCACAGCAGCGCGATGACCGCCAGGTCCACCGCACGGATACAGCGGTTGCCGCCGCCTGGGCTGGCGGCAACGTAGGTCAGCGGAATCCGGTAGAACACATACAGGATCAGCGACGAGGCGGTCATCTGCGCAGGGCTGAGGCCGGCCACATTGCGATACAGCAGGGCCAGCAGGGCCAGCGAGAACAGGCCGACGGCAGCGCCCAGCGTTCGCCACTTGCAGGCCGCCTGGCTGTCGCGCGCGCGTCGCACGCAGGCCAGAGCGGCCAGAAGGGGGGCGGTGATCAGCATCAGGTAGGAGCCAACCGGGTCCTGCGGGCCGATCAAGGCAATGACGAGCGCGTGCGTGACCATGAAAAACAGTGCCGCACGCAACGTCATGCATTCCCCCGCCCCCAGATCCGGCTGGGATCACGATAGGCAGAAGTAGGTGAGGCTGGCAAGAAAAGTGTGCGCTAGTGCTATTCGCAACCTTGTCGGCTGTCACATTTTCGTTTCATCGGGGTGACACGACGGCGTTGCCGTGGGCGTACGTCCAGACGTCGCGGGGCTGCCCCCGCACGTGGCGATGGGCGCGCAGTATGTCGGCAAGCGTGGGAGGGGCATGCTGGGGCATCCTCGCCAGTGCCGGCGCTCCGGTCCGGGAAATGCAAAAGGCCAGGTCATGGACCTGGCCTTTGATGCAGTGGTGCCGGTGAAAGGACTCGAACCTTCATGGGGTCACCCCCGGCTGATTTTGAGTCAGCTGCGTATACCATTCCGCCACACCGGCAGGCAGCGTGCGAGTGTAACCGAGGTCGGCAGGAGATGCCTAGTAGGAGAGCCTATCAGGGCGGTTCCTGTCGGCATTGGCCCCTTGGTAGCTATACTCCCGACGTGCAATTGCCTCCAGGAGCGGTAGCTGATGACAGTGTTGCAGGACCTGAGGGTGCTGGTGGTCGAGAACGACGAGATGAGTGCGGCCCTGCTGCAGATGCAGCTGGTGCATGCCGGTGCGACTGTGGTCGGGCTTGCCGCGAGTGTGTCCGAGGCCCTGCGGCTGCTGGAGCAGAGCACTCCTGACGTGGCCCTGCTGGATTACCGGCTGGCCCGCAACGAGACCAGTGAACCAGTGGCTGCAGCGCTTTCGGCGCGTGGCATTCCGTTCGTGCTGGCCACCGGGATGCTGGCCGAGCAGCTGCCTGCGCCGATGCTGGCCGGCCTGTTGCTGGTCAAGCCGTACCTGTCGGCCGATCTGTCGCGGGCGCTGGCGCGTGCGGTGGGACGCTCCAGCGCCAAGGCCTGAGCCGCTCGCCACGCACCGGCAGGGGGAAGCTGCGGGGGCTGAATCCTCACGTCTGCGATGCGCGGCGGCAACCCCTGATCCAGGAGCCCTGCCCACGCGCGGTTTTTCATTCGCGTCCGGCGCTCAGCCCGCTTCCTCGTACACGTAACGGATTTCCTCGCGGTCATCGAGGATGCGGTACTGGCGCGCCAGATCATCCGGTTCGGGGTTGAGCCAGGCGTCCAGGTGTTCCCTGCGGATCGGTACCACGCCGCGGTCATGCCCGGCAGCGGCGACGTCGCTGGGCGGTGTGTCGGTGATCGTGGCAAACGAAAGCAGGCGGCCTTCCGGTCCTTCCCATTCCGCCCAGAGGCAGGCCAGCAGCAGGTCGCGGGGTGGATCGGGGCGGAATTCGAGCACCACGTCCTGCTCCTTTTCGTCGGCACCGAGGCTGCGGCCGGCGATGGCGTGGCGGGGCACGTGCTCGTAGAACGCCTGCACCACCACCACGCCGTGGCGCAGTCCGAACGCACCCCGCCAGTAACCTTCCAGGCTGTCGCGCCGCGCGTTGTAGGTGCCGGGGTACAGCACGTCGTTGCGCGCCGGCTTGTCCGGCAACCGGCACTGGTAGCGCATCGGCTTGATCACGCGCCGGCCGTTCTCGCTGACCATCACCGGTGCGTAGGTGCCGGGGAAAATGCGGTTGTCGCGCGGCAGCAGCTGTACCCGATGCAGGTCGTCCAGCCGGGCCTGCGCGCGCTCGATGCGGTTGCCGGCCACGCGCAGGTCATTGCGCGCTTTCTGCGTGGGCCGGGTGGCCAGCGTGGCGTGGGCAATATCGCGTCGTTCGCGCTGCCGGACCAGTTCAGCCTCCAGCGCCTGCTGCTCCTGCGCATGCCATTGCTGGATCTTCGCCACGATGGCCCGGCCCTGTTCGGTACGCGCACCGGCGAACCCGTCATCCATCGCCTTCGGCGTCTTCGGCCGTTTCTTGCCTGGATCGTGTGCGTACAGTTCGGCGAACTCCTCCAGCGACAGGATGGCGCCGAACTCGCGTACCAGCTTGGCGTAGTCAGCGCGGATCAGGGCGGAATAGCACATGGGACTCTGGGGGCCTGGGTCGCAGCGGCTGCGACGTGGATGCGGCAGGATAGCCCGACCCATCTGGAGATGCCGCATGACTGATTCCATCACCTGCCAGTTCCGCGAAGCCGTGCCCACGGTCGAGGACTACTGCCGGTTGCGCGTGCTTGCAGGCCTCAGTGCCAAGGCCCGCGAAGCGGCCGCCCGCGCGCTGCCCAATACGCTGTTCGGCGTATGTGCCTACCAGGGCACTGAGCTGGTGGCGATGGGCCGTATCGTCGGCGATGGCGGCTGCCACCTGCAGGTCTGTGATATCGCGGTGCTGCCGCGGTTGCAGGGGCAGGGCCTGGGCAAGGAAGTGATGCGGCGCCTGGATGGCTGGATGCAGGCCAACCTGCCGCCATCGGCGTACGTCAGCCTGCTGGCCGATGGCGAGGCGCATCGGTTGTACGCACAGTTTGGTTTCGCGCCCACGGCACCGGCATCGATCGGGATGTATCGGCGGTTCTGAGCCGTAATCGGGGTGAAGCCATCCACACCATGCGTGGATAGGGCCTTCCCAGGAATCACAGGCAAAGAAAAACCCCGACCGGAGTCGGGGTTTTCAAGAATTGGCGTCCCCACGGGGATTCGAACCCCGGTCGCCACCGTGAAAGGGTGATGTCCTAGGCCTCTAGACGATGGGGACGCACGAAAACTTCAAGTTGTAGATCCTTCGACGGCCTAATGTCGAAGTGGTGGAGCCAAGCGGGATCGAACCGCTGACCTCCTGCATGCCATGCAGGCGCTCTCCCAGCTGAGCTATGGCCCCATGAAACTCCGGATGATCTGCCGGGAGCAGAGTCCGTTTTGAAACTGGCGTCCCCACGGGGATTCGAACCCCGGTCGCCACCGTGAAAGGGTGATGTCCTAGGCCTCTAGACGATGGGGACGCACGAAAAACTTCAAGTTGTAGAACCTTCGACGGCCTAATGTCGAAAGTGGTGGAGCCAAGCGGGATCGAACCGCTGACCTCCTGCATGCCATGCAGGCGCTCTCCCAGCTGAGCTATGGCCCCCGTGTTACCGAGCCGCCTATCATACCTGCGTGTTCACGTTTGTGGAAGTTTTTTTTTGAACTTTTTTCGTTCCGGTTCGACCGTCGCCACGAGGGCAGGGGAACCGCAACGCCACAACCTGAATGCCGGTAGGCGGTGAACAAAAAAGACCCGGTTATCGGCCGGGTCCTCGTTGTTCGTGATGAGTGGCGTCCCCACGGGGATTCGAACCCCGGTCGCCACCGTGAAAGGGTGATGTCCTAGGCCTCTAGACGATGGGGACGCAATTCTCATCAATGTTCTTTAGCGACCTTTCGACGGCCTAATGCCGAAAGATTGGTGGAGCCAAGCGGGATCGAACCGCTGACCTCCTGCATGCCATGCAGGCGCTCTCCCAGCTGAGCTATGGCCCCACGTCGCTGAGGAGCGAAATAATAGCCTTGCCCCCGGGGGTTGGCAAGCATTTGTTGCACTTTTCTTCACGCGCGTTGCTATGCCGCGTCGTCGGTCAGCGCCGCCAGGATCGGGCACTGATCCAGCGTGCCGTGGCCGGGGCAGGCGTCGACCAGCTGAGAAAGCGCGGTGTGCATGCGCTGCAGTTCGGCCATGCGTTGTGCAATGTCCTGCAGCCGGGCCTGCGCCGTGTCGCGCACACTGCCCATGTCCTGTGAGTGGCGGTCACTGAGCGCCAGCAGTTCGGCGATTTCTTCCAGGCTGAAGCCCAGCGTCTTGGCGCGGCGGATGAAGCGCAGCCGGCGCAGGTCCTGCTCACCGAAGATGCGGTAGCCCCCGGCCGAGCGTGCCGCCGTGGGCAGCAACTGCTGGCGTTCGTAGTAGCGCACCGTATCGATCGGCACGCCGGCCCGGCGTGCCAGTTGACCAATGTTCATGGCGGATTCCTGCGGATGCTGCCGCTCATTGTGAAGCCTTGAGTCTGGTCCAGGGTCAAGGTCTCGTCGCTGACGGCGCATTCAGCGCACTTTGCAACTTTCTTCATAGCCCCACCGTCGTGGCAGTTCCTACCCTGCGCCTGAACCGGCCGCTGGACGGCCTGCAACGAACCGAGGAGATGGTCTGTGGAAGGATTCAGGAACGAAGGATTCGTCGAGGTCGCGGTGGTCGAATACCCGGGAGGCGACCCGTCGGCCGCCTCCGTGCTGACCGAGATGGCACATGTCGCCAACCGGCTTGCCCAGCAGCAGCGCCGTCCGTTCAAGCGTGTCCTGGTGACCCGCTGGATCGTGCCGGCCAGCCAGACCGGCGTGCATCGCATTGCCGGCGCGGAGATGCTCGAGGCGGACATCCCCGCCGTGATCGCCGTGCCTGGCCAGATCAGCCAGGGCGTCTGCCTGCGCGCCGATGAGGTGCTGCTGGATTGGCTGCGCGCGCATTACGACGGTGGCAGTCTGCTGGCTGCCGCCAGCGACGGTGTCAGCATGCTGGCACGCGCCGGTCTGCTGGCTGGGCGCACCGTCAGTGGTCCGGACCTCGGGCGCCATCCGGGCCTGCAGGGGCAGTCGGCCAGCTGGGTACCCAGCGAGCGCGCGCTGGTCGATGACGGCGACCTGCTGACGGTGGCCGGTTCCCAGGCCTGGCGCTTCCTCGCCCTGCGCCTGCTGTACCGGCTGCACGGCCAGGGCGTGGCGAGTTCCGTGGCGCAGCAGCTGGGGATCACGGTTCCGGCGGCGATCCAGCAGGATCTCGAGCGTTTCAGTGCCAACTTCGCCCACGGCGATCGCGACGTACTGAAGGCGCAACGCTGGCTGCATACCACCGCTGCGCGCGGCGCCACGCTCGGTGCGATCTGTGAGATTTCCGGGCTGGAGCCGCGCACCCTGCAGCGGCGCTTCCTGAAGGCCACCGGCCTGCGCCCGATCGAGTATTGCCAGCGGTTGCGTATCGCCAAGGCGCAGACGCTGTTGCAGCAGGGGGCGGGCATCGATGAAGTGGCCTGGGGCGTGGGCTATGCCGACCAGAGCGCATTCCGTCGTCTGTTCCTGCGCATTGTTGGAATGACGCCGGCCAACTATCGCCGGCTGGTCCACAACAAGCGGCGCGAGCGGCCGCTGTTGTCATCGGTGGCAGGCAGCCTGCGCGGGCTGCAACCGGCGCCCGGCATGCAGATGCCGCGCAGCGTGGCCTGATGCCTGCAGTAGGCGTCGCGCTTGCAACCTGGGCGCGACGCTTCGACCATGCAGGTAACGGATGATGGGGCAGGTGGGCTGATGTCGAGTGTGGGACCGGTACCGATGCCGGTGGTGTTGATCCTGATGTGCGTGCTGCTGGCCATGGCGGTAGCACGCCTGTGGCCGCGTCGGAAAGACGGGATGGCAGTGCCTTCCGCGGCCAGCCTGGTTCTGGACATGTTGCTGATCGGCCTGCTGTGCGGACGCATCAGCTTCGTCGCCTTGAACTTCGCGCTTTACCGTGAGGCCCCGTGGAGCATCCTGCAGATCGCCGACGGTGGGTATCACCTTGCAGTCGTGCTGGCTGCGGGCCTGGCGTGGGGCACCTGGCGGCTGCGGCTCTGGCGCGCGTTGCGTGCGCCGGTGCTGGCGGGCGCACTGGTGGGCGTGGTGTCGTGGGTGGTGGGCAGCCACCTGCTGTCAGCCTGGCAGGAGCAGCGGATGCCGCTGCCGGCGGTGCAGGTGGCCGATCTGCAGGGGCGCGTGATCGACCTGCAGCAGTTCCGGGGCAAGCCACTGGTGCTGAATCTCTGGGCCAGCTGGTGTGGGCCCTGCCGGCGCGAGATGCCGGTGCTGGCATCCGCACAGCAGACCCACACCGACGTGCAGTTCGTGTTCCTCAACCAGGGGGAAACCCTGGACGAAGTGAAGGGTTTCATTGCATCCGAACAGCTCTGGCTGGGCAATGTACTGCTGGACGATACCGCCTCGGCGTCAACCGTGCTGGGTGTGCAGGCCTATCCGTCGACGCTGTTCTTCGACGCCGAAGGTCGCCTGCGTGAACTGCACCTTGGCGAACTGACCGCGGCGGGTCTTGAACACAAACTGCGCCGGCTGCGGTAGCCTGCGCGGGCATCTCATTACGGAGTTCCCATGTTGTCGACTTCCCTGCGCATCGCTCCGGCGGTGCTGTTGCTGCCGGTCATGCTGGCATTGGCCGCCTGCAGCCAGGCCCAGACCCCGCCGGGCAAGACGGCGGCAGCGCCGGCCGCCGGCGCTCCGGCCACCGCGGCCAAGGGTGACCGTCCCGCAGTGCTGAAAGGCATCGAGAAGCACGGCTTCGAAGTCGTTGCCGAGTTTGATGCACCGGGTGGCCTGCGTGGCTTCGCCGGCGTGGTGGGGGGGCAGCAGCCCGCCGCCGCGTACGTGACCGCCGACGGCAAGCATGTGCTGGTGGGCAGCCTGTTCGATGCCGAAGGCAACGATGTGGCCGCCGAGGCGGTGGAGAAGCTGGTCGCTGCACCGATGTCGGCCAAGATGTGGACCAAGCTGGAAGCCAGCGCCTGGGTGCGTGACGGCAAGGCCGATGCACCGCGTGTGGTCTATACCTTCAGCGATGCCAACTGCCCGTACTGCCACAAGTTCTGGGAAGCGGCGCGTCCGTGGGTTGACGCCGGCAAGGTGCAGTTGCGCCACATCATGGTTGGCGTGATCCGCGAGGACAGCCCGGCCAAGGCCGCCGCCATCCTCGCGGCGCGTGATCCGAGCGCGGCGCTGCTGGAGAATGAGCACCAGTTCGACCGTGGCGGCATCAAGGCGCTACCGAGCATCAGTCGCGAGATCGCAGGCAAGCTTGATGCCAACCAGGTCCTGATGATCGAGATGGGCTTCCAGGGCACGCCGGGCATCCTGTTCCAGGATGCACAAGGGCAGGTGCAGCGTCGCGCGGGCCTGCCGCAGGGCGCCGACCTGCAGACGGTGCTGGGTCCGCGCTGATCGCCGCCAACGTCGTGATGTAACCGACAGGCCCGCATGGCAGCATGCGGGCCTGTTGCAATTCGGCGCTCCTGCGGCGGGCGGAGAGGGCAGCAGGGCTGCGCAGCAGCTGTTCGTCGTCACATCTGAATCGTGACTGACATCAAGCATCGCGCCTTGATTCCAATCAAGGTCAAAAACGACAGGCGGATTAGCCTGTTGACGCATGGAATACAGCGTCAACGCGCCATGGATGCCGCGCCAGACATGGCTTGAACCAGGGCGGTCGGCACAGCCATTCACGACACTCTCACTCCCCGATTGTTACCCAGACCGCTGCGGTCGCCACCTCTCTGGCAGCGCGGCCTTGATGGGCTCGACACCGGTGCGGGCAGGGCAGTGTCATCGTCCTGTTGCCTGCCGGATGCAGGCTGGCCGGTGTCGTCAACGCAGTATCCGCATTTCCAGCAACGGCAACGCGAGGCCAGGGCACTGTGCGCCTGTATCCGGCCAGCGCGCTGCGAGTGTTTGTCCAGGGAGGATGCAATGCGCTTGGCGGTACTGAGTCTGGCCTGTTCGACCGCACTGGCGATCGCGCCAGCGTATGCGCAGCAGCATGGCCAGGAAGATGCGCAGGCGTTGCGGCAGGAAATCGCTGCCATGCGCCAGGCATTGGAAGGCATGCAGCAGCGCCTGGATCGGCTTGAGCAGCGCGAGGGCTCAGCGCCTGCCGCCGTGGCGCAGGCCCCGACCCCGGCAGCAACGGCGGGCGGCAGCGCCAGCATGCTGCACCCGACCCAGGTGCCGGGCGTGGCGCAACCGGTGCTGCCGCAGCGCGAATCGGTGGCCGATCCCTCAACGGCGGCGTCGCGTCCCGACAGTGCAGCCGGTCCGACCGACCCCGATCTGAAAGGATTCTTCGCCATTCCAGGCACCGATACGGTGATCCGCATCGGTGGCTACGCCAAGCTCGATGCGATTGCCGATTCGCGTGCGGCCGGTGACGAAGATCAGTTCATTCCGTCGTCGATGCCGGTGGGTGGCAGCCATCGCGATGTCTCCAATTTCAACATCCATGCCAAGCAGACCCGCTTCAGCTTCGAGGCGCGGCGCCCGACCACGCACGGCAACCTGCGTTTCTACCTGGAGAACGATTTCTTCGGCAGCAGTGAGGGGTATGAGTTCCGCCTGCGACACGCCTATGGACAGCTTGGCAACACCTATGCCGGCTATGGCTACTCCAGCTTCATGGACCCGGACAGCCTGCCCGATACGCTTGACTTCGCCGGGCCGGGCGGCGCCGGATACCTGCTGGTGGCGGGCATCCACCACAGTTTTGCGATAGGCAAGGGCAACACCCTGACCGTCGCTGCTGAAGACCCGAAGACTGAACTCGCCGGCGCCAGCGATGCTCGCACGGCAGTCAACCGCCTGCCCGATGTGACCGTGACCGCGCGCCTGGAGCGCGACTGGGGCCACCTGCAGCTGGGCGCGGTGGCACGCAGCCTGGCCTACGACGGCGATGGCGAGCGCGACCGGCGCATGGCCGGTGGCCTGCAGCTGAGCGGCTCGGCGTCAGTGGGCGAGCGCGACCTGCTGCTGTTCGGCGTACTCGGCGGGCGCGGCCTCAGTCGCTACACCGCCGACCTGACCGGCTCCGGACTGGACGCAGTGGTCGGCGCCGACGGCCGCCTCGCCGCGTTGGACCTGCACGGCGGTTTCGTCGGCTACACCCATTACTGGTCCGCGCTGTGGCGCTCCAACCTGATCTTTGGCCAGCTGACCCTGGAGCGCAACGCCGCACTCGCCGCTGATGCATTCCGGCAGAGCCGCTACGGCGTGTTCAACCTGATCTGGAGCCCGGCGCCGTCCTGGACGATGGGCATGGAGCTGCTGTACGGCCGGCTGGAACAGCAGGGCGGCGCACGCGGCGACACGGTCCGGGTGCAGGGCAGCCTGCAATACAACTTCATCAAATAGACGCCAGCGGTCGTACGCCAGCGTAACCGTCCCCACGCCCGGTGCTGCCGGGCTCATGCCAGTACCGGAGATCGTCATGGCAGAAGCAAAGAAAATCGGGGTGGTCGGAGCCACCTTCCTCGTCGCCGGCAACATGATGGGCTCAGGCGTGTTCCTGTTGCCGTCCAGCCTGGCCAAGATCGGTACCGCCTCGATCTGGGGCTGGCTGATCACCACCGCCGGTGCGCTGCTGCTGGCCTTCGTGTTCGCCAAGCTGGGCAAGCTCGCACCCAAGGCGGGCGGTCCCTATGCCTACGCGCGCGACTGGTTCGGGCCGTACATGGGCTTCCAGACCAACACCATCTACTGGTTCGCCAACTGGATCGGCAACGTCGCCATTCCGATCGCGGCGGTGGGCTATTTCAGCTATTTCTTCCCGATCCTGTCCGAGCCGCTGGTGCGTTGCATCGCGGTGCTGGTGCTGGTGTGGGCACTGAGCTTTGCCAACGTGATCGGTCCGGCCTTCGTCAGCCGCGTGCAGACGGTCACCACCAGCTTTGCGTTGGTGCCGATCCTGGGCATCGCCATTTTCGGCTGGTTCTTCTTCGATGCCGACATCTTCAAGGGCGCCTACAACGTGTCTGGCGAGTCGAACTTCGGTGCGATCTCGAGCGCCGCGGCACTGACCCTGTGGGCCTTCATCGGCGTCGAGTCTGCATCGGTGACTGCCGGTGTGGTCGAAAATCCGGAGAAGAACGTCGCCCGCGCGACGCTGGCCGGCGTGTTCCTGGCTGCCATCGCCTACATCGCCAGTTCGTCGGTGATCATGGGCATGGTGCCGAACGCGGAACTGCAGGTGTCCGACGCACCGTTCGCGCTGGCGGCGGCCAAGGCGGTCGGTGGCTGGGGCGGCGCGCTGGTCAGCCTGTGCGCCTTCATCGGTGCCGCCGGCTCGCTGGGTGGCTGGATCCTGCTGACCGCGCAGAGTGCCAAGGCAGCGTCGGATGACGGCCTGTTCCCGAGCATCTTCAGCAAGACCAACAAGGACGACGTGCCGGTCAAGGGCGTGCTGATCGTGGCGGTGCTGATGACCCTGGCGGTGCTGGTGACCTCCACCTCGGAAACCGCGTCGGCCCAGTTCGACGTGATCACGTCGGCGGCCGTGGTGCTGACCCTGCTGCCCTACATCTACTCGTGCGTGGCGTGCTACTTCGTGGTCGAGCGTTCGCACACCCTGGTCCACACCGGTGCGTTCTGGACGCTGACCAGCCTGACCGTCGTGTACTGCCTGTGGGCGATCTACGGCTCGTCGGGGACCATCGTGCAGTACGCCTTCCTGTTCGTGCTGTTCATCACCGTGTTCTATCCCTTCTTCAGCGAGGAGCGCCGCCAGCAGCGGCAGCGCGCCCGCGAGGCCTCGGCGATCAGCGCCGGCGCCCGGCATTCCTGAGTTCGACAAGGAGAATCAACGTGTACTTCAAGTCCCTGGACTACCCGGTCATTGTCATCGACAACGACTACGAGTCGCCGCGCATCGGTGGCATCCTGATCCGTGCGCTGGTGGAAGAGCTGCGCAGCAACGACCAGCGCGTGCTGTGCGGGCTGAACCTGGATGACGCCCGGGCCGGTGCCCGCACCTACGTGGCGGCCTCGGCGGTGCTGATCTCGATCGATGGCAGCGAAGAGGTGGATGGCGAGTTCCAGCGCCTGACCGCCTTCCTGCGCGAGCAGAGCGCACGCCGTGCCAATCTGCCGGTGTTCCTGTACGGCGAGCGCCGCACCATCGAGAAGGTGCCGAGCAAGCTGCTCAAGTACATCCACGGTTTCATCTTCCTGTTCGAAGACACCAAGAGCTTCATCTCGCGGCAGGTGATGCGCGCGGCCGAAGACTACATGAAGAACCTGCTGCCGCCGTTCTTCAAGGCGCTGATCCATCATGCGGCCGAGTCGAACTATTCCTGGCATACGCCGGGCCATGCCGGCGGCGTGGCATTCACCAAGTCGCCGGTCGGCCGCGCATTCCATCAGTTCTATGGCGAGAACACCCTGCGCAGCGATCTGTCGATCTCGGTGCCGGAGCTGGGCTCGCTGCTCGATCACACCGGCCCGATCAAGGATGCCGAGAACGAGGCGGCACGCAACTTCGGTGCCGACCACACCTTCTTCGTCACCAACGGCACCTCCACCGCCAACAAGATCGTCTGGCATGGCACGGTGGCCCGCGGCGACGTGGTGTTCGTTGACCGCAACTGCCACAAGTCGCTGCTGCACGCGCTGATCATGACGGGTGCGGTGCCGGTGTACTTCACGCCCAGCCGCAACGCGCACGGGATCATCGGCCCGATCAGCCTGGACCAGTTCACGCCGGAGTCGCTGCAGCAGCGCATCGCCGCCAATCCGCTGGCCAGCCAGGCCTACAAGGCCGGCTCCAAGCCGCGCATCGCGGTGGTCACCAATTCGACCTACGACGGCCTGTGCTACAACGCCGAGAAGATCGCCGACGAGATCGGCAGCGCAGTCGATTTCCTGCATTTCGACGAAGCCTGGTACGCCTACGCCGCGTTCCACCCGTTCTACGAGAACCACTACGGCATGGCCAAGGGCAAGCCGCGTGAGCAGGATGCGATCATTTTCACCACGCATTCCACCCACAAGCTGCTGGCGGCGTTTTCGCAGGCCTCGATGATCCACGTGCGCAACTCGGCGCAACGCAACCTCGATGCCGAGCGCTTCAACGAATCGTTCATGATGCACACCTCGACCAGCCCGCACTACGGGGTGATCGCGGCCTGCGATGTGGCGTCGAAGATGATGGAAGGCGACGCCGGCCGTTCGCTGGTGCAGGAAATGCACGACGAGGCGATCGCCTTCCGCCGCGCGATGCTGCACGTCCGCGATGATCTCGGCCGCGACGACTGGTGGTTCAGCGTGTGGCAGCCGACCCAGGTCGAGCGCAGCCTGGACAAGGGCGATACGCCGGCACCGATGGTGGCCAAGCGCGAGGAGTGGTACCTGCAGCCGGATGCGCACTGGCACGGCTTCGAGAACCTGGTGGATGACTATGTTCTGATCGACCCGATCAAGGTGACCCTGCTGACCCCGGGCCTGGCAATGGACGGCAGCATGGGCAGGCTGGGCATCCCGGCGGCGGTGCTGAGCAAGTTCCTGTGGGGCCGCGGCATCACCGTGGAGAAGACCAACCTGTACTCGGTGCTGTTCCTGTTCTCGATGGGCATCACCAAGGGCAAGTGGAGCACCCTGGTCACCGAGCTGATGGCGTTCAAGGAACTGTACGACCGCAATGCGCCGCTGAGCCAGGCACTGCCGACGCTGGCCGCCGATTATCCGAATGCCTACGCTGGCTGGGGCCTGCGTGACCTGTGCGACGCGCTGCATGCGTTCAACCAGGAATTTGCCGTGGCCAAGGTGATGCGCGAGATGTACGTGGACCTGCCGACGCCGGTGATGACCCCGGCCGATGCCTACAACCACCTGGTCAAGGGCGAGATCGAGCGGGTCGACATCGAGCAGATCAGTGGCCGCATCGCGGCGACCATGCTGGTGCCGTACCCGCCGGGCATCCCGACCATCATGCCGGGCGAGCGCTTCGGCGACAGCGACGAGCCGATCATCCAGTCGCTGCGCATCGCCCGCGAGCAGAACGCCCGTTTCCCGGGCTTCGAATCGGACGTGCACGGGCTCATCATCGAGCAGGAGGGTGATGCGGTCTCGTACAAGGTGGAGGTGCTGAAGGCCTGACCCGTAACGGTCGGCTCATCGGCGAACGATGGATACCGCGCGCGAGCAACGCATCCTGACGTTCTCGATCGGGGTCACCCTTGCGGTGAGCGCGGTCGGCTTCGGCGGTGGCCTGCTGGTGGGATCGCAGGCCATCCTGTTCGACGGCGTGTACAGCCTGGTCGACGTCGCCCTGACCCTGGTGTCGTTGTCGGTGCTGCGGCTGGTGGCGCGGGAACAAAGCCCGCGCTTCCAGTATGGCTACTGGCACCTGGAGCCGATGGTCGAAGCGCTGGGTGGTGTGATCCTGTCGCTGGCCTGCGTGTATGCGCTGGCCAACGCGGTGATCGGCCTGACCACGGGCGGGCACGAAGTGAAATTCGGGCCCGCGCTGTGGTGGGCGGCGCTGCTGAGTGCCAGCAACCTGGCGATGGCGGCGTTCGTTGCGCAGCGGGCGCGGCATCTGCGCTCCGCGCTGTTATGGCTGGATGTGCGTGGCTGGCTGCTGGGCGGGTTGATGAGCCTGGCAGTGGTGCTGGCCTTCGTGTTGGCGCTGGTCCTGCACGGTGGTGAGTGGCACCATTGGGTGCCGTACCTGGATTCGATCGTGCTGGCATTGATCAGCCTGGCGATGCTGCCGGTGCCGGCGCGCAGCGCGTGGAAGGCCATGCGCGAAGTGCTGCAGGTGGCGCCGGATGATCTGGACCGGCGCGTGCAGCGGGTGATGCAGGCGTTCGTGGCCGAGCGTGGCTATACCGGTTTCACCAGCCATGTGGCGAAGATGGGGCGGATGCGCTTCATCGAGATCCATGTATTGGCTGACCCGATCACGCCGCTGGGGTCGGTAGGCGAAGTCGATGCGATGCGCGATGAGATCGCGGTGCGGCTGGATGCGCGGGGCAGTACTTTCTGGTTGACCATCGATTTCACCGCAGACCCGGCGTGGACGTGAGCCGGGAACGGTAGAGCCGAGCCCATGCTCGGCTGCCATTCGCGCTGAGCAGCCGAGCGTGGGCTCGGCTCTACACGTGGGCACGATCGTTGCGCATGGCGGACCGGACTGTTGCAGCGGATCGGTTTGACCTCAACTCTGGTTGAGGTCGCAGACTGCCTCGCATTCCCCATGAGGCATGCGGCATGAACCTGCTGACCACCCCGGACCTCAGTCACGGCCTGCTGGAACTGTTCAATCCTGCGGGGCTTTACGACCCCTCGGCCAACGGCTACTCGCACGTGGCGGTGGTGCGCCTTCCCGCCCGGGTGATCCATATCGCCGGGCAGGGCGGTGAGGATGCCGATGGTCATCTCTCTCCCGGCTTCGGGGAACAGGTCGAGCAGGCACTGGACAACCTGCAGATCGCATTGCGTTCGGCGCAGGCCAGCCTGGCCGATGTCGCGCGGTTGCGCATCCTGGTGGTCGACCACGACGAGGACCGGCTGGGCATCATCGCCCGGCAGGTACGGCGGCGTTGGCCGAACGGCGCAGCGCCGACCTGCACCCTGATTCCTGTGCCACGGCTGGCGCTGGACGGCATGCTGTTCGAGATCGAGGCGGAGGCCTACGCCGCCTAGCGCAGGTAGTACTCCACCGGCACCACCAGTTCCTGCGGTGCCTTCATTTCCATGGGAATGGGCGGCAGCGGCTGCGCGCGGCGGAACGTCTGCAGTGCGGCGTCGTCGAGCATCGGTTGGCCGCTGGACTGCTCCAGCCGCAGGGCCTGCAGGCGTCCCTCGCGATCGATGCTGGCCCTGACCCAGGTCGTTCCCTGCTGCCGGCGCGAGCGCGCGACGGCGGGGTAGTAGCGATAACGCTCCAGCCGCGCCATCAGGCGGGCTTCCCACTGGTCGCTGGCGGCGCCGGCCTGGAAGTCCGCCGGTGGTGCGTCGGGAGCGGGCGGCGCGGCCGTGATCGATGCCGGTGCGGGACTCGCATCGGTCACGGCCGCAGGCGGGGCGACCGGCAGGGCTTGCCGGCCAGGGCCACCGAGCTCGCTGGCGGCCACCTCGCCCTCGCGCGCGGCGGTGGGCTTTGGCGGAGGGGGCGACTTCGCCGGTTGCGACGCGCGCGCCTGCTGCGCCTGGCTGGGGGTGTCGGCCAGGCGCTCTTCGACCGGCTGGGGAGGCGTAGCCGGTGCCAGCAGGCGCAGGCTGATGCGCACATCCTGCTCAGGCGGCGGCAGCAACGGTGGCGCGGCCATCCAGTGCACCAACAGCAGCAAGGGCAACAGGTGCAGGCCGATGCTGATGGCAATCGCCTGCCAGTGTTGGCCGCGTTCACTCATCGCCCGGCACCCACAGCAGATCGGCGTCGGCCGCATCGACGCCTTCGTCGGGTGACGCAAGCGCGATCACCAGTGCCGGTACCTCCGGTGGCAGGTAGCCCGGCACGCCGGTGCCGCGCAGTACATGCCAGCGGCCGGCCACCAGCAGCGCGGGTGCAGGGGCTGCGGTCAGTGCCTGTGCCATGCGGGTGTCGCGGGCCTGTTGCACGGCCAGCATCCCTTCCAGCATCGGTGCGGCGTCTGCGTGCTGGGCCAGCACCACGGCCGACAGGCGTTGCCGGGCGGTGGGCATCGGAAACCGCACCGACGTGTTGGAGGCAAGCAACGCATTGACCTCGGCACGCGACAGGTTGCCGCCGAACAGGGGGATGCCGGCGGCGGTGGCGTCCTGTACCAGCCCGCCATAGGTGGCCCACGGCCAGCGTGTATCCCAGCCCAGCAGCGCCTGCAGGTGCGCACCATCGGCATGGTTGCCCTTGGCCAGCCAGCGCTGCACCCGCTGCAGGCGCGGTTGGCGTTCACTGGCGATCATCTCCATTACCAGCGCACCTTGTGGACGCTGCCGTTGCAGCGCGTGCAGCAGCCAGCGCTGGGCGGCGTGGTCACCGGCCAGGTCGTGGCGTTCGCCCAGCAGCAGCCGCGGGGCGTTCGCTGCACGCTTCACGAACGCGGCTTCGTCCAGGCGCTGCCCGCTGGCCAGGTCGATCACCGTGCCGGGCATCGGCTGCGCGCTGGCGATTGCGGCCAGTGCGAGCAGGCACAGCGGCAGCCAGCGACGGCTAGAACGCCACATTGACGCCCATCGAGACGGTGCGGCCACGGCCGTTGCCGCGGTCCAGGATCGGGCTGAAGATGCTGTCGATCGAGGCATTGTTGTCATAGGCCTTGTTCTGCAGGTTTTCGATGTTCAGCCACAGCGTGGTGTTGGGCTGGGGCTTGAAGCTGGCGTAGAAGTCGAGCAGTACACCGGTACCGCCGGTCCTGCGGGTCTGGAAGAAGTCGTAGCCTTCTTCGGTGGGCCCGGAGTATTCGGCGCGCAGGCCGGCCTGCACGCGCTGCTGCCACCAGCGGCCGCCGACATCCAACGTCCAGAAGTGGTCGGGCAGGGCGGTGATGTCTTCCAGGTTGACGAATTCGATGGCAGGCGCACTGGTGCGCGAGCGGGTCCAGCTCAGCGTGGCGTGGTAGTGCGCGCTGGCGTAGTGCGCTTCCAGCTCGATACCGCGCATGCGCACCACGCCGGGGTGGTTCATCCAGCGCGTGGTGGTGCTGAAGTCGTCCACGTCCAGGGCATCGGTCCAGGCAGTGAGCTGCTGATCGCTGTCGATCGGTACCACGAAAGGCCCCACCTCCGGCGGGTGCACGATCAGCAGGTACTGCGGCTTGATGTAGTCGCGTATGCGGTTGTCGAAGCGGGTGACGCGCAGCTGCGCGAGGTCACCGTCGGTCAGCAGCGAGGAGGCGCTGAGGTTGGCGCCGAACTGCAGGTTGCGCGAGCGCTCACGGCGCAGGAACGGGTTGGCACCCACGCCGTCGGCATCGCTCATGCCTTCCAGCGGGATCTTCTCGAAGAACATCTCCTGCACGCGCGGCGGGCGGGAAGTACGCGAGGCTTCGGCGAACAGTTGCAGCCAGTCGGTGGCCTGCCACGAGACCGCCAGGCTGGGGCTGAGTGCGCGCTGGGTACGGCGCACGTCGATGCCGCCGCCGTTGATCTCGGCGCACTGGCCAGGCACATCCGAGCACACCGGGACGTGGCCGCGGATGCCATAGCGATCCTGGCGCAGGCCTGCAGTCAGCGCGTAGATGTCGTACTGCAGTTCCAGCGTGCTGAACACGCTGTCCAGCTGGCTGCGGCCCTGGGGGTTGGCGCCGCGCAGGATGGGGGTGTCGGCCACGTAGACGTCCGACTGGTGCTTGATGCCGGTGTTCCAGCGTGCCTGCAGTGCACCGATATCGAAGCGGCTGGTGTTGTCGAGCGTCCAGCTGCTCAGGCTGCTGTGGGTGCGGCGGCCGATGTAGCTGGAATCCTCCACGGGTGGATAGAACAGCCGGGTCTTGTTGCCGGCGAAGGTCGCGCGCAGGTCGATCCACGGCGTGTAGGGCGTGTAGTGGTAGCTGGCGCGCTGGTTGCGTGCGGAAATCTGCCACGGGTAGTTGTGGTAGAAGTCGTTTTCGTAGCGCATGTGGCTCAGGTCCAGCCGATGCTGGTCACTGGGCTGCAGGCGTGCTTTCAACAGCCAGCTGCTGGGCTGCTGGCTGCCGGGGTCGGCATTGTTCTTCTGCCCGCGTGCCGTGGCGTACTCGCCGCTGCGACTGCTGCTGGCAGCGGCCAGCAGGCCGAACTGGCGGTCACCGCCGTCCTCGCTGTGGCGCCATGCGCCGGCGAAGGTGCGGCCGCTGCCATAGCCGTTGTTGCCATGGCGATAGCCCGCACGCAGGCCCCAGTCACGGCCTTCGCCGAGCAGGTCGTCGATGTCCAGCGTGCGGAAATTGGCACTGCCGGCCAGCGTGCCGGCACCATCACCACCGGCGACCGCACCGCGTTGCACGTCCACACCGGCCAGCAGGAAAGGGTCGACGTAGGCGAACGGACCGCCGGAGCCATGGCCCGCGTTGTTGCGGAAGGTCTGGGTGACACCATCGATCATGGTGTTGACCCGCCCGGCGCCGGTCATGCCGCGGATGTTGACCTGCAGGCCGGGCTGGCTGCGCGAGTGGAAAGTGTGGGTGCCGGGCATCGAACGCAGCAGGCTGTTGCCGTCCTGGCGTTCGGCCATCGCCACGCGCTCGCTGCCGACGGCGGGCGCAAAGCCATCGCGGGCCGCCGGGACATACTGGCTGGCGCCTGCACCGGGGGAATGGCCGTGTGCGATATCGCCCTGTACGCGCAGCGGGCCGGTTCGACGGCTGCCATCTGAGGGGGCGGCCGGCGCCGGTTCCAGGGTGGCGCGGCGCGCGTCGATGAAACGGGGGCGCAGGCCGCTACCGGCCAGCAGGCGCGACAGGGCCTGCGCGTCGTCGAACCGTCCGCGTAGTGCCGGCGCCGTCTGGCCGCCTGGCAATGCCGCGCGGATCACCAGATCGACACCGGTCAGCCGACTGTAGGCATCCAGCGCGCTGGCCAGCGGTTGCGCAGGAAGATCGAAGTGGCGGGAGGTGGCCTGCGCGTGTGCGCTGGCAGGTAACAACGGAAGCGGACTGGCGCAGGCCAGTGACAGGGCGAGGACAAGGGGACGGTGAAACAGCATCGGGAGCTCCAGGGGCTGACGCAGCGCGTCGTCATCTTGGGTAGACGCAGTGGCAGGGCCGATGTCAGGGTGCATCGCGATGTTCCCTGCGTGGCGGCAGCCACACCTGCACGCCCGCGCCCAGGCGGAGCACGCGTACATGCAGCTGCGTGGCCAGCTGGTCGCGGCTGCGCGCCGCGCCGTCTGCACTGCCGAGCAGGGTGACCGGCTGCTGGCGCAGGTGTGCGCCGATGATCCAGGTGTGGCCGCCATGCCAGCGATCCAGGCCCTGGGTGACCTCGGCCAAGGGCGTGGAGACCCAATGCAGGCGACGCTCGCGCCAGGCCAGGGCACTGTGGCTGGCGGCCAGGCCGATGATCGGTGCCTGGCCATCGAAGCGCAGCTGCTGCCCTTCGATGGCCTGCTCACTGCGGGTGCCGCTGTCCACACGGACGCGATGCTCGGTGACGGTGACCACGCTGTCGTTGTCCTGCACGGCAAGGTCGAAGGCCGTGCCGAGCGCGGTGACCATGCCGTGCGTCGTATGCACCTGGAACGGATGCTGCGCATCGGCGGCTACCTTGAACCAGGCTTGGCCGTGCTGCAGCTGCAGCTGGCGGCGCTGTGCATCGATGCGGACATGGACTTCGCTTCCGGGTGACAGCAGCACGTGCGAGCCGTCCGGCAGTACTTCTTCACGGATCTCGCCTGTCGCCGTGCGCATCACCTGCGCGGCCGGTGGTGCGGCCTGGCGGGTATACAGGCCCAAGGCGCAAAGCAGCAGCACGGCAGTGCTGGCGTCGCGCAGGTGCCGGCGCTGCCGCTTGCGCTGATGCCGCTGCAGGCTGGGCGTGGCATCACCGGCCTGCCAGAGCGCCTGCAGGTGCTGGTACTGCGCGGCGTGGCGGCAATCGGCGTAGTACCACTGGTTGAAGGCACGCTCGTCGCGACCGCCGTCGTGGCCGTCCAGCCACCAACGTGCGGCCTCGCGCGCGATCGCCTCCGGGCTCATGCGCCGGGTACCTGCTGCAGCGCCACCAGCGCACGCAGCAGATGGCCGTGCGCGGTCTGCCGGCTGATGCCGAGCCGGCGGCCGATCTCGGCCAGTGCCATCTGCTCCACCCGGGCCAGCAGGAATACCTGGCGCGAGCGCGGTGGCAGCGCGGCGATGATCGCGTCGAGATGGCGCAGCTGTTCGGCGTCCAGCAGGTGCTGCTCCGGCAGCGGTGCAGGATCGGCGAGGGCGTGCAGTTGGACGTGATCCAGCGCTTCCTCACGACGGCGCTGGCGTTGCCGGTAGTGATCGGCGATCAGATTGTGGGCGACGCGGTACAGGTAGGCGCGGCCGTTGCGCAGCAGGCCGCTGGTGGCGACCTTGATGACACGCAGCCAGGTTTCCTGGACGACGTCATCGGCGTCGCTGCGTTGCGGGAGTTTACGGCGGACATGGGCGTGCAGCGGCCGGTAATGGGCCGCGCACAGCTGCGCGACATCCGTCGGTTCGACAGGCGTGGACACGGGGCGGGCGACAACTAGGAAAGGGAACAGCCCGCGGCGGCAAGGGCAACGGCTGCACCTTACAGCAAAAGAGAATCATTTGCATCTATCGATGCGTGTGACACGCCTGCCCGGGACGGGAGATCAGCGCGGGCGATAATCGCAGTGGATCTGCAGGGCTTCGGTGGGGTTGTGATGCAGCTCGAAGCCGCAGCGCTGCAGGCTGCGCTTCACCCGCGCGACCGCTTCGGCATGGCGGGCGACGCGACGATCCTGCCAGCGTGGCGGGGTGAATACGCCCACGGGCAGCAGCCGTAGCCGCTTGCCGTGCAGTACCAGCGAGACATCGATATGACGGCCTTCGATGTCGTGGCCGTTGGAGCCGAAGATGGCATCGACCTCATCATGGCGTTGCGGATAGCAGGCCCGGAACAACGCGATACCGAGCCAACGCACGCCACGACGGAAGCTGCCGAGCCAGCTGTGGCTGGGTTCGAAGCCGCGCGTGAGCAGCAGTCGCAGCCCGGCAGGCAGCATTGCCTGCGCATCGAGCAGGCGTTGCAGTACCTCTTCTTCCAGCTGGAGACGGGTGGAGGGCCAGCGCGGGGCGACCAGCAGCCCGTGGTGGCTGCCGCGTTGCAGGGTCAGCATGCGTGAAGCTTCGCACGCGGGCGAACAGCCTTGGTAGTGCCGGCCAGCGGCCGGCACTACCGTGACGATCGTCAGATGTCGCGGTACTGGATCTGCGAAGCCAGTACGCGCAGGCCGTCGGCATTGCTGGACAGGATGCGCTCTTCGCCGACACCTTTCTGCCGTTTCAGCTGGAAGCCCTGTTCGGCAGGCAGCTGCGCGGCGATGGTGTCCATGCGTTGCATGGCATCGGGGCCGCTGCAGTCGAAGTGGCCCCAGTGGGCGCCATCGCGGTGGATCTGCAATCGGTAGTTCATTGCGGTGTCTCCGGCAGCTCCTGCAGCCAATGGTCGAACATCGCGGTGGCCGCCGCTGCCAGCGGTGCACCGTAACGGCGTGCCTGGGCGCGAAGATCGTTCGGATCGATGCCGGCCTGCGCCAGCTCCAGGGTGTGGCCGATCAGCCAGCGTTCGAACTGGCGGGCATCCAGTTCCGGGTGGCATTGCAGGGCCAACGCATGGCTGCCCATGGCGAAGGCCTGGTGGCGGCAGGCCGGCGTGCTGGCCAGGCGACGTGCACCGGCCGGGAGTTCGAACGCCTCGCCATGCCAATGCAGTACCGGAATGCCCTGCAGGGCCTGCAGTGGCGAGCGTTGGCCGTCATCGGTGAGCAGCAGCGGCGCAAAGCCGATCTCCTTGCCGCCACTGGCGGCGACGTCGGCACCGAGTGCGCGCGCCATCAGCTGCGCGCCGAGGCAGATGCCCAGCGTGGGCCGTTGCTGCTGCAGCCGACGTTGCAACAACGCGATGCTGTCGTTGAGGAAGGGATAGCGATCAACATCGTTGACGCTGACCGGGCCGCCCAGCACGACCAGCAGGTCGGCGGTTTCGGCGGAGTCGAGCGCGTCGATACCGGCCTGCAGCACCTGCAGCTGCCAGCCCTGTGCCGACAGCAGTGGCTGCAGGGTGCCGAGGTCTTCAAAGGCGACGTGTTGCAGGACGACCGCGTGCTTCATGCGGAGGCTCCATTGCTGGGCCAGTAGAAACTGTCCGGGGTGGCGCGTGCGCCGAAGATGGCCTGCCCGACGCGGACCACGGTGGCACCTTCCTCGATCGCCACTTCGAAGTCTCCGGACATGCCCATCGACAACTGCGAAAGGTCGATGACGGGAGGTGCAGTGCGCTGCAGCTGGTCGCGCAGTTCGCGCAGGCGCACGAAGCAGGCACGCACGCGCTCGACCTCCGGGGTGAAGATGGCCAGCGTCATCAGGCCGCGCACGCGCAGGCGATCGAACGCTGGAAGCTGCTGCACAAAGGCCTCGACGGCAGCGGGTTCCAGGCCGTACTTGCTGGGTTCGGCGGAGGTGTTGACCTGCACGAACACATCCAGCGTGCGGTCTTCCAGCTGCAGGCGCTGCTGCAGTGCTTCGGCCACGCGCAGGCTGTCCAGCGCCTGGAACTCGCTGGCGAAGCGCGCCACGTAGCGCGCCTTGTTGGTCTGCAGATGCCCGATCACCGACCAGTGCACGCCAAGATCGGCCATCGTCTCGGCCTTGCGTTGCGCCTCCTGCACCTTGTTCTCGCCCAGCTCGCGGCAACCGGCGGCCACCGCCATGCGGATGCGGGCGTCATCGACGGTCTTGCTGACCGGCAGCAGGCGCACGCTGGCCGGGTCACGGCCGACGCGGGCGCAGGCATCGGCGATGCGTTGGCGCACCGTGACCAGGTTGGCGGCGATCTGTTCAACGGACTGGGCGACGGGCCAGTCGGCAGCGGCAAGGGGCATGCGGGCACCTCCAATGCAGGGTGGCCAGGGTGGGATACACTGGCACAGGACAAGAGATATTTTGGCATAGGACAAAATGAAAATCACCGGGCACAGCGCCGAGTCGATCTTCGACAGCATCCGCGACGGCATCGGCAAGGGCCGCCTGCCGGCCGGTAGCGTGCTGCCGCCGGTGCGTGAACTGGCCGAGCAGCTGGGCGTGAACCGCAACACCGTGGCTGCTGCCTACAAGCGCCTGGATGCGGCGGGACTGGCCAGCACGGCGGGCCGCCGCGGCACGGTCGTGCGTGGCCTGCCGCCGCCGCTGGCGCGCGAGGGCAGCACCCCGGGGCTGGCGCTGCAGGACCTGGCCGGTGGCAACCCGGATCCGCGCCTGCTGCCGAACCTGCGCCTGACCCCGGCGGCGCCGCGGCTGTATGGCGTGGGTACGGTCGACACGAGGTTGCAGGCGCTGGCACGCGCCTCGCTGGATGCGGATTGCCCCGAGGGATATGCGCTGGAGCTGACCCATGGCGCCGTCGATGGCATCGAGCGCCTGCTGGCGGCGTGGCTGCTGCCGGGTGATCGCATCGCGGTGGAGGATCCATGCTTCCTCGGCAGCCTCAATGTGCTCAATGCGTCGGGTCATGCGCCGTTGCCGGTGGCGGTGGATGCCCAGGGCATGCAGGTCGAATCGCTGCGGCAGGCGCTGGAGGCTGGTGCACGTGCGGTGCTGCTCACCCCCCGGGCGCACAATCCGACCGGGGCCAGCCTGGATGCGAAGCGGGCGCGGGCGTTGCGGCAGTTGTTGGCGGCGTACCCGCAGGTAGCAATGCTGATCGACGATCACTATGCGCTGCTCTCGCAGCAGGCCTATCACTCGGTACTGCCGCTGGATGGGCGGCGCTGGGCGCTGCTGCGTTCGTTGTCCAAACCGCTCGGCCCCGACCTGCGGCTGGCCTGGCTGGCCTGCGATGAAGAAACCGCGATGCGGTTGCGGCTGCGATTGGCATCCGGTATCGGCTGGGTCAGTCACCTGCTGCAGGACGCGGCAACCTCGGTGCTGGCGTCGTCAACGCAGCGGGCGAAGATCGCCTCGGCAGGCGAGCGTTACCAGCAGCGCCTGCAGTCGCTGCAGGAACTACTGCGCGCGCGTGGCGTGCCGACGCCGCTGCCGATGGAGGGATTGAACCTGTGGCTGCCGTTGCCGGGCGACAGCCATCCGCAGGTGCTGGCGCTGGCCGCGCGCGGATGGCATGTGCGCGCTGGCGAGGTGTTCGCGGTGGCGGCGCCGGCACATGGCCTGCGCATCACCTGCGCGGCGCTGGGCGCGGCGCAACTGCGGCCGCTGGCTGACGACCTGGCGGCGGTGTGCGGTCTGTAGCGTCGAGCGATGCTCGACGTTGCTTCGCCTTTGTAGAGCCGAGCCATGCTCGGCTGCTGTTGGTAGAAGCAGTCGAGCATGGCTCGACGCTACAGAAGCAGATCAGGGCGCGGCGTTGGCGCCCGGGCGCACGTAGTAGGACTGGCCGCTGTCATCGACGAACATCAGTTCCGGCTTGCCCTGCCATGAGGTGAGCATGGCGCCGGTGTTGTTCTGGTGCTTGACCATCAGGCTGGCACCACGGTCCGGGTTGGCCACCACCTTGAACACTTCCGTGGTGCCATTGGCATCGTCCAGGGTCAGCACGGCTTCACCGCCGCGATCGCTGGTGCCATAGCCCCCGCGTTCGGAGCCATCCGGGCCGAGCAGGATCAGGCCGGACAGGGCGGTAGCGCGCGGCCCCTGGATACGGCCCCGGCTGAGGGGGTCGGGCACCGGCGCGCCTAGGATCACCCGGGGTTGGCCCGTGCCATCGTGGATGATCAGCCCGCGCGCTTCGATGATGCGCTGTGGCGATTGGCTGCGATGCAGGCTCCAGGCGGTCCAGCCGGAAACCAGCAGGGCGAGTGTGGAGACCACCAGCGTGGTCAGCAGCAGTGCGCGCGGCATCGTGTCGTCCTTCCTTGGATGCAGCGACGATAGCGGATGCGGGCGACCGATGGCCAGTTCATTGTGTGACGCTGTGTATCGTCAATGGAAATCGCGGCTGTGGCTGCGCAACCCCTGCAACAGTTCATCCAGGCAGTGCATGCGCTGCACGATGACATGCTGCACGCCATCGACGCGTTCCAGGCGGCCGTCGATCTGCATCAGCCGGGTATCGACCAGGACCCGGTGCTGGCGATCGGCCAGGTGCCGCCAGACCACGGCATTGACCATGCCGGTCTCGTCTTCAAGGGTGAGGAAGGTAACGCCACTGGCGGTCTGCGGGCGCTGGCGCATGCGGACCAGGCCGGCGATGCGCACGCGACGGCCATGGCCGTGGCCCGCAAGCTGCGCGGCATCCAGGCAGCCGCGGCTGCGCAGTTGCGTGCGCAGGAACGAGATCGGGTGGCGGCCGAGGGTGGTGCCGATGCTGCGGTAATCGGCCTGCATGTCCTCCCAGGCGCTGGGCAGGGGCAGCGGCACGCGTGCTTCAGCGGTGGCGCGGGCCTGGTCGAACAGCGGCAGCCGGTTCTCCACGCCGGAGATATCCCAGCGTGCACGATGGCGATGGCCGCTGAGCCCGCGCAGCGCACCGGCATCGGCCAGCAGGCCCTGCTGGCGGCGATCCAGGGCGGTGCGCTGGCACAGGTCGCCCACATCGTCGAACGGGCGCCGTGCACGTTCGCGCATGATGGCCTGTACAGCCGCTTCATTGCAGCCGTCGACCAGGCGCAGGCCGAGCCGGATCGCGGCCGCGCCCCTGCTGAAATCCAGCGTGCAGTCCCAGTCGCTGTGGCGCACGTCCACGGGAAGCACGCGGATGCCATGCCGGCGCGCGTCCTGCAGCAGCTGGTCGGGGCTGTAGAAACCCAGCGGCTGGCTGTTGATCAGGCTGGCGGTGAACGCGGCCGGATGGTGGCATTTCAGCCAGCAGCTGTTATAGGTCAGCAGGGCGAAGCTGGCGGCGTGGCTTTCCGGGAAACCGTAATCACCGAACCCCTTGATCTGCTCGAACAGGTGCTCACCGTATTCGCGGCTGAAGCCGTTTTTCAACATGCCTGCCAGCAGTTTTTCACGATGCGGTTCCAAGCCGCCACGGCGTTTCCAGGCCGCCATCGAACGGCGCAGGGCATCGGCCTGGCCAGGCGTGTAACCGGCTGCTTCGACCGCCAGCTGCATCACCTGTTCCTGGAACAATGGCACGCCCAGCGTGCGTGCGAACACGCGTTCCAGCTGCGGTGGGTAGAGCGGGTTGTCCGGGTCGTTCAACGCGTCCGGTCCCTGTTCGCGCAGGATCCGGCGCCGCTCCAGATAGGGGTGCACCATGTCGCCCTGGATCGGGCCAGGGCGCACGATTGCCACCTCGATCACCAGGTCATAGAACGTGCGTGGCTGCATGCGCGGCAGCATCGCCATCTGTGCGCGCGATTCGATCTGGAACACGCCGATGGTGTCGGCGGCGCAGATCATGTCGAAGGTCTTTGCATCCTTGGGCGGGATCGCATCCATGCGTCCTTCATGCAGGCCATGCTGTTTCAGCATGGCCAGGCACTTGCGGATGGCGGTAAGCATGCCCAGCGCCAGGCAGTCGACCTTCATCAGGCCGGTGGCGTCGAGGTCGTCCTTGTCCCATTGGATGACGGTGCGGTCGGCCATCGCCGCGTTTTCCACCGGCACCAGGGTCGACAGGGGATGTTCGGAAATCACGAAACCGCCGGGGTGCTGCGACAGGTGGCGCGGGAAGTCGATCAGCTCGGCGGTCAGCGCCAGCAGGCGCCGCATCAAGGGCGTGTCCGGATCGAAACCGCGCTCGCGCAGGGTTTCCGGCAATGGGATGTTGCCGCCCCAGTGGTCCATCGCCGCGCCCAGTTCGTTGACCTGGTCCATCGGCAGGCCAAGTGCACGGGCCACGTCGCGGATCGCGCTGCGGCCACGGTAGCTGATTGCCACCGCGGTCAGTGCGGCGCGCTCGCGGCCATAGCGCTTGAACACGTACTGCAGCACTTCCTCGCGGCGCTCGTGCTCGAAATCGATGTCGATATCCGGTGGCTCGTCGCGCTCGGCGGAGATGAAGCGCTCGAACAGCAGGTTGCTGCGTGCCGGGTCGATCTCGGTCACGCCCAGCACGAAGCACACCGCGGAGTTGGCCGCCGAGCCGCGGCCCTGGCAGAGGATGTCCTGGCTGCGCGCGAAGCGCACGATGTCCTGCACGGTGAGGAAGTACGAGGCGTAGTTCTTCTGCTTGATCAACGCCAGTTCGTGTTCGATCTGCTCGCGTTGTTTCGGTTCGATGCCGCCTTTCCAGCGCCAGGGAATGCCACGCTCGACCAGCACGCGCAGCCAGCTGTCCGGGTCATGCCCCTCGGGCACCAGCTCGCGTGGGTAGGTGTACTGCAGCTGTTCCAGGGTGAAGTGGCAGCGCTCGGCGATGCGCAGGGTCTCGGCCAGCAATTCGGGCGGATACAGTTGGGCCAGCGCGGTGCGCGGACGCAGATGGCGCTCGCCGTTGGGGAACAGGCGCCAGCCAGCCTCGGCCACGCTGCAGCGGTGGCGGATCGCGGTCAGGGTGTCCTGCAGGGCGCGGCGGCGGCGCACGTGCATGTGCACGTCGCCACTGGCGACCAGCGGCAGGCGGTGGCGTTGGCCGAAGGCCTGCAGCTGCTGCAGGCGGCGTGCGTCGTCGTGTTCGTGGTGCAGCTCCACCGCCAACCACAGCCGATCATTGAAGCCGGCGCGCAGCAGTTCCAGGTCGGTGGCGGCCGGTTGCCGGTCCAGCCACAGGCACAGCAGGCCGTCGGGCAGGCCGAGCAGATCCTCGCGCAGGCAGCGGTACTCGCCCTTGGCTGCGCGCCGCCGGCAGGTGGTGATCAACTGGCAGAGCCCGGCATAGGCGGCCTGGTCGGTGCACAGCAGGGCCAGCTTCGGCCCGTCCTCGACCTGGAATTCGGCGCCGACGATCAGCGCCACGCCATGCGCCTTCGCCGCCTGCCAGGCGCGCACGATGCCGGCCAGCGAGCATTCGTCGGTGATCGCCAGTGCCCGGTAACCCTGGCCAGCGGCGCGCGCGAACAGTTCTTCGGCGATCGAAGCACCGCGCTGGAAACTGAAGGCCGACAGGCAGTGCAGTTCGGCGTAGCCGGGCAGTTCGCTGTGCATGGCGGCTCAGCCGAACCAGCCGTGCAGCATCCACGGCGCATGCGGATCGTTGCGCTCACGGAAGGCCCAGCCGCGCTGGCCGTGTGCGGTTTCCACCACGTAGTAGTCGCGGCGTGCGTCGGCCTGGTCCCACCAGCCCGATTCGATCCGCTCCGGCCCGGCGACGATGCGCAGGCGCGGGTCACGCAACGGTTGTGGGGTGTCCAGCAACCAGCCGGGGCGCAGTGGCCAGTACGACGGGGGCTTGGCCGGTGGCTGGGTACCACTGGCGCGTTCGGGGCGATGGTCGGCCTGCACCGCCAGCGGCTGCACGGCGTCATCACCCAGCCGCGCACGCAGGCGCTCGCGCAGCTGGTTCCAGGGCATCGCCTGCGCCGGCCGGGTATCGAACAGGTCACGCGCGGCGGGCACGAACGGTGGCAGCTGCTCGGCCTGCAGGCGCAGTGCGCGGCTGCCGGCCGGCAGGGCGAACGCTTCCATGCGGTTGCGTGCGATCTCGAACAGCAGCGCAGGATCGCGTTCGGGGGCCAGCAGGCCGATGGTCAGCACGCTGGCCGGCAGCAGGTCGTGCTCGAAATGCAGGTCGAAGCGCTGCACGCCGCCATCGCGCGAACACAGGAAGGCGGCCAGGTCCAGCAGCAGGCGGCGCAGCGGGAACAGCAGGGCCTGGCTGGATTCGATCTCGTATTCGAATTCGATGCGCGCATCGAAACGGTCCGGTGGCTGGTAGTAGCGCAGCGGCGCGGTGGGCAGGCCGCGCAGTGCATCCAGCTGCTGCAGTACCTCCGGTGCGAAGCGCCGGGCCAGGCTGTCACGCGGCAGCTCGAGCACCGCACCCAGCGTGCGCAGGCCGGAACGGCCGAGCACGGTCACCGCGTCGCTGGGCAGGCCGCAGCGCGGCAAGGGTAGCTGTGCCAGTGCCGCTGGCAGCTGCTGCGCATCGATGCCGAGGCCGTCGTGGACGTTGGCCAGCACGCGCGCGGCATGTGCCGTGGGGGCGGCCACCAGGCGGTGGCGGAAACCGAGTTCATGCAGTTCGTTGCGCAGGCGCTTTTCGATCGTCAGCCAGTCACCGAACAGGGCACGGCTGGCGCCGATTTCCAGCACCAGTGCATGCGGGAAATCGAGGCTGACCTGCGAGCTGTAGGCGTAGGCCCAGCTGGCCAGCAGCTGCCGGGTGTGCTGTTCCGCGTCAGGGTCGTAGTCGTGCAGGTGCATGTCCTGCACCAGCACCTGCGCAGCCGACAGCAGCATGCCCGGGCGCAGCCCTGCTGCGCGCGCGGCCGGGCTGACCGCACGCAGCACGCGGCGCTGCGCTGGGCCCTGCAGCAGCACCAGTGGCCGCTGGGGGTCCGGCTGCAGGCGCAGCACGCTGTCCAGCGCCAGCTGCGGCAACAACAGGCAGGCCCAGTGCATGGCGCGGCCTCAGTGGGTGATGGCCAGTGGCAACGGCTGCGCGGGTGGCAGGCCGCCACGGCACTTCAGCACCCTTACCTGGCCGTGGTCGAGCTGCAGGCGCAGGCTGGCCGGGGAGGGGTTGCGCGCTGCCTGCGCCTCGCGGAACACGAAGCCCAGGCACTGGCCGCTGTCGGCGGCGACCTGCAGCCGGCGCAGGGCGCGATCGTCGGCCTGGTGCGGCCAGCACAGCACCGCCGCGCAGGCGGCAGAGCGCAGGCATTGTTCGGCCGCCCACAGCGCCTGCTTCGGCGCAGCGTGGATGATCTGCAGCTGGGCCAGATCCAGCCCGGCCGCGGCCCAGGCCGGGGCATGCGGGCGATAGGGTGGGGCGACCAGCACGATCGGGCGGTCGCGCTGGCTCAGCCTGGCCAGCGCCGGCCAGACCAGGGCCAGTTCGCCAACGCCCGGCGCCGCCTGCAGCACCTCGCACAGCCCGCTGGCCGGCCAGCCGCCGCCGGGCAGGCGTGCGTCCAGCGCCGGGTGGCCGCTGGCCAGGTGGTCGCTGGCCGGCCCCTGGCGGGCCGGGCCGCGCCACAACTGGCGGCCGTCCAGCAGCCGGTCGAGGGCGACGACGGCGCCCATCAGCCGGTCCTCCAAGGGAGGCGCCGGGCGGGCTGGAAGCGGCAGGAACGGGCGGAAACGACAGGCATGGAGCGAGTATCGGCGGGCTGGTATCAGGGGCTGAGACCAGACATGCTACTCGCCTTGTGAGTAGAATTACTAATGAAATTGGCGGGCCGGGTTTCAGGTTGCTGAAGTGGGAAAGGAGTGCCGAGCCAGGTCGGCACCCACAGGGCCCGGTTACGGGCGGACCGGCAGCGCGACCGGGCGCAGCGGCGCGGCATCGCCGCCGCGGATCTTCAGCGGGCCGCCGATGAAGGCGAACTCGTAGACCTTGTCGCGGGCCAGTTCATCCAGCGCCACCAGTTCGATGATCGGCGCGCCCTGCTGGGCCAGCAGGTAGGTGTGCAGCGGCACGTAGTCGTCGGCCACCTCCGAGGGGAAGGTCTCGAAGCTCAGGTTGTCGGCGCCGACGATCATCGCGCCGCTGTCCTCAACCAGGAAGCGCGCCGCGTCCAGGCCCATGCCCGGCGGGTTGGCCATGTAGGCCTTGGGCTGTTCGAACAGGCGCATGCGGCCGGTGCGGATCAGCACCACGTCGCCCTGCTGCAGCTTCACCCGCTGGCGTGCCAGCGCATCCTTCAGGTCCTGGCGGGTGACGCGGTAGCTGTCCGGCAGCATGTCCACGCCCTTGGCGGCGGCCACGTCGATCAGTACGCCACGCGCGATCAGCGGCGGGAATTTCTCGATGCCGGTGACATTCCAGCCACGATCGCCGAGATGCTTGTCGGCCTCGAAGCCGTTCCAGATCTTTCCGTGGATGCCGAAGTGGTTCAGCGCATCGATGTGGGTGCCGGTGTGGCTGTACATCGAGAACGCGGTGCCGGTGTAGCTGCGGGTGAGGTTCATGGTCTCGCCCACGCCCATCGGATCATCCATCACCGTGCCGCGCGGGGTGTGGGTCATCCAGAACTGGTAGTGCGGGTCGCCGGCGTCCTGCCAGCTGGGCATGCCGACGTAGTAGTCGGTGGCCAGGTCATAGGCCTTGCCGCCGCTGACCCGCGACAGGATCGCCGCACGCGAGGCTTCGGTGATCAGGTTGAGCCGGCCGATCTCGTCCTTCGGCCCCCAGGGGCTGGTGCCGACCTGCTGGCCGGAGGGAACGCGTTCGTGCGCGGACACGGTGGTGGACGCCGCGGTGCCGGCCAGCAGCAGGGCCAGCGCGCTGGCCAGGATACGTGGGGTCATGGGGGAATCTCCTTGCAGGGTGGGGAGGGTGCGGCTCAGGCCGCGACCAGGGGCGCCAGGGCCTGGCGCAGTTGCGGCAGCGGCAGGGTCTGCAGGCGCAGGCCGTTGCCGCCGATCACGGTGGGAATGGAGCGGATGCCGAGGGCAGCGGCGTCGGCACGATCGGCCTGCACGCGCTGGCGCACTGCGTCGCTGCGCATGTGGTCAGCGAAGGCACCACGGGGATGGCCCAGTGATTCGGCGATATCCAGCAGCACTTCGGCGTCGCCGATGTTGCGGTGCTGGTGCAGGTGCGCCCATTGCACCGCGTCGAACATTGCGCCATGGGCATCATTGCCGCCGATCAACCCTGCGGCCTGGCAGGCCAGTGCGCCGAGCCAGCCGGAGGGATATTCGAAGTCCTGTGCGCGCATGCCTTCGATATCGATGCGCGCGCTGTCTTCATGCGCGGCGCAGTCGGTCCAGTGGCGCAGGATGATCGCCTTGGCGCGCTCCATCGAGCCGAACACCTCGACCATCTGCGCGCGCGAGTCCTGCAGCACGAAGCTGCGATGGCGCACCTGGATGCCGAGTTCGGCCGAGACCTGCTGCAGGCGCGGGGCCAGCACGAAGCACCAGCCGCAGACCACGTCGTGGAAGAAGTCGACCACCGGCGCGGCGGTGGCGGGGGAAGGAACGGGAGACATCTGCCTGCCATCGGTGAGAGGGGAGGCGGCAGATTAGGCAGCGCGGCGGGGCCGAAACAGCGCGCCGTGGGCAGCTCAGTTTTCGCTGGCGGTTACGAATCCAGGCCGGCGCAGCGGGGCAGCTCGGCGTGCAGGAAATCGATGAAGGCACGCACCTTGGGTTGCAGGTGGCGCGACGTGGGATAGACCGCATGCACGAAGCGTGGCGGATAGCGGTGGTCGGGCAGCACCTGTTGGAGTTCGCCACGGGCCAGCGCTGGTGCCGCCAGGAACGAGGGCAGGGCGCCGATGCCCATGCCGGCCACCAGCAGGTCGCGCAGCAGCAGGCTGTTGTTGACGGTGACGCGTGCCGGCAGGGTGATGGTCACCTGCCCATCCGGGCCGAGCAGCGGCCAGCTGCCGGGGGAGTCGGACAGGCTGTAGGCCAGCACACTGTGCACCTGCAGATCGTCCACCGACTGCGGTGCTGGACGCTGCCGCAGGTAGGACGGGGCAGCGCACAGCACCTGTTGCAGCGAGGCAAGCCGGCGCGCCACCAGTCGCGAGTCGTCCAGCTCGGCACGCAGCCGCAACGACACATCGAAACCCTCACCGACCGCATCGAGCAGGCGATCTTCCATCACCAGGTCCAGCGACAGCTGTGGATGCTGTTGCAGGAAGCGTGGCAGCAGCGGCGACAGCGTGCTCAGTGCGAACGACTGCGGTGCATTGACACGCAGGCGCCCGGCCACCTCGCCACGCTGTTCGGCGATGCCACGTTCCAATGCGTCCAATTCGTCGAGCAGGCGGCAGCATTCGCGGTAATAGGCGTGGCCGGTCTCGGTCAGGCTCATGCGCCGCGTGGTCCGCTGCAGCAGCACCACGCCCAGGTGCGTTTCCAGCGCGCGCAACTGCTTGCTCAGCCCGGCCGGCGACATGCCCAGGTCTTCGGCAGCGCGGGCCAGCCCGCCGCGTTCGACGATGCGGCGGAAGGCGCGCATCAGGTTGAAGGAATCCATGCCGGTACCGGGCGCGATGAGGGCGCCATTGTAGATCCACGCCATCCGTGGGTGGGGGAAACGCGGTGTCGGCCAAAGGGGGGATATCCACCGAGGCGGGGCGGGTTGCGCCGTTTGTTCAAGCCCGCAACCGTCGTGCCGCGCCAGCATGCAGGCCCCTCACGTTCCGGGTTGCCCATGAAACACTGGATCCTCCGCCTGTATGCCCCGTTGTTCCTGCTCGGTTTCGTTGCCGCCGCCGTCGTCTGGGTCGGCCACCTCCATGGCGATCCGCTATGGCTGCTGGCCTTGCTGGCGGTCGCCATCGCGGTTTCGTTCGCTGCCGAACGTGCCTGGCCGTATGACCCCGCGTTCAACCACGACCACGGCGACAGTCTGCGTGACACCCTGCATGCACTGGTCAACGAAAGCCTGAACCTGCTGTCGATCGCTGCGGTGCCGCTGCTGGCAGCGCTCCTTCCGTGGCAGCTGTGGCCGCTGCAGTGGCCGTTCGTTCTGCAGGTACTGCTGGCCATCGTCTGCGCCGACCTTGGCATTACCCTGGTGCACTACGCCAGCCATCGCATCGGCTGGCTGTGGCGGTTGCACGCGGTGCATCACAGCGTCACCCGCATGTACGGCTTCAACGGCTTGATGAAGCATCCGCTGCACCAGGCGGCCGAAGCAGTGGGCGGCGTACTGCCGCTGCTGCTGTTGGGCCTGCCGATGCCGGTGGCTGCGGTGCTGGCCTTCGCCATTGCCATCCAGCTGCTGCTGCAGCACTCCAACGTGGACATGCGCCCGGGCCTGCTGGGCCGGGTGATGGCGTGGGCACCGCTGCACCGCTTCCACCACATGCGTTACGGCACCGCTGGCGACGTCAACTTCGGCCTGTTCCTGACCGTCTGGGATCACCTGCTGGGGACCGCCTTCGATGCGCCGGGCTATCGGCTGCAGCAGCGCGACCTCGGCATCGGCAGCCAACCGGACTATCCGCGCGATTATCCGGGACAGCTGCTGGCGCCGTTCCGCGAACTGCCGCACGGCGAGGTGCCGGAGCTGCCGGAAGGTCTGCGCAGGCGCGGATGATGGGCCGTGTCAGGCCGCTTGAAGCTGCAGGCCCTGCAGCTGCGCGGCACCGATACCGAACATGCGGCGCAGGCTGCGCGACAGATGGGCCAGATCGGCGAATCCAGCGGCATGCGCACTGTCGGTCAGGGTGTGCCCGCGCAGATGATGCATGAGTGCGCGGCGCAGCCGCTGCCACAGCACCCAGCCGCGCAGGGTCACCGCCAGATCAGACTGGAAACGCCGGTGCAGCTGGCTGGTCGACAGGTGCGCCGCCCCGGCGATATCGGCGGCCGGCACCGGGCCGGGCAGGTGCTGGGCGATACGGGCCAATGCCGCCTGCACGCGGCGGTCCAGCGGTTGCGGGCGGCTCAGCCGTGGCAGCCAGCCGTGCAGTTCCAGCGCGTTGCCCGGCAGTGCGTGCAGGTATTGCTGGATCTGTGCGGGATTGGCATGCGTCGGCTCAAGAAACACCGTGCAGCCTGCTTCTGGCGCTAACAGGATCGCGTGCGGCTGGAATGATGGCAGCCACAGTCGCTGGCCTTGCTGCTGCACGCCATCGACCTCGACCTGCCAGGCTGCGCCGTCGCTGAGCAGCAGTTGATGGGCGTAGTGCGCGTGCGCGGCGCTGTCACCGGCATGACCCTGCAGCACGGCCACGTGAGCATCCAGCAGCAACGTGCCATTCCAGGGCAGGGTGGGGGAGGACATTGAGGGATTGTAGATCCACGCCATGCGTGGATGAATCTCAATCGAAATCGATTATTTCGACAGACGGATTGCACGGCGTCAACGCAACCGGCCCTACCCCGCCAACCCACAGGAAGCCCGCTTTTGCTTCGGCTGTTGCTTCTGAGGTTGCCTACCGCGGGTGCCGTGCGCTGCCCGGCCGTGCGCCCCCTCAGCGCCCGTTCGGATCCGGCCGGTGATGCACGTATTCAACCACGGTGCCATCGGGATGCACCGCGTTGAACGCCGCCCCGGTCGGGACTACCTGCAGCGGGAAGATGATCTCGGCGCCGGCGGCGACCAGTTTGTCGTGATAGGGCCGAACATCATCGACCAGCAGTGTCCCCGTGGTCGAGGTGAACGGGGCCAGTGCCGCCTGGCTGCCTTCGATCAGCAGGAAGGCGCCGACCATCGCCAGGCGCAGCCCGGCTTCCGGGAACGGGAACCCCGCATCGGCTACCACGCCCTGCAACTGCTCATAGAACGCCACGCTGCGCTCCAGCTCGCCCGGGGCCACGAACACCCGGATCAGCACGCGCGGCGCGCGCTGGCTGGAGGTGTCACAGCGGTCGCGCCAGAGATGATCGAAGTCGCGATGTACGGTCATGGGCTCGATTCGTGGCCAGGGATCTCCATTATCAGCAGCCTCGCGCGGCGCGCTGATGACCGCCAGTGATGGCCTGATAACCATTGGCCGGGTTGCCTCTGTGACTTAGGTCCTGTTGACAGGTGTGAACGCCCTCGCACAATCTTCACAGGATTGGGTCGCCCTGCGCGGCCCGGGCAGGCAGGTTGTCACGCCGGGAGGAGGGTCCCGCGCGCAGACCGGCCCGTCCATCGGCCTGTGGGGCGTTGCCTGGCAACCCCTGCGCGGCATGAACGCTGCACCCTTCGGCGGCACTTTCCCTGGACCGATTGCCTTGGCAACGGAATTACGCCTGCCGATGAAAACGTTTACAAAACCGCTTGCACTGTCTCTGGCCCTGTCTGCCGCACTGGCCGCTCCGGCCTGGGCCGACCCGGTCGCGTTCACTGTGCTGACCCTGGAACAGGCGCCCCACGCCGAGGCGATGCCGGCGCTGGCCGCGCAACTGAAGAGCCTGAAGGTGGACGCGGTGAGCGTGCGCCAGGTGCAGCGCGGCATCGGCCAGGTCGATCCGCTGCAGGTGCTGGCCGATGGCCTGGGCTACGAGTACCGCTTCATTGCCGCCGGCAAGGACGATGGCCAGACCCAGCGCGGCCAGGCTGTTCTGACCCGGCTGCCGATCGCCGCTGAATCCGGCCCCGACCAGCCGGGCCTGAACTACCTGCGCCTGGACGATGGCCGCCACACTGTGGCGGTCTATACCGATGCCGGTGCAGGTGCGGCGCAGCTGCCGGCGCTGGTCACCCGTTCGCGGCTGGGTGCACCGGCGGTGCTGCTCGGCGCGGTGGCCGGTGAATCGGCCAAGGCCGCAGGCTTCGATCCGGCGCGTGTGGCGCTGGAAGCCGATGCCAGCTATTTCAGCGACGGCTTCCAGGCCGCCAGCAGCGCGCCGTTCAAGGTGGAAGGCAGCACGCTGCGTGCCACCCTGCTGACCCTGGCCTATGCCGCCGACAAGCACGGCGACACGCCGTGGATGGACACCACGCTCAACGCCGATGCGCGCGCTGCGCTGCTGCTGAAGGCGATGACCGAGGATGAGAAGTTCCAGATGCTGCACAGCTACTTCGGGCTGGGCAAGGACGGCGGCCCACTGCCGGAAGGTGCGGTCGGTTCGGCCGGCTTCGTGCCGGGCGTACCGCGGCTGCGCATCCCGTCGCAGCAGTCGGCCGATGCCGGTGTCGGCGTGACCAATCCGGGGGGCATCCGCCCGGGCGACTTCGCCACGGCGATGCCATCGGGCCCGTCCACCGCATCGAGCTGGAACCGCGAAGTTGCCTTCGCCGGTGGCGCCACGATGGGCCGCGAGGCGTGGCAGCAGCGCTTCAATATCCTGCTGTCGGGCAGCGTCAACCTGCAGCGTGACCCGCGCAACGGCCGCAACTTCGAGTACGCCGGCGAAGACCCGCTGCTGGCCGGCTCGATGGTTGGCGCGCTGATCCAGGGCGTGCAGAGCCAGCACGTGATCTCCTCGATGAAGCACTTCGCGCTGAACGACATGGAGACCCGTCGCAACTTCCACGACGTGCGCATCGGCGAACAGGCCATGCACGAGTCGGACCTGTTGGCCTTCGAGATCGCGCTGGATGCCGGTCGCCCGGGCGTGGCGATGTGCTCGTACAACAAGATCAACGGCACCTACGGCTGCGAGAACGGCTACCTGATGAACCAGGTGCTGAAGCAGGAATGGAAGTTCCCCGGTTTCGTGATGTCCGACTGGGGTGGCGTGCACAGTGGCTCGAAGGCTGCGCTGGCCGGCCTGGACCAGCAGTCGGCCGGTGAGGTGTTCGACGCGGCGGTGTTCTTCGATGAACCGCTGCGCCTGGCCGTGCATGGCGGCGTGGTGCCGCAGGCGCGCCTGAACGACATGGTGGCGCGCATCCTGCGCACGATGTTCCTGCATGGCAACTTCGACAACCCGCCGCAGCACCAGAAGGTGGATGCCGAGGCCGGCTTCGCCGTTGCCCAGCGCACGGTGGAGGAGGGCAGCGTGCTGCTGCGCAATGAGGGCAACCTGTTGCCGCTGGCCGACAGCGTGAAGCGCATCGTCATCATCGGCGGCCATGCCGACAAGGGCGTGATCGGTGGCGGTGGTTCATCGATGGTGGGCGTGACCGCCAAGGGCACCAACGCGGTGCCCGGCGTGATGCCGACCACCTGGCCGGGCCCGGTGATCTTCCATCCGTCCTCGCCGCTGGAATCGCTGCGTGCGGCGCGCCCGGACGCGACTATCACGTATGTGGATGGCACCAACGCCGCTGCTGCGGCCAAGGCGGCCGCGCAGGCGGATGTGGCCATCGTGTTTGCCACGCAGTGGGCTGCCGAATCGGTGGACCTGCCGGACATGCAGCTGCCGGACAACCAGGATGCCCTGATCTCGGCAGTGGCCAAGGCCAACCCGAAGACCGTGCTGGTGCTGGAAACCAACGGCCCGGTGCGCACACCGTGGCTGGCGCAGGTGCCGGCGATGCTGCAGGCCTGGTACCCGGGCATCCGCGGTGGCGAAGGCATTGCCGCACTGCTGACCGGCCAGGTCAATCCGTCCGGCCGCCTGCCGGTGACCTGGGTGACGGACGAATCGCAGCTGCCGCGCCCGCACATCGACGGCCTCGGCTTCAAGCCGGCCAAGCCGTTCGGTGATGTGTTCGATTTCGATATCGAAGGCGCCAACGTCGGCTACAAGTGGATGGCGGCCAAGGGCCTGACCCCGACCTTCGCCTTTGGCCATGGCCTGTCCTACACCTCGTTCGCCTATGACAACCTGAAGGTGAGCGTGGAAGGTTCGCGCCTGGTCGCCAGCGTCGACATCCGCAACACCGGCAAGCGCGCCGGTGCCGACGTGGCCCAGCTGTACCTGAAGCTGCCGGCCGGCAGCACCACGCCGATCCGCCTGATCGGCTATGACAAGGTGACCCTGCAGCCGGGCGAACAGCGCCGCATCCGCATCGAAGCCGAGCCGAAGACGCTGGCCCACTACGATGCACAGGCGCGCCAGTGGAAGATCGATGGCGGCACCTACCAGGTGCAGCTGTCGCGCAACGCCGCCGAACCGCTGCAGACGGTGGACGTGCAGCTGGTGGAGCAGGTGCTGCGCTGAGGCTTGAAGGCACGGCCCGCAAGGGCCGTGCCTGAAAAAGGGGACGGAGGGGATTAAGTCGTTTATGCATAAACGACTTAATCCCCTCCGTCCCCTTTTCATATGGCGAACCACCCGCGCAGGAAATCGATCAGCTGCCGCACCTTCGGCGAGGGCTGCGTGCTGTGCGGGTAGACCGCGTACACGCTCTGCTGCGGGAAGCGGTGCTGGCGCAGCACCGGGCGCAGGCGGTCCTGGGCCAGGTCGTCCTCGATCAGCCAGCGTGGCAGCACGGTGACCCCGGCGCCGGCCACGGCGAAGGCGCGCAGGCTGCTGGCGCCATCCACGCGCACCACTGCATTGCCCGGGTTGGTGGCAAACAAGGCATCGCTGCCGTCGGGCGCGACCACCGGCACGTCGGCCAGGCGCGGGTAACCCAGGCGGGGCAGGGTGCCCAGTTGCACGGGGTCATTGGCCGCATCGGCAGAGGGCAGGCGTGCCAGCAGGGACGGAGCCGCCACCGCGCACAGCGGGTGCCGTTCCAGTTCACTGGCATGCAGGCCCGAATCGGGCAGACGGCCGAGACGGATCGCCAGGTCGAAGCGCTCGGGAATAAGGTCTGCCGGCGCGGGAGACGTGGACAGGTGCAGCTGCAGGGCCGGATGCCGCGCACGGAAGGCTTCCAGTGCGGGAATCAGGCGAAGCTGCGCGTACTCCGGGGTGGTGGTCAGGCGCAGCACACCCTGCAGCTGGTGCTGGTCGCGCCGCGCGGCATCGATTGCCGCCTGCGCGGCATCCAGCGCCTGTACGCAGTGCTGCAGGAACTGCTCGCCAGCGTCGGTCAGGGCCAGGTGGCGGGTACTGCGCAGCAGCAGGGTCACGCCCAGTTCCTGCTCCAGTCGCTTCAGGTTGAAGCTGACCACCGCACGGCTCAGGCCGAGCCGATCGGCCGCTGCGGTCAGGCTGCCGGCCTCGACCACGGCACGGAAGATATCGAAGCGATCGAGGCTGACCATGGCGATTCATTGTCAAAACAGATTTGACAGTGTTGCAGGTGTTGTCGTGTTTTTCCAACAAAGCCCGGACGGCATGCTGGACGCTTCCTTGCTGGAGCGCCGCCGATGCCGTCCCCCCGCCTGCGCCATGAGGCGATCTTCCTGCTGGTGTTCGCCCTGGATCTGGTCAACATGTTCATCGCCACGGTGGCCTATCCGGCACTGGCAGCGGAACTGCACGCTGATGTCGGTACCCTGGCCTGGGTGGGCACCGCCTACATGCTGGGCCTGAGCGTGGTGATTCCGCTGGCGCCCTGGTTGGCCGCGCGCTGTGGTGAGCGTCGCCTGCTGCTGGTGGCGTTGCTGTTGTTCGCGGTTGCCGCTGTGCTGGCCGGCGCCGCACCGGGTATCGGCTGGCTGCTGGGCTGGCGCCTGCTGCAGGGGCTGGCCGGTGGCCTGCTGATTCCGGTGGCACAGGCGGCAGCGTACCGACAATGCACGCCGGACCAGCGTGGTGCGCTGACCCGCCGCATCCTGCTGGTGGCGCTGCTGGTGCCCGCACTGGCGCCGGCGCTGGGCGGGTTGCTGGTGCAGTGGTTGTCCTGGCGCGGCGTGCTCTGGGCCAGCCTGCCGTTGGCGGTGGTGGCGATCAGCCTGGTGCTGGCCTGGATGCCGGCCGATGGCGCGCGCAGTGCGCCGCGCCTGCAGGCCTATGCGCTGTCCACCGCGATGCTGGCGCTGGGCGCGCTGCTGCTGGCGTTGACCTGGCTGGGTGAACCCGGCCATCGGGCCGCCGGTGCCGTACTGCTGTTGATCGCAATGCTGTTGGCGGCGGCCCACCTGCGGCATGCACGGCAGCAGGCGCAGCCCCTGCTGCGCTGGTCGCTGCTGTCCCATCGGGGCCTGCGCCTGGCGATGCTGGTCTATCTGGCAGTGCCCGGTGTGTTCATCGGCAGCCAGCTGGTCAGTACCCTGCAGCTGCACCAGGCCGGTTACAGCGCGGCACGCATCGGCGCGTTGATGCTGCCCTGGGCGCTGGCCTCGGCCATTGCGATCACGGCCAGCAAGCGCCTGCTGGCGCGCTTCGGCCCGGCCACGGTACTGCGTACGGGCATGCTCCTGCAGGCCAGCGGCCTGCTGTTGATGGCGCTGCTGCCGCAGCCGGCCTTCGCGTTGGCCGGGCTGCTGTTCGCGCTGATGGGCGCCGGCGGCAGCCTGTGCAGCAGCACCGCGCAGACGCTGGCCTTCCATGGGGTCGAGGGCGAAGCATTGGGCGATGCCAGCGCACTCTGGAACCTCAACCGCCAGCTCAGCTTCTGCCTGGGCACCGCGGCCATCGCCCTGCTGCTGGCATTGGCCATGCAATGGCTGCCGGCCCACGCCACCGGCATGGCGCTGGGTCTGGCCGCGGTACTGACCCTGCTGCCGATGGCGCTGCTGCGCCGGCCGCAGTTGCTCACCCTTTCGCAACCGGAGAACATCTGATGGATACCACCGCAGAACATGAAATCCACCACCTGCACGACAAGCTGCAGGCCTGGTTCCGTGCCGATGTCGGCGCCGATGCGCTGGAGGATCTGATGGCGCACTTCAGCGCGGACTTCAGCATGGTCGGCATCGCGGGTCGCCGATTGGATCGGCAAGCCGTGCAGGCGTTGTTCGCGGGCGGTCACGGCGCGCGCCCCGGGCTGCGGATTTCCATCGACGCCGTGCACGCGGTGGAAGCGCCTTCACCGCTGGCGGTGCTGCGCTATCGCGAAGGGCATTCGCTCGATGGCGGCACGCCTGCATGGCGGGAGTCACTGGCGGTGCTGCGGCAGGAAGAGGGTCGCTGGCGCTGGCTGGCCCTGCATGAAGTGCCGGTAGCCTGATGTTGTAGAGCCGAGCCTACGCTCGGCTGCTCTTCGGGTAGGTCGCGGCGGTCTGAGCCGAGCGTGGGCTCGGCTCTACAGGACGCACTGCTCCCACATTGGCCGCACATGTGCCATCAGTCCTGCCTGCATCCACCGCAGAATGCAAAGCCCGCACACACTTCATGGCTCGGGGCAGGAGTAGGCTTGGAGCTTTCCTGCCGGGAGGGGTTGTCCATGCGTGTGCGTGCCGTCGCTGTAGCCATTGCCCTTTGCCTGTCCAGCGCCGTGCTGGCCGCCGATACCCCGCCGATGACCCCGGACATCAGCGGCAAGCCCTTCGTTGCCCCCGATGTCGGTCGTGACTACGACAAGCGCGTGGTGATGGTGCCGATGCGTGATGGCACCAAGCTGTATACGGTGATCGTGGTGCCCAAGGGCGCCCGCAATGCCCCGATCCTGCTGACCCGCACCCCCTACGACGCTGCTGGCCGTGCCAACCGCAGTGACTCGCCGCGCATGCGCGACCTGCTGCCACAGGGCGACGAGGTGTTCGTCGACGGCGGCTACATCCGCGTGTTCCAGGACATCCGTGGCAAGTACGGCTCCGAAGGCGATTACGTGATGACCCGGCCGCTGCGCGGGCCGTTGAACAACACCAGGGTGGATCACTCAACCGACGCCTGGGACACCATCGACTGGCTGGTGAAGAACGTGCCGGAGAGTAACGGCAAGGTCGGCATGCTCGGCTCGTCGTACGAGGGTTTCACCGTGGTGATGGCGCTGACCGACCCGCACCCGGCACTGAAGGTGGCCGCGCCGCAGAGCCCGATGGTCGATGGCTGGATGGGTGACGACTGGCTCAACTACGGTGCGTTCCGCCAGGTCAACTTCAACTATTTCGCAATGCAGACCGAGAAGCGCGGCAAGGGCACGCCGCTGCCCAGCCTCGGCTATGACGACTACAGCACCTTCCTGCGCCTCGGTTCGGCCGGTGACTACGCGCGTTTCACCGGCGTGGACCAGCTGACCTGGTGGAAGAAGCTGGTCGAGCACCCGGCCTATGATGGTTTCTGGCAGGGCCAGGCGCTGGACGCGGTGATGGCCAAGACACCGTTGAAGGTGCCGACCATGTGGCTGCAGGGCCTGTGGGACCAGGAAGACATGTGGGGTGCCAACCACGCCTACCAGGCGATGGAAGGGCGCGACAGCGGCAACAACCGCAACTATCTGGTGATGGGCCCGTGGCGGCACAGCCAGGTGAACTACGGCGGCAGCGAGCTGGGTGCGCTGAAGTTCGATGGCGATACCGCGCTGCAGTTCCGTCGCGATGTGCTCAAGCCGTTCTTCGACCAGTACCTGGTGGATGGCGCGCCGAAGGCCGATACGCCGCCGGTGCTGATCTACAACACCGGCGAAAACCACTGGGACCGCCTGAAGGGTTGGCCGCGCAGCTGCGACAAGGGCTGTGCCGCCAGCAGCAAGCCGCTGTACCTGCGCGCCGGCGGCAAGCTGGCGTTCCAGGCACCGGCGGCGGGCGAGGGGGACTTCGAGGAATACGTGTCCGACCCGGCCAAGCCGGTACCGTTCGTGCCGCGCCCGGTCCGCTTCGGCGACCGCGACATGTGGACCACCTGGCTGGTCAAGGACCAGCGCTTCGTTGATGGCCGCCCGGACGTGCTGACCTTCATCACCGAACCGCTGACCGCGCCGCTGCGCATTGGCGGCGCGCCGGTGGTGCACCTGCAGGCTTCGACCAGTGGCACCGACAGCGACTGGGTGGTGAAGCTGATCGACGTGTATCCGGACCAGGAAGCGTCGACGCCGGAGATGGGTGGCTACGAGCTGCCGGTGTCGCTGGCGATCTTCCGTGGCCGTTACCGCGAAAGCTTCAGCGATCCGAAGCCGCTGGCCGCCAACCAGGTGCTGCCGTACCGCTTCGACCTGCCCAACGCCAACCACACCTTCCAGAAGGGCCATCGGGTGATGGTGCAGGTGCAGTCCAGCCTGTTCCCCCTGTATGACCGCAATCCGCAGACCTACGTGCCGAACATCTACCTGGCCAAGCCGGGCGATTACCAGAAGGCCACGCAGCGGGTCTGGCACAGCGCAGCGCAGGCCAGTTACATCGATCTGCCGGTGTATTGAGGTTGATGAGGTACGCCGGGTGCGCGATGCCCGGCGGCGGTAGTGCCGGCCGCTGGCCGGCATCCGCGACGGCGCGAGAGCGTGTCGACCAAGGTCGACACCTACCGGGGCTGAGTCATGACATGTCGAATCGGGCGGCTTTGGTAGTGCCGGCCGCTGGCCGGCATCCACGACGGCGCGAGAGCGTGTCGACCAAGGTCGACACCTACCGGGGCTGAGCCATGGCATGTCGAATCAGGCGGCTTTGGTAGTGCCGGCCGCTGGCCGGCATCCACGACGGCGCGAGAGCATGTCGACCAAGGTCGACACCTACCGGGGCTGAGTCATGGCATGTCGAATCAGGCGGCTTTGGTAGTGCCGGCCGCTGGCCGGCTACCGCGACGATGCAGGACCGTGTCGACCAAGGTCGACACCTACCGAGGCTGAGTCATGGCATGTCGAATCAGGCGGCTTTGGTAGTGCCGGCCGCTGGCCGGCATCGGCGACGATGCAGGAGCATGTCGACCAAGGTCGACACCTACCGGGGCTGGCCATGACATGTCGAATCAGGCGGCTTTGGTAGTGCCGGCCGCTGGGCGGCATCCGCGACGGTGCAGGAGCGTGTGGACCAAGGTCGACACCTACCGGGGCTGAGTCATGGCATGTCGAATCAGGCGGCTTTGGTAGTGCCGGCCGCTGGCCGGCATCGGCGACGGTGCAGGAGCATGTCGACCAAGGTCGACACCTACCGGAGCGGGGATCTTCACCCCACCTTCGACGGGCCCGTACGCCAGCGGCTGGGGACCAGACCGAAGCGCTTGCGGAACGCGGCGGCGAAGTTGCTGGGGTGGCGGTAGCCGCTGGCGGCGGCGGCCTGCTCAACCGTCCATCCGTTTTCGCGCAGGCCCTGTTCGGCATGGCGCATGCGCTGTTCATGCAGGTAGTCGAACACCGAACTTCCATACTGCTGGGCAAAATGGCGGCGCAATGAGCTGGGGCTCATGCAGGCCAGCCGGGCCAGCTCGACCAGGCTGTGTGCATGGCTGGGGTCGTCATGCAGGTAACTGCGTACCCGTTCCAGGCGCTCGCGCTGGCCGGCACGCAGCGTGCGCACCGGGTCGGTCTGCAGATCCTCGGCCTGCAGGCCGAGGGCCAGCAGCTGCAATGCCACGCCTTCGCGCCACAGCGCGTCGATGCCGTCCTGCCACGGGCTGTCGAACAACTGGCCCAGCACCGGCAGCATGGCGTGGGGAATAGCCCAGTGGCGGCATTCCAGGTGCGTGCCAAGCGCTTTTTCCAGCTGTGGCATCTGGAAAACATCCGCGTCGATGCCACCCGGCACGATCACGCTGACCCCGCGCAGGCGCGTTTCGCCGGGGTGCGCGCCGGTCATCTCGATCTGGTCGCGATGGTGGGCGGTCATCGCGGTACCGGCACGCAAGGTGAATGCACCGCGTCGCGGGATACGCACGTCGACCTGGCCCTGCAGCATCACGCGGATGGCGAGCCCGGGCCGCTGTTGCGCGGTCGCCACATAGGGGAACCGGTTATGCACGTCGGAGGCGATCAGGCTCATGCCACCGCGCATGAACTGTTCGTTGACTTCGCCGCGGCCGGCCCACTGGTCGTCACGCAGGTGTTCCGGATCAGCGCGGTAATCGAAGCCGTGGCGTTGGCCGAAGCGGCGGTAATCGGCAAAGGTGAAGTATCGGGACATCGCTCGGCACGTACAGGAGGGGGAGGCGCTGGCGCCATGAGCCCATGTGCTGCCCCGCGTAGCGGGCAGCCTGGAAGGCCGGAAAACGCCAGGTTGGAAGGAATGTGTCGAAGAAACTGGAAACGTTTCCCATTGTCGCTGCGAATCATTCGCAGGGGATTTGAATACGGTCAAACCGATTGGTCATTACGGCCAAGTTGAACGGGGTGCCGGACATACGCCAGCGTTTTGCCGCTATATCCGTACTTGATTCCCTACATGAACTTGGGTTGAGGTTTCATTGCTGGAACGATCATCCGCGGACAGGCTGTTGGTCTGCTCGTCACAGCGGCCGGCGTAAGGTGATGGATTGGCGGCCGCGCGCCGCATCGCTACCCCCACCGATGGAGAATGCAGATGATTGATTACCAGCTGACCGGCAAGACCGCGATCGTGACCGGCGGCGTGTCTGGCATCGGCCTGGCCGTGGCACAGACGCTGGCCGCATCCGGTGCCCGTATTTCGGTCTGGGACCTCAAGCAGGATGCGGTGGATGCCACCGTGGCGCAGTTGCGCAGCACCGGCGCACAGGCCATCGGCATCGCGCTGGACGTCACCGACGATGCAGCGGTGGAGGCGGCGGTGCAGCGCACGGTCAAGGAACTTGACGGCCTGCATGTGGCGGTCAACAACGCCGGTATCGGCGGGCCGGCGGCCAGCAGCGGCGACTATCCGATCGAGGGCTGGCAGCGGGTCATCGACGTCAACCTCACCAGTGTGTTCCTGTGCCAGCGGGCGCAGATCCAGGCAATGCGGGCCGCTGGAACCGGCGGCAGCATCATCAACATGGCCTCGATCCTGGGCCAAGTGGGCTATGCCGGTTCCACCGCTTATGCGGCGGCCAAGCACGGCGTGGTCGGGCTGACCCAGACCGCCGCGTGGGAACATGCGGCCGACGGCATCCGTGTCAACGCGGTGGGTCCGGGTTTCATCAGCACACCGCTGCTGGAGAAGATGGACCCGAAGGTGCGCGCCACGCTGGAAGGACGGCACGCGCTGAAGCGGCTGGGCACGGCCGAGGAAGTGGCGGCATTGGTGGCCTGGTTGGCCAGCGACGACGCCTCGTTTGCGACCGGCGCGTACTACGCCATCGATGGTGGCTACCTGGCGCAGTGATGCGTTGAACGCAGGGTCCGGTGCCGCCGGGTGTCGCCCGGCGCTACCGGGTGAACGGACTGTGGCGTGGCCTTCACCTCTGTGCCACGGGGGCCACGCGACGCTCCGGGAAAACCCCGGAGCTTGACCATGGAACTCACCCAGGATGTCTCGATCCTGCTGCGCGTAGCCGCAGCGATGCTGTTTGGCGGCGTGCTGGGCGTCGAGCGCGAGATGGGCAAGCACGCCGCTGGCCTGCGTACGCACATGCTGATCGCGGGGGCCGCTGCGCTGATCGTCGGCCTCGGCGACTCGGTGGCCGAGCATTTCCAGCAGGAGCGCTACCGCGACCTGCTGCAGGTCGATCCGGTGCGCCTGATCGAAGCGGTGGTGGCCTGTGTCGGCTTCGTTGCCGCTGGCACCATCCTGCGTGGGTCACGCGAGGACCAGGTCAGCGGCCTGACCACGGCCAGCTCGCTGATCATGGCAGCGGCCATCGGGATTGCGGTGGGGATCAGCAAGTACGTGATCGCCATCGGGGTGAGCGTGCTGTGCGTGCTGGTGCTGGCGGTGATGCGGCGGTTGGAGAAAAGGATTCCGTAGGGAAGATCTAGTTGCCGGCCAGCGGCCGCCACTATCATGAGAGCCGTAATGGTCTGACCAATATGAAGTCTAGCCCTATGGTCTAATAGGCACTTCGTCGGAGCGGCGGTTAAATCCGCTGCAAGTGGTCTGATCGAAATCATTATTGGTACGACCAATAATCGACAGCCACGGCGACCCACCGCCTGCGGTGGAGCACATCCCGCCCCAGTCGAGAGCCTTCATGCAGCCCTGGCAACACCTGTACGACCCCGCCGGCAACCTGTGGTTGTCCAGCCTGATCGCGCTGCTGCCGATCGCGTTCTTCTTCGTTGCCCTTGCGGTGCTGCGCATGAAGGGCTGGCTGGCCGGCACGATCACCGTGGCCATCGCGCTTGGCGTGGCCCTGTTGTTCTACCGCATGCCGTTGAGCCAGGCGCTGGGCGCGGCCGGTTTCGGCTTCGTCTACGGCCTGTGGCCGATCGCCTGGATCATCATCGGCGCGGTGTTCCTCTACAAGGTCTCGGTCAAGACCGGTCAGTTCGACATCATCCGCGCCTCGATCCTGTCGGTGACCGAAGACCAGCGCCTGCAGATGCTGATGGTTGGTTTCGCATTTGGTGCCTTCCTGGAAGGCGCGGCCGGCTTCGGTGCGCCGGTGGCGATCACGGCGGCGCTGCTGGTCGGGCTGGGCTTCAAGCCGCTGTATGCCGCCGGCCTGTGCCTGATCGTCAACACTGCGCCGGTGGCGTTCGGTGCGATGGGCATTCCGATCATCGTGGCCGGGCAGGTCACCGGCCTGGATGCATTCGAGATCGGCCAGATGGCCGGCCGCCAGCTGCCGTTCCTGACTGTGATCGTGCTGTTCTGGATCATGGCCATCATGGATGGCTGGCGTGGCATCAGGGAAACCTGGCCGGCGGTGCTGGTGGCCGGTGGCTCGTTCGCCATCGCGCAGTACCTCACCTCGAACTTCATCGGCCCGGAGCTGCCGGACATCACCGCCTCGCTGGCGTCGCTGGTGTGCCTGACCCTGTTCCTGCGCCGCTGGAAGCCGGCACGGATCTTCCGCTTCGATACCGAAACCAGCGCCGAGGCGGCCGCGCAGGCACTGGAGGCACCACGCTACAGCGTCGGCCAGATCGCCAAGGCGTGGTCGCCGTTCCTGATCCTCACCGCGATGGTCACGCTGTGGAGCATCAAGCCGTTCAAGTCGCTGTTCGCGGCAGGCGGCCCGTTGGAAGGCTGGGTGCTCAAGCTCCCGGTGCCGGGCCTGGACCAGAGGGTGCAGAAGATGCCGCCGATCGTCGACGCGCCGCTCAGCTATGAGGCGATCTACAAATTCGACTGGTTCTCGGCCACCGGCACCGCGATCATCCTTGCGGCGGTGATCGCGATCATCGCACTGCGCATGCCGGCCCGCTCGGCGCTGCAGACCTTCGGCGAAACCGTGCGTGAGCTGCGCATGCCGATCTACTCGATCGGCATGGTGCTCGCCTTCGCCTTCATCGCCAACTACTCGGGCCTGTCGGCAACACTGGCGCTGGCATTGGCGCACACCGGCGATGCGTTCCCGTTCTTCTCGCCGTTCCTGGGCTGGCTGGGCGTGTTCCTGACCGGTTCGGATACCTCGTCCAATGCGCTGTTCTCGGCGCTGCAGGCCACCACCGCGCAGCAGATCGGCGTATCCGACGTGCTGCTGGTGGCGGCCAACACCACCGGTGGCGTTACCGGCAAGATGATCTCGCCGCAGTCGATTGCCATTGCCTGCGCGGCGGTCGGCCTGGCCGGCAAGGAGTCGGACCTGTTCCGCTTCACCGTCAAGCACAGCCTGATTTTCACCACGATGGTCGGCCTGATCACCCTGGCCCAGGCCTACTGGCTGACCTGGATGATTCCCTGAGCCATGCATGGCTGGCCGACCACCCGCTGTGCGCTTCGGGCCACAATGGCGCCATGAGCACGCAACGTATTTCGGACAGGGTGGCCGCGCAGCTGCGCGGCCTGGTGCAGGAACAGCGGCTGCGGCCGGGCGACCGGTTGCCCGCTGAGCGCACCCTGGCGGTGCAGCTGGGGGTCTCGCGCACCGCGCTGCGCGAGGCCATCGCGCAGCTGGCCAGCCAGGGCCTGCTGACCGCACGCATCGGTGGCGGCACCTACGTGGCCGAACCGGCGGCGCGCGCGCGGCAGGCGCTGGATGAACCGCTGGCGCCGTACCTGCCGCTGTTCCAGGGCGACCCGGAATACCGTTTTGACGTGCTGGAGATCCGCCACGCGCTGGAAGGTGCCACTGCCTGGCATGCGGCGCTGCGAGCCACCGATGAGGACCGTACGCGCATCGCGCAGGCCTTCCAGACCATGATGGACGCGCACGGCAAGGACGACCCCACCGGTGAAGCAGAGGCTGACGCGGCCTTCCACCTGTCCATCGCCGAGGCCTCCCACAACCTGGTGCTGCTGCAGGTGATGCGCGGCCTGTTCGAACTGCTGCAGACCAACATCTCGCAGAGCCGCGAGAAGCTCTACACCTCGGCGAGGACCTTCTCGCCCCTGTCCGACCAGCACCGCGAAATGATGGATGCGGTGCTGGCCGGCGACCCCGAACGCGCGCGCGCCGCCGCGCATGCCCACCTCGAGTTCGTGCACACCACGCTGCGCACGCTCGATGACAACGAAGCCCGGCGTGCGCGGGCCTCGCGCCTGCCTTCCCCACACGGTTGACCCCATGATCATCTCCGCCTCCACCGATTACCGTGCCGCAGCGCAACGCCGGCTGCCGCCGTTCCTGTTCCACTACATCGATGGCGGCGCGTATGCCGAGCACACGCTGAAGCGCAACGTTTCCGACCTGTCCGACATCGCGCTGCGCCAGCGCATCCTGCGCAACATGTCCGACCTGAGCCTGGAAACCGAGCTGTTCGGCGAAACGCTGGCAATGCCGGTGGCGCTGGCGCCGGTCGGCCTGACCGGCATGTATGCCCGCCGCGGTGAAGTGCAGGCGGCGCGCGCGGCCGACAGCCGGGGCATCCCGTTCACCCTGTCCACCGTATCGGTGTGCCCGATCGAGGAAGTGGCACCGGCCATCCAGCGGCCGATGTGGTTCCAGCTGTACGTGCTGCGCGACCGTGGCTTCATGCGCAATGCGCTGGAGCGGGCACAGGCCGCCGGCGTGACCACGCTGGTGTTCACCGTGGACATGCCGGTGCCGGGCGCGCGCTACCGTGATGCACACTCCGGCATGAGCGGCCCGAATGCCTCGCTGCGCCGCATCGGCCAGGCCGTCACCCATCCGCACTGGGCGTGGGACGTCGGCCTGTTCGGCCGTCCGCATGACCTGGGCAACATCTCCACCTACCGCGGCAACCCGACCGGGCTGGAGGATTACATCGGCTGGCTGGGCAGCAACTTCGATCCGTCCATTTCGTGGAAGGACCTGGAGTGGATCCGCGAGTTCTGGAAGGGCCCGATGGTGATCAAGGGCATCCTCGACCCGGATGATGCGCGCGATGCGGTCAGGTTCGGTGCCGATGGCATCGTGGTCTCCAACCACGGTGGTCGCCAGCTGGATGGCGTGCTGTCTACCGCACGTGCATTGCCGGCCATCGCCGATGCGGTGCAGGGCGACCTGAAGATCCTGGCCGATTCGGGCATCCGTACCGGCCTGGACGTGGTGCGCATGCTGGCGCTGGGGGCCGATACCGTGCTGCTGGGGCGCGCCTTCGTCTATGCGCTGGCCGCGCAGGGCGAGGCCGGCGTGGCCAACCTGCTGGACCTGATCGCCAAGGAGATGCGCGTGGCGATGACACTGACCGGCGCGCACCGTATTGCCGACATCGGGCGCGATTCGCTGGTCAACCTGCCATGAGTGGCCATGATGCCGTGCTGGCGCAGTTGCGCGACGCGGTTGGCGGCCGCCATGTATTGACCGGTGACAAGGCCACGCGCCGTTTCCGCCGTGGCTACCGCTTCGGCGATGGCCCGGTGCTGGCGGTGGTGCGCCCAGGTACCTTGCTGGAACTGTGGTATGTGCTGCAGGCAGCGGTGCAGGGCGGAGCGGCGATCATCCTGCAGGCGGCCAATACCGGCCTGACCGGTGGCTCGACCCCGGATGGGGACGACTATGGGCGCCCGATCGTGCTGGTCAGCACGCTGCGCCTGACCGGCATCCAGCTGTTGAACGAGGGCCGCCAGGTGCTGTGCCTGCCCGGCGCCACGCTCGACCGCCTGGAGCAGACCCTGGCACCGCTGGGCCGCGAACCGCATTCGGTGATCGGCTCCTCCTGCATCGGCGCCTCGGTGCTGGGCGGCATCTGCAACAACTCCGGCGGCGCGCTGGTGCGCCGTGGCCCGGCCTATACCGAGCTGGCGCTGTATGCGCAGGTCGATGCGCAGGGCCAGTTGCAGCTGGTCAACCACCTCGGCATCGCGCTGGGTGATACGCCCGAGCAGATCCTGCAGCGCCTGCAGGCCGGTGACTATGCCGCTGACGACGTGGGTGACGGCGATGGCCGCGCCGCGTCTGATCCACGCTACGCCGAGGAAGTGCGCCGGGTCGATGCCGATACGCCGGCACGCTTCAACGCCGACCCCAGCCGCCACTTCGAAGCGGCCGGTTCGGCCGGCAAGCTGGCGGTGTTCGCGGTGCGCCTGGATACCTTCGAAAAGGAGCCCGCCGAGGTCTTCTACATCGGCAGCAACCGCACCGACAGCCTCACTGCGATCCGGCGCCAGCTGCTGACCGGCTTCGAGCGCCTGCCGATTGCCGGCGAGTACATCCACCGCGATGCCTATGACATCGGCGAGCGCTACGGCAAGGACAGCTTCCTGTTGATCGACCGCCTCGGCACTTCCCGTGTGCCCGCCGCGTTCGCATTGAAGAGCCGGGTCGATGGATGGTTCGAACGGCTGGGCCTGCGCGGGGTGACCGACCGGGTGATGCAGATGCTGACCGGCCTGCTGCCCTCGCACCTGCCCAGGCGCATGGGTGAATTCCGCCAGCGCTACGAGCATCACCTGTTGCTGAAGGTCTCCGCACAGGACGCGGCGGCAACCGAGGCCTGGCTGCGCGGCTTCTTCGCCGATCATGAGGGTGGTTACTTCCACTGCACGGCCGATGAGGGGCGCAAGGCGTTCCTGCATCGCTTCGCGGTGGCCGGCGCGGCGGTGCGCTACCGCGAAGTGCATCGGGACCAGGTGCAGGATATCGTGGCGCTGGACATCGCCCTGCGCCGCGATGATGCCGACTGGTTCGAGCAGTTGCCGGCCGATATCGATGGCCGCCTGCTGCACAAGCTGTATTACGGGCACTTCCTGTGCCATGTGTTCCACCAGGACTACATCGCACGCAAGGGCGAAGACCCGATGGCGATCGAGCACGCGATGTGGGCGCTGCTGGACCAGCGCGGCGCCGAGTATCCGGCCGAGCACAATGTCGGCCACCTGTACCCGGCCAAGCCGGCCCTGGCCGGGTTCTATCGGCAGCTGGACCCGAGCAATACGTTCAATCCGGGCATCGGCCAGACCTCGAAGGAAAAAGGGTGGGGTGGCTGCGACTGCGGATGATGTAGAGCCGAGCCCATGCTCGGCTGCTCTTCCCGACAGACAGCCGTCGAGCATGGCTCAGCCCCACCCGGACAGCGGTTACCATCGGAATCCCGTACGCAGGAGCCGCCCATGCCCACCATCGTTGCCCGCGCGACCCTGTGCGCTGCATTGCTGGCAACACCGCTGCTGGTGCTGGCGCAGTCCGCGATCCTGCCGCAGCAGCGCGACGCCGCCGGCAACGTGATGGAGCCGCTGGGGCAGGTGCTGGAACAGGGAGGGCAGGGCGAAGCACGCATGCAGTACTGCACCCTCGATCGTGCCTGGTGCGTGCGTGTGCAGCCGGTGGCCGAGGACGGCGATCGGCCGACGACGCTGGAAGTCTCTGAACGGGAGGCCGGCGAAAGCGAGCCGCACGTCTACCACGTCAGCATCGACGTGCCGCAGGAAAGCGAGCTTTCGCTGTGGCCGTGGATCGTGCGGCTTGCGCCTGGCGTTGGCAGCGATGAGGCAGTGAGCGACCCGCGGCAGCGCGCCCGCCAGAACGTGCTGGTGGGCGGTATCGTCAAATTCAGCACGATGTACTCAGGCGGTGGTGCCGACGCGTCCACGCTGCAGCTGGCGCGCGTGCGTCACCTGCAGGATGACATCCAGGTGGACGACGACGTGCTGACCCTGCCATGGCTGGGCAACGCGATGATCCGCGCCTGTTTCAGCGAGCAGGACATGAAGCAGCGCGCCGGTGCCTGCCACGACGAGTACGGGTTCTCGGCAAGGCTGGCGCTGGATACCGCCGCCGGGGGCATGCCGGTGCTGCGCTACCAGACGGTGGCGACGCGGTTCCCGGCCGGTGTCTCACGCTTCGAGGATTCGCCGGCCAAGGGGCCGTTGAAGAAGAAGGACCTGCGCACCGAGCAGGACCCGGCGTGCAGCTACACGCGGTTGTTCCGCTTCAGTGATGGGGTGTTCCACCCCGACCAGGCGCTGCCGGACTGCGCGGGGTATACCGAGCCCTGAGCTGTAGAGCCGAGCCTGCGCTCGGCTGTCACGGAAGCGCAGCCGGGCATGGGCTCGGCTCTACAGCGCCTACTCGCAGCGGGTGGCGGTGATGATGTTGTCCTTGTCCACGTACACACGCAGGCGGTCGTGGCGGATGTCCTTGGTGGTGATGGTGTTGGGGCCGATCGGGTTGACCAGGCCGGCACCGCTTTCGCTGGACAGGCGGCGGATGTTGGGCTCATTGGCAGGCTGGCCGATTGCCCAGCCCAGCTGGCTGGCGTCGCAGTGGCCGGTACCCTTGACCTGCGGACCGGGGGTGCTGACGCAGGCCGACAGCAGCAGGGCCGACGCGGGTAGCAACAGGGACAGACGGAAGGCGGACATGCAGCGCTCCTGCGCAGGGAAGATGGGCGGAACGATAGCACCCGGCGCGCGAAAGGCGTCAGCGCCCCGGTCATTGCCGGCACGGCGTAGCCACTGCATAGTGGGAGGGATGACTGGCATCGCGCCAGCGGGCAGGCCGGGCCATTCCGGTGCAGGTGCTGGATACGGTATGACGGCAGACAGTTTCCGCGACAAGCGCAGGGCGATGACGGTACTTGCAGTATCGGTGCTGGCCGTGGCGTGTGCCGCCACTGCCGCCGAGCCAGTGCCGGCCGCAGCCGCGGAAACGCCGGTGTTCGGCGCGTGGCGCAACCTTCAGACCGAGGCCGGCTACGCGCCGGCCCAGCGCAATCTGGCCTTCGCCATGCTGCCGCAGGCCGCGACCCGCGGCGACCGTTTCGCCATCCTCGACCGTGAAGGCAAGCGGGCGGTGTGTTGCCTGCAGGTGGCCAGCCCGTCGCTGGGCGTGGCCGCGCTGCGCGAGCAGTACCACCTGCCGCAGGCCTGGGTGACCGACCTGAGCAATGGCCGCAGCCCGGCGCGTCCTTATCTGCCGCATGTCTACGCGATGCAGCGGGTGGACGAACTGGCAGACTACGGCTTCGCCGATGTGCCCGGGGCCTACAGCGACCTGGGCGGGCTGCTGATCCCCGAGGGCGCCGCGCTGGAGGACGATGGCAGTGCCGTCCTGCTGGGCGACAACCGTTATTCCCTGCATTTCCAGCGCCAGCCGCACGCCGATGACGATGGCGCGCTGGACCGCTACACCCTGCAGGGCGGCGACGGCGAGGCCCCGTTCGTGGTTGAAGTGCCGTTCGGCACCTACTGACTGCAGCACTGCACTGGCTAGAATGCAGCGCGGCGCCGTCTGCCGTGCCTGTTCCGTGAGTTGCTGCCGTGTCCCTGCGCCCCTTGCTGCTGTCGTCCCTGCTGCTGTTGTCCGCCTGCGCCAGCGCGCCACCTCCACCGCCGGCCCATTCCGATGCGCTGTGGCGCTTGATCGAGCGTGACTGCAAGGCGGTGGAAGGACCGCGTGGCAGTTGCCTGCGGGTGGAGACGGCGGCAGGCCGCCGCGACGTGCTGGTCAAGGATGCGCACGGTGACTACCAGTTCCTGCTGATGCCGCTGGACAAGGTCAGTGGCATCGAGAGCCACGGCCTGTACCAGCGTGGGGTGCCCAACTATTTTGCGGCCGCCTGGCAGGCGCGCGGGCATACCGAACAGGCCCTGGGCCGGCCGCTGCCGCGCAGCGTGGCCAGCCTGGCACTGAATTCGCCGCACGGTCGCTCGCAGCACCAGCTGCATATCCATGTCGACTGCCTGCGCGCGGATGTGCTGCAGGCACTGGATGCACATGCCGGTGCGCTCGGTCCGCGCTGGTCACCGTTTCCGGTGCCGCTGCGCGGGCATCAGTACCAGGCCTATCTGCTGCCCGGTGCAGAACTGACCGCCAATCCGCTCAATCTGCTGGCCTATGGCCTGAGCGGCGTGGGCGATGTGGGCCAGTGGAGCCTGGTGGTGGCCGGGCGCGGCGAGGTGCGGGGCGGCCCCGGCTTCATCCTGCTAGCTACCCGCGTGGATGCCGCCAGCGGCAACGATGCCAGCGGCGAGGAACTACAGGACCATGCCTGCACGGTCTTGACCGGTGCCGGTGCGGCACTGGAGCGGGTGCGCTAGCCGATCGGCTGCTGGCAGCTGCGCCAGGCCGACGCGGTCAGCGCCAGCAGCTGACGGTCATGCCATCCCTGCGCGTCCAGATGGTAGTCGCGCAGGATCCCTTCGCGGACGAACCCATGGGCCTGCAGCGCCTGGGCAAACGGGCTGGTGCAGCCTGGCGGCAGCAGCACGAAGAGGCGGTGCAGGCCGACATCGTCGAACAGGAACGGGCACAGTGCCCGCAGTGCCGCCTGCGGATGGGGGTGCCGGTGCTGCAGCGATTGCAGCTCGGCGCAGCGCGAGTGCAGCGACTGCAGGCGGATATGCAGCTGGTCGTGCAGTACGCCCTGCACGTCGTCGAACACACCCAGCACCAGCAGGTCGTTGTCTTCCTGCAGGCGTGAACGATAGACGCTGGCGAGGAACCGCGCCTCTTCATCAATGCCGTAGGACGGCCGTTGGCCGCGCTGGCGACGGTCGTCGAAGGCACGCCAGCGTGGCAGGTCGGTGCGCTGGAACGAACGCAGGGTGATGGGCGTGGCCTGGAGGTGGAGCAAGTGGCGGCGCAGGACGGGTCGTAGTGGGGCGAAGTGGGTGGAAGGGGCGCTGTTGGTCATCCCGGCACGATGCGCATCACTGACGCGCCAGGCCATGCAATTCATTGCAAAAGTGGGGTGGTGCCGTAAACGCGTCTGATTCGGTTCAGGCATAAGCCCATCAGGGCTGGTCATTTCCGTTGAAACCACCCATTCAGGACACTTTCGTTACGGGATCGTTATATGTCGTACCGGCTGCGGCTCCCGTACCACCCGCCCACTCCCCCAGGAAGCCCATGTCCGCCCCCCACAAGGCGATGCGCCCGCGTCCGCTGGTGCTCGCGCTGTCGTCCCTGATGCTGGCCTCGCTGCCGGCCTTCGCGCAGGAAAGCGCGCCCACCACATTGCAGGAAGTGAAGGTCACCGGCTCGCGCATTCCACGTGCCAGTGTCGAGGGACCCTCGCCGGTGACGGTGATCAGCCGCGAGCAGATCGACGCACAGGGCTACCGCAATGCCTTCGACGCCCTCAGCGCGCTGACCGAGAACACCGGCAACGTGCAGGGCGAGGATTTCGGCAATACGTTCACGCCGGCCGCCAACACCATCAATCTGCGCGGGCTGGGTCCGAACCGCACGCTGGTGCTGGTCAACGGCCGTCGCCAGGCCGACTACCCGCTGGCCTACGAAGGCTCGGTGAACGTTGTCAACCTGGCCAACATTCCCAGCGCCCTGATCGAACGCATCGAAGTGCTGGCTGCCGGTGCGTCGGCGGTGTACGGATCCGACGCCATTGCCGGTGTGGTCAACATCATCCTCAAGGACCGCTTTGAAGGCGTGGACGTGAACGTGCGCGCCGGCGGCACCCAGCAGGGCGGCGGTGACAACCAGCGCGTGCAGGTGGTGGGCGGCAGTTCCGGCGAGCGCTGGGACGGCCTGTTCGGTTTCGAGTTCGACGTGCGCAAGGCGATCCACGCGCGCCAGCGCGACTTCATGGATTCGCTGGACGATGACCCGGCCGGCAAGGCGCCGCAGGCGACCGCGATCGCCTATCGGCGCAATGCTGCCACCGGCCGCAACATCGATCCGGGCGTCAACGGCTGCGACGCCGCGTCGGACATCTATGGCGGCAGCGTGTTCCGTGCCAACAACCCGCGCCAGGGCTGGTACTGCGGCAGCAACGAGGCCGCCGCCAGCTACTGGACCGTACAGACCCAGAAGCGCAATCTCAACGGCTACGGTCTGCTGACCTTCCACGTCAACGAGACCACCGACCTGTTCGCCGATGTCGCCGTGGGCAGCGCGCGGATCTACAACAACACGCGTGCACCGACCTGGACCTCGGCCCGCAACTACTTCTACAACCAGGGCACCGGCAACCTGGAAAGCTGGTACCGCCGCTTCGCGCCGGAGGAAATCGGCGGCCTGCCGCGCAATGCCAACCGCTTCCTGGAAAACTCGTGGTCGTTCAACGTCGGCGCACGTGGCCAGATCGGCGACAGCGGTTGGGATTACGAAGCGGTCTACAGCCGCTCGCGTTACGAGAACCGCACCCGCCGACCGGTGCTGCTGGCCGGCATCAACGAATACCTGCTCGGTCCGAAGCTGGGCGTACGCAATGGCGTTGAGGTCTATGCGCCCGACCCGGCACGCCTGTTCAAACCATTGACCCCGGGCGAATACGAGGGCCTGTCCGGCTACCAGGAAAGCCGCAATGCGGCGTGGCTGCAGACCTTCAGCGCCAGCGTCAACGGCCGTTTGTTCGCGCTGCCCGGTGGCGACGCTGCATTGGCGGCGGTGGTCGAGGCCGGCAGCCAGGGCTACCGCAACCGCCCGGACCCGCGACTGGGCACAGGCGAGTTCTGGAACACCAGCGCCGGTATCGGTGCCGGCGGTGATCGTGACCGCTATGCGGCCGGCGTGGAGCTGCAGTTGCCGTTGCTGAAATCGCTGACCACGACGCTGGCCGGTCGCTATGACCAGTATCGCGCCGGTGGCGAGCACATCGGCAAGGCGACCTGGAGCTTCGGCGTCGAGTTCCGCCCGATCGAGAGCCTGTTGATCCGCGGCTCTGCTGCGACCAGCTTCCGTGCGCCGGACATGAACTACGTGTTCGCGACCGAGACCCGCGGCTACAACCCGGGCATGACCGACTACTGGCGCTGCCGCACCGCAGGCCAGTCGTACGACAACTGCGACTACAACGGCCTGTCGATCGACTACAGCAACCGCGCCAACGCGCAGCTGCAGCCGGAAACCGCGAAATCCTATGGTTTCGGCGTGGTCTGGTCGCCGCTGTCCGGCCTGGATTTCAGTGCCGACTACTACGACATCCGCATCGACAACGAGGTCACCAGCCTCGATACCAGCCGCATCCTGCGCGACGAAGCCGATTGCCGCCTGGGCCGCACGCTGGGTGGGGAAGCGCGCGATATCGGTTCACCGCTGTGCCAGGACGCGCTGTCGCGGGTGATCCGCAACCCGTCCACTGCAACCGTGCAGCCGGACCAGGTGACCCGCGTGCTGATCAATCCGATCAACGCGGCCTCCGAATCGGTGCGTGGCCTGGACCTGAAGGGTAACTGGCGTTTCGATGCCGGCCGCTATGGCCGCTTCACTACGCGCCTGGCCTATACCGTGGTGCTGGAGCACACGTACCGGCAGTTCTCCGATGATCCGGAGCGTGACATCCGCAATTCGCTGGATGACTACCAGTGGCGCAGCAAGGCCAATGGCAGCATCACCTGGAACCAGGGTGACTGGACCACCACGCTGTACGGCAACCGTTTCGGTTCACTGCCGAAGACCGATGGCAGTGGCCGCATCGCGCCGTACATGACCTACAACGCCAGCGTGTTCCGCCAGTTCGGCGAGAACCTGTCGGTGGGCGTGATCGTCAACAACCTGCGTGACAGCCGCCCGCCGGCGGACAGGAACGGTGGCGGCTGGCCGTTCTATCCGGTTGGCAACTACGACCCGTATGGCCGCCAGTACTGGCTGCAGCTGGACTACCGGTTCCGCTGATCCGGCTGGCAAACAGAAGGCCCGGCAATGCCGGGCCTTCTGCTGTGTCGATGTCCGCTGTGATGGCGGGCGCCGGTGGCCTAGGGCAGTGCCTGCTGCAGGTACGACTCGATGACGTAGCTGAAGGGCTGCTGCTGGCGATCGCGCAGCAGGGCGCGCACTTCCAGGATCACGCTGCGGTCGCCTTCGCCACGCGGTGGCCAGAAGGTCTGGTCAGCCAGTGTCTGGCGCTGGAAGCCGAGCGGGCCAACCACGCGGCCAAAGGGTTCGTCGGTGCTGTCCAGCACCTGGTTCATGGCGGGACTGAGGTGGTCCGGCAGGTACCAGTTGTCGGCCTCGGAGAGTACGCGGCTGCCACAGACCAGCTGCACACGGCGGTAGCGAAGGGCGGTGCCGGGTTTCGCACCCAGTGCCTGCAGCACGTCGGCCGGTGCTGTCTTGTCCTGGCCGTGTACACGCACCGCGCGCACCCGCGCCTGTTCGGCCAGGCCGTGTTCGGCGCACCAGTGTTCCAGGGTGGCGGTGGCGCTCTGCCCGGAAAGCACACGCTGGTGCAGCCGCTCGACCAGCGCCGCCGGGGCGATGCGCTGTTGGCCAGGCGGCGCCTGCAGCGGCGCGGTGGCGGCCGCATCAGTGGCGGACAGGCTGGCCATCGGGGCAGCAGCCAGCAGGGACGCGGCCTGCCAGCGGCGGAGACGATCGTGGCGGTCGGACGGGCCCATGCGGCATCACAGCGGAAACAGGTGCCTATGGTACCCGTTCAGGCGTGTGCACGGCGTGGCTGCGAGCCGCCGTCGCGGCGGCATTCATCGTTCTGATGAATGTGTGGCATCCAGATATTTCGTTGGCCGATGGCAGTGCCAGCGCGCAGGATGGCGCCATGACTTGGCTTTCCGGGAGTTTCCGATGACGCTTCAGTTCGTCCATGGCGGTGTAGACCGCTACGGCGCGCCACTGCATTTCCATATCCGTGGCGGCCGCATCAGTGGCCTCAATGGCGAGGCCTCGCCGGCCGACGGGGCGGAATGCGTCGACCTGCAGGGCTTCGCAGTCCTGCCCGGGCTGGTCGACGGCCACATCCATCTGGACAAGAGCTTCGTCGGCGACCGCTGGCACCCGCATCAGCCGGTGAACAGCCTGCGTGAGCGGCTGGCGGTGGAGAAGGCCGCGGTAGCGGGTGCCGCGCCGATGGTGGACCGTGCCGAGGCATTGATCCGCCAGTGCAGCCGCTTCGGCACTGTGGCGATGCGCTGCCACGTGGATGTGGATGGCAGCACCGGCCTGCGCCATCTCGAGGCGGTCCGCGAAGCGGCGCGGCGCTGTGCCGACATCATGCGGATCCAGCTGGTGGCGTTCCCGCAGGCCGGGGTGATGTCCTGTCCCGGCACCGCCGCCGTACTGGAGCAGGCCCTTGCCGCAGGGGTGGAGGTGCTGGGCGGCATAGATCCGACCACGCTCGACGGCGATGCCGAAGGCCAGCTGGCCCTGCTGTTCGGCCTGGCCGAGCGCTATGGCGTGCAGCTGGACATCCACCTGCATGAGCCCGGCGAAACCGGACTGGCCCAGCTGCTGCGCATCGCCGCACGCACCCGTGCCGCCGGCCTGCAGGGACGCGTTGCGGTCAGCCATGCCTACTCGCTGGGCGACGTGCCGCTGGCGCGCGCGCTGCAGGTGGGTGAAGCACTGGCCACGGCGGGCGTTGCGATCATGAGCAACGCGCCGGGCGACCATCCGTTCCCGCCGCTGCGTGCATTGCACGACGCCGGCGTGCGCATGTTCGCCGGCAATGACAACATCCGCGACTGCTGGTGGCCGTATGGCAATGGGGACCTGCTGCAGCGCGCGATGCTGCTGGGCTACCGCTCGGGCTTCTACACCGATGGCGACCTGATGCTGGCGCTGGACATGGTCACCACCCATGGCGCGCAGGTGATCGGGCTGCCGCAGCACGGCATCGCCGAAGGCCGGCCGGCGACGTTCGTGGCCGTGCGTGCGGACCATGGCCCGGCGGCCGTGGCCGGGGTGCCGGTGGAGCGCCGGGTGGTGGTTGACGGCCGCTGGTTGTAGATCCACGCCGTGCGTGGAGGGAGCCATCGCGTGGTCTCATTCATCCACGGATGGCATGGATCCATCTCGATGTGTCGTCAGGCGTAATCGTCGGCGCGGGTAGCGACGAACGCTTCCAGCCACGCCAGCAGGTGGGCGATGTCGATGACTTCGCCCTGTTCGACGCGCTTGAGCAGCAGTGTGCTGGCGCCGATCTGCAGGCTGCTGTCGGCATAACGCAGCACTGCATCGATGCCCCAGGCGTCGGTGACCTGCATCCAGGCCAGCCCCGGCACGCGCTGGGCCAGGGTGTCACCGAACGCCACGCCCAGCGCTTCCCAGCCATCGCAGTCGTCAGGCTCGATCAGCTCGGCATCGATCACGCGCTGCAGCGTGCTGGCCGCCAGCGGCCATTGCACCGGCAGCGTCGGGAAGCCGGCGGCGACGCGCGCGGCGATCAGCGAGCGCTGGTGCTGCAGGTGCGTCTGCAGGGCGGCGGGCAGGGGGTCGAAGCGGGCGGGGATTTCGTCGGACATGACACGATGCCGTGGAGCACGGAAACAGGGGGCACTCTAGCGGCAGAGCCGTGACTTCCGCGCGACAGGCGTGATCAGCTTTCGATGGTCAATGCGCGGATTTCGCTTCGGGGTCAGATCCGTTTCGGAAAACGGATCTGACCCCACGCGGGACGATGTTGCCGTCGCGGCTGCCGGCCAGCGGCCCACGCTACCGCAGTTGCAGTGGTCAATCCGGTTCGCGCTGCACCTGCCGCCACAGCTCGCTGGCCAGCGCGCGCACCGCATCGTCGGCGTCCGCACGATGCAGCAGGCCGATTTCGTAGTTGTCGATCACCGGCAGGTCGCGCTCACCATCGATGATGCGATGATCGCGGGCGACCGCGCGGCGGGGCAGCAGGCTGATGCCGATGCCATCGGCCACGGCACCCTGGATGCCACTCAGCGACGAGCTGGTGAAGGCGATGCGCCAGCGCAGGCCCAGCGCTTCCACGGCGTGGATCATCTCGTCGCGGTACAGCCCGCGCGGCGGGAAGGTGACCAGCGGCAGCGGGTCCTGCTGCAGGCAGCTGCTGCGCAGGCTGTCGATCCAGTGCATCGGCTCGCGGCGGCAGTGCACCGCCTGACGGCTGTTACGCCGCTGCTTGACCAGCACAAGATCCAGTTCACCGTGGTCGAAGCCGTGCGCCAGGTCGCGGCTGAGGCCGCTGCTGATTTCCAGCTTCACCTGCGGGTGACGGCGGCTGAAAGCGGCAAGCATGCGTGTGGTCTGCGCGTTGACGAAGTCCTCGGGGACACCGATGCGCACCGCGGTTTCCACGGTGGCGCCGGCCAGCGCCTGCGCCATTTCCTCGTTCAGGTCGAGCATGCGCCGCGCATAGCCGAGCAGGGTGTGGCCGGCGTCGGTGGGGTGCACGTCGCGGTGGCCGCGCTCGAGCAGGCGATGCCCCGCCAGCTCTTCCAGGCGGCGCACCTTCTGGCTGACCGTGGACTGGGTCGAATGCAGGCGGGTGGCGGCCGTGGTGAAGCTGCCGCAGTCGGCCACCATCACCAGCGCCCGCAGCAGTTCCAGTTCGAACAGGGTTCTATTCGATTTGGCACTGTCTTGCATTTGAACATTTCACTTCTGGATACCCAGGCCGACTTCTACCATGCAGGGCAGGGGCCGGCAATGCCCGGCTGTTGCTACCGTCGCACGGCGTTCCGTGGCGACGGACATGAGGAGACACTGTCATGCGCGTCCATCATTCCGCTGGCCGGCCTGCGCCGTTCACGCGCGTGCTGCTGTTGTGCCTGCTGGCCATGGTCACCCCCGCCTGCACCGCCACGTCCCGGGCCGACGCAGACGCGCGCCTGCGGGATGCCGCCAGCCGCGGCGACGCCGATGCGGTGCGGCAGGCGATCGAGGATGGCGCCACGCTGGAGGCGCGCGATGGCCAGGGTCGCACGGCGTTGCTGCTGGCCACGCAGGGCAACAACGTGGATGCCGCGCGCGAGCTGATCGAAGCCGGTGCCGACGTCAATGCCAAGGACGCCATGCAGGACAGCGCCTACCTGTACGCCGGCGCGCGGGGCCTGGATGAGATCCTGGCGATGACCCTGGCGCATGGCGCCGATCTGCGCAGCACCAACCGCTATGGCGGCACCGCGCTGATTCCGGCCGCCGAGCGTGGCCACGTCGCCACCGTACGTACGCTGCTGCGCGCGGGCGTGGCGGTCGATCATGTGAACCGCCTGCACTGGACCGCGCTGCTGGAAGCAATCCTGCTCGGCGATGGCGGTGCGCGCCACCTGCAGATCGTGCAGTTGCTGCTGGAGGCCGGCGCCGACCCGGAGCTGGCCGACGGCGACGGCGTGACGCCGCTGGCGCACGCGCGCCAGCGCGGCTATACCGGAATTGAGACCCTGCTGCGCCAGCACGGCGCGGTGCGCTGAATGCAAACCCCGTCCACCCGCACGCTGGGCGTGCCCATCAGGATGCTGTCCATGTTCCGTTCCCGTCCGTTGTCCCTTGCCATCCTCCTTGCGGTGGCACCGCTGTCGGCGTCTGCCGCCGAGCGCGCCGACCTGCTGATCCGCAATGCCACCGTGGTCGATGTCGAGCACGCCAGTACCCGGGCCGGGCAGAGCGTGGTGATCCGTGGCGAGGACATCGTCGCCGTCGGCCCGGACGCGCAGCTGCGCAGCCAATGGAGCGCGGCCCGCCAGATCGATGCCAAGGGCAAGTACCTGATCCCGGGCCTGTGGGACATGCACGTGCACTTTGGTGGTGGCCCGGCGCTGATCGAAGAGAACAAGGCACTGCTGCCGCTGTACATCGCGCACGGCATCACCACGGTGCGTGACTGTTCCGGCGACCTGCCCGAGCAGGTGCTGCAGTGGCGCGGGGAAATTGCCAAGGGCACGCTGTTCGGTCCGCGGCTGCTCAGCTCGGGCGCGAAGATCGAAGGCCTCAAGCCGGTCTGGAAGGGCACGATCGAAGTGGGCAGCAAGGCCGACGTCGACAAGGCGATCACCCGCCTGCAGCACGACAAGGTCGATTTCGTGAAGATCACCGACAGCACGCTGAAGCCGGAACTGTTCCTGTACTCGGCCAGTGCCGCGCGCAATGCCGGATTCAAGGCGTCGGGGCACATCCCGATGGCGCTGACCGTGGAGCAGGCAATCGATGCCGGGCTGGCCTCGATCGAGCATCTGGACTACGCATTCAAGGCCGGGAGCAAGGACGAGGCGCAGATTGCTGGCGACTTCGGTGCCGGCCGCATCGACCGCGCCGAAGCCAACCGCCGCCTCGACGCCAGCTTCGACCGCGATACGGCGATGCGTGCCTACCGCGATTTCGCCAGGCGCGGCGTGTTCGTGACCCCGACCCTCAACGGTGGCCGCATCCTCGATTTCCTTGACCAGGATGACCACGCGAACGATCCGTACCTGGCTTACATCGGCCCGGGCCTGCGCGCGACCTACCAGTGGCGCGTTGAACGTGCCGCCAAGGCAACGCCAGCGCAGATCGAAGCGCGCCATGCGCAGTACCACCAGGTGGCCGCCGTGCTGCCGATGCTGCAGGAAGCCGGCGTGACGATCATCGCCGGCACCGATGCGGGCTTCCTCAACTCGTTCAACTTCCCGGGCATCGCCCTGCACCAGGAACTGCAGCTGTTCGTGAAGGAGGGCTTGAGCGCGCCGCAGGCGCTGTCTGCCGCGACCCGTTCCGGCCCGGCCTGGTTCGGCCAGATGAATCGTTACGGGGGTGTTGCTCAAGGCAAGGCCGCCGATCTGGTGCTGCTGACCGCCAACCCGCTGCAGGACATTGCCGCCACCGAAAAGATCGACAGCGTGATCCTGCGTGGCAACGTGTATGACCGCGCCGCGCTGGACAAGATGTTGGCTGATACCAAGGCCAAGGTGGCGGCGTGGAATGCCGAGGCGGCGAAGGCGCAGTGATCGACAGGGTCAGAGCCCTTCCCCGTGGGAAGGGATCCGACCCTGTGGCTTCTATGCGGTCGGTGACCTAACGCGGTGCCGGCCGCATTCCGTGCAGCTGCGGCAGTGCGGCCTTCATCGCATCGATGAAGGCGCGCAGCCGTGGCGGCTGCTGGCGCGCGGCGGGAAATACCACGTGTACCGGCAGCGCCGGCGCCTGCCAGTCCGGCAGCAGCTGCACCAGCCGCCCTTGTGCGAGGTCTCCGGCCACCAGCCAGGCCGAGACCACCGCTGCACCCAGCCCAGCACATGCGGCCTGTTGCACCACGAACAGGTTGTCGCTGAGCAGGCGCGGGCTGATCGAAAGGGTATGCGCACGCCCCTGCGCGTCATGCAGCAGCAGGCGTTCGCGGTAGTAGGTGACCAGTGAAATCCACGGCAGTGCCTGCGCCTGTTCTGGTGTGCTGATCGCGGTGGCCTGCACCAGCGAGGGCGCTGCCACGACGATGCGCGGCACTTCGGCGAGCGGCAGTGCGACCATGCGCGGTTCGTCGACCGGTCCCACCCGCACCGCGCAGTCGATGCCTTCGGCGATGAAATCCGGGCGACGATCTTCCAGGATCCACTCCAGGCTCAGCTGTGGGTGCTGGGCGAGGAACGCGAGCATGGTCGGCAGCAGCTGCGCCTGGCCGAAGGCATGCGGCACCATCACCCGCAGGCGTCCGCGCAGCGTTTCCGGTTCGCCGTGCAGTTCGGCCTGCAGCGACTCCCATTCGTCGACCACGCGTTGCGCATGGCGCTGGCAGCGCAGGCCATCTTCGGTCAGCTGCAGGCCATGGGTGGAGCGCTGCAGCAGGCGCAGGCCGAGCTGCCGCTCCAGTGCCTGAAGGCGCCGGCTGACCGTCGGCTGGGTGGTGCCCAGCTGCACGGCGGCGGCAGACAGGCTGCCGGCATCGACGATGCGCAGGAAGGTGCGCAGCAGATCCAGGCGATCGGCGCCGGTGGCGAGGTCATTCATGCGTGTCACGTATGAAGTATATGTGCAGGAGCCTACTACAGACGCATGGCGAATACGGGCAGGATACGCCCACTTCCTCCACCGGACTCCCCCATGTCTACCCCTTCGCTGTCCGTCGTCGCACCCGCGAACGCGCCTTCCACCCCGCTGGTGCTGGCGATGGCGGCCGGCGCCGGCTTTTCGGTCGCCTCGCTGTACTACAGCCAGCCGATGCTGGGCCTGATCGCACAGGACCTTGGCGCAGGTGAGCGCGCCGCCGGGCTGGTGCCGACCCTGACCCAGCTCGGCTACGCGCTGGGCATCCTGCTGCTGGCACCGTTGGGCGACCGCTTCGACCGCCGCCACCTGATCCTGTTGAAGTCCGCGCTGCTGGCGTTGGCACTGGGCGCCGCAGCGATGGCCGCGCACCTGCCGGGCCTGCTGATGGCCAGCCTGCTGGTCGGGTTGATGGCCACGCTGGCGCAGGACATCGTGCCGGCCGCTGCGGTGCTGGCGCCGGATGCACAGCGCGGCCAGATCGTCGGCCGGGTAATGACCGGCCTGCTGCTCGGCATCCTGCTGTCGCGCGTGGTCAGTGGCGTGGTGGCCGAGGCATGGGGTTGGCGTACGCAGTTCGTGCTGGCCGAGGTATCGGTGGCGGCGATGGGCGCAGTGATGGCGCGTGCGCTGCCGCGTTTCGCACCGACCAGCACGCTGCGCTATCCGGCGTTGCTGGGCTCGCTGCTGGCGTTGTGGCGCGAGCAGCCGCAGCTGCGTCGCGCGGTGGCGAGCCAGTCGTTGCTGGCGGTCGGCTTCAGCGCATTCTGGTCGACGTTGGCGCTGATGCTGCATGCCCGCCTGGGCCTGGGCAGTGCGGCGGCGGGTGCGTTCGGTATTGCGGGTGCGGCCGGTGCGCTGGCCGCACCGTTCGCAGGACGTTTCGCTGATCGCCTGGGTTGCCATGCCGTGACGCGGTTGGCGATCGCGGTGGCGCTGCTGGGCTTCGGCCTGCTGCTGGCCGAAGCCTGGCTGCCGGCCGCCGCGCTGCTGCCGCTGCTGGTGGTGAGTGCGCTGCTGTTCGACTTCGGTTTCCAGTCGGCGCTGGTGGCGCACCAGACGCTGGTCTATGGCCTGGTGCCGCCGGCACGCAGCCGGCTCAACGCGCTGCTGTTCACCGGCATGTTCATCGGCATGGCCGCTGGCGGTGCGCTGGGCAGCCTGGCGCTGGCGCAGTGGGGGTGGCACGGCGTGGCCTGGCTGGCGGTGATGTGCGCGGGCGGCAGTCTGCTGCTGCGTTTGAAGTAGGGGTGGTGTTCGGCAGGGCTTGCAGCCCTGCACCTGCGGTAGTGCCGGCCGCTGGCCGGCAACAGCGCAAACAGCGGATTTTCAGTAGCCTTCGACAGGTTCCTGCGGTCTGTTGGAACGGCTCTTGGGGTCAGATCCGTTTTCCGAAGGAAAACGGATCTGACCCCTGATTGATTTCGATATCTGACAGAAGTGTCGACCAAGGTCGACACCTACCAAACGCCATCGGAATCCGTCAGAGGTGGGGCGGTGTCGGAGTGCGGGGTGTCAGCCGCATGGATGCGGCTGCCAAGCTTGCAGGGACGTACTTGCAGCGTCCCCGCAGTCCGACACCGCCCCGCCATCCCACGGAATCCATGCTGTTGCTGTTGCTCCAGCGCGTAGCGGGTGCAGGGCTGCAAGCCCTGCCGAACAACCCCCTAATCGTGACCGCAGTCGTCCAGGCTGATGATGCCGCGCCGCAGCGCCTGGGTCACCGCGTGCGTGCGATCACCCACCCCGAGCTTGTCCATCAGGCTCTTCATGTGCGCCTTCACCGTCTGCTCGGAAATCTGCATGCGCTCGCCGATGCGCTTGTTCGACAGGCCACCGGCCACATGCCGCAGCACCTCGGTCTCGCGCGGCGACAACCGGTCCTCCACCACATGTGCGGCAATGCTCGCAGCGACTGCCGGTGGTATCGGTGCGCGCCGGCCGCCAGCGACCATGCGGATCGTATCGACCAGCTCGTGGCGCAGCATGTCCTTCAACAGGTACGCACTGGCGCCGGCCTGCAGCGCCCGTACCGCACGCACATCACCGCGATAGGTGGTCAGCACGATGATGCGCGCACGCGGGTCCATCGCGCGGATCCGCACGATGGCTTCCACACCATCCAGGCGTGGCATCTGCAGGTCCATCAGCACCACGTCCGGCTGCAGCTGCTGATAGCGCTCGATGGCTTCCTCGCCATCGGCGGCCTCGCCGAGCAGGCGCAGGTCGGAATGGGCGCCCAGCAGCGCGGCCAGGCCGTCACGCAGCAGCGGGTGGTCGTCGACCACCAGCACGCCGATCGGGGCAGGGGACTCAGTCATGGTGGCTTCTACTCCAGGGCCAGCGCCAACGCGATGGACGGCGGTGATACAGGCGACGGGCGGGAACCGCCAGCGCGACTTCAGTGCCCAGCCCGGGGCGGGTCCACAGCCGCAGCTCCGCGCCGAGGCGCTGCGCGCGCTCACGCATGCCCTGCAGGCCCCAATGGCCATGCCCGGCATTTTCGTAGGCGATGCCGACGCCATCGTCGCGCACGTGCAGCAGGAAGCACCGCGCGCCGTAGGACAGCTCTACCTCGATGGCGCTGGCATTGGCGTGGCGCAGTGCATTGCGGATGGCCTCGCGGCCGATCAGGAACACCTCCTCGGCGGCATCGGCCTGCAGCGGTGGTGTTGCGCCTTCCACAGTCAGGCGCAGCGGATTGGTGCCGTGCCCGGCGTATTCGGCGTGAACATCGGCCAGCGCCGAAGCGAGGTCGCGGCCCGCGAAAGGACCGTCGCGCAGTGCGTTGACCCGCTCCCGGCCCTCGGCCAGGTTGCGTTCGGCCAGCTGCATCGCCGATTCCAGCTGGCCGCGCACCCTGTCCGGGGTCTGCGGCGACTGGCTGATCGCGTGCAGCCGCAGGATCAGGCCCTGGCTGCCCTGCAGCAGCGTGTCGTGCAGGTCGCGGGCAATGCGTTCGCGTTCGCCATGGCGTTCCTGCAGGCGCGCACGGAACAGTGCAGCCAGCTGCCCGCTGCGGATGCGCACCGCCAGGACCAGCAGCGCAAGCACCGCGGCGGCGCACAGCAGCTTGAACCACAGGGTCTGCATGAAGGTGGGGGCGATGCGGAAGGTGCGGCTGGCGGGTGCAGTGCTCCAGATGCCGTCTTCGTTGGCGGCTTCCACCTCGAACCGGTAATTGCCCGGTGCGAGGTTGGTGTAATACGCGCGCGTGCTGCTGCCGGCATCCTGCCAGCCGTCGTCGACCCCGGACAGGCGATAGCGGTAGCGGTTGCGCTCCGGGCGCGCCAACGACAGCGCCACGTAATCGATCTGCAATTGGCTGGTGCCGGCCGGAAGGCGCAGGCCGTCGCGCAGTGGCTGGTGTTCACTGCCGTACAGCACGTCGCCGATGCGCACGCTGGGCGCCATGGTGTTGACGTGCGAGCGGGTGGTGTCCAGCCAGGCCAGGCCCTGGTTGGTGGCCAGCCACAACAGGCCATCGCTGGCCAGCGCGGTGGTGGCGATCGGTCCGCTCTGCAGGGCGATGCCCGGCATGCCGTCCACCGCATCGAACAGGCGGGGCGTCACCGGCTGCCGGCTGCGCAGTGCGCGCCGCAGCTGATCGCTCCCGAGCCGGACCAGGCCACGACTGCCATTGAGCCAGAGGTAGCCATTCGCATCGGCCACCATGCCGGTGATGCCTTCCATGACGCCGGCCATGTCGGTGCTCACCTGAACGAACCGGCCATTGCCCGGGCGCACGGCCAATCCGGCCTCGCCGGCTACCAGCAGGAGGTCCTGATGATCGAGTACCGCCGTGATCGGCCCGACCGACAGGCCGTGGCTGGCGTCGAAGGTTTCGATCTGCGTCGCCCCCATGCGGCGCAGCCGGCCGTCTGCATAGCCGAGCAGCAGCTGGCCGTTGGCATCCAGCGCCAGTGACGAGCAGGCCTGTTCGGGCAGGCGGCGTTCGCGTTGCCACTGGCCCTGCTGGTAGTGCAGCAGCCCCCGTTCGCCGGTGCAGACCCAGGCCTGTTCGTCGTCGGGGAACAGCAGGGCATGCAGTGGTTGCCCGGTGAACGGCGCAGGCAGCGGAATCCGCGTGGTGCGGCCGGCCACGGTGCGCGCAAGGTTGACCCAGTCGAACTGCCAGATCGGGGCAGCTGCCTGGCGCGCGGCGGCCTGCAGCTGCGTGGCGCTGCCATCGAGCAGGGTGCGCTCGAGGTCGTAGGGCTTGAGGTCTTCGCCATAGCCATACACATGGCCATCGCTGGCCCGCACCAGCGAGCGGTAGGGATCACTTGGACCAACCGCCAGCGTGTGCACGCTGCGCGCGCGGAAGCGGTTGAGGCCGAGATTGGTGCCGACCCAGAGATTGCCTTCGCGATCAACGATGATCGGCACGGCCGACGTGGCGGTCAGCCCGTGCGGCGAATCGAAGCGCTCCATGCGTATGGCGCGGTCGCCATCGAAGGTGACCCGGGCGACACCGCCATGCGGGCTCATCGTTGCCCACAGCGCGCCATCGGCAGTGAACTGCAGGCGCGCCGCCACCAGCTCCGGCAACCGCCGTGCCTCGCGCTCGCTGTCCGGCAGCAGGCCTCGTGCGTTGGCCAGCGGCGACGTACCGCGCACGCGGTCGGCCAGCCACACTTCCCCCTGCGGACTTTCGGCCAGCGTCGCCATCTGCGAAACGGCGATGCCGGTGTCCTTGAAGGCCGCCTGGCCGGCCGCGCGCACCCAGATCTTCAGGTCGGCCAGTACCCAGAAGGTGCCGCGGCTGTCGTGCAGCAGCCATTGCACGCGATGTTCCGGCACCCCCATGCCAGCGGGCAGCGGCTGCCAGCGTTGGCCAGTGAACTGGCGTAGTCCACCATTGATCGCGGCCCACAGCCGGCCGTCACGGTCCTGGCTGAAGTGTGGCACCACACCCACCGGCACGCCCTGGTCGCGGCCGTAGTTGTGCAGCTGGCCGCGCGCAAACTGACTGATGCCGGCCTGGAAGTAGCCGATCCACAGTGCATCGTCGCGGCCCCGCGCAAGGGTGACCATGTTGGTGGACGGGAAATGGCTGCCCGCGGGAGCGGCCTGGCGTTCAAAGCGACGACCGTCGAAGCGGTACAGCCCTGAGCCGGTGGCCAGCCACAACAGGCCATCGCGGTCCTGGGTGATGTCCCAGATGTCACCGGGGGCGCCCTGGCCGACGCGCCAGGCCGTGTGCTCGTAATCGGGCAACCCGCCGCTCACCGGCGGGCGCTGCACGGCAAGGGCGGGCAGGGCGGTCAACAGCAGCAGGCAGGTCAGCAGCGTCCGCAGGTGACGTTGCAACGGGAAGGGGCGGCCACGCATGGCGCGCATTCTGGCAGGTGCGGGGCAGTCCGGGGTGACCCGAACGGGGTAGGCAGTGGCCGCCGTGGTCGGCTATCACGCCGGCATGACCCCTGGAGCCCGGCCATGCAGCGCCTGTTCGTGATGTTCCCTGATCGCGGTCCGGGCATCGGCCTGCTGTGGCTGCGGCTGTGCCTGGCCGCCGCGCTGTGCGCGCCTGGCACGCATGCTGGTTGGGGGGCGGTGCTGTGCGGGCTGGCGGCGGCCATGCTCGTGCTGGGCGTGTTGACGCCGCTGGCGACCCTGATGGCAGCCGCGACCATGTTCGCGCAGCAGGCACCCTGGCCGCTGGTGGCGTTGCCTGCGGCGCTGCTGATGCTGGGGCCGGGCGCCTACTCGGTGGATGCGCGCTTGTTCGGGCGCCGCCTGCTCGGCCGTCGGCCTCCCCCATTCGGGTAGGTGCCGGCCTAGACCGACGGGGGTAGGGCATCGTGCGCCGGCCACGCACCATGGGCCACCCCCTCGCGGCGCCCCGCATGGCCACCGTCAGTCCGTCCGATCCGTCCGCCACCCCGCTTGCCCCGCAGCAGGCCGCCGCACTGCAGCGCGCCCTGCGCTATGTCGATGAGCACCTGTCGCAGCCGCTGCGGGTGACAGAGCTGGCGCAGGCTGCCTGTGTCAGCCGCTTCCACCTGGTGCGCCTGTTCCGTAGCGGCACCGGTGCCAGCCCGCTGCGCTACGTGCGCCGCCGCCGCATCCAGCGTGCCTGCCAACTGCTGCCCAGCGCGCAGCTGCCGATGGCGTGCCTGGCCCAGCAGCTGGGCTTCTTCGACCAGAGCCATTTCGTCCGCAGCTTCCGCGCCGAGACCGGCTGCAGCCCCGGCCAGTATCGGGCCGGCGATGCGGCCCTGCTGCTTCCCCCTGATCATGTTTCCCACGGAGTCCACCCATGAGCCTTGCCACCGCCACGCCCGCCCCGGCCCTGCTGTCGCCCACCGACCATGCCCTGGTGCTGATCGACTTCCAGTCGCAGATGGCATTTGCTACCCACACGATCGACATCTCCGCGCTGCGCAACAACGTGTCGCTGATCAGCAAGGGGGCCAAGGGGTTCAACGTGCCGGTCGTGTTGACCACGGTGGCCGAGACGTCATTCTCCGGCCCGATGTTCCCGGAACTGCCGCAGATCTTCCCGGGCCAGCCGGTGTTCGACCGCACTTCGATGAATACCTGGGAAGACCAGCCGGTAATCGATGAGATCAACCGCATCGGCAAGCGCCGGCTGGTTCTTGCCGGCCTGTGGACCAGTGTCTGCATCGTGGGTCCGGCGCTGTCGGCGCTGGCGCAGGGCTTCGAGGTCCACGTGATCACCGACGCCTGTGGCGATGTCAGCGAAGAAGCGCACGAGCGTGCGATCACCCGCATGGTGCAGGCCGGCGCGGTGCCGATGACCAGCGTGCAGTACCTGCTTGAACTGCAGCGTGACTGGGCACGCGGTGAAACCTACGACCTGACCACCGGCATCGCCCGCGACCACGCCGGCGGCTATGGCATCGGCATCCAGTACGCCAAGCGCATGTTCGGCGCGCAGGAAGGCGGGCACTGAGCATGCTGGCCGGCCACGGCCACGGCCACGGCCTCGACCTGGCCCTGCTGATGCTGCGGGTGGCGGCAGGCGGCTTCCTGCTGCCGCACGCGCTGGGCAAGCTGTTTGGCTGGTTCGGCGGACCGGGGCTGGCCGGCTTCGCCACCGAGCTGCGCGGTTTCGGGCTGCCGGCAGTGGCGCCGTTGCCGCTGCTGTTGTCCCTGCTGCAGGTGCTGTCCGGGCTGGCCGTGCTGCTGGGCTGGCAGACCCGCATCGCCGCGCTTGCCGCCGCTGCCTTCATCGGCTTCACCGTCCTGTTGGCCTTGCCCAGGGGCTGGTTCTGGATGCGCGGCGGCAGTGAGTACCCGCTGATGTGGGCCACGGTGCTGCTGGCCATCGCCCTGGCCGGGCCGGGGGCCTGGGCGCTGGACGGTCCACGACTTCCGGGAGCTTTCGCATGAGTCACGATCCCCTCGACCACGGCCGCCGCAACGTGGTGCTGGCCAGCGGTGCCGCGGTTGCGCTCGGCCTGGCCGGTCGCGCCGCTGCCGCACTCGATTCCACTTCCAAGGAGCGTCGCATGAGCACGCTGGTCATCCGCAATGCCCGCATCACCACACTCGACCCGCAGCAGCCGCACGCGCAGGCATTGGCCGTGCAGGAGGGCCGCATCGTCGCTGTCGGCAGCGATGAGGAGATCATGCGCGGCTGGGGCAATGAAGCGACCCTGATCGACGCGCAGGGCCGGCGCCTGCTGCCCGGCCTAAACGACAGCCATACCCATCTGATCCGCGGTGGCCTGAACTACAACCTGGAGCTGCGCTGGGACGGTTTGCGCTCGCTGGGCGACGCGCTGGACATGTTGAAGGCCCAGGTCGACCGCACCCCGGCACCGCAGTGGGTGCGCGTGGTCGGTGGCTTCACTGCCGCACAGTTCAACGAGAAGCGCCTGCCGACGCTGCAGGAGCTCAACGACATTGCGCCGGATACGCCGGTGTTCCTGCTGCACCTGTATGACCGCGCGCTGCTCAACCGCGCCGCGCTGCGCGCCTGCGGCTACAGCAAGGACACGCCGGATCCACCGGGCGGGCAGATCGTGCGTGACTCGCTGGGCAACCCGACCGGGCTGCTGCTGGCCAAGCCCAACGCGCTGATCCTGTATGCGACGCTGGCCAAGGGGCCACGCCTGCCGATCGAATACCAGGCCAACTCGACGCGCCACTTCATGCGCGAACTGAACCGGCTCGGCATCACCTCGGTGATCGACGCTGGCGGTGGTTTCCAGAACTACCCCGAGGACTACCAGGTCATCGAGCAGCTGCATCGCGATGACCAGCTGACGGTGCGCATCGCCTACAACCTGTTCACCCAGAACAAGGGCAAGGAAGTGGACGACTTCCGCGGCTGGAGCGAGATACTGCAGCCGCGCCAGGGCGATGACCTGCTGCGCCACAACGGCGCTGGCGAAATGCTGGTGTTCTCCGCGGCCGACTTCGAGCTGTTCAACGAGCCGCGCCCGGAACTGCCGCCTGAGCTGGAACCGGAACTGCACGATGTGGTGAAACTGCTGGTCGAGAAGCGTTGGCCGTTCCGCATCCACGCCACCTATGACGAGAGCATCACCCGCATCCTCGATGTGTACGAACAGGTCAACCGCGAGGTGCCGTTCGATGGCCTGCACTGGTTCATCGACCACGCCGAGACCATCACCCCGCGCAACATCGAACGCATCCGCGCGCTGGGCGGCGGCATCGCCGTGCAGCACCGCATGGCCTACCAGGGCGAAGCCTTCGTCGAGCGCTATGGTGTGCAGGCGGCGCGGCACACGCCGCCGGTCAAGCGCATGCTGGCCGAAGGCGTGCCGGTCGGTGCCGGTACCGATGCCACCCGCGTGGCCAGCTACAACCCGTGGGTGGCGTTGTCCTGGCTGGTGACCGGGCGCACCGTGGGCGGGCTGGCCCTGTATGGCGATGAGAACCTGCTCGAGCGCGAACAGGCGCTGCGCCTGTGGACCCAGGGCAGCGCCTGGTTCTCCGGCGACGAAGCGGTGAAGGGCACGCTGAAAGCTGGCCAGCTGGCTGATTTCATCCTGCTCTCGGCCGACTTCTTCCGCGTTGATGACGCGCAGATCGCCGACATCACCAGCCTGCTGACCGTGGTCGGCGGCCGCATCGTGCACGCCGACGGCGACTACGCCGGCCTGGCGCCGCAGCTGCCGCCGGCGATGCCGGACTGGTCGCCGGTCAACCGCTTCGGTGGCTACCACGTCGGCGGTGCTGCCACCGGATTGGCCGCCGCCCATCGCCACCATCACGGTGTCGCCTGCAGCACCCACGGCGCGCACGGGCATGCGGCCCGGCATGCGGCACCCACCGATGACCTGACCGCGTTCTGGGGCGCGATGGGATGCTCGTGCTTCGCCTTCTGAGCCTGGCGCTGCTGGCCATGCCATGGATGGCGCTGGCCTGTGACACCGGCCGCTGCACCGACATGGGCGCCGGGCAACTGCAATGGGACGCCTCGCTGCGCTTCAGGGGGATGTACTACGACCCGGCCCGGTTCGGTATCGGCGGCAGTGAAGACGGCTACGGTCTGCTGCGTGCACTGGCGTCGGCCACGTATGTCGAGGACAACTGGCAGGCACGGGTGCAGCTGGGCGTGCATGCCGAGAATGGCAAGGCAGGTGGACCCGGCCGCACCGACCGCAGCGCGCTGGACGTGCAGCAGGCGTACTGGCGCTGGCAGCGCGGTGGCTTCCATCTGCAACTCGGCCGGCAGGAAGCCGGCTATGGCAGCTCGCGGCTGTTGTCGGTGCGCGATGGGCCGAACATCCGCCTGGCGTTCGACGGTGCGCGCGTGGGTTGGAAGGTTAGATCCGGCACGCTTGAACTGATGGCGCTGCGTCCGCTGGAGAACCGACCGGGTGCCCTCGATGATCGCGGCGAACACGGCGCCCACCTGTGGGGTGCCTATGCCACCACGGCACGCGGGCGGGGCGTGGGACAGTGGGATCTGTACCTGCTTGACTACCGTCGCGACGGCGCGCTCTTTGCCGCCGGCAGCGGCACCGAACGTCGGCAGACCCTGGGCGCGCGCTGGTTCGGCCAGGCTGGTGCACTGGACTGGAACAGCGAGCTGGTGGCGCAGGGCGGTGAACTGCGAACGACCGCTGGCACGCTCGCTATCCACGCCTGGACGCTGGCCACCGATACGGGGTGGCGCTGGACGGACCTGCCGCTGCAGCCGCGTCTGGGGCTGAAGGCCGACATCGCCAGTGGCGATGGCAATCTGCACGACGGCCGCCTGGGCACCTTCAATGCCTTGTTCCCGAAATCGGCCTATTTCAGCGAGGCCAGCCTGCTGGCCCCGGCCAACCTGATGGACGTCCAGCCGACCCTGACACTGCGCCTGCACGACGCGGTGACCACGGAACTGGGCGTACAGATGGCCTGGAAGCATCGTCGCGCCGATGCGGTCTACACCACGCCGGCACCGCTGGTGGCGTTGCCGGGCAGCGCCGGCGGCGCGCGCCGCATCGGCACGCAGTACAAATCCGAAACCCGCTGGCAGGCCAGCGAACACTGGCAATGGCAGCTGCAGCTGGCCTGGGTCGATGCCGGGCCTGCACTGAAGCAGGCCGGCGGCCGGGACACGCTGTTCGCCTCGATCGTTGGAGCATGGCAATGGTGAACGCAACCGCGTCGCACCCCCCCGCACAGGCCGCAGGCGCCTGGTCCCCACTGAAGATCCAGATGTTCCGCTCGATCTGGCTGGCGATCCTGGCCAGCAACATCGGCACCTGGGTCAACGACGTGGCCGCCGCCTGGGTGATGGCCGAACGTACCGGCTCGCCGTTGATGGTGGCCCTGGTGCAGTCGGCCACCACCGTGCCGATCGTGCTGCTGGCACTGGCCGCCGGAACCCTGGCCGACATCGTTGATCGCCGCAGGTACCTGCTGGCCACGCAGGGCTGGATGCTGCTGGTCGCCGCCGTGATGGCGGCGCTGACCGCGATGGACATGCTGACCCCGCAGCTGCTGGTGCTGCTGACCTTCTGCATGGGCTGCGGTGCGGCGATGGCGATGCCGGCGCAGGCCGCTATCGTGTCCGAACTGGTGCCGCAGCCGATGCTGGCCTCGGCGGTGGCGCTGAACTCGATCGGCATCAACATCGCGCGCTCGATCGGCCCGGCCATCGGCGGCGTGATCGTCGCCCAGCTCGGTGCGGTCTGGGCCTTCGGCTTCAACGCCATCACCTTCGCCGCGATGCTGTTCGTGGTGTGGGGCTGGAAGCGCGACCCGAAGCAGTCCAGCCTGCCGCCGGAAGGCTTCGGTGCGGGCCTGAAAGCGGGCCTGCGCTATGCCAGCCGCGCCGGGCGGTTGCAGGCGGTGTTGATCAAGTCGGTCGGCTTCTTCTTCTTCGCCGCAGCGATGAATGCGCTGCTGCCGGTGGTGGTGCGTGGGCAGATGCAGGGCGGGGCGGGCCAGTACGGCATGCTGCTCGGCTGCATCGGCATCGGTGCGGTGGGGGGTGCGCTGCTGCTGCCGAAGCTGCGCGCGCAGCTGGATCGCGACCTGCTGGTGCTGCTGGCGACCCTGTCGCTGGCCATGAGCCTGGTCGGGCTGGCGCTGACCCGAAGCTGGTACGTGCTGCCGCTGGTGATGCTGGTCAATGGCTTTGCCTGGATCACCGTGCTGTCGTCGCTGCAGATCGCGGCGCAGACCGCAGTGCCGGCGTGGGTGCGTGCGCGTGCGCTGGCGCTGTACATCATGGTGTTCTCTGCCGGCATGGCCGCCGGCGGCCTGAGCTGGGGCGCACTGGCTCAGCGCACCTCGCCGGAGCTGGCCCTGCTGGTGGCTGCCGCGGGTGCGGTCATCGGCGGGTTGCTGGTGTGGCGCGTGCGCATCGCCGGCACCGAAGACCTGAACCTGCGTCCGGCGGGGCACTGGCCAGCCCCCGAACTGTCGGTACCGGTATCCAATGATCGAGGCCCGGTGCTGGTGACCATCGAGTACCGCATTGACGATGCTGATCGCGCCGCGTTCCAGGCGCAGATGCGCACGCTGGGCACCATCCGCCGCCGCGATGGCGCCGTGGTCTGGGGCGTGGTCGAGGACGTGGCCAGTCCAGGCATCCACCTGGAGTATTTCGTGACCCCGTCGTGGCTGGAGCACCTGCGCCAGCACGAACGCATCACCGCCGACGACAGGGCGATCCAGGAAGTGCTGCGCGGATTGCATCGCGGTGAGCGTGCGCCGGTGGTGCGCCACTTCGTGGGTGGGCATGACCCGCTGCCTGTCGCTGTGCCGCATCACCACACCGACATCTGAAAAAAAAGGGGACGGAGGGGATTAAGTCGTTTGTGCACAAACGACTTAATCCCCTCCGTCCCCTTTTTGCGATCGAAGGGGCGGCGGCACCGTTACAGTGCCGCCGCGGCGCATCAACTGCGCGCGAACGCCAACAGGTCGGCGTTGAACTGCTCGGCGTGGGTGATGGTCAGGCCGTGCGGGGCACCGGCGTATACCTTCAGTTCGGCATTCTTGATGATCTGCGAGGAGAGCTTGGCCGAGGCATCGAACGGGACGATCTGGTCGTCATCACCGTGCACGACCAGTGCCGGCACGTCGATCTTCTTCAGGTCTTCGGTGTAATCCACTTCCGAGAATTCGTGCACGCAGTCGTACTGGCCCTTGACGCCACCGAGCATGCCCTGCAGCCAGAACGCATCACGCATGCCCTGGGTGACCGTGTTGCCATCGCGGTTGGCGCCGAAGAACGGGGTGGTCAGGTCCTTGAAGAACTGCGAACGGTCGCCGCCGGTGCCCTTGCGGATGCCGTCGAAGACCTCCAGCGGGGTGCCGGCCGGGTTGCCGGCGGTCTTGAGCATCAGCGGCGGCACGGCGCCGACCAGCACCACCTTGGCCACGCGCGTGCTGCCGTGGCGGCCGATGTAGTGGGCCACTTCGCCGCCGCCGGTGGAATGGCCGACCAGGATCGCGTCCTTCAGGTCCAGCGCCTCGATCACTGCAGCCAGATCGTCGGCGTAGGTGTCCATGTTGTTGCCGTCCCAGGTCTGGCTGGAACGGCCGTGGCTGCGGCGGTCGTGGGCGATCACGCGGTAACCGTTCTGGCCCATGAACAGCATCTGCGGGTCCCAGGCATCGGACGACAGCGGCCAGCCGTGGGCGAACACGATCGGCTGGCCGTTGCCCCAATCCTTGTAGAAGATGCGGGCGCCGTCGGCGACGGTGACGAAGTTGCTCATTGCAGGTTCCTTGGCGGAAGGGAGGGAAGGCACCGGCAGGCTGCCGGTGCCTTCGGCAGTACAGCGCAGGTGCCGGCGACGGACTTGCACCGCTGTGCTGGATTGCAGAGGATGTGACGCATATCGCTCTGGCGGGACCCGAGTCGCGCGCCGAGGATGTCCGCAGCCCGCCTGTGGAATGCCCGGATGCCCGCCACGCGATGGTCCCTGCTGTTGTGCCTGCTGTTGCCGATGGCCGCGCCGGCTCAGACCAATGTCTACAAATGCGTGGATGGACCGCATCCGGTCTACCAGCAGACACCCTGCCAGGGCCGGTCGGCGTGGCGCTGGGATGTCCCGGCGGAGCAGTCATTGTCCCGTGGGGCGGTGGTTCCCGCAGTCACGCCATCGAAGCCGTCGCGTCGCCCGCGTCGTGCCGTCCGGGCGCAGGGCGCATTGATCACGATCAGTACGGATGCGGCGGCCTGCGAGCGTGTGCGCCGCCAGCGCGGACAGGCGCTGCTCAAACGTCGGCGGTTGGATTTCGTGCAGCGCCGGCAGCTGGATGACGCGGTCTACGACGCCTGCCAGTGAAGTGGTGCACTGAAGCGCCGAAAACAACAACGGCGCCCTGGGGCGCCGTCGTGTGCAATGCCGTGAGTGCAGCTCTCAGCGGCCGTCGCTGGTGGCGGCCGGTGCCGGCGAGGGCACGCTGTCCGGCTTGGGCAGGCTCAACTCCGGGTTGCCCTGTTCGGCCTGCAGGATCTGGATGCGGCGCTGCAGGGCGTCCAGCTGGCTGTTGGTGCTCTGCACATCGGTGCTGAGGCTGACTGCCTGCTGCTGGGCCTGCTGCAGGGCGGCGCTGACATGCGCCGACTGTGCCTGCTGCTGTTCCATTTCCTGCTGCAGGGTGCGCAGGCGTTCTTCGTTGTAGGCCACCAGGCGCTCGGTGTAGCGCTTGCCGGCTTCCAGGCGGGTGGTGTCGATGTAGACCTGGGCCAGCTGCTCGGACTGCTGCGCGAAGGTGCGGTAGACACGTTCGGCGTTGTCCACCGCATCGGTCTTGATCACCCGCCAGAAGTTCTTCTCCTGGAACAGGGCGACGTAGTAGGTCAGGGTATTGGCGTTGAACAGCAGGCTGGCGCCGTAGTTGCCGTTGTAGGTGGTGCGCAGCTCGGTCAGCTGGCGCGAATCCATCAACTGCTTGAGCTCGTCCACGGTATTGCGCACCACCGGCGCGCTGCGCGCCGGTTCGGCTGCAGCCTCGCGGTCGCCACGCGCGGCCATCGCCGCCGGTGCCACCAGCATCATGGCCACGGCCAGCACTGCTGCGTTGCGCGCGTGCCGGGCGAAGACCGCGCCCCCTGAAGTTTCTCGCATGTCTAGACCATCCACGGATGAGTGTGGGTTGAGATGAAGGTGGTTCCCCGCCGGGAGTCTAGCATGGGCGCGGGCGCCGCCAAGGGCGGCGGTCACGGCGCGATTTCAATAGACCAGCTGTGCCGCGCTGCACTGGATCGACTGCACGTTGACGTCGGTCCGGCCCAGTTCCAGGCCCAGCACGCTGGCCAGCAGGTTGGTCAGCAGAGTGCCGACACTGTTGAGCACCGGTCGCAGTGCGGCCAGGATCGGCTTCAGCACGGTGCACAGCAGGCCGCTGCAGCTGACGCTTCCGTCCGGGTTGGCGACGCCGCTGCCACTGGCGCCATCGAGGAAACCCGCCGGCGCGGTCTGGATGTACGACGCCAGGTTGTTGCGCACGCAGCCGTTGTAGTCGATCAGGTTGCCGAGCAGGCTGTCGCAGCGGTTGATCAGCAGGCCGCCGACCAGCGAGCCGAGCAGGCCATCGAGCAGGCCCAGGCCCTGGCCGGTGACGGTCGTCCTGTAACCGGTCCACACCGAACCGTCTTCCCAGCAGGTGGTCAGGCCCAGCAGGCAGGGCTTGGGGACGCCATTCTTCACCGTCCAGTTGCCCAGCGGGGCGAGGTTGCGTGCCGGATCGCCATCGCGCAGCAGCGGGATGACCTGGTCGACGTTGTAGCGTCCGCCAGTGGGAAAGGCCGCCTGCAGGTAACGATCGGCCAGCGCCTTGGCCGTGTCGTTGGCACTCATGCCCTGCTTGGGCGAGCTGAGCATGCCCGACAGCACCCGCAGCAGCTCGTTGACCAGGCTCGACACTGCGTCACCGATCGCGAGCGGATTGATCCGGGTCGAGCCGGTCTCGCCCGCAGCCAGGGTCAGGTTCTGTGAGCCGGTGAGGGCGGGCAGGGTGATCCTGTCGTTGATCAGCGGCTGGCCCAGCAGCTTCAACAGCTGTTCGTTCTGCAGCGTGGCGTCGCAGACATTGGCCTTGGAGAATCGCTGTGCGGGGTCGACGTTGCCGACGCAGGCACGCAGCACCGATGAATCGACCTGGATGGTGGCCTTGGGGGGACTGCCGCCGCACTGGATGCCGGTCAGGGTACCCATGCCGTTGGCCACGTCGACGTGCAGCGGCAGGTGCAGGCGCGTGCCGAGCAGGTTCAGCAGCGGCCCAAGCGCGAACAGGTTGTTGCTGTCCACGTCCACCATCAGCCGCACCTGCGCATTGTAGGCGCGGGTGCCGACGCCGCCGATGGCGATCGACGGCGGCTCGACCACGCCGCCCTGGATGTTGATGCCCAGCAGGTCCAGCCCCTTGATCGTCACGCCGTTGCCATCGTTGGCGATGGAGATGGCGGTGCTGATCAGGTTGAGCACGTTGATCTTCGATTCCAGTGCGCTGCCGACGGTGCCGTCGGGTGAGACAACTTCCGCGAACAGCCCGCCGCCGCCGGCCTGGCTGCCGAGCACGATGTTGAGCTTGTTGATGTCCAGCTGGGTGGCGACCAGGTCGGACAGGGCGCGCAGCTGCACGCCCACCGTCGAGTCACGGCCGACCACGGTGGCGGTGGCATCGACCAGTTGCGCCAGCGAGATCTTGTTGACCGACAGCAGGCGGTTGAAATCGGCCACGCTGAGGTTGGCGCTCACCGGGATGTTGAGTGCCTTCAGCAGGCCGGATGGGGTGACGTTGGCCTGCGCCAGACCGTCATAGGACAGCACCGTGGCATTGCTGACATCCAGGCCGACCAGGCGCAGGGTCGACAGCAGTACGGAATCGCCATTGGTGCGCAGCAGCTGCGAGCCCACCGCGAACACCGCCGTGGGCTCCGAGCGGCGGGCGACCGCCTGCACGCTGACGGTCGGCAGGCTGGTGTTCTGGCCGAAGAAGGGCAGCACGCTGCGCTCGGCGATCACCTGCACCGCATTGCGCGGGTTGCTGGCATCAACGCTGGTGACGAAACGGTTGCTGGTACCGCGGCTGGCACTCCAGTTGCCGCAGCGGACCTGCAAGGTGCCTGCGAACCTGTTCTGGGCCAGTGCGCTTTGCCGGGCGGCGCTGTTGTCGCTGTTGTCCGCGCTGCACAACTCCAGTCGCTGCGCGCCGGCCAGTGCGGCCAGATCGGCAACCTTCTGCGCATCGCGCTTGGCCCAGAACAGATAGCCGATCTCGATCAGGCCCAGCATCGCCAGCAAGGCCAGCATGACCAGCATCATGGTGACCGACATGCCGCCGCGTGCGCGGCCGAAACTGAACTGGCGTGGGCGTTTCATGGCCTACCTCAGCGTCCGGAGGAGGAGGCATCCTTGGACCGGGCAACATCGGTCTCAAAGAAGTCCGGGATCTCGTGTTCAAAGCTCTTCAGGTAACGCGCATAACTCAGGGTGGCCTGGTCACCCAGGATCGGCAGGCGCTGGCCGGCCTGCTGTCCCGACGCCTGCAGGCGGAACAGGTTGCGGGTGGCTTCGCCGCTCTGCAGGCGCGCACGCGGTGTTGCCGGCGGGGCACCGTCGGTTGCGGGGAGTGCCGGTGGCACCGCTGCCACCGCCGCGGATGCGGCGGGTGCGGCCAGCTCCACGGTGGGAAGCGGCTCGGCCTGCATCGGTGCTGCGGCCGGTGCCGACGGCAAGGGGCCACCGAGCATCTGTCCGGTCAATGGCTGTTGCTGGGCCTGCACGGCACCGGCAGCAAGCAGGCAGGACAGCACGGGCAACAGGCGTCGGGTCAGGCGCATCGCAGTCATGGTGTGCTTCCGGTCGGGTGTTCGGTGGTGCTGAAGCGTTCCAGCATCGACGGTGGCAGGCGCTGCGGATCGCGCTCGTCACGTGCTTCGCGGCGTGGTTCGGCTGCCAGCCGGGTGCTGCCCGACGCACGGGCGCCGTGTTCGCTGCTGGCCGCGGACGCAGGCGCAGGGGCGTTGACGGCGACCGCCGCCTGCCGCTGCTGCAGGCGCGTGCGGATCTGCTGGGCCTGCTGCTGGATGCTGCGGCGCGTTTCGTCGTTGAGGTTGGCCTGTGCCGCCAGGCGCTCCGCGGTGGCCTGGTCGCCGCGCAGGAGCGCCCACAGTGCGAGATTGGCCGTGGCCTTGGCGTTGCCTGGCGACAGTTCCAGGGCCTTGGCCAGCGGCTCGCGCGCCTGGTCGAACTGGCCGGCGCGCAGCCGCGCATAACCCAGGTCGCCCAGGTAGTCGGTGTTCAAGGGCTGCAGTTGCGTGGCGCGCGCCAGCGCCTGTTCGCTGCCGGCGTCGTCATCGCGGCGTGCAGCGATCAGGCCCAGGCCGTGGGCGGCCGCAGCGGCCTGCGGCCCGCTGGACAGCTCGCGATACAGCGCGACCGCTGCGTCGCTCTGGCCAGTCTCGCGCAGGGCGTCGGCCTGCAGCAGGCGCAGGGCGGGGCGATCACCATAGCGTTGGCGGAAGGCCTCCACGTGGGCGAGCGAGGCATACCAGGCGCCCTGCTGCTGCATGCGCTCGATCAGCTCCAGATAGGTGTTGCGGCTGTCCTGCGGATCGGGCTCCGGCGGCGCAAGGCTGGGCGCCCGCACGTACTTCGGCGTGGTCGATGCGCAGCCACTGGCCAGGGTGGCGAGGGCGACGGCAAGCAGCAGGCAGGGGGTGCGCAGGGCAGGCATCAGGGCGATCCCATCTTGGACATGGTGGTGGCCAGCGCGACCAGCGCTGGACCGGCAAGCACCAGCATCAGTGCCGGCAACAGGGTCAGCATCATCACCACGGTCATCTTCACCGAGAGCTTGCCGACCTTTTCCTTCAACGTGTTGCGGCGCTGCTCGCGCAGGCGGATGCTGAACTGGCGCAGCGGTTCCTGCACGGCGCCGCCGTGCGCATGCACCTGCAGGATCAGCTGCATCAGGCTGGCCAGGTCGTCATCGGCGTAGACCTCGCTCAAGCGCCGCAGTGACTGCGCGCGGGTGCGGCCGTGGGTGTAGGCCACGTTGGCTTCCTGCAGTTCGCCGCCCAGTACCGGCAACGCATCGCGCAGCTTGTCGCCCAGCGTCTGCAGGCTCTGGTCCATGCTGAAGCCCACGCCCTGCAGCAGGCGCAGCAGGTCGATCAGCAAGGGCAGTTCGTTCTCGACCGCGCGGCGGCGGCGCTTGACCCACGACGACAGCACGAACTTGGGCAGCAGCAGCCCGGCCGCCAGCGCACCGATCACCACCATCACCCTGGCCAGACCGTGCGCGCTGCTGAACGCCAGCGCCAGCGCCAGCACCAGCAGCGCAAGCAACAGGCGCAGGCCGAGATAGATGGCGGTGCCGCGGCGCGTGTTCCAGCCGGCCAGGTCCAGCAGCAGCCTGTCCTCGTTGGCCAGCAGCGCGGCCTCCAGGCGGCCACCACTGAGCGAGCGCCCGAAGCGCTCGAGCCAGCCCAGCGAGTCGCGGCGCGTGGCCTCGGTGTCGCGGGCTTCCTCGCGCGGCTGCAGGGCGGTCTTCAGCGCGGCCGAGGTGCGGTGCTCGCGATGGCTGCGCACCCAGCCGGCAATGCCGAGCAGGGCGACGCCCGCTGCCAGCACCAGCAGCGAAAGGGCGAACCAGGCGCTGGCGCTCATCGGGCACCTCCCGGGTAGCTGCGGGCCGTCATAGCGATTTGGCCAGGCGGTACAGCAGCAACGCCCCGAGCAGTTCCAGGCCCAGTGCGATCAGCAGGATCCTGTGGCCGAGCGGGTCATGCAGCACCGGCTGGAAGAACGCCGGGCTGGAGATCGCCATCAGCACCGCACTGGCCGGTGGCAGCAGCCCCAATACCCAGGCCGACATGCGGGTTTCCGACGTGGTGGCGGCCAACTCCTGCTGGGCCTGCTCCAGGTCGCGCATGAAATCACCCATGCGCTGCAGGATCTGGTCGGCGCGCCCGCCGATGCGCACGCTCACCCCGATCACCACCGCCAGCACCTTCAGCACGTCCATGCGGTACGGCTGTGCGGCCAGGCTCAATGCACGATCCAGCTCCATGCCGCTGCGCGTATAGCGCACCGTGGTGTCCAGCAGGCCGCGCAGTGGCGCGCTGGTCTGCATCGAAGACACCTGGAACGCGGCCTGCAGGCTGTTGCCCAGCGCGGTGAGGCGGACCAGGTTGTCGAGGAAGTCCGGCATCTGGTGCAGCAGCTGCGCGCGCAGTCTCGTGATCCGGCGCATCACCCACAGCCAGCAGCCCAGCAGGTACAGCAGAAGGGTCAGCGGAAACATCCAGGCCGTGCCCAGCCGCACCGCCGCCACGACCGCAAGCACCAGTCCCGGTACCAGCAGCATCAGTGGCAGCTTCCAGCCCGGCTGCAGGCCGGCGCGCTGCAGGACGCCATCCCAGGGTAATGCGCGGCTCCCACTGCTGGCGGGGCGGGCCGAATCGTTCGCCGCCGCAACGGCAGGCCCGGCCGGCACCGCACCGGCCGTGCTGCCGCGTGCCAGCTGCTGCTCGGTGTGCTGCAGCGAGGCCTGGCGCTGTTCACGGCTGCTGGCGGTACCCCAGAGCCAGACGGCCAGCGCCAGCAGCACCGAGATGATGCTCAACACGCCCAGCAGCAGGCCGGTGCCCATGTTCAGAAGTCCCCGTAGAGTGATTCGCGCAGCTGCTGGCGGAACGGCTCCAGCTTGTGCGAATGCGGATGGAAGCCCAGGCCGATCCAGCGGTCGGTCTCGCGGCCGGTGGCATCGATCTGCACCTCGTGGCGGAACATCTCCTGGGTGGTGATCAGGTTGTCGCTGACCCCGGTGATCTCGGTGATCGAGACCAGCACCCGGCGCCCGCTGCCCAGTCGCGAGATCTGCACGATGAAATCAATGGCGCTGGCGATCTGCCGGCGCAGGCTGTCTTCGCTGCCCTGGAAGCCGGCAAACCCGGCCAGCATCTCGATGCGGTACAGGCAGTCGCGCGGCGTGTTGGCGTGGATGGTGGCCATCGATCCGTCGTGGCCGGTGTTCATCGCCTGCAGCATTTCCAGCACTTCAGCGCCGCGCACTTCGCCGACCACGATGCGGTCCGGGCGCATGCGCAGGCTGTTGCGCACCAGGTCGCGGATGCTGACCGCGCCCTGGCCCTCGGCGCCGCCGATGCGGCTCTCCAGGCGCACCACGTGCGGATGGTTCAGCGAAAGCTCGGCGGTGTCCTCCACGGTGATGACGCGCTCATCGGCCGGCACGTAGCTGGCCAGGGCATTGAGCAGCGAGGTCTTGCCCGAGCTGGTGCCGCCGGAGACCAGGATGTTGCAGCGCCCCAGCACCATCGCCTTCAGCAGTGCCTGCATCGGTGCGTCGAAGGTGCCCTTGGCGAGCAGTTCGTCGGGGGTGAACGGGTCCTTGCGGAACTTGCGGATGGACACCATCGGTCCGTCCACCGCCAGCGGCGAGATGATCGCGTTGAGGCGGCCACCGTTGGGCAGGCGCGCGTCGACCATCGGATTGGAATCATCCAGCCGGCGGCCGAGCGGGGCGAGGATGCGGCGCAGGATGCGCAGCAGGTGGGTATCATCGGTGAAGCGCTGGGTGGCGCGCTTGAGCTGTCCGCCCTGCGAAACGTGCACGTCCTTGAAGCCGTTGATCAGGATGTCTTCGATGGAGGGGTCGTGGAGCAGGTCGTCCAGCGGGCCGAAACCGGTCAGCTCCTTGACCAGTCCCTCGGCGACCACCTGCATCTCTTCTTCGTTGATCGGGATGCGCCATTCCTGGATGAAGCCCACGGTCTGCACCTGCACCCAGCGGGCGATGGTGTCCGGGGCCCAGGAATCGATGTCGATGCGCTCGTCCTCGATGCTGTTGAGCAGATGCTCATGCGCGGCCGACAGCACCTTCTGGTACTGCTCGGTCTGCGCGAACGGCAGGTGGCCCGGGGCAGATTCGGGCAGTACCGGGCGGGCAACGGCATGCGGGAACGGGGTTACCTTGTCTTCCATTGCGATCCACCCAGGGCAAGGGAGAGTCTTTCCCGCAGGCCATGCGGCTGGACCGGGCAGGCGGCCGGATCCAGGCGCGACACGAGCGGGGCGAGGGCACGCAGATAGGGGTCGCGCGGGGCATCCTGCAGCAGCAGGTGTCCCTGGCTGGCGGCCAGGCGCACGCGCGGTCGTTCGGGCAGCGTCGCCAGCAGCGGTACTTCGAAGCGGCGTGCGATCTGTTCCGGGCTCATGCCGCTGCTGTCATCGTGGCGGTTGATCACCAGTTGCAGGCGCTTCTCGCGCTCACGCTGGCCCGCCAGGTGCTTCAGGGCCTGGTCCAGAGAAACCAGCGTGGCGATCGAGGCATCGGTGACCAGCCAGATCTCGTCGGCCTGGTCCAGCAACAGGGGCGGAAGCTGCCGCAACGGGCAGCCGCCGGCATCGCACAGCACGCTGGCGAACACGCCGCGCAGGCGCTGCAGCAGCGCGCCAGGATCCGAGGGCGGAACGGCATCGCTGCCACTGGCACGATCCAGCAGCACCAGCCCGGAGTCATGGCGCGCCATGGCCGTGCGGGCGAGGGTGGCATCGATGCGGCTGGCATTGCGCAGCGCGTCTTCGTAGTGGAAGCGGCTGTCGAGATTGAGGTACAGCGCGAGGTCGCCGGAGGGCTGCGCCAGCTCCATCAGCAGGCCGTCCTGCTGCACGGCTTCGCCCTGGGCCAAGGCGCGCGTCTGCTGCGCCAGCACCGAAAGATGTGCGGCCAGGGTGCTGGTGCCGACGCCGGCGCGCACACCCAGCAGCACGATCAGGCGTGCCTTGTGTGCGTGCTGGGCAACCGCTGCCGGGCGCGGAGACAGGGCGCGCCGCAAGGCCGCCTCGATGCCTGCGTCGTCACTGTCCAGGTCCAGTACATCGCGCAGGCCGGCGCGCAGCGCGATCACCACGCCTTCGACCTGGCCGGCGCTGGTGGCGCCCACGGCCACCAGCGGCAGGTCCGGTTGGGTCTGCTGCAGCTGCTGCGCCAGCACGCTCGAGGCGGCCGCATGCTCGGGCCGGAAGTCGAGCAGCACCAGGCTCTGCGGGCCGCGTTGCAGGTCCTGGGCGGAGGTGGGGGCGTTGCTGTCCTGCCAATGCAGGGCGGTGCTCGGCGGCAGCTTGGCGGCCAGCCGGGGCAGCAGTTCGCGGTCGATGCCGTACAGGACCAGGTTCATTGGCGGTCCTTGCGGATGCAGCGGCTGGGCGGTGGCGTAGGGCATGGGCGTGGTATCGCAGGCATCATGGAGTCAGCGCGAGAATCCGGGCACCGGGTCCTGGCTGACCGGACCCAGCAACCAGGAACCCCACTCGGGGAGATGCGGCCTGGCTTCGCGCTCGCCGGGCAGCGGCAGTTCGGTGTTGCGCGCCAGTGGCTGCACCAGGCGCGGGGTGACGATGATCACCAGCTCCTTGTCCTGGCGCTTGTAATCGAAGTTGCGGAAGAACGAGCCGATGATCGGCAGGTCGCCCAGCAGCGGAATCTTGCTGACGTTGGAGACGATGTTGGAGCTGACCAGGCCCCCGATGACGAAACTCTCGCCATCACCCAGCTCGACGGTGGTGTCGGCGCGGCGGGTGGTGATCGAGGGAATCTGCACGTTGTTGAGCACAATGGCATTGCTGTAGTCCAGGTCGCTCGCTTCGGGCGCTACCTTCAGCGCGATGCGGTTCGCTGCCAGCACGGTCGGGGTCACGGTCAGGCCGATGCCGAACGGCTTGTAGGTGATGGTGGTAGTGCCAAGCCCCTGCGGTTCCAGGATCGGCAGTTCGCCACCGGCCAGGAAACTGGCGCTCTGCCCGGACAGCGCCACCAGCGTCGGCTCGGCCAGTACGCGGGCCATGCCATTGGCCTGCAGCAGTTCGACATCGGCGTTCCACAGCCCCTTGGTCGAGCCGAAAACAAGGCGGAATGCCGAGGAAATCGGCGAGACGGCCTCGTTGCTGCTGTTGCCTTCCTTCATGCCGGGCAGCAGGCCGGTGTTGCCCGGCAACCCGGTGCCGGGCCGCGCGAAGCCGTAAGCGAAGCCGCCGTTGCGGTTCTGGAAGTTGATGCCGATCTGCTTCATCGCGGTCTTGTTGAACTCGACCACCTTGACCTCGACCTGGACCACACCGCCGCTGCTGATGGTGGACGTATCGGCAAGCGCACCTTCCTTGCCCAGTGCCATCGCCGCCGTGCGTTGTTCCTGCATGTGCGAGAGCACGCTGTCAGTGCTTCCCTGCAAAAGGCCCTGCTGGTCCTGCTGGGTGAACACCAGATCGTTGCCGCCGGTGCTGGCCGCGCCCTGTACGGCGCTCTGCACCCGTACTGTCACCCGTTGCGGCTCGGCCTGCTTGCGGTGCCACAGCAGCAGGGTGGTGGTGCCGGGCATCCTGCCCACCAGCAGCGCCTGGCGCTGGCCGCGCAGCATCACGATGTCGGCAACGCCGGGGTCGGCAATGGCCACCCGTTCCAGGTCGGCCGGCAGGTTCCAGGGACGCTGCTCACGGGCCTGCAGCACCAGGTCATCGGCGGCCACGCTCGTTGCCGGTGCCAGCAGCACCAGCAGCAGGGCCAGCCACCGCTGGCGGGGAGAAAGGCGTGGACGGCGGTGACGTTCGGTCATGGATGCGCTCGATGCTGGTCAAAGGGAGCCACGGGGGGCGGAACTGTCGCCACGGATGATCTCGATACCCGAAGCGCGCGGGGCGCTGCGACGGGGCGCCGGCGCACGCGCGGGTGCATCCGCGTTGCTGCGTGGCGGGGCGCTGCCGCGGCCGGCCAGCGCGTCGCCGTCGATACCGGCGAAGGCGTGGTTCTCCGGGCGCTGCAGCGCCAGCTGCTGCTCTGCGTCGAGCCCACGCAGCGGATCGATCACGCCGCGCGACTGAGGGAACAGTGCGAGGTCGGGCAGGCCGGTATCGGCGGGATTGCGCAGCGCCAGGAACAGCTTGCCCTGCTGCGCACCCAGCAGCAGTCGATTGGCGTCGGCCACCGGTACCGCCAGCACCGCGCTGCGCGCGGGTTGCGGGGCTTCATTGCTGCTGTGGCTGCCGCCACTGCCGGTGATGTCGGCCGCGCGCGGGTCGTTGCGGGTGTCGGCCTCGCTATTGGAGGTGGCTTCCGAGGCGACCGGCGCGATGTCCTGCTGCCCATAGCTCAGCACGCGCAGGCGCGACAGCAGCAGGCGCGTCTGCGCGGCTTCGGCGGGGCTGTTGATGCTGGGCTGGGCATTGCGCAGGTTGAGGAAGACGTCGACGAAGTCGCCGGGAAGGATGCGGTTGCCGGCACCGACCAGTTCGTCCACGGGCACGGCCAGTGCGCGCTCGCCCGGCCGCAGCTGCAGCGAGAAGCCCTGTGCCAATGCGCTGCTGCTGACCGGGCTGCCTTCGGCGATGTCCTGCACCGGCACCTTGCCGACCACGGCGGCGATGCTGGTGGCGGCACCGGCGACGGGGGATGTGCGCTGGGCCAAGCGCAGGTCGTTGGCGCTGATCGGCTCGCCCGCGGGCAGGCGCGCCACGGCTTCCACCACCGTGATGGCCTGCACTTCGTTGTGCGTGATCGGCGCGGCCGTGACCGGTGCGGCCGGTTTGCGCCCGATCATGAAGGCGATCAGCGCCAGCAGCACGGCCAGGCCGATCAGGGCGACGGCAGCGATGCGGGTCAACTTGAGCATGGAACCGTCTCCAAAATACCGGTCATCAGTTGCCGCTGCCGAGATCGAGCTGGGCGACCGCGACGCTGCGGATGGGAGCCTGCATCACCCACTTGTAGAGCGTGGCGGTGCCGGGCAGGAAGGGATGGCTGGCGTAGTCGTAGCTGACTGTCACGGTCATGCACTGGGCCGTGGCCAGGCCGGCGCAGGGCGCCTGCGCGGACACCACGATGGCATTGCTGCCCCCCGCGCTGCAGTCCACGTTCTGCTTGGAGAACTGCAGCAGCCATTGCATCGAGGTGCGTGCGGCGACGCAGGCGGCGGTGCGCCGTTCGCCGGCCGTGCCGTAGCGCAGCGAGGCGCGCGCACCTTCGGCCGAGGCGGTGGCCAGGGTCTGCTGTGCTGCCATGATCATCACCCCGGAGAAGGTGAACAGCAGCAGCGGCAACAGGCCGAGCATCAGCATCAGGGCGAACTCGATGCTGGCGACGCCGCGTTGCTGGCGCGGGCTGCGGATGTTCATGGTGCACCTCCGTAGATGCTTGCCAGCACCCAGCCGACGGCGGCGAGTGCGAGGTAGGCGGCATAGGGAATGCCACGTCGTCCCTGGCGTGCGGCCTGCATGTCGCGCAGGGCCGGATGCGCGTGCCATTGCGTGCTGGTGCGATTCACCTGCATCTGCAGGTGGCCGGGCAGCAACACCCCCAGGCGCCGGCCCGCCAGCACCAGCACGGCGTGCAACCCGGCGGCGAGGCTGGCGACCAGCCAGACCGGCAGCAGCGCCTGCCAGCCCAGCATCAGCCCCAGCACGGCAAAGAACTTCACGTCGCCGGCGCCCATCCAGCGCAGGGCATAGGACGGCAGCAGCGCCAACAGGCCGAGCGCCGCGCCGGCAACGTGGGGCAGCCACGGCTGGCGCGGCGCACTGAACTGGCCGAAGACGATCACCACGGTGGCGATCACGCAAGCGGCGATCAGCCAGGCGTTGGGCACCCGACGGGCATACAGATCACTGATCGCGATCCGCAGGCATACGCCGATGGCCAACAATCCCAGCAGTGTCATCGCACACTCCGTCGTCCGTCACTGGACGGTCTTCGCCTGGTTCCATGCGCCCCACCGTCGCGGCTCTGCCGGCCGCGCGCGGTCGCCGCTCAGGTCGTCGAGCCCGACGCCTTGGTGGCCAGTGCGGAGAGGTTCTTGAACAGCGTTTCGAAGAACCCCTTGATCTGGTCGTTGCCGACCGCGATCAGGACACCAGCGATGACGGCAGCCAGCAGCCCGTACTCGAGCGCGGTGACACCGTCTTCTTCCTTCAGGAATTTGCGGATCGATGCGTTCATGACCAATGTCTCCCTCTACCTGTCTGCGGATGCAGTACACCTGCGTTGGGCGGTGGCCCGGCTCCGCCGGGATCGTCCGTGGGCCTCCGCGCGTCCTGGCGGAGGAGGCACGGCGGGATGGGCCCGCTGTGCTCAAGCAGGGTGATCGTCTCCAGGCAGGCCGCCAGCCGCACGGTCGCGACCGCTCGGCCCGGGGCCGGTGGTCGAGGCATCCAATGATGCGTGCGTGGTCATGCTGTCCCCCTGGGTGCGGCCGGATCAGTTGGCCGGATCACCGTGCTATCGACTTTGCCTGAATGGAAGTTGGCTGCAACAGGAACCTATATGCAAATTCGGCAGAAACCCCGCGATGCTGAAACTTTCAGGCCGTTTCTGTGACGAGAATCCGTTCGAAGGCAAAACGATTCATGGTCGTGCAGATTATGTGATTTCCATTTTCCGGCGCATGCGAAGACCGTGCCAATGGCGCCGACATTTTCTTCATCTGTGTATCTTTTTTCTTCATTGCAGCCCGCGGGTTTACCTTCGCCGATTATCGGGCATACTCGCATTCAAGCTGTTGCATTTCCATGGTTGGCCGCATCGGAGCGGATGCGGCCTGCACGACAACGGAAGTGGTTTCTGGATCGCTGCGCGCCCTGTCAGGCAGTGGGGGCCGCATCGCATGGCGGATCAACGGGGGACAACACTGTCATGGTCGATGGTGGGGTAGGAGACAGCGGCGACAGCGGCCTTCGGTCGATAGACCTGGCCACGCTGAGCGGCGTGCTTCGTGTCTGTGATGTCGAACTGCTGCTGCTCGATGGCAATGGGCCACGTGCGGCATTCGCTTCGCGCGTGCACGAGGAAGCCCTGTTCTGCAGCATCAGCTGCGGTTTCCACTGCCGCGGCCGTTTCATGCTGCCGCCGGACTGGGCGATGCTCGGGTACCTGCACGCCACCGATGAGACGCTGAGCTGGTGCCATGGCGTACCGCTCACGCCGGGGATGGCGTTGACGATCATGCCGGAAGGCATCAGTGAGTTCACCCTGAGCCCAGGCACGCACATGACCCTGATGCTGCTGCCGGTGGCACGGGTGCAGCGCAAGCTGACCGAACTGAGCCTGCGCAGCACGCCTCCCGCTGGCCAGGCACTGTCACTGTTCAATCTGGCCAGCGAAGGCACGCCGTTGGCACGCCACTACCAGCAGCTGCACCTGCAGCTGGGGCAGGGTGCAGGCCTGCAGCCGGAAGAAACTGAAACCCTGCTGCACGAGCATGTGCAGGCCCTTCTGGGTGCCGGTGCGGCGGATCGCCCGGGTTGCAGCCGTGCACGGCGTACGCATTATCTGATCGCACAGCGGGCAGAGAACTTCATGCGGCTCAACCTGCGCCGCAATATCTACATGAATGAAATCTGCGATGCGGCTGGGGTCAGCGAGCGCGGCCTGCGTTATGCGTTCGAGGACCTGTTTGGAACCTCGCCCAACCGGTATCTCTCCATGCTGCGCCTGTGCGCGGCCTGCCGCAGCCTGTCGATGGCCGATTCCAGCCGTCGCTCGGTGAAAGCCATCGCCCTCAGCTGCGGCCTGTGGGATCTTTCGCGCTTCGCCGACAATTACCGCAAGGTATTCGGCGAACTGCCGCGCGATACCCTGATGCGCGCGCCCGCGCAGATCGGCCAGCCGGCCTGAGCCAAGCCCCGCAAGGGTTTTCGCGGCATTCGTGCCGGAATTGCACATCCGCTTGCCGATCATGTTGCCGCTTCTGCATAAACGGCTGCCGATTCCGGCCGTGGATTTGCCGGAATGCGCGATTGCCGTGCCGGATTGAAGTGCGCCGCCACCGTTGCAACCGCTGAAATGTCAGTCACCTGCCTAACGGCAAGTCCACTGACATTCCAGTTGTTCGCCTACGGGGGAAATGCTCATGAACCGCATCTACCGGCGTGTATGGAACCGCCAGCTCAATGCTCTGGTTGTGGCCTCGGAACTGGCCACCGGCGACAGCGGCGGCGGCGCCGCACGCGATCCGCGCGCCTTCCTGCTGATGCCCACCGCGCTGGCCCTGGCACTGCTGTGCGCGCTGGCCAGCGGCCACGCAGGGGCATCGGAAACCAATCAGTCGCTGCGCGACCTGCAAGCGCTTGCGGCGAAGTATGCGCAGCCGATGCCGGTCAAGGTCGACGCGGAAGTGGCCTTGGCTGCCGCCGCGCGACAGGCGCAGAGCAGCCCCGCGATCAGTGCGGACGCTCGCCTGGGCCTGCAGTTGAACACCACATCGCTGCCGGTGGTGCGTGACGTATTGCCGGCCGCCGTACAGGTGAAGCTGGCAGCGAACACCACGCCGAAGCAGGTGGCCGTGCCGGCGCTGGCGGCCGATGTACGCGCCACTGTCGGCCTGGGCAACACTGCGATCAAGGCGGCACAGGTGGATGCATCGCTGGCAGCGCACGTTGCGCCGGGCGCGCAGGCGCCGCTGGGCGTCGCTGCCGATGCGCGCGCCAGGGCCAAGGTCGGCATCGCTGGCCATCAGGTCGCTTCGATCGATTCGGGTGCCCGGGCGGCAGCGGGCCTCAGCGGTTCGTCCCTGAAGGCCTCTGTCGACGGCGACACCGACGCGCATCTGGCGGTGGCTGGCCATCACATCGAGGGGCAGGGCCAGGCCCGGGCGACGGCGGCGGTCACGCTGCCGGCCAAGGAGGAACTGCCGGGTGACACGCATGATCGCGCCATCAGTGCCGCGTTCGATGCCGGCGCCGCGGGCAAGGTGCGCGTGCAGGCGCCGGACGGCCAGGAAGTAGTCGCCGATCGCAACCTGAAGCTGGCCGGGCAGGCAACCGTAGCCGCGCAGCACAGCGCGCTGGGCGTCGGCGGTCTGGTGGGCGGAGCAGTGGATGCTGTCGGCGGGACGCTTCACGGTGCCGCGGGTGCGGTCGGTAGCACGGTGGGTGGTGCGCTGAACGGCACCGTTGGCACGGTTGGCGGCGCAGTGGGCGGCGCTCTGAACGGTACTGTCGGAACAGTCGGTGGCGCAGTGGGCGGTGCACTCAACGGCACAGTCGGCGCGGTCGGCGGTGCAGTGGGTGGCACGCTCAACAACGCGGTGGGCGCAGTCGGTGGTGCGGTTGGCGGTGCACTGAACGGCACGGTAGGCACGGTCGGTGGCGCAGTGGGCGGTGCACTGAACGGCACGGCAGGCACAGTTGGCGGCGCCGTGAGCGGCGCGCTCAACAACACGGTCGGTGCGGTCGGTGGTGCTGTGGGCGGAGCTCTGAACGGCACCGTTGGCCAGGTCGGCAGCGCAGTGGGCGGTACGCTCAACAACACGGTCGGCGCAGTCGGTGGTGCAGTTGGCGGTGCTCTGAACGGCACGGTCGGCACAGTTGGCGGCGCAGTCGGCGACGCACTGAACGGCACCGTCGGTACCGTCGGCAGTGCGGTGGGCGGAGCACTGAACGGCACCGTTGGCCAGGTCGGCAGCGCAGTGGGTGGCACGCTCAACAACACAGTCGGCGCAGTCGGTGGTGCAGTTGGCGGCGCTCTGAACGGTACTGTTGGTAGTGCAGTGGGCGGCGCGCTCAACAACACGGTCGGTGCGGTCGGTGGTGCTGTGGGCAGCGCACTGAACGGCACTGTCGGTACCGTCGGCAGTGCAGTGGGTGGTGCGCTCAACGGCACGGTTGGCCAGGTCGGCGGCGCCGTGGGTGGCGCTCTGAACGGCACTGTCGGTACGGTCGGCGGTGCAGTGGGCGGCACGCTCAACAGCACGGTAGGCGCAGTCGGTGGCGCTCTGAACGGCACTGTCGGTACCGTCGGCAGTGCGGTGGGTGGCGCTCTGAACGGCACCGTCGGCCAGGTCGGCGGTGCAGTGGGCGGCATTCTCAACGGCACCACCGGTAGCCCCGGCACAGGCCTGGGCGGCGTGCTGGGAAGCACGCTGGGCAACGTCGGCAGCGCGGTGGGCAACCTGCTCAACGGCAATCTCAATGGCACTGTCGGCAACCTGGGCAGCGCCGTGGGTGGCCTGGTGGGTGGCACGCTCGGCGGTCTCGGCCTGACCCAGCCGTCGGCGATCCCGCCGACCAGCCCGAAGGCACCGGCGCCGGCCGACCCGAATGCCGGCCTGATCATCGGCACCGGTGGCCTGGTCGGCAATGTCGGCCAGCTGATCGGGCCGACCACCACCAGCCTGTTCGGCGGCAATGGCTACCTGAGCAATGGCAATCTCAAGCTCAGCAATGCCAACGTGATGCAGACCTATTCGACGGTCAATGTGCTGGGCCTGCCGGTGGTCAACCTGTCGCCGGTCGGCAGCACGCTCAACGGTCTGGGCGGCGCGGCCACGGGCGGCAGCTCGCACCTGACCCTGATCGGTGGCGTCACTTCCGACAGCTACATCTACAACATCAACAACGGCAATCCGGGTGGCCTGCTGGGCCTGCTGCTGCCGAAGGATTCCCCGGCCTGGGCGGCCAAGTGCCTGGACATCGCGCTGGCCGACATCTCCTGCTGGGCCGTCAACGCCGCGCAGGACTACCAGGTGCTGATGGGCGATGGCGCCTTCGCCAACGGCTCGAAGGAAGTGGTGATCGGCGCCAACGCACGCCATGAACTGCCGAAGGTCGATGCCAACGTCGCCTTCCCCGGTGATGGCGTGAACGATCCCAGCAACCCGACCGGCGTGCCGACGGCCGACTACGCCGCGCGCATGGGCCATTCGGTGATCGTCGGCGACAGTGCCGTCGGCACCGCCAACGGGCAGACCCTGCTGGGTGCCGAGTCCACCTCCAACCAGGCCAACTCGGTCGCGCTGGGCTACCGCTCGGCCGCACTGCGTGGCGCGCAGGCCAGCTACAGTGCCTACGGCCTCACGGCGCCGCAGGTCTCGGCCGGTGAAGTATCGGTGGGCACCGCCGGTGGGGGCGAGCGCCAGATCACCAACGTGGCTGCGGGCAGCGGCAACACCGACGCGGTCAATGTAGCGCAGTTGAAGGGGGCCATCAGCCTGATCAATGGCGTGGCCGATGCCGCGGTGACCTACGATCTGGACGCCGGCGGCAATCCGAACTATCGACGGGTCACCCTCGGCGCAGGCACCGGCACCACCACCATCGGCAATCTCGCCGCCGGTGCGGTCACCGCGGGCAGCCTCGAGGCCGTCAACGGTGGCCAGCTGGCGGCAACGAACAGCGCGATCGCCAGCTTCTTCGGTGGTCGTGCAGCCTTTGACCCGGCCAGCGGCATCTTCACCGCACCGCTGTTCGAGATCAGCACGATCTCCACCACCGGCGCCATCGCCCAGGGCCTGTACACCAACGCCACCGATGCCTTCGCGGCGGTGGATGGTTCGCTGGTCAACCTCAACACGCAGATCACCGATATCCGCAACGGCGGTACCAAGTACCTGCGGGTGAACTCGACCGGTACCGAGGCCGTGGCCAGCGGCGCCGATTCGATCGCGGTCGGCACCAATGCGCGGGCGACGGCAGCCAACAGCATCGCAGTGGGTGCGGGAAGCCTTGCCGATCGTGCCAACACGGTTTCCATCGGTGCCGCTGGCGCAGAGCGTCAGGTCATCAACGTGGCGGCCGGTACCGCGGCCACCGATGCGGTCAACGTGGGACAGCTGCAGGCCTCGGAGCAGGGGGCACTGCGCTATGACCTCAACGCCGATGGCAGCGTCAACTATGCCAGCGCCACGCTGGGCCAGGCCGGCACCGCCACCACGCTGCGCAATCTCGGCCCGGGCCAGGTCAGCGCCACCAGCAGCGAGGCCATCAACGGGGCCCAGCTGTTCGCCGCCAACCAGGCTGTGGCCACCCACCTCGGCGGTGGTGCTGCGGTCAGCGCCAGCGGCGTGCTGACCGCACCGACGTACTCGATCAACAACGTCGCCGCCAACGGCACCGTGACCAAGGGCAGCTACAACGACGTCGGCACCGCCTTCGATGCGGTCAGCAACTCGCTGGCCAACGTTGCCGACCAGACCGGCGAGATCGACAAGCTGGCCGTGAAATACGATGTCGACGGCAGTGGCAACGTGCTCAACAGCGTGACGCTGACGGGCACCGGTACCGGTGCGGTGAAGATCACCAACGTCGCCGCCGGCAGCATCCTGGCCGGCAGCAGCGACGCCATCACCGGCGACCAGCTGTTCAGCACCCACAGCACCATCGCCAACTACTTCGGCGGCACCACTGCCTACAACGGCACCACCAACGCGTGGACCGCGCCGACGTTCAGCATTTCCAGCATCGCCACCGATGGCACCTTCACCAGCGGCGATTACAACAACGTCACCGCCGCCTTCACTGCCGTCGATGGCTCGCTGAAGGTCCTCAACCAGCGCATCACCAACGGTGGCGGTGGCAGTGCCTACCTGGCGGTGAACTCGACGGCGGCCGCAGCCACCGCGGCCGGTGCGGAAGCGGTGGCGGTCGGCCCGCAGGCCAGTGCAGCCGGTGCCAACAGCGTGGCGGTCGGCAACGGTGCCAGCAGCAGTGCCGGCAACAGCGTGGCGCTGGGTGCCGGTTCGGTGGCCAGCGTTGGCGCACAGAGCGGCTATACCGGCGCCTACGGCCAGACCGGTGCCAGCAACTCGGCCGGTGAGGTCTCGGTCGGCAGCAGCGGCAGCGAGCGCAAGATCACCCACGTTGCCGACGGCTCGGACACCTACGACGCAACCAATGTCGGCCAGCTGAAGAACGGCGTGAATTACGCCATCGACGAGTCGAAGAAGTACACCGACCAGAAGATCCAGAACATCACCAACGTGGCGGGCAGCTTCCGCGCCAACAACACCAACAACCTGGCCGATCCGTCCGCCAGCGGCGCCAACTCCGCCGCCGGTGGTGCAGGCTCCACTGCCGCCGGTGCCAACTCGACCGCGCTCGGCAATGGTTCACAGGCGCAGGCCGACAACTCGGTGGCATTGGGTGCAGGTTCGGTGGCGAACCGGGCCAACACGGTCTCGGTGGGTGCCAGCGGCGCCGAACGCCAGGTGGTCAACGTGGCCGACGGCTCGCAGGCCACCGACGCGGTCAACGTGCGCCAGCTGCAGGCGTCGCAGCAGGGCACCATCCGCTACGACACCACGGTGAACGGTGCGACCAACTACAACAGCGTCACCCTGGGCAGCACCAGCAGCGGCCCGACCACGGTGCGCAACGTTGCTGCTGGCACCGCCGGTACCGACGCGGTCAACGTGGATCAGCTGAAGTCGGGCATGGCGCAGACCCTGGACTGGTCCAAGGCCTACACCGACGAGCGTATGGGTGGCTTCGAGCGCGACCTGCGCAAGACCGACAACCGTGCTTCGGCCGGTATCGCCTCGGCGATGGCCACCGCAGCGCTGCCGCAGTCCAGCGAGGCGGGCCGCAGCATGGCCTCGATCGCGGCTGGCAGCTACAACGGCGAATCGGGCGTGGCGCTGGGCATCTCCGGTGTCTCCGAAGGCGGGCGCTGGATCTACAAGTTCAGCGGTTCGACCAACAGCCGTGGCGAGGCCGGCGTGGCCGTCGGTGCCGGCATCCAGTGGTGATCCCCGCCGCCGGGCCGCACCCGCGGCCCGGCATCGCGGAAACGTCTACAGGGGGAATGACATGAAACAGCATCGCATCGCCCGCGCCGCCCAACATGCCGCTACGCTGGGCCTGATCCTGGGGATGGGCCTGCTGGCCGCCTGCCGCAGCCATGCGCCGGCCACCGACGGTCCCGTCGAAGCCACCGCCGTGCAGTTCCCGGAGGCCTCCGGGGCCTCGTTGAAGGAAGGCATCTATCCGGACGTCGCCGACCTGCGCCGCTTCGCGCCGGGCATGAGCAAGCGGCAGTTGTACACGCTGCTGGGCACGCCGCATTTCAATGAAGGCATGTGGGGCGTGCGCGAGTGGAACTACCTGTTCAACTTCCGCACCGCGCAAGGTGCGGAGTATTTCACCTGCCAGTTCCAGGTCCGCTTTGACAGCAAGGGCATTGCCCAGGCGGGTTACTGGAAGCCGGAATCGTGCGCGGCCGTGCTGGAGCCGCCGCGGCCACCGGTCCCGCCGGCACCGGCACCGGCACCGCTGCCGGAACAGCCGCTGCGGCTGTCGGCCGACGCGTTGTTCGGCTTCGACAGCGCGGTGCTGAGCGCGGAAGGGCAGCAGGCGGTGCAGGGCATCCTGGCGCAGGTACGCGAAGCCGCACAGGTGCAGTCGATCAGGGTGACCGGCTATACCGACCGTATCGGCAGCGCCAGCTACAACCAGGCGCTGTCGCAGCGCCGCGCCGAGGCCGTGCGCAGCGCGCTGGTGCAGGGCGGCGTGCCTGCGGCCAGCATCAGCGCCGAAGGACGCGGCGCGGCTGAGCCGATCGTGCAGTGCGGGCAGCGCAACCGGCGCGAGCTGATTGCCTGCCTGGCGCCGAACCGGCGCGTGCAGATCGCCGGGATGGCACAGCCACGTTGACCCTCCTGCGCCGGGGCTGTGCCCCGGCATCCCGAGTCCCCCCTGACCGCCGGCAGGCGTGGCAACGTCTCCCCCGTCGTCCACGCCTGCCTGCGGCTCAGGTCTTCAAACGGTGCACGCGATGAATGCCCAATTCCTGCCACTCTCCATGAAGACGGAAGCTACGCTCAGCGTGTACGGCCAGCTCGGCAACCATGCCGTGGTGCGCATCCCGGGCCGGCGCCTGCCCGGCCTGATCCTGCAGGCCGATACCGTGGCAGGGTTCCTGGCCCAACTGCAGGAAGCACAGGCCTGCCTGCGCAGCGGCCGCGCACAGCGCACCGACGCCGAGCTGGACATGCTGATCGACGTGCTGCAGCAGTGGTACGCCTTGATCGAATCGCGCCTGGCCGACGCCGGCGAGGCGCTGTAAAGAAAAAGGGGACGGAGGGGATTAAGTCGTTTCCTGCACACGCGGGGCAAGAACGACTTAATCCCCTCCGTCCCCTTTTCCTACGCGCGGGCGCGGACCAGCCAGCAGGCGGCATCCACGCGTACGCGGTCGCCTTCGATGAACGGCGCGAATGCAGCCAGCGCCTGGTGGCGAAGCACGGCGGCACGGGCTTCCGGCATTGAGCGCAGGGCCAGCCCCAACGGGCCCAGCTGGCCGACATAGGTGGGCAGGTCTTCGCGGGCGATCGAGCAGGGCAGGTCTACCGCAACCACCTCCACATCCTTCCAACCGGCGGCCTGCACAAGCCGCTGTACCCGCCCGCCATCGGCGAAGGCGAACTGTCCCGGCGCGCCGGATACCCGGGGCGGCAGATCCAGTGCATCGCCGATGGCGCGCTCGGCCGTGGTCATGAATGGATTCTCGTCGGCACTGCGCCAAGCGATGAAGCGCAGCCCAGCGCCGGGTGTCGCGGCACGATGCAGGTTGGCGAACGCGGCCTGGCTGTCCTCGAAGAACATCACGCCCAGCCGCGACTGGATCCAGTCGAAGTGCGCGGACGGCAGAGGATGGCGCTGCGCGTCTGCCACGATGAAGTCCGCGTCCAGTCCCGCAGCCTCGGCGCGCTGGCGGGCCAGCGCCAGCATCGGCGCGGAGATGTCCAGGCCGGTGCTGTGTGTCGCCGGGCGTGCGGCGGCTGATGCCAGCAGGCTGGCACCGGTACCGCAGCCTACATCCAGCAGTTGCGTGGCGGTCTCCGGAAGTTCGGCCACCAGCAGGTCGGCCATGGGCTGGAACAGGCCATCGAGAATGGCCTGCTGCGCAACCCAGACCTGGCCGCCAGGACCGTTCCACAGGGCGCTCTGATCAACGGGGGGTGTACGGGTCATGGTCTTGCCTTGCAGGGAAGTCGCCCATAGGTTGGCGCTTGAAGGTCACTTGAGGTCAAGCCCGTGCATGAACTGGATATCGGCGAAGTGGTCAAGCGCAGTGGCGTGCCGGCCTCGACCCTGCGTTACTACGAACAGCTTGGGCTGCTGCAGGCAGTGGGCCGTCGCGGCCTGCGCCGGCAGTACGACGAGCAGGTGCTGGAGCGGCTGGCACTGATCGGCCTGGGCCAGGCAGCCGGGCTGTCGCTGCAGCAGATCGGCGCATCGCTGCCGCCGCAGCGCGGATGCCTTACGCTGGATCGTGAGGCCCTGCTGGCGCAGGCTGATGTGCTGCAGCAGCAGATCATCCAGCTGCAACGGGTACGCCGGCACCTGCAACGTGCGGCGGCCTGCCCGCAGGCAGAGGATGCCCGGAAGTGCGGATCGTTCCGGAAGCTGCTGCGGGCACAGCAGCGCATGGCGGGTGGGTGAGAGAAGCGTATCCACGCATGGCGTGAATCCACTGCAGCACGACCTCGGCAGATCCACGCCCTGCGTGGATGAATCAATCGCGGGTGCTGACTTCCCACGTGGCATGCAGCACCCCCGGCACGTGCTCCATCCGTGCCAGCACCAGATCCAGCTCGTCGGCACTGACCGCGGTACTGACCAGGACCGCGATCACGTCGGTAGGCGCGTCGGCATGCTCGACCACCTGCACATCGCCCACCGGATACTGCGCGGCCTCCAGCGCATCGACCAGTCGCTCGCGCACCCGCGGTACGGCTTCGGCATCCACGCTCAGGCGCACTTCGTAGGTGGCTTCGGTCGCCGCCTCGTTGATTGGGATGCGGTTGATCGCATTCACCAGCGGCCGCAGCAGCGTGTTGCCGGCGATGATCAGCACGGTCAGCAGCACGCCCTCGGCCAGCATGTCCGCGCCGGTGCAGCTGCCGACCGCCGCCGAGCACCACAGGGTGGCGGCGGTGTTCAGGCCGCGCACGTTCATGCCTTCCTTCATGATCACGCCGGCGCCGAGGAAGCCGACACCGGAGACCACGTAGGAGATCACCCGTACCGCCTCGGCGCTGCCGGCGATGCGCATGCCCAGGTCGACGAAGGCGGCGGCGCCCACTGCCACCAGCACGTTGGTGCGAAGGCCGGCGGTGCGTTGCCGGTACTGGCGCTCGGCGCCGATCAGCGTGCCCAGCACGAAGGCGGCCAGCAGGCTGACCACGGTGTCGGCGAAGGGACCGGCCTGGAAGGTCTCAATGAAGCGCATGGCCGGAGTCTACCCGGTCGAGGTGACAGTAGATCCACGCCATGCGCGGATTTCGAAAGTGTCAGAAACGAATTAATCCCCTCCGTCCCCTTTTTGCGGGGTCAGTCGGTGTCGTCGACGCGCTCGCCCATCAGTTCGCGCTGGCGCTTGTCCAGTTCCTCGGCGTAGCGCTTGCGGACGAAGGCTTCAGAGACCACGCCCAGGACCTGGCCGTCGGCGGCGACCACGGCCAGTTCATCGGCCTGGGTCTGGTCGAAGCGCTGCATCACGCTGACCACGTCCGCGGCCGGTGACAGTGACACGTCCCGGTTCTCGGCCAGCTCGCCGATCATGGTCTCCGGCTTCACGCCGTCGCCGTAGACGCGCGGAATCTGCACGATGCCTGCGTAATGGCCTTCGCTGTCGATCAGGATCACCCGGCTGCCCGAACCCAGCGGGAAGCGCTGGCGGAACGTGGCGGCATCGAGATCGGCCGGCGCGGTAGCCACGCCCTTGCGCATCAGCCGGCCGGCGTTGAGGTTCTGCACCCAGCCCACGTCGCGTGCGCTCTTGATGGTCTCGCCGCGCAGGTGCATGCGCCAGGTCGAGAACGAATAACCGAACCACTGCCGTACCAGCGTGCTGGAGACCAGCACCGCACTCATCACCACGCTGGTCAGCAGGAAGTCGTGGGTGCCTTCCAGCACCAGCATGGCCATGGTCATCGGTGCGCCGACCACGGCGGCGGCCAACGCTGCCATGCCAGCCAGCGCGGCGGACGTGGCATCGATCACCGGCACACCAGTGGCCATCGCCAGCAGGCCGGCGAACAGGGCGCCGACCAGGGTGCCCATGAACAACGAGGCGAAGAACAGGCCGCCGCGGAAACCAAACCCGAGCGAGATGCCCGAGGCCAGGCACTTCAGGGTCAGCAGGCCGCCGATCCAGATCAGCGGCAGGTGCGTGGTCAGGTCCAGGTGCAGTGCGCCATGGCCGGACGACAGCACCTGCGGGCTGGCCAGTGCCGGCGGGATCAGCAGCAGGCCGCCGACCACCGGCCGGCCCCACAGCGGCAACGGGCTGCGCTTGACCGTGCCTTCGATCGAGGCGATCAGCCGCATCACCGCGATGCCGACCATCGCGCAGCAGCAGCCAAGCAGGCCGTAGATGGCATAGTCGGCGGCGCGGACATCAATCGTCGAGGCAGCCGGCAGCAGGTAGGGCTCGATGCCGGCCTGGTCGGCCACGAATGCACCTGCCAGCGCGGCCACCGCCACCGGCGCCAGTGCGGCCGGGGTGTAGGCGCCGATGACGATCTCGAAGGCGTAGAACGCGCCGGCCAGTGGCGCCCCGAAGGCGGCCGCGATGGCACCGGCGGCACCGGCGCCGACCAGGATGCGCACGTCGTTGCGGCGCAGGCGCATCACCCGGCCCAGCTGCGAGCCGCTGCCCGCTCCCATCTGCGTATACGAAGCCTCCAGCCCGACCGAGGCGCCGCAGCCATTGGACAGCAGGGTCTGGGTCAGCACGATGAGGTTGTCGCGCATCGACATGCGCCCGCCATGCAGGGCATTGGCTTCGACCGCATCGAGCAGGGGCCGCTTGAGCCGGGTCGCGGCCAGGCTGACCAGGCCGACCAGCAGGCCACCCAGCGGCAGCACCAGCAGTGCGGTCCAGGTCAGCGCGGGCAGGGAGCTCAGGCGCATGCCGTCGTCCAGCCCGTACAGGGTGCCCTGCAGCCAGCGTGCGATGCCGGACTGCAGCAGGGTCAGGTAGCCGGCGATCAGGCCGACCAGCAGGGCAAGCGCGATGAACCACAGGTCGCTGCCGCGCAGGCGCAGGCGCAGGCCCTGGAAGGCCAGATGCAGGCGCGATGGCGAAACAGGCAGTGACATGGTGGCGGCATGATACGCCGCCACCGTGGTCGCCGCCGTCACTGCATCGGGCGGTTACCGCGTCAGAAGCGGTAGCGGCCCTGCACGTAGAAGGTGCGTGGCGCAGCCACCATGCGGCCGGCGTTGCCATCGACGTTGCGGGTGTACCAGCGCTTGTCGGTCAGGTTGTTCACGCCCAGCGCGATCTCGCTGTCGTCCAGCCCCGGCACCTGCCAGGCCACCTGCGCGTTCCACAGGCGCACGCCCGGCACGCGGCCCACGCGCGCGTCAGCGGTTTCTTCCCAGGTGTTGGCGGCATCGGAGAACTGGCCGCTCTGGTGGGTGCTGGAGACATTGAAGGTCCAGCCGGCCAGTGCGTAGCGGGCGCCGACGCTGTCGGTGTCGCGCGAGTAGAAGGGCACGTCCAGGCCGCGGTTGTCACCGGACTGCTGGATCGCCTGGGTCCAGGTGTAGTTGGCGTACAGCTCCAGCCCGGCCAGCTCACTGTCCTGGGCGAAGTGGTACTCCAGCGCGCTCTCCACGCCCTTGTGGTCGGTGGCACCAATGTTCTGGAAGGTCGGCGGGGTGATGCCCGGCACCTGCAGGATCTGGTTGTCGAAGCGCATCTTGAACACGGTCACTTCCGCGCGCAATGCACCGTCCTGCCAGCGCGCGCCCAGTTCGGCGGTCTTTGCCACTTCCGGTTTGAGCGGATTGCTGGCGGTCTGGGAATTCAGCTGGATGTTCTGCACCGGCCCGAACGAGGTGGTGTAGTTGCCGAACACAGTCAGCCGCGGCGTCAGCAGGTAGGCGATGTTGAGCGAGGGCAGGGCCTTGTCGTTGCGGCTGCTGAAGGTCGCCGTGCCACCGGCCTGGCGGCGGTCCATGTCGATCCATTCCATGCGCACGCCCGGGGTGATCCGCCACTGGCCGATCGCGATGCGGTCGTCGATGTAGAACGCATGGGCATCGGTCGCGTTGTCGAAACGGGTGGTGGCACTGGCCACGCCGGTGCGGCGGCTGACGGTGTAGCTGCGGTCGTTGCCCCGTTCGCGCAGGAAGCGGTAGCCGGCGGTGATGTCGTGCACCGTGCTGCCCCAATGCAGGCGCTGGGTGTAGCGCGGCTCGATGCCAAGCACGCGGTAATCGCGCGGCTGCACGGTCAACTGGGTATTGGCCGCGTTGATCAGCGAGCTGGCGCGGCTGCTTTCGTTGTAATAGGCCAGCACCTCGAATTCGCTGTTGGCCGACAGCGTGTTGGTGTAGCCCAGGTCGATGCCGGTGCGGTGGCCCTTCCAGAAATCGGTGGAGCGGGTGTTCTGGAACGGGTCGGCCTCGTACTGGGCGCGGGTCAGGCCGCCCGGCGTCAGCGAGCGCACATCGTAGTACGACAGCTTGGCACGCAGTTCCTGCTGCGCGTCGATGGGATAGGCGAACTTCAGCGCCAGGTCGTTGAAGCGGTCATCGCTGCCCTGGCGCCAGCCACGCCCGTCCTGGCCGGAGTACAGCAGGGCCGCGCCCAGGCCGTTGTCGCCGGTGCCGCCGAGGAAAGCGTTGTACTGGGCACTGTCGCCGCCGCCATGGTCATGGGCGGTGTAGCGCACGCCGGCCTCACCGTGCAGGCCGGGGCCGGTGGGAATGGCGCGGGTGCTGAAGTTGATGATGCCGCCCACGTTCTGCGGGCCGTAGCGCACCGCGCCGCCGCCGCGCACCACGTCGATCGATTCGATGTTGGACAGGCTGGTCGGCGCGAACGACAGCTGCGGCTGGCCATACGGCGCCACCGCCAGCGGCACGCCGTCCAGCAGTACGGTCGAGCGCGGCGAGTAGCGCCCGGTCAGGCCGCGCACGCCGATGTTCAGCGAGACCGAGCTGCCGGCCGTACCGGAGTTGTCGGTGACCTGCACGCCGGGGATGCGGCGCATGGCATCGCCGATGCTGGCCGCGCCGCTGGCCTCGATGCGCTGGCGGTCGACCACCGTGCGCGCGCCGGCGAAGCGCTTCACGCTGTCATGCAGGCCGGTACCCAGCCAGCTGCCAGAGACCTGGATGCTGTCGAGCGTGGTAGCGCCGTCCTGGGCGAAGACGCTGGCGGCCGGAAGCAGGCACAGGGTGAGGGCGGCGGCCAGGGGCAGGCGGGCCGGTTGCAGGGCGTGGATGGGCATCGGTGCAGGCTGTGGAAGGTCGTAAATGAGAATTATTGCTGATTCCATTCGCCAATGGAATGCGCGTCGGGTTCATGCCGTTGCCCCGGTGGTAGAGTGGGCGATTGCTTCCTGACTCGCCGAGATCCGCCATGTCCCAAGCCGCCTTCTACCCCGTCGGAACCCCTGGCCAGCCGTGGGGAGCGGCGGAACGGGAGCTGTGGCGTGGTCGCCAGCAGCGCCTGCGTCGCTATGACCAGGAGGTGCTGCCGCGCATCGAAGCGCTGGCCTCGCGTTTCGACAAGGTGGCCTATGGCCAGCTCGACTACGCTGGCGAGACCTATACGTTATTCGCCCTGCGCAGCCGCGACTGGAACCCGGCGCTGCCCGCCGCGCTGGTTACCGGTGGCGTGCACGGCTATGAGACCAGTGGCGTGATGGGCGCGCTGGAGTTCCTCGAGAAGCACGCCGCCGACTATGCCGGCAAGGCCAACCTGCTGGTGGCGCCGTGCGTGAATCCGTGGGGCTTCGAGCGCATCAACCGCTGGAACTTCGATGCGATCGACCCGAACCGCAACTTCCGCGCCGATGGCCCGGCCCGCGAGTCGACCGCGCTGATCGAGCTGGTTGCACCGATCAAGGGCCAGTTCGTGCTGCACATCGACCTGCACGAGACCACCGACAGTGATGAAAGCGAGTTCCGCCCGGCGCTGGCCGCGCGTGACGGCAAGCCGTTCGAGCCGGGCCTGATTCCGGATGGCTTCTACCTGGTGGATGACAGCGAGGCCCCGCAGCCGGCCTTCCAGCAGGCGGTCATTGCCGCCGTGGAGAAGGTCACCCATATCGCCCCCGCCGACGACAAAGGCGAGATCATCGGTTCGCCGGTGATCGCCCACGGCGTGATCGAGTATCCGCTGGTGAAGCTGGGCCTGTGCGCCGGCATTACCGGCGCGAAGTACACCACCACCACCGAGGTCTACCCGGACAGCCCGCGGGCCACCCCGCAGCAGTGCAACGACGCACAGGTGGCAGCGGTGTGCGCGGCACTGGATTACGCGCTCGCCCATCGCTGACAGATAAAAAGGGGACGGAGGGGATTAAGTCGTTTGTGCCCCAGTACCGCCGGGGCACAAACGACTTAATCCCCTCCGTCCCCTTTTTCACCCCAACGCGTCGGCCCACCACAGTGCGGCTGGGCCTGGCGGCGTGTCGCGTCGCCACAGCAGGTCGCTGTGGATGCGCCGCGGCCAGCCCGGCAGCACCAGTTCCACCAGCCGCCCACGGTCATAGCGCTGCACCAGCGCCCGCGGCAGTTCGGCCCAGCCGATGCCGTCCTCGGCCATCTCCATCACCATCAGGTAATCGGTGGCGGTCCACGCGAGGCCGGTGACCAAGCGGGTCTGATCGACTTCCGCGCTCAGGCGCACCTGCCGATGCCGTGCCAGTTGTGCGGCGGCGCGACGCCCGGCGCTGGCCAGCGGGTGTCCGCGCGCCACGTACACCGACAGTTCGCTGTGGTGCGCCAGCGGCCGCGCCACCAGCCCATCGGGATAGCGCTCCTGCCTGGGCAGCAGGCCCAGCCCGGCGCGACCACTGCCGACCAGCTCCAGCACGTCCTCGCCTTCGGCATCCAGCCACTCCAGCTCGATCTCCGGGAACGCTTCGGCGAAGCGCTGCAGGATCCGCTGCTCCGGATCCAGCTGGTAGACATCGGAAAACACCACGGTCAGGCGCGGCTCGACCGGCGCGGACAGGCGCACGCTCAACTGCTGCAGGCGCGCATCGGCGGCCAGGATCTCCTGTGCGTGGCCCAGCACCTGGCGCCCGGCCTCGGTCAGCCGCGGGTAGCGCCCGCGGCGGTCGAACAGGCTCACGCCGAGGTCGGCTTCCAGGTGGGCAATGGCGGTGCTGACCGTCGACTGGGTCTTGCCCAGCCGCCGTGCCGCGGCCGAGAACGAGCCCAGCGCGGCGGCTTCCACGAAGGCCTGTAGGGATTCAGGGGAATAGGGCATTGATCCATCGCTCCTGTCGATGGAATCCATTTTGATACCACCGTAAAAGGCGATGATACTAACCCCCGTCGCCCCTGTCTGCGAGGGGCGTTCCGGACCCTCCACGCGCGGCGTGGATCCATTGATGAGGCGGCGCGGTCCCCGTCCTGCAAGGAGTTTCACATGTCCCGTACTGTTCCCGCCCGTGGCGCGCTGGTCGCCTGGGCCTGCCTGACCGTGGCGATCGTCGCCGAAGTGGTCGGCACCTCGTTCATGGCCCACGCCGCCCGCGATGGCGGCTGGACCGGTTATCTGATCATGGCCGGTGCGCTGGCGCTGTCCTACTTCTTCCTGGCGCAGTCGGTGCGTCGCATCGCGGTGGGCGTGGCCTACGCGGTGTGGGAAGGCCTGGGCCTGACCCTGCTGACCGTGGTCGGCCTCACCGTGTTCGGCGAGAGCCTGTCACTGCAGCAGCTGGCCGGCCTGGTGCTGGCGGTGGTGGGCATCGTCTGCGTCACCCTCGGGGAGGCACACTGATGAATACCCTGGCTCTGTTTTTCGTGATCTGTTCGGCGCTGATCGATGTCGCCGCGAACATGATGGTGGCCAAGTCGGAAGGCTTCCGCCGCTGGCGCTGGGGTGTCGCTGCGATCGTCATGGTCTGGATCGCCTTCGCCCTGCTGGGCCAGGCGGTGCGTTACATGGACCTGGCCACCGCCTATGCGATGTGGGGTGCGATCGGCGTGATCGGAACCGCCACCTGCGGACGCCTGTTGTTCGGCAACCGCCTGCGTCCGATCGGTTGGATCGGCATCGGTCTGGTCACTGCGGCGGTGCTGCTGCTCAGCACCGCCAAGTAGCAACGGGTCTTTTCGCGGGCGTGGCGGCACCGGTGCGGGCGATTTGCGAAGTCGCCCGCGCTCGCCGACACTGCGGCTTTCCACAAGGAGTGCCCGCATGTTCAGCCACATCACCGTTGGAACGAACGACATGGACGTCGCGCATCGCTTCTACGATGCCCTGTTCGCCGCGATGGGGGCACGTCCGGGTGTGTTCGACGAAAAGGGTCGGCTGCTGTACTTCAAGGATGGGCGGATGTTCGGCGTGACCGCGCCGATCGATGGGCAGCCAGCGTGCCATGCCAACGGCGGCACCATCGGTTTCAGTCTGGGCAGTGCAGAGGCCGTGCGTGCCTGGCAGGAAGCTGGCGTGGCTCACGGTGGTACCGCAATCGAAGATCCGCCCGGCGTCCGCAACATGTCCGGTCGGCAGGTGTTTCTGGCCTATCTGCGTGACCCGGATGGCAACAAGCTGTGTGCGGTGCATGTAATGTCGTGATCGGACAGGATGCGCGTGGCCGCGCCGCGGCCCGCGCGGGCAAGGTTGCGCTCCGGCGCGCGCGTGATAACACGGAATGGTGGGCCGGGCCTGTGACCACAGGCCGCAACTTCATGCTCTGTCCACTGCGGTTCAGCCAGAATCGGTCGGCTAACCCTTTGATCTACCGGAGAACGCCGCCCCATGGATGTACTGGAGCCGCAACAATCCCCGGTGCGCACCCTTCGGCCTGTGTTCGCCTTTGCGGCGATCGTTGTCGTGGCGTTCGCGCTGTTCGTCAGCCTGTTTCCGCTCGGTGCGGGCCGCCTGCTGGTCAAGGCGCAGGACTGGGCCGCACTCAATGTCGGCTGGTACTACCTGCTGGCGATGACCCTGTACCTGGTGTTCGTGGTCGGTGTGGCGCTGTCCAAGTATGGTGGCATCAAGCTCGGCGCCGACCATGATGAGCCGGAGTTCAGCTATCTTTCCTGGGCCGGCATGCTGTTCGCCGCCGGCATCAGCATCACCCTGTTCTTCTTCTGCGTCTCCGAACCGCTGACCCACTACCTGCAGCCGCCGCAGGGCGAACCGGCGGCGGGCGAGGCCGGGGCGCGCCAGGCCATGCAGCTGCTCTTCCTGCACTGGGGCCTGCATGGCTGGGGCGTGTTCGCACTCGCAGCGATGGCGATGGCCTACTTCGCCTATCGCCACAACCTGCCGCTGGCGCTGCGCTCGGCGCTGTATCCGCTGATCGGCAAGCGCATCAACGGGCCGATCGGCTACACCGTGGACGCGCTGGGCATTGTCGCCACCGTATTCGGCATCGGTGCCGACATGGGCTTCGGCGTGCTGCACCTCAACGCGGGCCTGTCGCACCTGTTCAACATCCCGCACTCCAACCTGGTGCAGATCATCCTGGTGGTCAGCATGATGGGCGCGGCGGTGGCCGTCGCGGTTTCAGGCGTGGAGAAGGGCGTGCGCTGGATGGCCAACATCAACATGCTGCTGGCGATCGCGCTGGTGCTGTTCATGCTGTGCGCCGGCCCCACCCAGTACCTGCTGAGTACGCTGATGCAGAACCTGGGCGACTACCTGGGCAGCGTGGTCGGCAAGAGTTTCGATGTGTACGCCTATGGCGGCCGGCCGGAATGGCTGGGCGGTTGGACGGTGTTCTACTGGGCCTGGTGGATCGGCTGGGCGCCGTTCGTCGGCCTGTTCATCGCGCGCATCTCGCGTGGCCGCACCATCCGCGAATTCGTGTTCGGCGTGCTGCTGATCCCGCTGGGCTTCACCCTGGCCTGGCTGTCGATCTTCGGCAACAGCGCGCTGGACCAGGTGCTGCACCACGGCCAGCAGCAGCTGGCGCAGCTGGCGGTGGATGACCCACCGACCGTGCTGTATGCACTGTTGGATGGCTACCCGTGGAGCCGCACGGTGATCGCGGTGACCGTGCTGGTCAGCTTCATCTTCTTCGTAACGTCGGCTGATTCGGGGGCGGTGGTGTTGTCCACGCTGTCCTCGCACGGCGGCGCGCCGGAGGATGATGGTCCGCGCTGGCTGCGCGTGTTCTGGGGCACGGTGATCGCGGTGCTGACCGCCGGGCTGCTGCTGGCCGGCAGCATCGATGCACTGAAATCGGCGGTGGTATTGGCCTCGCTGCCGTTCTCGGCGGTGCTGCTGCTGATGATGTGGGGCCTGACCCGCGCCTTCAGTGACGAATCGCACCGCAAGCGCGCGCTGCAGTACCGGCCCTCGCCGCTGATCGGTGACGATCGCCACCATCAGGGCTGGCGCCAGCGCCTGAGCCAGGCCATGCACTTCCCGGTGCGCGACCAGGTCTACCGCTTCATGGATGACACGGTGAAGCCGGCGATGGAAGCGGTGGCCGAACAGCTGCGCGGGCAGGGCTGGGACGTGGCCACGCGCTTCGAGGCCGGCGACATGGAGCTGACGGTGAACCATGGCGAGCAGCAGGATTTCCTGTACCGGGTGATCCTGAGTGGCTACCTGACCCCGTCGTTCGCCGCGCAGCAGCTGCGCAACCAGCGCTACTACCGCGCGGAAGTGCATCTGTTCGAAGGCAGCCAGGACTACGACCTGGTCGGCTACAGCCGCAAGCAGATCATCAACGACATCATCAGCCAGTACGAACGGCACCTGCAGTTCCTGCACCTGAGCCGGTGATGCGGTGGGTGCGGACCGTTGGTCCGCACACCCCAGCAGAGCCGAGCCCATGCTCGGCTTCCTGTTGCCGAAGAGCAGCCGAGCACGGGCTCGGCTCTACAGGTGGCGCATCAGAACCGGTAGCGCGCGCCCAGCGAAACGAACTGCCCGCGCAGGTTGTACTGGCTGATGTCGAAACCGTTGGAGCCGCCGGCCGGGTCGAACGGCGGGTCCTTGTCGGTCAGGTTCAGCACCGACAGCGACAGCGTGGTGTTGGGAATGCCTTCGTAGGCCACGTACAGATCCAGCTGCTGATACGGCTTGACGCGGTCGCGCAGGCCCGGATTGCTGGTGGCCGTCGCCACGCGCTGGTCGTAGCCGCTCACGTACTGCAGGCTCAACGTGCTGCTCCAGTCGCCCACCGCCCAGTTCAGCGACGTGGTGCCGCGGGTGCGCGGCAGGGCGCCGTGGCGGTTGTTGCCGGCCCCGTCATAGGGCGCCTGGCCGGCCACCAGCGGCTGCTTGAAGCTCAGCAGGTGGGTCCAGCTGCCGGCCACGGTGAAGGTGCCCCAGCCCTCGGTGCGGAAGGTGCGGTTGGCGTCCAGGTCCAGCCCGGAGGTGGTCAGTTCGCCCTGGTTGGCGTACTGGTTGGTGATGAACTGGATGCGCCCCTGCGCATCACGCTGTACACGGCCGGGGAACAGCGTCGGGTTGTCGACGATGAACTGCGCGCTGTCCGGCTTGACCAGGTTGTCCTGCTCGATGCGGTACCAGTCCAGGCCGATGCTGGTATCGCCATCCGGTGACCACACCGCGCCCACGTTGAAGTTGCGCGAGCGTTCGGCCTTCAGGTCCGGGTTGCCGGTGCGGATGTTGGTCACGCCACGGCTGCCACCGGGCTGCAGCGGATCCAGCGGATCGATCACCGAGCCGTAGCTGACGGTCTGGCCTGGCGCGATTTCCGGCAGCGAGGGGGCGCGGAAGCCGCGCGAGAACGAACCGCGCAGCAGCAGGCTGTCCAACGGCTGCCAGCGCAGCGCCAGCTTCGGCGAGAACGCCTTGCCGAAATCATCGTAGTGGTCGCCGCGACCAGCCACCTGCAGCTCAAGCGTGCGGTGCAGCGGCACGCTCAATTCGGCGTAGGCGGCGCTGACCTGGCGCTCGCCGTTGACCACGTTGATGGCCGGGCGCAGTTCGGTGCCCGACAGCACCTGTGCACTGGTGCGCGCATCCAGTGACTCCTTGCGGAACTCGGCACCCCAGGCGAAGCCGACCGCACCGGCCGGGAGGTCCCACAGCGAGGTCGAGGCCTTGACGTTCAACGCGTGCAGCTTGTACCAGCCTGGCCGCTTGGTCTGCAGGCGCAGTGCATCCAACGCGCCCGGCGTGCTGGACGGATTGAGGAAGTTGTAGCTGCCATCGCGCAGGATCTGTTCGAACGCGTAGCGGTTGACGAAATTGTCGACGTACTCGCGCTGCGCGCTCTGCGAGGTCAGCGCCGCCGCTTCCCAGTCCCAGCGCTCGCCACTGCCACGCACGCCGGCCAGGGCACGGTAGAACACCTGGGTGTTGTCCTTCAGGCGCGGGCCGAGGTCGAAGAAGGTGTACTCGAACGGAAGCGGCGTGCTGCCCGGGTTGTTCGGGTGGCCCACCGGCAGCACCGCCGGCACGTCGATAAGCGTGCCGGTGGCCGGGTTGTAGGCACGCAGGCCAGGGCCCACGGTGAGCGGCGCGCTGAAGATCTGGTCGGCCTTGTTGTGGCTGTACAGCACATCGGCGAAGGCTTCGACGCTGTCGTTGAAGCGGTAGGTCGCGCTCAACGACGCCTGCAGGCGCTCGGCGCCGGGCTGCAGGGTCTTGAACGGCTGCGCGTTGAAGGCGCAGGCCTGGCCGGGCAGGGTGCTGCCGAAATCGCTGTAGGGGCGCAGCTGGCTGCCCTCGGGGCAACTGGCGAACGGTTGCGGCGCGCGCGGGTTGGACAGCCAGTTGCCACCGGCAGTGGACCAGCCGGCCAGGCGGCCGCCGGGCCTGTCGCGGAAATCGCCGCTGCGGGTAAAGGCGCGCTGGTCTGCATCGAGCCGATCGCGCTTGAGCAGGTCCAGCCCGAACAGCACGTTCCAGCCCTGCTGTTCGAGGTCACCGAAGCCGGCCAGCAGGTTGGCCTTGCGTTCGTCCAGGCCGCCCTGGGTGGCGGCACCGAAGCCGCCGCCGACTTCCACGCCCTGGAAGTTCTTTCGCAGGATGATGTTGATGACGCCGGCGATGGCATCGGAACCGTACACCGCCGAGGCGCCATCCTTCAGCACTTCGATGCGTTCCACCGCGCTGATCGGCAGCGCGTTGAGGTCGACGAAGGTGTCCTGCGTGTTGAGCGCGAAGCCGAAGTTGGACACGCGATAGCCGTTGACCAGCACCAGCGTGTTCTTCGGCGACAGGCCGCGCAGGCCGATCGATGCAGAACCGGCGGCGAAGCTGCCGGTGTACTGCTCGTCGAAACTGTTGCCGGCATTGGCCGACAGGTTGCGCAGCACGTCGGTGAGGGTGGAGCGACCGGTCTGCTCGATCTGTTCGCGGCTGACGATCTGCACCGGGTTCGGCCCGGCGGTGTCGCTGCGCTTGATGTTGGAGCCGGTCACCAGCACGGTGCCCAGGGTGGTGCTGTCCTTGCCGGCATCGGCGGTTTCAGCGGCGCCGGCAGCGCCGGCGGTGAGGCCCAGCGCGATCGCGCCGGCAAGCAGGTTCAGGGTGGTGCGGTACATGGAAGCGACAACGCCGAACGGGGGAGGAGCCGTCAGTACCGCATGCAGGCAAGTACGCCTTCCAATGACGAAAGCGCATTCAGTTATACATCACAGGTTCTTAACGAACCGACTCGATGGGTGCGGACCGTTGGTCCGCACTCCTCCTGGGGGTCAGATCCCTTTCCAGCGGAAAGGGATCTGACCCCGGTTGTCCTACCCTCAAGGCCGCAGCAGCACCTTGCCATTGCGGCCAGAACCGGCGCCTGCCTTCGCCGCCTGGGCGATGTCGTCCAGTGCGAAGATCTTCTCCACCGGCAGGGTCAGTTCGCCGCTGGCCGCACGCTTCAGCAGCTCGCCGACCAGCCGGCGCTTGTCCTCCACCGCCATCGCCTGGCTCACTTTGCTGCCCCAGAAGCCCTTCACCGTGGCCTCCCTGTAGATCAGGCCACCGGCGGGAATGCGCATCGGCTCGCCGCTCATCACCCCGAACGACACCAGGGTGCCGTGGTGGCCAAGCAGGTCGACCAGGTCACCGCTGGCGTCGCCGCCGATGGAATCCACCGCGGCCGCGGCCTGTGCTTCGCCGGTCGCTTCACGCACGCGATCCTTCCAACCCTCCACCGAGGTGTCGAACACATGATCGATGCCCAGCGCCTGCAACTGCGCGACCGCATCGGCATTGCGCACCAGGTTGGCCACATGCACGCCACGCGCCCGCGCCAGCATCGCCAGCGACTTGCCCACCGCGCCGTTGGCGGTGTTCTGAACGATCCACTGGCCTGCTTCGACGTGCAGGAATTCCAGCAGCATCAGCGCGCTCAGCGGCATGGCGATCAGCTGCGCGGCCATTTCGTCGGGGATCGCCTCGGGCATCGGAATCACCATGCGTGCCGGTGCAATGAACGCTTCGGCCCAGGTGCCATGCACCGAGGCGGCGGCCACCCGCTGGCCGATCTGCAGGCCGTCGACGCCTTCGCCGAGTGCATCGACCACGCCCAATGCTTCACTGCCACCGATCGCCGGCAGTGTCGGCTTGTAGCCGTAGAGGCCGCGCACGGTCAGCAGGTCGTGATTGTGGATCGAGGCCAGCACGGTGCGGATGCGCACCTCGCCGGGGCCGGGCTCGAGGAGGGTGGCATCGGCAATGGCGAGGACGTCGGCCGGGTTGCCGAAGGAAGGGTACTGGGCAGCGCGCATGGGCGGTGTTCCGCGGAAAGTTGATGTTGTACCGAACTGGGGACGCAGGCGCTGTCGACAAGGCGCCGCAGGTGCAACACGGCATCCTGCGACTGATCGTCGCGGCATGTCGTGATTGCCGCATCTTGTGTTGACGGTTCCGATTATCCCCACTATGTTGTGGTCGTCACTCCCGGTCAGCCGCCGCCGCCGGACACGCAGCAAACGTCCCGCGGCCCGCCCCTGAAGGCTTGCCGTGTCGACGCGGCCGCCATCGTGCGGACCCAGATCGCCCCCACGGCCCGGATACCGGCCGCAGGCGCAGGCTGTTGCCGACGATCTGGTGTTCCCGCGCTTTGGCATCCCACCCCGACCGCCCCGTGCGCCGGTATCGCGTGCAGGGCCGCCATGGCATCGACCGCCAACGCGCGTGCGAGCCTGGAGCTTCACCACCATGACCGACAGTACCTTCCGCGTGGCCGAACTGGCCGGCGCTGGCGACGCCTTGCGCGCCGGTGGCGAGCGCGTGCCGACCTGGGTCACCAAGGAGGCCGGCAACCGCCGCCTGCCATTCGACGCCGAGCGCCTGCAGCGCAGCATCGATGCGGTGCACGCCGAGTTCCCGCAGCTGGATGTGAGCGACTACCGCCGCGTGGTGCAGGCAATGGTCGAGCGCAAGCCCAGCATCAGCGCCGATGACCTTGTCGATCTGCTGATCCGCGAGGCCGAATCGCGCGTGGACCTCGTCGCGCCGGAGTGGGAGCAGTTTGCCGCGCGCATCTACCTGCGCCGCCTGTACAAGCGTGCCAGCCGCAACCGCTTCTACGATGTCGGCCTGAAGTACGGCTCCTACGTGGGCCTGCAGGAAAGCCTGGCTGACCGCGGCATCTACAGCAACGACATCCTGCGCTGCTACTCGAAGGAAGAACTGCAGCAGGCCGGCGGGATGATCGACCCGGAACGCGACCGCCTGTTCGCCTACAACGGCCTGTACCTGCTGGCCACGCGCTATCTGGCCAGCGACCGCAGCCGCGAGGTCTATGAGCTGCCGCAGGAGCGTTGGCTGACCATCGCGCTGTACCTCATGCAGGAAGAAAAGCCGCGCGAGCGGCGCATGCAGCTGGTCGGCGAGGCGTACTGGGCGCTGTCCAACCTGTACATGACGGTGGCCACGCCGACCCTGGCCAACGCCGGCAAGGTCGGGGGGCAACTGTCCAGCTGCTTCATCGACACGGTGGACGACAGCCTGCAGGGCATCTATGACTCCAATACCGACATCGCCCGCGTGTCCAAGCACGGCGGCGGCGTGGGTGCCTATCTGGGCTATGTGCGCAGCAGCGGCGCGCCGATACGGGGCGTGCCCAATTCCTCCGGCGGCGTAGTGCCGTGGATCAAGCAGCTCAACAACACCGCAGTTTCGGTCGACCAGCTTGGCCAGCGCAAGGGCGCGGTGGCGGTGTACCTGGACATCTGGCACCGCGACATCGAAGCCTTCATGGACCTGCGCCTCAACAACGGCGACCAGCGCCTGCGCGCGCATGATGTGTTCACCTCGGTGTGCGTGCCGGACCTGTTCATGGAAGCAGTCGAACGCCGTGCCGACTGGTACCTGTTCGACCCGCACGAGGTGAAGCAGGCCAAGGGCTGGCACCTGCAGGACTTCTACGACGAGAAGCGCGGCGCGGGCAGCTTCCGCGACCGCTACGCCGAACTGGTGGCCGACGAGCGCATCAGCCGGCGCACGGTGAAGGCGATCGATCTGTTCAAGCGGATCATGCTCAGCCAGCTGGAGACGGGCAACCCGTTCCTGTTCTACCGCGACGAGGTCAACCGCCGTAACCCGAACAAGCACGCCGGCATGATCTATTCCAGCAACCTGTGCACCGAGATCCTGCAGAACATGAGCCCGACGCGGATGATCCAGGAGATCGTCAGCGGCGACCAGATCGTCACCACACGCCGCGCCGGCGACTTCGTGGTCTGCAACCTGTCTTCGATCAACCTCGGCCGCGCGATCCGTGCGCCGGATGACCTGCTGGCCACCGATGTGCTGGAGCGCCTGATCCCGATCCAGGTGCGCATGCTGGACAACGTGATCGACCTCAACGCACTGCCGGTGCCGCAGGCCACGATCACCAACCGCAAGTACCGCGCCATCGGACTGGGCACGTTCGGTTGGCACCACCTGCTGGCGCAGCAGGCGATCCAGTGGGATTCACCGGATGCCGAACAACTGGCCGACCGCCTGTATGAGCGCATCAATTTCCTGACCATCCAGGCCAGCGCGCAACTGGCGAAGGAAAAGGGCAGCTATCCGATGTTCACCGGCAGCGATTGGCACAACGGGCGTTACTTCCGTGACCGCGACTACACTGGCGCCGCATGGGACAGCCTGGCGCGCGAGGTCGCCACGCACGGCCTGCGCAACGGCTGGCTGCTGGCGGTGGCGCCGAACATGAGCACCGCGCAGATCGCCGGTTCCACCGCATCGATCGACCCGATCTACAGCGCGTTCTACTACGAGGAAAAAAAGGACTTCCGGCGGCCGGTGGCAGCGCCGGGGTTGTCGCTGGAAACCTGGACGTACTACGAGAAGGGGGCGTACAAGGTCGACCAGTTCGCCAGCGTGCGCCAGAACGCGCGTCGCCAGCGCCATGTTGATCAGTCGATCAGCTTCAACCTGTACGTGCCCAGCACGATCCGCGCCAGCACCCTGCTGGAGCTGCACCTGAGCGCCTGGCGTGAAGGCCTGAAGACCACGTACTACGTGCGCTCCAACGACATCGACATCAGCGAATGCGAGTGGTGCGCCAGCTGACCGCTGCGGCCCCTGTAGAGCCGAACCCACGCTCGGCTCCGACGCGAAGAGCAGCCGAGCATGGGCTCGGCTCTACATCTGCAACGCACGTAATACGAAGGTAGACGACCATGGCAACACCCCTCGACCGCATCAAGATCCTCGAACCGCGCCATCCCAACCGCAGCACCGGCATCATCAACGGCCGCACCAGCGGGATCCTGAACTGGAATGACATCCCGTACCCGTCGTTCTATCGGGCCTACAAGGAGCTGTCGACCAACTTCTGGATCCCCGACGAGGTCGACATGAAGGCCGATGCGCGCCAGTACGGCGAGCTGTCCGGGCGCGAAAAGAACGCCTACGACTCGATCATCGGCCTGCTGGCCACGCTCGACTCACCGCAGACGCGCTTCATCTACAACGTGGCCGAGTACATCACCGACCCGGCCGCGCATGCCAATGCCGCGATCATCGGCCAGCAGGAAGTGATCCACAACGAGAGTTACAGCTATGTGCTGGCCTCGATCACCGACCTGCCGAACCAGAACCGCGTATTTGAACTGGCGCGCACCCATCCGACCATCATCAAGCGCAACGCGCCGATCATGGGCGCGTATGACGACTTCATGCGCGAGAAGACCGCCGAGACCCTGTTGAAGTCGCTGATCCAGTCCTCGATCCTGGAGGGCATCAACTTCTATTCCGGATTTGCGTACTTCTACAACATGGTGCGGCAGAACCGCATGACCGGCACCGGCAAGATCATCAGTTTCATCAACCGCGACGAACTGGCCCATACCAAGTTCATCAGCGAGCTGATCCGCGCCATCATCGGCGAGAACCCGGAGCTGCAGACCAACGAACTGACCGCCTATGTGCACCAGGCGTTCGAGCACGCCATCGAACTGGAAACCCAGTGGTCATCGGAAGTACTGGACGGCATCGATGGCATCGATGTGGAGGAAATGACGCGCTACGTGAAGTACCGCGCCAACAAGATGGCCGGCATGCTCGGCATCGAGCGCCTGTACAGCGACACCACCGACAACGTGATGCCGTGGATCAAGGCCTACGCTGACAACTTCACCGAGACCAAGACCGACTTCTTCGAGATGCGCAATGCAAGTTACAAGAAGACCAACGTCGACAACGGCTTCGACGACCTCTGAGTCCGGCACGGCGCTGAGCATCCTGCTGGTGGTGGCCTCACTGAGCGGCAACACCCGCGAGCTTGGCCGGCAGATTGCCGAGCGTTGCCGCGCTGCAGGCCATGCCGTGCACTGGCAGGAGGCCGACGACCCGCAGCAGGCGCCGTCCCTGGCGGCCGACGAGGCCGACCTGGTGCTGCTGGGCTGCTGGACCGACAACGCCGGCCGCACGCCTTCGGAGATGAAGGCATGGGTGGCTGGCATCGCCGAGCGCGGCGAGCGGCCGCGGCAGCTGGCGGTGTTCGGTACCGGCGAGACACAGTGGGGGCAGGAGTACTACTGCGGTGCTGTGCACCGGCTGATCCGCTACTTCCACAGCGACTATCCGCCGCTGGAGATCGAACAGATGCCGCATGGCGAGCGCCATGCCGCGGCCATCGAGGCTTGGACCGATGCGGTCCTGGCCCATTACTGGAGCAACAGCGATGCAGATCATCGACGCCACCACGCCTGAGCAGTTCCAGCAGCTGCTGGCCGAACACCCGCGCGTACTGGTGGACTTCCACAAGGACCAGTGCCCGGGGTGCCGGATGCTGGAGATGTCGCTGCACCGGGTGGCCAACAGCGTCGCGGGGCAGGGCACCACGCTGCTGCGCGTGCAGCTGGAGGTGCTGGGCGAGGCGTTCTTCAGGGAACTGGGGCTGCGGCAGACGCCGACGCTCTCGCTGTTCCGTGACGGGGACGAACGTACCCGCCTGGCAGGGTTCCAGTCGCCGCAGCAGATCGAGGCCGCGATTGCGTTGCATCTGTAGCATGGAGATGGCGGGGTCGGAGCCCTTGCCTGCGGCAGGGAGTCCGACCCCAGGGATGCGGTTTACGCCCCGGCGAAGGTGTCCACCAGCAGCTTCACGTTCAACACCACGATGACCAGCGCGATCACCCAGGCGATCGCGCCCAGCCAGCGCGGTGCGACCAGCGCGCCCATCGTCACCTTGTCGGTCACGATCCGTACCAGCGGGATGATCGCGAACGGCAACTGCATCGACAGCACCACCTGGCTCAGCACCAGCAGCTTCACCGCGCCCTGGTCGCCGAACAGCAGGATCACCACCACCACCGGGATGATGGCCAGCGCACGCGTGATCAGCCGACGCAGCCACGGCGGCATTCGCAGGTGCAGGAAGCCTTCCATCACGATCTGGCCGGCCAGCGTGGCGGTCACCGTCGAATTCAGGCCCGAGGCCAGCAGGGCCACCGCGAACAACGTCGCCGCCGCGCCCACACCCAGCATCGGTGCCAGCAGCTGGTGCGCCTGCTCGATGTCTTCCACATCAAATCGGCCATTGGCATGGAACACCGCCGCCGCCAGGATCAGGATGCTGGCGTTGATGAACAGCGCCAGGGTCAGCGCGAGGGTGCTGTCGGTCACCGCCCAGCGCAGCGCACTGCGGCGGCCTTCATCGGTACGTGGGTAGGCGCGGGTCTGCACGATGGACGAATGCAGGTACAGGTTGTGCGGCATCACGGTGGCACCAATGATGCCGATCGCGATGTACAGCGCGTGCGGATCGGTCACCACCTGCGCGCGCGGAATGAAGCCGCCCAGCACCGCCATCACCGGCGGCGCAGCCATCGCGATCTGCACCACGAAGCAGGCGAAGATCACCATCAGCAGCGCGATCACGAACGCTTCCAGCGCACGGAAGCCGCGGTTCATCAGCAGCAGCACCAGCAGCGTGTCCAGCGCGGTGATCACCGCACCCCACAGCAGTGGCAGATCGAACAGCAGTTTCAGTGCGATGGCGGTGCCGATCACCTCGGCCAGGTCGCAGGCGATGATCGCCGCCTCGCACAGCGCCCACAGCGCCAGGTTCACCGGCTTGGGGTAACGCGCGCGGCAGGCCTGCGCCAGGTCCATGCCGGTGGCGATGCCGAGCCGCGCCGACAGCGCCTGCAGGATCACCGCCATCAGGTTGGAGACGAGGATGACCGACAGCAGCAGGTAGCCGAAGCGCGAACCGCCGGCGAGGTCAGTGGCCCAGTTGCCAGGGTCCATGTAGCCGACCGAGATCATGTAGCCCGGGCCGAGGAAGGCCAGCAGGCGGAACCACCAATGGCCCTTGTCGGGCACCGCGACCGAGGCGTTGAGCGCACCCAGGCTGGCCGGAGTGGAGGCCGAAGGGTCGCGGGGCGCCAGGGTGTTCATGGGTCCGAATATAGCTCCTGCTATAGTCATTAGCAATGTGAAACAATCGTCTTTATCGTGTGACTGGTCCAGAATTCAGGTTCAACACCGGATTGCACCGGAAGGACAGGCGCAGGCGTGGGCAAGACCGACGATTCGACATCGCTGAAAAGCACCCCCTTGATCGAGGCCGAGCGCCAGGTCGAGAGCTTCCGGCAAGTGCGCGAGGCGCACCGGATGGAGCTGGTGGAGGACTATGTCGAGCTGATTTCGGACCTGCTGGCCGACGGCGGCGAGGCCCGCCAGGTCGACATTGCCACCCGACTGGGCGTGGCCCAGCCCACCGTGGCGAAGATGCTGCGGCGCCTGGCCCGTGATGGCTGGGTGGTACAGCGGCCGTACCGTGGCGTGTTCCTGACCCCGGAAGGCGAAGCGCTGGCCCACGCCAGCCGCCAGCGCCACCAGACCGTGGAGCGTTTCCTGCTGGCGCTGGGCGTGGACGCGGATACCGCGCGGCGCGATGCCGAGGGCATCGAGCACCATGTGAGCGAGCAGACGCTGGCATTGTTCGAAGCCTTCGTGCGCAAGGCCGAGGGCGAGGCGCCGTAGCGGTAGCGCCGGGCCATGGCCTCCGGCCGTTCGCGCGATCCCGGTTTTTGTAGAGCCGAGCCATGCTCGGCTGCCGTTCGCACGCTGATCGAATGCGTCGAGCGTGGCTCGACTCTACAGATCGGGCGGGCAGCGCGCCTGCTGCTGCGCACACGCCCGTTTCATCCATTCCTTCAACACCGGCTGCAGGCCTTCATAGCGCCGGCCTTGCCAGCCGTTGGCCAGCACCGTGCCGTCGGCATCGATCAGTACCAGGTTCGGCGGTGCCAGCCCGGCCAATGCCTGCAGCGCCGGCATGCGCGCGGCGCGGCGCGGGTCCAGCACCGGCCACGGCATGTCCTGCGCGTGCATGTAGCGGCGCAGCGCGCTCTCGCTCTCATCCAGGCTGACGTACACCACTTCGGTATCGGCGCCGGCTTCGCGCAATGCGTCGCGCACGCTGCGCAGCGTGGGGACGAACGCATGGCACGGTGCGCACCAGTCGGCACCGAAGTACAGCGCGACCAGCTTCGGCGGCGGCGACCACTGCATCGGCCGCAGCGAGCGCTGCTCCGGCCGCATCAACGAGGCCGAGACCTGCGCGTGCAGGTCCGCAGCCACCGTCGGTGTGGCCGGCAGCACGGCACAGGCCAGCACCAACGCTCGCAGCGCTTCAGAACGCATAGCGCAGGTTGACATACCACGAGCGCGCGAAGCGCGGCCCGTAGACATAGTCGCTGTCACGCAGTGCGCCCACTTCCAGATCCTTCTGGCGCTGATCGAACACGTTCTTGACGCCCGCGGCCACCGACACTTCCTGCTGCGCCTGTGCGCCCAGGTGACGGTGCCAACGCGCCCCGAGATCGGTGACCAGGAACGAACGCGTGCGGTGCAGTTCGCCCAACCGGTTGTTCAGCACCGACATCGGCCCGGTATGGCGCAGCGCGACGAAGGTCTCCCACGGTTCGGCCGGCATCCAGCTGAGCTGGGCCAGGCCGGTCCAGCGCGGAGTCTTCAGGTAGTCGCGGCTTTCGATCACGGTGTCGCCACCGTCGCCGCTGTCGTCGAAGATGCGCTGCGGCTCGCGGAAGCGCGAGCGGTACCACGAGGCGCCGGCGGTCAGGCGCCACTGCGGCGACGGCTGCCAGCCGAGGTTGGTTTCCGCACCCAGCACGTCCGAGCCGGAGGCGTTGTAACGCAGCTGGCTCAGCTGGCCGTCATCGCTGCGCTGGATCTCGCCCAGCGCGAAGGTATCGCGGATGCGTGCATAGGAGGCGGTAGCATCCCAGCTCCACACCGGATTGGCCGGGTCCGAGCGCCAGTCGAAGCCGAACAGGGTGGTCAACGCGCGCTCCTCCTTCAGGCCATCGGTATTGCGCACGCGCACCTGCTCGCCACCGAGCGTATCGACGTGCACATCCTCAACGAAGATCTCCGGAGCACGGAAGCCGGTGGCGATGCCCGCCCGCCATTTCAGGTTTGGCGTGGCCTGCCAGGCCAGCGCGATGCGCGGCGAGAACACCGCGCTGTCCAGTTCCGAGCTCTTGTCCACGCGTGCACCCAGCACCAGGTCGACGTTGTCGCGCAGGCTCCATTCGTCCTGGATGAACGCGCCCAGGTTGTGGAAGGTCGCATCCTCCAGCACCGCAAGACGCTGCCCGTCACCGGTGCGGTTGTCGTCGCGCAGCGCCTCGTGCTTGTACTGCACGCCGAAGGCCAGCGCATGCGCGCCCAGCCGCCAGTTCAACTGGCTGTCGATGTAGTGCAGCGGGTTGTGGGTGCGGCCGTACTGGCGCCACGAACGCGAGGCCGCGCTGCCGGCCACGTTGCGGTCCAGCTGCGACGGGTCATAGCCGGGTGCGGACCGATCGGTGACTACGTCGCCGAGACCGCCGTAGAAGCTGTCGCGGTCGATGTCGGCGAAGGCGTAGGCCAGGCGGAAATCGACGTCGGCAGTGATCTCCTGGTCCCACGACACACTGCCGCGCCGGTATTTCGTATCCAGCGATTCGGCGATGTTGGCCAGGTATTCGGGCTGGTCCAGGCGGTTGCCGCCGCGGCGGGTTTCATCGGTCACCTGCAGGTCCAGGCGCAGCCGCGTGCCCGGCGTGGGCGCGTACCACGCCTGCAGCCCGCCGACCTTGAGGTTTTTGCGGGTGATCTCGGTGTAGCCGTCACCGTTGTAGTCGATGCCGTTGTTCCAGTTGCGCTGGGCAATCACCGACAGGCCGGCGTCTGCTTCCCTGGCCACCAGGTCCAGCCGCACGTCGGCGTTCTTCTGCGGCGTACCTTTCAGGACATCCACGCCGGCCTGGACATGGCCGCCACTGCGTGCCGGCAGCGGCGGAATCAGGTTGATCACACCGGCAACCGCACCCGGGCCGTACAGCGCCGAGCCACCGCCCTTGACCACTTCGATGCGGTCGACGAACCCGGCCGGGATCTGTTCCAGGCCGTACACGCTGCCCAGCGTGGACAGCAGCGGGATGCCATCGAACAGCAGCTGGTTGTAGGCACCGGGCAGGCCCAGCAGCTGTACTCCGCTGGTGTTGCAGTTCTGGCAGTTGCTCTCCACGCGCAGGCCGTTGATCAGCTCGGCGGCGCGCGAGAAGTCGGTGGCCGCGCGCAGCGCGATGTCTTCCTTGCGCAGCACTTCGGTGCGGATCGGCACGTCCGACAGCAGGCGCTCGCTGCGCGTGGCGGTGCTCACCTTGACCTGCACACGGTCCAGTTCGGTCGGTTTCGGAGTGGCGGCCAGTGCAGCCAGCGGCAGGGTCAGGGCAATGGCGGCGGCCAGGGGCAGCCGATCGAAGAGGGGCGTGGCAACGGGCATGAGGGCGTCGTCCTTGGGGAAAGAAAGGCGGCGAGGGCGACCTGGCTGACGCATATGAAAGCAGTGGCTTATCAATATAGCAAGTGCTATATAATGACGCCGCAGTCATTCCGAGCGGAACGCCGATCGAGCCAGATCATGGCGGTGTTATAACATTACATTTGGCGGCCACAACCCTGCCTGTGGTCATGCACGGAGGTTGGTGTCGCTGTGTGGTTGGGGTCAGAGCCCTTTCCCCTGGAAGGGATCCGACCCCGGGGGCGATCGTCAGCCGCGGCGGAACGCGGCGGGCGTGCGGGCGCCGACGATGATCATGCGGATCATCGTGGAGATCTCTTCGATCAGCTCCGGGTCCTTCTCCGGCGGCAGGTCCATGGCGGTGGCACCCATCGCGAACACCAGCCGGGTGATGGCCTTGGCCACCAGTTCCGGGGCATGCAGCACGGCGCCGTCCAGCGCGGCCAGGCGCACCAGGTCGTGCTGCAGCTCTTCCTCGAAATAGTGCAGCTCACGTTCGACCGCGTGCTTGAAGTCGTCCGAACCCACCGCGCCTTCGCGCAGCAGTACGTGCAGCAGCTTGTCGTCGGCGCGCAGCTGTTCCATGAAGGTCTCCACCGAAACCCGCACCACGCTGGTGGCGGTGGAGGTGGCGCGCTGGCGGGCCTCGCCGATGATTGTCCGCAGCGAACGGCCGGCGGCGTCGATCAGCGCCACGGCCAGTTCGTCCATGTCGCGGAACTGCCGGTAGAAGCTGTTCGGCGCGATGCCGGCCTCACGTGCCACTTCGCGCAGGCTGAGCGTGGACAGGCTGCGGTGCGGCCCGATCAGTTTCAGGGCGGCGGCCAGCAGGTCCTCGCGGCTCACCGTACGGCGGGCCGGGCTGTTGGCATCTTCAGGCGTCGACAAGGCGGTGGCGGCGGCCATGGGGGTTCCGGTGGGGCGAGGCTGAATCATACCCAATCCGGTTCAATATACACATGTATACACAGGTGTATGTGCGCCCGTATAGTTCGCCCATGAGCGCTGTCGTCCGTCCGTCCCTGTTCTCTCCGTACCGCTGGGTCTCGCCGTCGCTGTTCGATTTCTGGGCGGGCCAGCTCAATCCCCTGTGGACCCTGCGCGAGCCGGTGGCCCGCCTGGTCCGGCGAGAGCCGGCCGGCGAGGGCGCGGCGACCCTGGTCCTGCGCACCAACCGGCACTGGGCCGGCATGCGCGCCGGCCAGCACGTCACCCTGGGCGTGGAGATTGAAGGGCGCCTGTGGCAGCGCAGCTACAGCCCCACCGCACTGGGTCGGCGCGAGCTGGCGATCACCGTCAAGGCGATCGACGGCGGCCTCGTCAGCCAGCACCTGGTCAACCACGCGCAGCCGGGCGAACTGTTCCGCCTCGATGCCGCCTTCGGCGAGTTCCACATGCCGGCTGCGGCGCCGGTGTTGCTGCTGGCTGCCGGCAGTGGCATCACGCCGATGCGCAGCCTGTTGCGCGACGCCTGCCAGCGCCCGCTGGCAGCGCCGGTGGACCTGTTCTACTGGGAACGCAGCGCCGCCCACCTGCAGTTCCGTGATGAGCTGCAGGCGTTGGCCGCCAGCCAGCCGAACCTGCGTGTGCATCTGCTGACCACCCGCGAAGGGGATGTGCCCGCCGCACGTATCGATGCCCACGACCTGCAGGTGGCGGGCGATGACACCCCGTTGGCGCAGCGCCATGTGCTGGCCTGCGGCCCGGACGGCTTCGTTGCCGCCGCCCGCGAACGCCTGGCGCACCAGGTTGCCGGTTTCCAGGCGGAAGCGTTCACTCCTCCCGCACCGCTGCGTGACGCCAGCAGTGAAGGGGAGGTCGTGCTGACGCTGGCGCGCAGTGGCCGCCAGCTGAGCGTGCCGCGTGGCAGCTCGTTGCTGGAAAGCCTGGAAGCGCATGGCATCAAGCCCAGGCATGGCTGCCGCATGGGCATCTGCAACACCTGCAGCTGTGACCGCGTCAGTGGCGCCACCCGCCACCTGCGCACCGGCGACCTGCAGTCCGAATCGGCGCAGCCGGTACGGATCTGCGTGAGCGCACCGACCACCGACCTGACCCTGGATCTCTGAGGACGCCTGCCATGACCCGCGCTACCGACCGTGCCCTGAGTACTGCCGAGATGCATGCCTTCGGTGAGGAACTCGACGCGATCCGCGACCGTGTGATCGGCAGCCTCGGCGCCTCCGATACCCGCTACATCCGCCGCGTGGCCGCCGCCGTGCGCTGGTTTGGCGTGGGGGGCCGTGGCCTGCTGTTCCTGGCGGCGTTCTCGCCACTGTTCTGGATGCCGCTGCTGTGGCCGGCCGCGATCACCGGCACGCTGCTGCTGGCGCTGTCGAAGATCCTGGAGAACATGGAGCTGGGCCACAACGTCATGCACGGCCAGTTCGACTGGACCGGCGACCCCAAGCTCAACGGCAATACCTATGAGTGGGACATCGTTGCCACTGCCGACAACTGGCGCAAGACCCACAATTTCCGCCACCACACCTATACCAACGTGCGTGGCATGGACGATGACATCGGTTATGGCCTGCTGCGCATCTTCCCGGAGCAGCGCTGGAAGCCGTTCTACCTGCTGCAGCCGATCATCGCGCCGATCTTCGCGCTGCTGTTCCAGTGGGGCGTGGCCGCGCAGGACCTGCGCCTGGGCCGCTGGCTGAAGGGCCGTATCAGCGGCCGTGCGATGTGGCTGCAGACCCGCCCGGTGGCGCGGAAAATGGCCCGCCAGGTGCTGAAGGACTACGTGTTCTTCCCGCTGCTGGCCGGCCCGTTCTTCCTCACCGTGATGCTGGGCAACATGGTGGCCAACGGACTGCGCAACATCTGGACCTACGTGATCATCTTCTGCGGCCACTTCACCGCCGAATCGGAAACCTTCCCGAAGGAATGCCTGCGCAATGAATCGCGCGGCCACTGGTACCTGCGCCAGCTGCGCGGTTCATCCAACATCAGCGGCGGCTTCCTGATCAACGTGCTGTCGGGCAACCTCAGCCACCAGATCGAGCACCACTTCTACCCGGATCTGCCAGCCAACCGCTACGCGGCCATTGCCAAGGAAGTGAAGGACATCTGCCGTCGCTACGGCCAGCACTACAACAACGGCTCGCTGCCGCGCCAGTTTGGCCAGGTGGTCTGGCGCATCCTGCGCCACGCATTCCCGAGCAAGCCGCGCCGCCTGCCGATGTCGGACATCATGTCCGCACCGGCATCGGCCAACGCGGGCTGATCAACTCAGCCCGCCTTCGCCGGCTCCGCCCGCTCGCGGTCCAGGCGGCGCAGGAACACCTGCATTTCCCTGCGTGCCTGCTGGTCGCCCTTGCTGCCGGCCACGCTCAATCCGCGCTGCCAGGCTTCGCGCGCCGCCTGCGGCTGGCCACTGGCCAGCCAGGCCTTGCCCAGCAGCTTCCACGCCGCCGAGTACTGCGGATCAAGCACCACGCAACGGCCCAGATGGGTGGCCGCGCGCACCGGGTTGCCGGCATCCAGCCAGCCCTTGCCCAGGCCGAAGCGCAGCAGCGCGCCATCCTTGCCGGCGGCGAGCATGCATTCCAGAGCTTCGATGTTCATCCGCGCACCTCCACCAGCAGTTCGGCCGGGCCGGGCTGGAAGCGGCCGCGATGGAACAGCAGCGGCGCGCCGCCGTTCTCGTGCACGTCGATGATGCGGCCGGCCAGCAGCAGGTGATCGCCCACCGGCCACTGTGCGTGGCGGGTACAGGTGAGATGGGCGACCGCACCGGCGATGCGGGGTGGGGCGTCCTCGTCGTCATCCAGCAATGCCAGGCCGTCGAAGCGATTGCGGACCTGCGGATCGGCGAAGCGCCGGGCCAGCGCTTCCTGGTCGGCCGCCAGCACGCTGATTGCAAAGCGGGTGGCGCGCTGGAAGGTGGACAGGCTCTGCGCGTGCAACGCCAGGTTCCACAGCACCAGCGGTGGCTGCAGCGAGACCGGTACGAACGAGTTGATGGTCAGGCCGACCGGCTTGCCCTGTGCATCGCGCGCGCAGACGATGGCCACGCCGGTCGGGAAATGGCCGAGCAGCCGCCGCAGGGCACGCGGCGGCATCTCGACCGACGGCACCGGCGCCGGTGCGGGGAAGACCCCCGCCCACGGCCCGGCGTACGGCACTGTCTCGCCGCTCATGAGGCCCGGGCCTGGCGGTAGCGCCGGCCGACCTCGGCCCAGTTGATGATGTTGAAGAACGCACCGATGTAGTCCGGGCGACGGTTCTGGTAGTGCAGGTAGTAGGCGTGTTCCCAGACGTCCAGCGCGAGGATCGGGGTATTGCCTGACAGGCCCACGGTTGCACCCATCAGCGGGCTGTCCTGGTTGGCGCTGCTTTCGACCTGCAGGCGGCCATCGCGATCACTGGTCAGCCAGGCCCAGCCGCTGCCGAAACGGGTCTGCGCGGCCTTGCTGAAGGCGTCCTTGAAGGCATCGAAGCTGCCCAGGTCACGGTCGATGGCGGTGGCCAGTTCCTCATCGGGTGCACCACCGTCGGCGCTGAGCACGGTCCAGAACAGGCTGTGATTGGCGTGGCCACCGCCGTTGTTGCGGACCGCGCCACGCTGCGCCTCGGGCACGGCACCGAGGTTGGCGATCAGCGCCTCGACCGGCAGCTCGGCGATGCCGGCCTGCTCGATGGCGGCATTGAGGTTGTTGACGTAGGCCTGGTGGTGCTTGCTGTGATGGATCTCCATCGTGCGCGCATCGAAGTGCGGCTCAAGGGCGTCGTAGGCGTAGGGGAGCGGGGGAAGCGAGTACGACATCGAAGCAATCTCCGTGGGGAAGGCCAGGGGCTGGCCGTGGGGAGATTGTTATCGCACCTCAACATTGGTTGAGGTCAAGGGGCGGGATTGAAATGCGTGCGCGTTCGTCGCCTTGATTCTTCCTGGCAGGCAGGGGCTGATGGGTCAGCGCAGGACACGCCGTGAACCCATCCATGGGGGCTCGATGGCGCCATCCGCGGCGCCACCGGTCCTGCGCTGACCCATCAGCCCCTGCAGGACAGCTCCCTGCGCTGGCGCGGAGACGGAGTCAAAGGCAGGAGCAGGAGCGGCATGGTAGTGCCGGGCGCTGGCCGGCAATCAGCGAAGGTCGGGTTGCCGGCCAGCGGCCGGCACTACCAGAACCCGCTTTTCGAACCTCACCGGCGCGCTGTTGCGCTGCCCGCGCTCGCAGGAAACCGTCGGGTGGCGGGGGAAGGGGCTGGCCGGGACCGTTGGCGCCATGGATGGCGCCATCGAGCCCCCAAGGATGGGTTTACGGCGTGTCCCGGCCAGCCCCTTCCCCCGTCACAGCCGATATCAACAAAAGCGCCGGCAGGCGAACCAGCCGCCAGCGCCTTCATCAACTCAACTCAACCAATCCTTGCACGCACCATCAACCTGTTCCCCGCACGCCTGCTGCATCCGCTGCTGCAGCCGCGCCAGTGTTTCGGCGCCCTGGTGCTTGCCGCTCCACGTCTTCAACTGCCCGGCCAGGCGCTCGAAACGCTGGCGGGTACGCTGGTGGTAGCCCGACGGCTGCGCTTCCAGTTCGGCGATCAGCGAGGCGGTGGCCTGCTCGATGCGTGGTGCATCGTCCGGCGCCAGCTTCAACAGGCCCTCCACGTACAGCACGCCCCACTGTACGCGGGTGGCCGGGCCCTGCGCGCCATCGTAGGCGCGCTTCAGCCACTCCAGTGCGCCGGCGGTGTCGCCGCGCTGCTCGGCCAGTTCGGCCAGCTCGGGCATGTAGTAGTACGGCTGCTCGCTGCGCTTCAGCTCGGCCAGCAACAGCGCCTCGGCGCCCGCGTCGTCGCCGACCTGGCGCAGTGCGTAGACCGCGCTGCTGATCGTGGCCTGGCGTGCATGCGCATCGGTGGCGGCGGCATCGGCAGCGGCCACGCGCTGCTTGACCCGCTCAACCAGGGCCGCGGGCAGTGCGCCGTTGGGCTGCTGCTGACGGGCCAGCGACACTTCGGTCAGCGCACGCGACAGCGCGTCGTCGGCACGGTTGCCGCGCTCGGCATCTGCGCGCTCCAGTGCGACCAGCAGCTGCTGTCCCAGCGTGTTGCTGGTGGCCGGCCCCGCACTGGCCTGCTTGACCAGCGTCGCGCCCGCGTAGCCCAGCAGTTCGCGGTTACGACGGACTTCGGCAGGTTGCGCCAGCACTGCCTGCAGCAGCTCACGCACCTCGGTGGGCGAGCTGGCGGGCGTGTCGGCGGTGGCCAGGGCCAGCAGGGCGAAGCGGCGTTGCAGCGCCGCGTCGGGTGCGGCCTTGGACAGCTGGCGCAGCACATCCTGGCTCCTGCGCTCGCCGGCCAGGCGGTTGGCGTCGACTTCCCAGCCGTAGTCGCCCAGCACCTGCCAGTCTTCGGCGGCCAGCCTGTCCGGCGTGGCCAGTGCCGTCGCCAGGGTGGCGGCGATGGCGCTGCGGCGCCCGGCCGCGACGGTCAGCGCACGGGTCAGTTCGGCCGCGTCGTTGCCGCCGGCCACGCGGGTGAGCTCAGTGCGTTGTGGGTCCAGCACGATCAGGGTCGGATAGCCGCGCACCCCGAAGCGTTCGCCCCAGGCCTGTGCCCCTTCCTCGTCGCCATCCAGGTAGACCGGCACGAACTTGCCGGTCAACGCGATGAACGCCGGGTCCTTGAACAGGCCGGCCTTGAGCTGGTTGCACGGCGGGCACCAGACCGCGCCCCAGTACAGCAGCACCGGCTTTCCGCTGTCGGCGGCCTCGGCGAAGGCATCGTCCACATCGCCCTGGCGCCAGGCGATGGCGGACGCCGGCGCGGGCGCCTCGGCGGAGCTGGCGGTGGACACCGGGGCCGGGGTGCAGGCGCTCAGCGCCGAAGCCAGCAGCAACACGGAAAGCGCGACGCGCATCGGCGGCATCTCGAAGGGGGGACAGTCCATTGTAGGAATGGCCGGGGAGTGTGCTGATTCAGTTTGCTTATATCGGCCGTGCAGCGGGGCATGACACCCGCTGTCCTCAGGCGGCTGCCCGCACCATCTGCTGGTACACCAGCCCGTTGAACTCGCCGACATCACCGTCCAGCACGAAGCCATAGCGCAGGTAGGTAGGCACTGCGTTGAGCGAGGCGCGCACGGTCAGCACCGGTGTGCGCAGGTGCGGCAGCACGGCTTCGAACAGGGCATGGCCGATGCCCTGGCCCTGGCAGGCGGGATCGACGAACAGCATCGCCAGGTGGCGGCCTTCCTTCAGCTCTACCACGCCGAGGATGCGGCCGTCCTGCTCGGCCACCAGGATGTGGTTGTCACCCTGCAGGCGTGCAGCGAACGCATCGGCGGCGGCGACACTGCCGAACGTAGCAATGCCGGCCGCGCTGAGCGAGGGCGCGACGGCCGCAGTGAATGCGGCCAGGCATACCGCGCTCATCGCGGGCAGGTCATCGATGTGGGCGGGGCGGATCCTCGGCATGCAGCGTTCTTCCTGTGGCGTGTGGCGTGTCATCGTCGCCGGTTGCCTGCACGCTAAGCTGGTCCCATGAGTGAATTCAATCCCGCCTACGCTTCGTTGTTTCCGCAACAGGGACTGAGCCTGGGCCTGATGACGCCCGTTGCGGCGCATGGGCTGGCCGATCCGGGCGCGGCGCGGCGCATTGCGCGGCTGGCCGACGATCTTGGTTTCGCCGCGTTGTGGGCGCGCGATGTACCGTTGATGGTGCCGCAGGGTCCGGACGCGACGGTGAGCGCGCTGGACGACCCCTTCCTGTGGCTGGGCATGCTGGCCGCCGCGACCACGCGCATCGCGGTCGGTACCGCCGCCATCGTGTTGCCGTTGCGCCAGCCGTTGCAGGTGGCGAAGTCGGCCTTGAGCCTGGACCGGATCAGTGCAGGGCGGTTCGTGCTGGGCCTGGGTTCGGGTGACCGCCCGGAAGAATTCGCCGCCTTCGGCGAGGATCTGGAGGGCAGGGCGACGACCTTCCGTGAGCGCTGGACGTTGCTGCGCGCGGCGTTGTCACCGGAGGCCGATGCGCGGACCGCCGTACTGCAGGCCACGGGTGGCTTCGACGTGCTGCCGGCGCCGGCAACCCGCATCCCGATGCTGGTGGTGGGTACCGCGCGGCAGAGCCTGCAGTGGATCGCGCGCGAGGCCGAAGGCTGGGCCACCTATCATCGTGAGGAGGCCGCGCAGGAGGGGCGCATCGGCCTGTGGCAGCAGGCGCTGGTGCAGCGCGGTGGGCCGGGCAAGCCATTCGTGCAGTCGATGCTTCTGGATCTGCAGGCAGATCCGCAGGCGCCAGCCGAGCCGCTGCCGCTGGGCCTGAAGGTCGGCCGCGATGGCCTGCGTGACTATCTGCTGCGCGTGCATGGGCAGGGCGTGGCGCACGTGATGTTCAATCTGGTCGACAACGGGCGGCCGATGGACGCGGTGTTGCGTGAGATCGGGGAGCAGGTTCTGCCGAATATGCCCCGGTAGGTGTCCACCTTGGTGGACACGCTCCAGCAGTCGAGCACGGCTCGGCTCTACATGCAGTGTGCATCTGCGTATCATTCGCATTTGATACCCCGCTGCCGGAGCCCCGTGTGACCCAACGTTCCCCCATGCACCCGAGCGGACGCCTGTTCGCCGCGGTCGCTTTCATCGAGGCCGTGACCTGGGCCGGCCTGCTCATCGGCATGTGTATGAAGTACGGCCCCATGGCCAACGTGGCGCTGGTGAAGCTGTTCGGACCCCTGCACGGCGTGGCGTTCCTGCTCTATGTGGCGGTGACGCTGTTCGCGGCGCTGCGCCTGCGCTGGCCGTGGTGGGCCAGTGCGCTGGCGCTACTGGCAGCCATCCCGCCGCTGGTGACGCTGCCATTGGAATGGTGGTTCAAGCGCCGTGGCCTGTTGGGCCTGCGCGCGGTGCGCTGAAGTCGCTGTTGCGTGCCCGTTCAAGAGAATGGGTATCAAATGCAAATACGAGCCGTTATCATTTGAGGATGGCGTCCGGTCCTGAGCAGGGCCGGCGCCGGGCGGGGCGCACGTGCGCCCGGCGATCCCTTCCTGTTACGGCTGGTGTTCCATGCACGCACGTCCCGTCGTTCCCGGCTTGCCGGCGCTGGTAGTGGCCGCCCTGATCGGCACCATGGCGATGATGTCCTTCGTCGCCGTGATCGGTCCGGTGGTCCGCATGCTCGGGCTGTCCGAGTGGCATGCCGGACTGTCGGTCACCGCCGCGGGCGCGTTGTGGATGCTGGCCGCTCGCCCATGGGGCCAGCTCAGCGACCGCATCGGCCGCAAGCGCGTGCTGATGCTGGCGATGAGCGCCTACACCGTGGTCTACATCGCGCTGGCAGTGTTCATCGACGTTGCCCTGCAGGCGGTGCCGCCGGTACTGGTATCGGTGCTGGTGCTGGTCGGTGCGCGAGGCCTGATCGGCCTGTTCTACGCGGCGGTGCCGCCCACCGCAGCCGCGCTCATCGCCGACAAGGCACCGACCGGCCAACGTGCGAAATTCCTCGCCCGCTTGGGCAGCGCCAATGCGCTGGGCATGGTGCTCGGGCCGGCCGCTGCCGGCTGGCTTGCCTATACCAACCTTTCGCTGGCGCTGTACGTGGCCGCGTTGCTGCCGCTGCTGGCACTGGCATTGCTGGCCTGGCGGCTGCCGGCCACACCGCCGGTGGTTGGCGCGTCCGCACAGCGCCGCGCGCCGATGAGCCGCCTCGACCCGCGCCTGCGCCTGCCGCAGCTGGCGGCGCTCATCGCCATGGTCTCGGTGACCATCGCGCAGGTGACGGTGGGCTTTTTCGCGATTGATCGCCTGGGCCTGGATGCTGCCGCTGGTGCACGCATGGCCGGCATCGCGCTGACCGCGGTCGGCATCGGCCTGATCCTGGCGCAGGCGCTGGTGATGAAGCTGGAGGTGCATCCGCGCCGCTGGATCATCCTCGGCGCGCTGATTTCCGGCATTGGCTTTGCTTCGGTGGCGGGCGTGCAGCAGGGCTGGCAGTTGCCGGCGGCATACGCGCTGGCCGCGTTCGGCATGGGCTTCGTATTCCCCTCGTTCCAGGCGCTGGCCGCCGACGCGGTGGAAGCGCACGAGCAGGGTGCCGCGGCGGGCACGGTCGCTGCCGCGCAGGGGCTGGGCATGGTGGCCGGGCCGATGCTCGGCACGCTGTTGTATCGCGGCGGGCCCAGCCTGCCATATCTGCTGGTCGGCGCGCTGCTGCTGTTGCTGTGCGCGCTGGCTGCAGCGCATCGGATGAAGGAGACCCCATGAACGATTCCCTGATGCAGGGCGCGTGGCCGGAGGCTGCGCCCGCGCCGCTGGAGAGCACTGACGACGCGTCGCTGTTCCTGCTGCAGCATGCCGGCCAGCATGTGCACGCACGCGGTTGCCGCCTCGCGCTGCCGGGTGGCGCGCTGGCAACCCTGGCGGAGCGCGTTGCGGCCTTCTTCGCCCAGCAGCGTGGCGGTCCGGGCCTGCTGGTCGGTGCGGTGCCATTCGAACCGCGTGCCGACGACGCGTTGTACCAGCCTGAGCGCCTGCTGCCGGCCCTGCCGTTGCAACCACGGGCGGCGCCGGCGCTGCAGGGCCCGCTGCAGGCGGAGCCCGCAGCGCAGGACTATGCAGCCGCGGTTGCCGAGGCAGTGAAGGCGCTGCGCGCGCCCGACCAGGACCTGCACAAGGTGGTGCTGGCGCGCAGCCTGCTGGCGCACAGCCGCCATGCGCTGTCTCCAGAGGTGCTGCTGGCGCGGTTGGGCGCGGATCCCTCGGTGGCGACCTATGCGGTGCCGCTTCCGGTTGAACCGGGGCACGCACCGGCCTGGCTGGTCGGCGCAACACCGGAGCTGCTGCTGCGCAAGCGTGGCGCCGAGCTGTTGTCTCACCCGCTGGCCGGGTCCGCGCGCCGCAGTGCCGATGCCGCCGAGGACGAGCGCGCCGCGCAGGCGCTGCTGGCTTCGAACAAGGACCATGACGAGCACCGCCACGTGGTCGAGGCCATCATCGAGGGCCTGGCGCCGTACTGCAGCCACATCGATGCGCAGCCGCGCCCGGTGCTGCATGCCACCGCCAGCATGTGGCATCTCGGCACCCGCATCCACGCCACCCTGAAGGATCCGAAGACATCGGCGGCCGAGCTGCTGGCGCAGTTGCATCCAACGCCGGCGGTCTGCGGTACACCCCGGCTGGCGGCACTGCAGCGTATCCGCGAGCTTGAGCCGGTGCCGCGTGGCTTCTATGCCGGTGCGGTCGGCTGGCTGGATGCGCAAGGGGATGGTGACTGGTATGTGGCGATCCGCTGCGCACGCCTGCAGGGCACGCAGCTGCGCCTGTACGCCGGCGCCGGCATCGTTGCCCAGTCGCAGCCCGAGGCCGAGGTCGCCGAAACCGCGGCGAAGTTTGCCGCCCTGTTGAACGCGTTGGGCGTCCACGACGCCGCGCCCGTCATCGAGCCTGCTGCATGAACACGCCCACTGTTTCTTCCCGCCTGCCACTGCAGCAGGCATGGCCCGATGCGCTGGTGGCGCGCTATCGCGAGGCGGGCTACTGGCGCGGCGAGACCTTCCCGGCGTTCCTGCGTGAGCGTGCGGAACGCTACGCTGATGACATCGCCGTGGTCGCTGGCGATGTGCGCCTGAGCTACGCGCAGCTGTGGCACGAGGCCGGTCGCATCGGTGCCGGACTGCTGGCACTCGGCCTGCAACCCGGTGAGCGGGTGCTGGTACAGCTGGGCAACACCGCCGGGTTCATCGCCACCGTATGCGGGCTGTTCCGCGCCGGCCTGGTGCCGGTGTATGCGCTGCCGGCGCACCGCATCACCGAGCTGGTGCACTTCGCCAACAAGGCCGAAGCCAGTGCCTACATCACTGCCGACCTGCACGATGGCTTTGATCATCGCGGGCTGGCGCGGGCGCTGCAGGCCGAGGTGCCGGCGCTGCGCCACGTGGTCATCGATGGCGATGCAGCAGAGTTCACCGCGCTCGAGGCGCTGCAGGGAGACCGCAACCAGCTGCCGGCCGACCCGGACCCGCAGTCGGTGGCGTTCCTGCAGATCTCCGGCGGCAGCACCGGGCTGTCCAAGCTGATTCCACGCACCCACGACGACTACATCTACTCGTTCCGTGCCAGCAATGACCTCTGCGGCATCGACCGCGACAGCGTGTATCTGGTCGCGCTGCCGGCCGCGCACAACTTTCCCATGAGCTCGCCCGGTTTCTTCGGCGCGCTGTATGCCGGTGCCCGCGTGGTGCTCAGCCCCGGTCCGGGGCCGGACGCGGCCTTCCCGCTGATCGCGCGCGAGCAAGTGACCTGCTGTGGGCTGGTGCCGCCGCTGGCGCTGTTGTGGGCACAGGCCGCCGCCACCAGCAAGCACGACCTGTCCAGCCTGCAGGTACTGCAGGTAGGCGGGGCCAAACTGGTGCCGGAAGCCGCACGGCGGGTGATTGACGGTCTTGGCTGCACGCTGCAGCAGGTGTTCGGCATGGCCGAAGGCCTGGTGAACTACACACGGCTGGATGATCCGGAAGAACTGATCGTAGCCTGCCAGGGCCGGCCGATCAGCCCGGACGACGAGGTGCGCGTGGTCGATGACCATGACCAGCCGGTGCCGGAAGGCGAGGTAGGGCATCTGCTGACCCGCGGCCCGTACACCATCCGTGGCTACCACAACGATGCGGTGGCCAATGCGCGTTCGTTCACCGACGACGGCTTCTACCGCACCGGCGACCGCGTGCAGCAGCTGCCCGGAGGCTACCTGGTGGTGCAGGGCCGTGCCGGTGACCACATCAACCGGGCGGGCGAGAAAATCTCCGCCGAGGAGATCGAAGATCACCTTCTGGCCCACCCCGGCGTGTTCGACGCCGCCGTGGTCTCCATTCCTGACGAGTATCTCGGTGAGCGCAGCTGCGCGTTCGTGATTGCGCAGGGCGAGCCGTTCAAGGCGCCGGCGCTGAAGGCCTGGATGCGCGGGCGCGGCCTGGCCGCGTTCAAGGTGCCCGACCAGGTCGTGTTCGTCGACAGTTTCGATACCACCGCGGTCGGCAAGATCAGCCGCCGCGAACTGCGCGCGCAGCTGCGTGCGCGTCATCTGCAACAGACAGGAGGAACGCGCTGATGGCGCTGCCCCGTATCACCGATTACCCCTTGCCGACTGCCGCCGAACTGCCGCAGGCGCGCGGCCCGTGGCGCCCGCAGCGCGATCGTGCCGCCCTGCTGGTGCACGACATGCAGCGCTATTTCCTGGCCGCATTCGACGCCGGCAACGCACCGCTGCGGCCGGCAGTGGACAACATCGCACGGCTGCTGGCGCATTGCCGCGCGCACGGCATTCCGGTGTTCTACACCGCCCAGCATGGCGACCAGGACCGCCGTGACCGTGGCCTGCAGGCCGACCTGTGGGGACCAGGCATGCGCCGCAGCGCCGACCATGAACCAATCATCGAGGCACTGGCACCGCAGCCTGGCGAGCACGTGCTGGTGAAGCACCGCTACAGCGCGTTCCAGCGCAGCAACCTGGAGACGCTGATGCGGGTGCGTGGCCGCGACCAGTTGCTGGTGACCGGCGTATACGCGCATATCGGCTGCACCGCGACCGTGGTCGAAGCGTTCCAGCGTGATATCGAGGCCTTCATCGCCGCCGATGCCGTGGCGGACTTCTCGCGCGCCGATCATGATCAGGCGCTGCACTGGATTGCGCGCACCAGCGGGGTGCCGATGACCACCGACCAGCTGCTGGAGGTGCTGTGATGGCTGCCACGGGTGAGGTGCTGGATCTGGAGCGCATGCGTGCCGACGTGGCGCGCGTTCTGGAGTGCGAGCCAGCAGAGATCGGTGACGACGACAACCTGATCGACCTGGACCTGGACTCGATGCGCATGCTCGGCCTGGTCCTGGCCTGGGGCAACACCGGATTGCCGCTGGAGTTCTCACAGTTGGCCGAGCACACCACGCTGCGCCAGTGGTGGGCTGTGGTGCAGCAACTGCAGGCCGCGCAGAACGCATGAACGCCGCTGCGCTGGCCACACCGGTGGCATTGACCGAGGCCCAGGCCGGACTGTGGTTCGCACAGCGGCTGGCACCGGACAATCCGTCGTTCAACACCGCACATGCGGTGTGGATCGACGGCCCGTTTGACGTGGCCGCGTTCATTGCAGCGGCAGACCAGGCTGCAGGCGAGGCCCAGGCCTTCGCGTTGCGCTTTGCCGAAGGGGCCGATGGCCAGCCGCTGCAGTGGCATGACCCGGCACACGTGCCGCTGCTTTCGGTGCGCGATGTTTCCGCCGCGGCGGATCCCACCGCTGCGGCACGCAACCTGATGCACACCGACCGTCTGAGCCCGGTCGATCCCACCCGTGACCGGATCAGTCAGCAGGTGTTGTTTGACCTGGGCGGGCAGCGCTGGGTCTGGTACCTGCGCGTGCATCATCTGGCCGCCGATGGCTACGGCATGGCGCTGTTCACCGATCGCGTGTGCGCGTTGCATGCCGGTCGCATGGCTGAACCGCTGCCAGGGCTGGCGGGCGTGCTGGCGGATGACGCCGCCTATCGTGCCGACCCGCGTCGTGCGCAGGCCGGGCGCTGGTGGCGCGAGCAGTTGCAGGGGGCGCCGGCGGGCGTGGGCCTGGCGGGTACCGTGGCGGCCAGCGACGATGCGCTGCGCTGGGTGCAGCCGCTCGATGCGGCCTTCCGTGAGCAGCTGCTGCAGGCCTCGGCACGTTGGCTGCAGCCCTGGCCGGATGTGCTGGCCGCGCTGGCGGGCGAGTACCTGCGGCGGATGAGCGCCGCCGATGAAGTGGTGCTGGGCGTGCCCTACATGGGCCGGCTCGGCAACGCGTCGGCGCGGGTGCCGGCGATGGCGATGAACGTGTTGCCGCTGCGCGTAGCGGCCGGCGAGGGCAGCGTCGAGGCCTTCATCCGCGGCCTGGGCCGGCAGCTCAGCCAGGGTCGCAAGCGCGGCCGTTACCGCAGTGAGCAGCTGCGCCGGGACCTGGGGCTGGTCGGCGCGCAGCAGCGCCTGCACGGTCCGCTGGTGAATGTGCAGCCGTTCTACAAGCCGCTGGCGCTGGCCGGCGTGCAGGCGACGCTGGAGGTGCTGTGCACCGGGCCGGTGGATGATCTGACACTGGGCTTCCGTGGCGATGGCCAGCACCTTCTCGATCTGGAGATCGAGGCCAATCCCGCGCTGTACAGTCGCGAGGATGTCGAGGCGCATGCAGCGCGGTTGCTGCATTTCGTGTCGGCAGCATTGCAGGCTGACGATATCGCAGCCGTGCCTTTGGCGACGCTTGAGGAGGCGCAGCAGGTGCTGCACGGTTTCAATGCCACCGCGCACGCGCTTCCCGAGACTACCCTGGTTGAACTGCTGCAGCAGGGCATGGATCGGGATCCGCACGCGCCGGCGCTGGTGTTCGGCGACACTACGCTCGACTATGCAACGCTGGAAGCGCGCAGTTTCGCGCTTGCCGCACAACTGCGCGGGATGGGCGTCGGCCCGGGCAGCGTAGTCGCGGTGGCATTGCCGCGCTCGCTGGAACTGGTGCTCGCGCTGGTCGCGGTGCTGCGCGCAGGCGCGGCCTATCTTCCGCTGGACCTTGCCCATCCTGACGAGCGGTTGGCACGTATTCTTGCGTCGGCGCAGCCGGTGTGCGTACTGGCTGCGCCAGACGTATCGGCGCGCATGGCCGGTGTGCCGGTGCTCGCGCCGGAGCAGTGGACCGCGCTGAGTTTTGCGGCGCCATGGGCGGATCCTGCGCCCAGCGATGCCGCCTATGTGATCTATACCTCCGGTTCGACCGGCGAGCCCAAGGGCGTGGTCGTCGAACACCGCGCGATCGTCAATCGCCTGCTGTGGATGCGCGAGCACTACGACATCGGCGCCGATGACCGCGTGCTGCAGAAGACCCCGGCCACCTTCGATGTCTCGGTCTGGGAATTCTTCCTGCCGCTGCTGTGCGGGGCAACGCTGGTGGTTGCCAGGCCCGATGCGCATCGCGATCCCACTGAACTGGCGCGCTTGATCCGGGGCCATGGCATCACCACCGCGCATTTCGTGCCGTCGATGCTCGACGCCTTCCTCGCTGCGCCGGCCTCCGAAGGTTTGCAGCTGCGCCGCGTATTCACCAGTGGCGAGGCGCTGGACGCTGCGTTGCGCGACCGCTTCCATGCGCGCGTGCGCGCAGAACTGCACAACCTGTACGGCCCGACCGAGGCCGCAGTAGATGTCAGCTATTGGCCGGCGTCAGCGCAGGATTGCTCGCGGCCGGTGCCGATCGGCTTCCCGGTCTGGAACACCCGCCTGTACGTGCTGGACGCCCGGATGCAGCCGGTGCCGGTCGGTGTGGCCGGTGACCTGTACCTGGGCGGCGTGCAGCTGGCACGCGGCTATCTCGGTCGCGACGATCTGACCGCCGAACGCTTCCTTGCCGATCCTTTCTTGGCGGGCGAGCGCATCTACCGCACCGGCGACGTGGCGCGCTGGCGCCGCGATGGTGCGGTGGAGTACCTGGGCCGCAGCGACCATCAGGTGAAACTGCGCGGCCTGCGCATCGAACTGGGCGAGATCGAGGCGGCTTTGCGCGAACTGCCGGGCATGGAGCGGGTGGAAGTGCTGCTACGCCAGGATGCTCCCGGCGAAGCGCGTCTGGTGGCCTATGTGCCGACCGCGCTTGCCGATGCCGTAATGCTGCGCAGCCACCTCGCCACGCGTGTGCCGGACTACATGGTGCCCTCGGCCATCGTTGGTGTGGACCACTGGCCGGTGACCGCCAACGGCAAGCTCGACCGCAATGCGTTGCCGAAGCCACCGCAACGTGAAGTTGCCGGCTTGGCGCCGCGCACGCCGTTGGAACAGGAGCTGGCGTTGCTGTTCGCACAGGCGCTTGGGCGTGAGGCGCCGGTGGCGGTGGATGCGGACTTCTTCAGTCTCGGCGGTGACTCGCTGTCGGCGGTGCACCTGCTGCTGGCGATCGAGCAGCGCTGGCGCTGCGATCTGGGTTTGGGCGCCTTGTTTGCCCAGCCCACCGTGGCCGCGCTGGCGGTTCGTATTGCCGCGCCACCCGCGCTGGCCGATCACGCGCTGGGGCCGGTGATCGCGCTGGCCGCAACCGACGCTGCCGGGCCCACGCCGCTGTTCGTGCTGCACCCGGCCGGTGGCATCGCCTGGAACTACCGCACGCTCGCCCGGGCACTGCAACCAGCCCGCCCGGTGTATGGCCTGCAGTCGCCGGCACTGGACGCGCGGCTGCCACTGCCGAGCAGCATCGAGGCGATGGCCAACGACCACGTACAGCGCGTGGTCGCACTGCAGCCGAAGGGGCCGGTGCATCTGCTGGGCTGGTCGGTGGGCGGCATCCTGGCCCAGGCGATGGCGGTGCGGCTGCATGAGATCGGCCGCGACGTCGGCGAACTGGTGCTGCTGGACGCCTATCCCAGCGAGTGCTGGCGGGCCGAGCCTGAACCGGACGCCGTCGCCGCACTGCGGGCACTACTGGCGATTGCCGGCCATGACCCGGATGCGCATCCGGAACTGGACAGCCGGGAACGCATACTCGCGTTCCTGCGTCGCGGCGGGAGTGCACTGGGCAGCCTGCCGGATGTGGTGCTTGACGGCGTGGTGCGCGCGGTGACCGGTACCAATCGGCTGATCCGTGAACATATCCACCGGCCGTTCGAGGGCACGCTGGTGCACGTCCGCGCTGGCCGGGATCACCAGGCGCGGCCACAGCTGCAGTCGGCGTTGTGGCGGAGCCACGCGCGCAAGGTGCAGGCACTGGAACTGCCGTTCCTGCACGCCGAACTGACCGGCCGCGATGCGGTGGCGCAGCTGGCACCGTGGTTGTCGGCGCGGTTGCGCCACTGGGACGAGCAACAGGAGACCGCAACATGCAATTGACCGGTTTTGAAGGTCGTGTGGCGCTGGTGACCGGTGCCGCCGGGGGCATCGGTGAGGCACTGGTACGGCTGTTGGCCGCGGCCGGTTGCACCGTGGTGGCGACTGATTGCGAAGCACCCATGTTCGCGGATGCACGTGTGCAGGCGTTTGCTCTTGACGTGACCGACAGTGCGGCCGTCGACGCCTTGGTGGATCGGGTCGAGTCCAGCATCGGACCGATCATGCTGGCCGCCAGCGTGGCCGGTGTGCTGCATGTGGGCGGCGTGACCGAGACCGGCGATGACGACTGGCGCCGGGTGTTCGCGGTGAACACCGACGGCGTGTTCCATGTCGGGCGTGCTCTGGCGCGGGTGATGTCGCCGCGCGGACAGGGCGCGATGGTTACCGTCAGCTCGAATGCGGCCGGTGTGCCGCGGCACGGGATGGCCGCCTATGCGGCATCCAAGGCCGCCGCCACCATGTTCACCCGCTGCCTCGGGCTGGAACTGGCGCCGCTGGGAATCCGCTGCAACATCGTCGCCCCGGGATCGACGTTGACCCCGATGCAGACCGGCATGTGGCAGGACGAGCACGGTGCCGAGCGGGTGATCGCCGGCAGCCTGGAGACCTACAAGGCCGGCATTCCACTGCGCAAGCTGGCCACCCCCGAGGACATCGCGCACTCGGTGATGTTCCTGCTCTCGGAACAGGCCGGGCACGTGGCGATGAGCGACCTGTACGTCGACGGCGGCGCCACCCTGCGCGGCTGAGCCCCGACGGCCGCCTGCCGGCTGTGGTCGTGCCGGCCGCTGGCCGGCAACCTACGGCCCCCGGTAGTGCCGGCCGCTGGCCGGCAACCTCATTCACCTTCAGACATCTCCCAACCCCCGTCGAGCCATGGCCCGACAGCCAACGCGCAATGATCGACCCACCATGGCGCATGAGCAGCCATCGCCTCCGCCTGGGCCGTTACTCGATCATCGGCCAGGTCTACGTTCTGACAACTACCACGCATCAGCACCGCCGGCTCCTTGAAAGCAAAGCTGCAGCAGCATGTGTGATCGACCAGTTCGATTACATCGAGCAGCGCGGGCTCGTACGGTCACACGCATGGGTCGCCATGCCGGATCACGTCCACTGGATGTTCGAGCTGCGCGCAGCTGACCTTCCAGACATCGCACGCCGGATGAAATCGTCGAGCGCGCTTGCCCTGAATCGCCTGGCGGGCCGTCGAAGTACGGTGTGGCAGCCCGGCTACTTCGATCATGCCGTGAGGGCCGAGGAGTCGATGGCGCGGCAAGCGCTGTACATCCTGGGGAATCCGGTACGCGCCGGTCTTGCTGGGCAGATTGGCGAGTATCCGCATGCGTGGTCGGTCTGGGTGTGATGCCGGCCAGCGGCCGGCACTACCAGTCAATGTTCAGCGCGGCCATTCGCCGTTCAGCGCCGCTTGAGTGCGCTTCGGCCGTGTTCGGTCCGGTCTGATGCCGGCCAGCGGCCGGCAGTACCACGGCAGAACCGAAGCGCAGCGCAGATCGTGTTCCGGCGCACAGAGCACCCGCGATGGTAGTGCCGGCCGCTGGCCGGCAACCCCATGACCCGCGCGGAGACGCGTAGCCGCCGGCCAGCAGCCGGCGCTACTCCTTCGGCGTCTGGCGTGGCTTGCGCGTGCGCTTCGGCTTTGCGCTATCCGCACCACTGGCGGCGCCATCCTGCAGTGCCTGCAGCCAGGACAAGGTGTCCACGTAGTCGATGAAGTGGCGCAGGTAGCCGGGGCTGGTGGCCTGCATCGTGTCCAGCATGCGCTGCACCAGCACCGCCGAGTTCAGCGGGCCGCCGTCAGCCGGGGCCTCGGTGCGCAGGGAGCGGCGCACCTGCAGTTCGCTGCGCAGCTCCGTCCACTCGCGCTGCGCCTGCTGCAGCATCGGCACCTGCGGGTAATGCGGCAGCGAGCGCGACCCTGCATCAAGGTCGCGCACCAGTGCGCGCAGGCCTTCGAGCGCTGGCGACTTACTTGGCATCCGGGGCCTTGGGCTTGGGAATCGGCGCGATCTCGACGCGACGGTTGCGTGCGCGGCCTTCCTCATCGGCATTGGAACTGACCGGCTGCTCGCTGCCGAACGCAGCGGCGAACACGGCGTCAGCCGGTACGCCATCGGCGATCAGGGTGCGGGTCACGGTCAGCGAGCGCTGCGCCGACAGCTCCCAGTTGTCGGCGAAACGCCGGTTGCCTTCGCGTACCGGCGCGTCATCGGTGAAGCCGCTGACCATCAGGATCTCTTCGCGGCTGCCCAGGTAGGCGGCCAGCGGTGCGGCCAGGCTGCGCAGCAGCTCCTGGCCTTCCGGCTGCAGCTGGTCGGAGTTCAGCGCGAACAGCACGCTGCCGCTGATGCCGATGCGGCCATCCACCAGCGTCACGCGGCCGGCCGCCAGCGGTCCAGCCAACGCTTGCTCCAGCGTCTGCAGGCGCTTGGCTTCGGCCTGGCGCTGTTTCACTTCCTGGTCCAGTCGCTGCGACAGCTCCAGCTGCACGGCGACCACACCGACCAGTATCAGCACGAACGCGCCCAGCAGCACCGACATCAGGTCGCCGAAGGCTGCCCAGATCGGGGCATGCGAACCGCCGTCGACCTCCAGCTCGTCGCTCATGCGCTGCCGGCCTTGCCGCGGCGCGCGGCCAGCTGCTGCAGTTCTTCCATCACCTGCTTCTGCGACAGCAGGCTGAGGTCGACCACCTCGCGCGCCTGGGCTACGTAGTAGGCCAGCTGCTCGTCGCTGCGGGCCAGCGAGGCATCCAGTGCGCCGCCGATCTGTTCCAGGCGGCCGGACAGCTCGGTGGCGGCACTGCCGAACTGCGCGACCGCTTCGCCGAACGTGCCGGCCAGCTGGCCCACTTCGGCAGCGCTGCCGTTGAGCGCTGCGGCAATGCCATCCAGCTTGCCGGTCTCTGCGGCGATATGGTCGGTGAAGCGATTGCCAACCCGCTCCAGCAGCTCGGTCGAGCCACCGACCAGTGCGTCCACAGCGGTGCGCTGCTCGTGCGAAGCGTGATTGATCGCATCCAGCAGGGTCTGCACGGTGGCCAGCAGGCGGCCGCGCTCTTCCAGCATCGCGTTGTCACGCACCAGGCTCTCGGACAGCGTGCTGCGCAGCTCGTTGATGACGTCGGCAGCAGCCTTGGGCGCGGCCGCGGCGGTCTGCAGCAGGGTAGACACTTCAGCCAGCGTGGCGCTGGCCTGCGCGCGACCGTTCTCGCCGATCTGCTGTGCGGTGGCCGCCAGGGTGTCGCAGACCTGCTGCTGCTGCGCAGCCAGGTGTTCGCCGTTGGCCTGCAGGCGCTCGGCCAGGTCACTGGAAACGTGCTGCAAGGCTTCGCTCCAGCGCTGCAGGCGCTGTTCGTCGCCGGCCTGCAGCTGCGCCTGCAGCGCGGCGTGGGCCTGCTGCAGCTCGGCGCTGATCGCGTCCCAGCGCGCCTGGCGCTGCTGCTCGCGGCTGTCCAGGCCAGCCTGCAGTTCGGCGTGCGCGGCCGCGGCAGCGGCCTGCGCGGCCTGCCACTGCTGCGAACGCTGCAGTTCGTGGTCCTGCAGCAGCGCCTGGCTGGTGCTGTGGTGCTGCTCCAGCGCCTGTAGCAGCGCCTGCGCGCGCGCGTCCAGATGCTCGCTGGAGGCCAGCAACGCCTGCTGCTGGCGTTCGACCAGCGCGCTGTTGAGTGCCTGCTGCTGTTCGGCGGCGGCGCGCCATGCCTCGGCATTGCCGCGGGCATCGGCCTGCAGGCGCTCGCCGATACGCGCGACCAGTGCTTCGGCGTGCGTGCCCTGGCCATCGCTGAAGGCCTGCAGGTGCTGGCGCAGATCACTGACCAGCGCCTGTTGTGCCTGGGTCTGCTCGCTCACCACCTTGGCCCAGCTGGCCTCGGTGGCGACGCGGCTGCGCTCGAAACCCTCGCTCAGGCCGGCCAGCTGCTGCTGCACGGCCTGCTCGACGCGGGCATGCAGTGCTTCGCCGTGATGGGCCAGGCCAGCCAGGGTGGTTTCGGCCATCGGCTGCAGCGCACCACCGATGGCGGCGGCGCTGGCTTCGGCACCTTCGCGCAGCGACTGCTGCAGCGAGACGGCCAGGCGTTCCTGCAGGGCCTGGCTCTGGGTCAGGAACTCGGCCTGGCCGGCCAGCAGGCGCTCATTGGCGGCCGCACTGTGCTGTTCAAAAGTGCTGGTCATCGCCTGCAGGCGGTCGACCAGCGCCGGCAGCGCCGCAGACTGTGCCTGCAGCAGGCGCAGCGATTCGGCGCGCTGCCAGGCCTGCGAGTACGGATGCAGGTCGCCGGCAATGGCGCGGTCCAGCTGCTGCACGGCCTGCAGGCGGTCACGACGCAGCAGTGCCGCCAGCAGGCCGAGCATGGCCGAGCTGGCCACACCGGCGATCGAGGTACCGAATGCCACCGCCAGGCCCTGCACCGGCGAGGCCAGCGAGCCGCGGATCGCGGCCATGTCGGTCGCACTCTGCAGCGCCAGACCGGTGCCACGCAGCGTGTCCATCATGCCCAGCAGGGTGCCGAGCATGCCCAGCAGCACCAGCAGGCCAACCAGGTATGGGGTCAGCACCGGTGCGGGCAGGGCGGTGCGCTCGCCTTCCACGCGCAGGCGCACGGCGTTGCGCAGGCCCGCCGGCACGCGCTCCAGCCAGGGGGCGAGGCTCTCCTTCGCGCTGGACAGGTCGTTCAGCGCGCTGCGCAGGCCGTTGCTGGCCTGGCGGTAGCGATACAGCTCCACGCCACCGGCGATGTAGCAGGCCGCGATGATCGCCGCCACCGCTGCACCCAGCGGATGCACCGAAACGTAGCCAATGCCGATCCAGCACACGGCCAGCAGGCCGACAAGGAAAACAACGACATGGAAAGCAGTTCTGGACATGGTGTTCCGGTCAGTGGGAGCGCAGGGCGTCTTGCAGCCCTTCGATCGGGTGGAAGCGCAGCTGCAGCTCGGCGAGCAGCAGGGTGCGCATGTCATGGCGGAAGGCCGCGCGCCAGCCGGGCTGGCCGTGCACGCGTTCAAAACGGGCGCCGAGCACCGCCGGCGCCGTGGCCAGCAGGCTGTGCTCGCGCGGGGTAAGGGTCTGTTCCATCACCGCATCGACCTCGGCCAGCCGCGCCAGCTCGGGTGAAACCTGCACCAGCTGGTCGCGCAGGCGGCCGCGCAGGCGCCCGGTGGCCGTCTGGATGGCCTGCTGCAGCACCCGATAGCGCTGGCGCAGCGAGGCGAAGTTGGGTACAGCGGCGGCTTCGGCCAGGTCCAGCAGGCGCTCGGCTTCGGCATCCTCACTGATCGAGGCCAGCAGGCTGGCGTGCGCCTGCGCGCAGTCGGCCAGCACATCCTCGAGCGCTTCGGCGGCTTCACCGGGCTCGGGCATGCGTCCGCCGAGCGCCCCGGACAGGGCCACGGCGCGGCTCCAGTCCACCCACTGGCCGAGGCGATCGGTCAGGGCGGGACTGGTGGCCGGCATCGCGCCGTCGCTGAGACGGGCGAGCAGGCGGAGGAACTCCGGTCCACCCAGGACCGGCTGCGCTGCGTTCGCCATCAAGGGGTGAGGGGCCAAAAACCGTTGATTTTACAACCAGATGACCCGGCCTGGATGAAGGCGGGGCCGGGGGGAGAGGCCCGCGGGCGCGACAAGGCTTAGAATGTCCGGCTGCACCCATCCGTTCGACCCTTGGAGTTCCCCAATGACTGTTGCGCAGTTCTACCCGATCGGCACCCCCGGACAGCCCTGGGGCGACGCGGAACGCGCACAGTGGCGGGCCCGCCAGCAGCGCCAGCGCAGCTACCACGACGATGTGGTGGCCGCGCTTGAACGCCTGGACGACAGCTTCGATGTGATCCAGTACGGTCAGCTGGACTACGCGCCGGACCATTACCCGCTGTTCGCCGTGGTCAACCACGACTGGAACCCGGCGCTGCCGACCGCGCTGATCACCGGCGGCGTGCACGGCTATGAGACCAGTGGCGTGCATGGCGCCCTGCAGTTCCTGGAACAGCAGGCCGAGCGCTACCTGGGCCGGCTGAACCTGATCGTGGCGCCGTGCGTCAGCCCATGGGGCTACGAGCGCATCCAGCGCTGGAACCCGGATGCCATCGACCCGAACCGCAGCTTCCGTGACGGCGGCCAGATCGAGGAAGCCGCCGCGCTGATGCGCTGGGTGGCCGAGCGCAAGCCGAACCTGCTGGTGCACCTGGACCTGCACGAGACCACCGACAGCGACCTGCACGAGTTCGATCCGGCCCGCTGCGCCCGCGACGGCAAGCCGTTCGAGCGCGACACCATTCCGGACGGCTTCTACGTGATCGGCAACAGCGAGGATCCGCAGGCCGAGTTCCAGAAGGCCCTGATCGCCGCCGTCGCCCCGGTCACCCATATCGCCCCGGCCGACGCCGAGGGCAACCTGGTCGGCCTGCCGTTGCAGTCGCCGGGCGTGGTCTGGGGCGAATCGCGTTCGATTGGTGCCTGCGCCGGCTTCACCGATGCACGCTTTGCCACCACCACCGAGGTCTACCCGGACAGCCCGCGCACCAACCCGCAGGAATGCAACGACGCCCAGGTGGCGGCGGTATGCGCCGGCCTGGATTTCGCCCTGGCCGCACAGTAACGCGCCACGTTCCGGGCGGTGACCGGCATCAGCCGGTGCCGCTTGGCCGGCGCGGTGGCGAGCGGCGCGCCGGTCGTCGCCCGGCAGCCGGCGAAGACATCCAGATCGCGCTGGTACACGCTGCTGCTGACACCGAACAGGCCCAGCAGGGAATGGAAGACATTGTCGTGGCTGTAGGCGCGGCGCAGCGCATTCCCACGCAGGCAGGGCATGTCCAGGCCCGCGTTGCGGCTGAACTCCGTTGAGAACCACATCACCATCGGCACCTGGGTCTGTTCGCGCGGGGCGATGAAGTAGGGCGTGCCGTGAAGGTACATGCCGCGTTCGCCGAGCGACTCACCATGGTCGGAGACATAGATCAGCGCAACGTCGCGGTGGTCCGAATAGCCCTGCAGCAGGTCGATGGTCTCCGCCAGCACCTGGTCGGTATGCACCAGGGTGTTGTCATAGGTGTTGACCAGTGCCTCGTTGCTGCAGTGCTGGATCTGGTTGCTGTCGCAGGTCGGGCTGAAGGCCCGCGACGCTGCGGGATACCGTTCAAAGTAGGTCGGTCCATGGCTGCCGAGTTGATGCAGCACGACCAGGGCATCGCCATGGATGGCGTCGATGCGTGCGCCGAGCTGATGCAGCAGCACGTCGTCGTAGCAGGTGCCGTCGGCGTTGACGCACTGGCCGGCCACCTTGAGTGCGGGCATGTCCTCGGTCGGCACGCGCTCGCACACGCCCTTGCAGCCGCCATTGTTGTTGTTGCGCCAGAGCACGCCGACGCCGGTACGCTGCAGGATGTCCAGCACGTTCTCCTCGGTCGCCGCGCGGACGTCGTCGTATTGCTGGCGGGTCATCTGCGAGAACATGCACGGTACCGAAATCGCCGTTGCGGTTCCGCATGAGGAAACATCACTGAAGCTGATGACGCCATCCTTGCGCGAGAGCCGGGGATTGGTCGCGCGTGGGTAGCCGTTGAGCTGGAAGTTCTGTGAACGCGCGGTCTCGCCGACGACCATGACCACCAGCTTCGGGCGCGGGCCCGGAAAGCGCCGCGCGTCCGTGCCGATTGGGCGCAACGGTTGCTGGCGGGTGCTGTAGAGGCTCTTCAGGTAGCCGTGGGTATGGCGCACCACGTTCAACGGCAGTACCTGGTCGCGGATGTAGCGGTTGTTGCGCAGCAGCGAGGAGTAGTCCTTGTAGAACGAAAAGCCGATCACCAGCAGCACCACAAGCGACGCCAGGACGTTGGCCGGCCACACCAGCAGCGAACGTATCGAACCGGCCCCGCTGGTGGTGCGCACCAGGGCGAGCCCGGCAGCGGGCAGCACGCCCAGCGCCAGCAGGGTCAACAGCAGCGGCAGCGACAGATAGGCGTTCAGTTCGGCCTGATTGGTCTCGAACACGTTCTGCACCATGCTGCGATCGATCAGCACGTTGTAGTGCAGCATGAAGTAGCTGCACGCGGCGCTGACGACAACGAGCAGCACCAGCAGCGGCCTGCGCAGGAATGGCAGTGCCAGCAGTGGCGTCAGCAGCAGGTTGAACAGGCAGAACAGCAGCGGCGGCAGGCTGGCCAGGAACAGCATGCTGCGCAGGCTGTTGAGATCGATCAGCCCCCAGAGCGTCTTCCAGAGGGCAATGTTTCCAATCGTGGCGAAGAACAGTGCGGCGGCCCAGACCAGAACGATTGGATGGGACCGCGGGAAACGGAGGCATTGACGCACGAGCAGGTTCCGCGGAACAGGAGTGCGCGCAGTATCGAAACGGCCTTATCAGGAAGTTGTCAGGATTGCCGGGCTAGCCCAGCAGGATCACGCCCCACACCGCACCCACCATCAACAACGCGGTGGTCTGCGCGGCGCTGCCCATGTCCTTGGCGTTCTTGGACAGCGGATGCTTCTCCAGCGAGATGCGATCAACCACGGCTTCAATCGCCGAGTTGAGCAGTTCCACCAGCAGGCTGATGAAGCAGACCGCCAGCACCAGTGCCCGCTCGACCGTGCTGATGTCCAGCACGAACGCAGCCGCCATCAGCAGCGCGTGCAGCAGCAACAACTGGCGGAACGCCGCCTCGCCGCGAAAGGTGGCGATGAAGCCATCGCGCGAATGGATGAGGGTGTGGAAGATGCGGCTCAATCCGGTCTTGCCGTGCGGGTACTTGCCGCTGTCCTTGGGGTGCTGCATGCCGTCTCCAGAGCGGGGGAGCAGCCCGGAGCATGTGCAGCCCGATGTCAGGAATCCGTCAGATGCGGGGGGCGGGGCCAGCGCAGGGTGAACCGGCACCCCTGCCCGGAGGATTGCACGGTCATCGTCCAGCCCAGGTGCTCGACGATGCGCTGCACGATCGACAACCCCAGCCCCTCGCCGCTGTGCGCGCCACCCGGCGCGAAGCGCTGGAACTGCCGTGGGTCGATGCTGGACGGCAGGCCGGGTCCGGTGTCAGCGACGATGAGTGCGGTGTCGTGGAGGGTGATTCGCACCTCGCCGCTTTCGGTGTACTGGCAGGCATTGCGCAGCAGATTCCAGATGATGCTGTGCGCCAGATCCGCGTTGGTGACCAGCACGGCGTCATGCCGGGCATCAAACGCAACGGTCACCGGCTTGCCGGAAAGCCAGGGCTGGCAGCGCTCCATGCAGGATTCGAGCAGCGGACGCAGGGCCACCGCGTTGCGCGGCACGGCGCCGGGGGCACGCGAGAGCAGCAGCAGGCAGGTCAGCTGGCGCTGCATCTCCTGGGCGGTACGCAGGATGCGTGCCGCGCTGGGAACCAGGTGGCTGTCGGCCGGAAGCTGGCAGGCCAGCGTTTCGGCAGCACCGCCGATGATGGCCAAGGGCGTGCGCAGCTCGTGGCTGGCATCGCCGCTGAAGCACTGCTCGCGATGCAGGAACCGTTCGAGCTCGTCACTATGGCGGGCAAAGGCGCGCGCGAGCACGCCGATCTCGTCGCGTGCGTCCTGGTAGGGAAAGGGCTTGTGGCCGTCCTGCACCGCATCGGCCAATCGTGTGATGGGCGCGATGACGTGGGTAGCGACCTTGCGGCCGATGAGGAAGGCGCCGAACACGCAGACCGAAATGACCAGTGCCGCAAAGGCATTGATCAGGTGTTCCAGATAGCCATAGGGTGCGGCGTCCTGCAGCAGGTAGTAGCGTTGGCCACCACTGTCGAACACACGCAGGTGCCACTCGTTGGGCGCCTCTTCGCCGTGGTAGCCCGGGCCGTATTGGCGCAGCACGACAGGCACGTCCTGGGCATCGAACAGCTGGGTCCCTGGTGGCAGGGCGGGGCGTTGGCCACGATCCAGCGCGGCCTGCAGCCTTTGCACTTCGCCGTGCTGGGTCCGTGCGACGACAGCAGTCCGGACCTGGTCGTAGTCGACCTGTTCGGCCAGTACGATGAAGCCCATGGCACCGGCCATCAACAGCACGAACGAGATCGTGATGCGGGTGCGCAGGCTCAGGCGGCGGTAGAGGGAGGCAGGGCTCACGCCTGCATGCGCCAGCCGACGCTGTGCACCGTGGTGATCAGCGCGGTGTCGAAGCTGCGGTCCACCTGCAGGCGCAGCTCATGGATGTGGGTTCGCAGCGCGCCGCTGTCCGGTGGCTCGTCGCCCCAGACCAGGTATTCCATCTCCTGCTTGCGCACCACGGCGGGAGCTGCACGCACCAGGCACATCAGCAGCTTGTGCGACGTGGGCGTCAGCGCAATGCAGCGGCCTTGCCGCCAGGCCTGTGGCGAGCGCGTGTCCACCTGCAGGTCCTTCCACGCCAGCACGCTCTGGACCTGGCGCCCCTGTGCCCTTCGTACGAGGGCCTTGATCCGTGCATCCAGTTCCACCAGCGAAAACGGTTTGACCAGGTAGTCATCCGCGCCCAGGGCCAGGCCCTGCACACGGTCTTCGACCGGATCGCGCGCGGTCAGCATCAGGATCGGCACCGGGTTCTGGAACTCCTGGCGCAGCTTCTGGCACAGCGTCATGCCGTCCAGGCGCGGCAGCATCAGGTCCAGCAGGATGGCGTCGTAGTCGTGCTGCGTGGCCCGGCGCAGGCCACTGGCGCCGTCACGCGCGTCGTCCAGCACGTAGCCGAGCGGCTCAAAGAAGGCGTACAGGTTGGCAACCAGCTCGGGGTTGTCTTCGATGATCAGCAGGCGGGTCATGGCATGCGTCCTTGCGCGTGGCCGAACTCTGCCCGATCGATGGCCGAATGCCAATGCCCTTGCTGAATGGATCGCGGCCTGGGTTCGGCCCGGTCAAGCGACGTTCAATCGCCCGGGCTGCGTGAATCGCGGATCGAGTAGATCACCGAGAAGATCTTCCAGCCCTGCTCGGTGCGGACCAGCTGCCACATTTCCTTGCCCCAGTTGGTCTTCACCCCATCGTCGTGGAAGCTGTAGTCAAACGAGACCGAGGCCACATCGCCGTCCGTTTCGATCTTCGTGTTGGAGAACTTCTCCTCCTTCGGCTTCGGCGAGGCCATCGCCCCGTCGATCAGCGCGATGAAGTTGTTGGCGGGAATCTGCCGTGCCTTGATCGCATCGGGCTTGGCCTTGCGGATGTCCTGCAGGCGGACATCCTCGGAAACGAACTGCCAGCCGATGTCTTCCGGTTTATCAGAGAAGAACAGGCCCATGTAGGTCGGCTTGTCCTTGTTGATCAGCGAGGCGCGGAACGCTTCGACCACCTGTTCGATCGCCTTGACGTCGGCGGGGGCATTCTGCGTGGCGTAGGCCGGCAGCCACGCCGGGAGCAACAGGGCGAGGGCGACGAAGCGTGCACGTGCGTTGGGCATCATGGGGTCCTGGGGAGGAATAGGGTGGCGCGGGCGCATCACCGCGCGTAGGTTCGCCAGAAGAGCACGTGGTCTTCGGTCCTGTTGATGGCGACGAAGACTGATTTTCCGGATTCGGGCGCGCAGCGAAAGACGCGATACGACGACTTGAGCGTCCCGTCGCCCGGCCACCAGTATCGATCGAACGCAACAGGATCGCCGTGACTGAATGTCGTTGCCTGGCAATCCGCAGGCAGCCGCAGTGGTATCGCAGGAGGCTTGGTGAAGGCCAGCGCGCTGGTGTTCGAGTCGAGGTCGTGCACCTCGCGCAGGTCGGTCGCCTCGTGGGGCACCCAGCCGGGAATCCATCCCTTGTTCACCATGGCGGAGTCAAGCGCCTCGCGCAGAGTGTCGAACGAACTGTCCATAACCAGGCCGCAGGCGCATAGCACACTGCAGAGCGTCACGAAGATGGCGCGCCGGATCATTCCTTCAGGGCTGATCATCGTTGTCGTCCTCACCGGGGAGCATCCTGACCCGCTCTTCTGGCGCCAGACGCTTGAGCCGCTCTCGCAGTTCCAGTCGCAGGGCCGGTCGCTGGATTTGGCATGGCGCCGCCCTTGGGCCCGTACCGCTTCACGAACAGACCGTGCTCCTGCGTGATCCTGTCCTTCCGGCGCTTGCCTGCCATCGACGGGTGTCCCTGCGTTCATCCTGAATCATCGGTCGGCGCACGCTAGCACGGTTGCCGGGCGCTGCAACAGGTCCGCTTGTCGTTGAAGTTTGACGTCGAAGAGCGTCTGCGCGGATGATGCGCGGGCGCGCGGCGCAGGAGGGGATCTGTCAATGAGGACACTGATGTGGGGGCTGGTCGGGCTGTTCGTGGCGTACGTGGCCGGTTGCTCGGCGATCTCAGCGTGGCATTCCCACGCGCTCGCCTCGGTCCCGGTCGGGGCGAGCAGGATCGAGGTACTGCGGGCGTTGGGGCCCCCTGACGTGGTGGAGCACGCCGATGTTCCCTTTACCCGCTATGCCAGCCGTGGATGCAGTGGTCGCTGTGCGCAGCGATGGTGGTATGAGAACCGGCTGGGACTAGATACCGAAGCCTGGTCGGTGGAACTGGATGCTTCCGATCGCGTGATCGCAACGTCGCGCCTGACATCACCGTAGACGACCGCAGCAAGCGCATGCGTATCCATCGACCTTTCATCTTCATCGCAAGCCTGGCCCTGATGGCGTGGTGCACGTTGATGGGCGTACTGGTGCTCATCCATGGCTTCAACGAGCACGGCCTGCGCTGCGGCAGGCTGTGCTCACTGGAGACCTCCATCCGCCTGCTCTTTGGTGATCGGGGATTCGAAATACTGGTGGCGATGGGGCTATTTGCCACAGCGCTGATGTGCGGGTATATCGCGCTGCGGGAGGGCCTGCATGGCGGGCCGCGGAGGCGGGCGGGGCGCCGTGGGCGCAGACACCGCCGACCGGGGCGGCCCCGGTCGTAAGGTGTCTGCACCGATGTAAATCGCTGCGTGTGCGGACGCTGCAGGTCGCTTCAGCGATGCAGGGCGTCGATGATCAGCCCGGTGGCGATCTCCACCAGCAGGTACTCGTTATCGGACTGGCGCACCCAACGCCGGTCGCGGCCCGGTTCGCGCAGGTCATAGCGCGCGTAATCGTCTACCCAGTAGCGGCGGTCCACTTCGGCCCACGGCAGGCGCTCGCCACGTCGCCAGGCCTTCTTCTGCCAGCCCGGCGGCGGCGCATCGCGGTTATGCGGGCCGCCCGCATGCGGCGGCGGGCCGTTGCCGCGGGCGTGGTGCGGCGGATCGGCGAAGGCGGGGGCCGCAGCCAACGCGGTGGTGGTGGTCAAGGCGATGGCAAGCAAGCGTGTGGTCTTCATGGAGATGCCTCCGTCATGGCCGCAGCATGCGGCGCTGTGGCGGGAATATAGGGCAGTCAGTGTGAATGAATACGGGTGTAGGCGGTACATTCCTGAACAGACGGCGCGGCCTGCAGCCGCTGCCAGGCAACGGGTCACTGGACCCCGCCCGGGGCTGAATCTGTTGCAGCCCAGCCTCCACCCAACGACAGGAAAAGATCCATCTGCCGGTCAATGCGCTCCGCGCGCGAGACGGCCAATGCGGACTCCGCATCTGCCAGCGCGGCCTGGGCCGAAAGCAGGTCGAGAAAATCGATCCTGCCGAAACGGTAGAGCTGCTGCGCCTGCCCGGCGGCCCGCGCTGCATCCCCACGCGCCTGCGCCAGGCTGCGCTCGCGTTCAAGCTCCTGCGTGCAGGCAGAAAGCGCGGTCTCGGTCTGCCGCAGTGCCTGCAGCACGACGCCGTCAAAGGACGCGAGCGCGGTATCTGCGTTGGCACCGGCCGCTGCGATGCGGGCCTTGGCCACGCGGCGGTTGGGCCAGTGCCATGACAGCACGGGACCGATGCCCGCACCGAAGCCGTCGGCCGACAGCAGATGCGCCGGTGTGCCGGCCACGCCCGAAGAGGCGCCCAAGGTGATCTGCGGATAGAGACCCGCCGTCTCGACACCGATCATTGCAGTCGCGGCGGCCAGGCTGCGTTCGGCGGCACGTATGTCGGGGCGCCGCTGGAGCAGCTGCCAGCCATCACCGACCGGCAGCGCCTGCTCCAGCTCAGGGGGCTGGGGGCAGGCTTCGGCCTCCCTGGGATAGTCCGCCGGGAGCCTGCCCATCAATGCGGCCAGTTCGAACAGTGCGGCCTGCCGTTCCGCCAGCAGGTGCGGTATCGCCGCCGCGCTGCGATTGACGGCGGCACCGGCACGGCTGACATCGAAGTCCGTTCCGCGCCCGCCTGCAGCCAGGCGTCGGGTTGCGTCCAGAGTGGCGCGCTGCACCGCCAGCACCTGCCGGGTTGCAGCGAGCGTGTGATTGCGGGTGCACACCTGGAGATAGGCACGGGTGACGGCCGCAGCGACGACCACGCGGACCTGGTCGCGTGCCGCAGCAACCGCCTCCGCGTCGGCGTTGGCGGCTTCGATGCCGCGGCGAATGCCGCCTGCAAGATCCAGTGGATAGGAGAGGTGAAGGCCGAGCGCATACGACTGTGGCGCGGCCGATGCCTGGGTGTAGCCACCGGCATGGGTGAGCGTGCCCGATGCATCCACGTCGGCTTGCACGGCACCGCGCGCGCGGTACTCCAGCACGGTGGCGCTGGCGCGCCGAAGGTTGGCATCGGCGGCGCGCAGGTCGGTATTGGCCGCCAGTGCTTCGCGTACGTAGGCGTCAAGCTGGGGGTCGCCATACAGGTGCCACCACCGATCCGGTGGCACGTCGTGACTGAGCGACGGGTCCTGGCCCGAGACGAACGCCCGCGCAGCCCGTTGTGAAGCTGCGACGGCGTTCGCAGGCAGGTGATAGTCGGGGCCGGATACGCAGGCCGTCAGGGGCAGCAACAGGGCAAGCAGCCCACCACGTACTGTCCGCACGCTCACTTGCAGGCTCCCGGTGCCGAGGGCGTGATGGTCACACTCGCAGTGCGACCCACGATCAGGCGCGTATCCGGCGGCGCATCATCGATACGGATGCGTACCGGGATGCGCTGTGCCAGCCTCACCCAGGTATAGGTCGGCGCCACGGCCGGCAGCAGGTTGTGCGTGCTTGAGCGCTGATCGTCGGCAATGCCGGCGGCGATGCTGTCAACGTGTCCGCGGACATCGCGGGTGTCGCCCATCAGCCGCGCCACGGCGGCATCGCCCTCGGTGATGCAGCCCAGCTTGGTTTCCTCGAAGTAGCCCTCGATGCGCAGGCTGCCGGTGTCGATCAGCGCCAGCGCCTGCGCGCCCGGTTGCAGGTAATCGCCCGCATGCAGGTCCAGGTTGGTGACGATGCCGTCGGTGCTCGCGCGCACCTCGGTGCGTTGCACGTTGAGCTGGGCAACGCGCTGTTCGGCCCGTGCCTGCGCCAGGGCGGCCAGCTCGGTGTCGACCTTGGCCGCATTGCGTTCGCGTGTCTCCGAGGCGACCAGGTTGCCCAGTGCGTTGTCCCGCGTCGATTCGCGGCGGGCCAGCGCCAGCGTCGCGCGTGCGCTGCTGACCGCTGCGTCGGCCTTCTCAAGCGCGGCAGCCAGGCGTGGCTGATCCAGCACCAGCAGCAGTTGTCCGGCGCTGACCCGCTGGTTGTCGTGCACCAGCACCTGGGTGACCAGCCCCCCCATGTCCGACGCAACGCGCACCACATCGGCGCGGACCCGTCCATCCCGCGTCCACGGGCGTGTTTCGTAACGCTTCCAGATGGACAGCGCGGCGACGACAGCAATCGCGAATACAACCAGCGTAGCGCTCCAGCGCCCGATGACAGCAAGCAGGTGTTTCATTTCATTTCTCGAGCAGGGGCGAGAGCCGGATCATCAGCTCCGCCAGGATCACGAACAGGGACAGGCCCACCAGTGGTCGCGCGGCGAACAAGCGGTACAGACCGAGACTGGCGAGCAGGCGCGAGGTCAGCATCGACAGCGCCAGCGCGGCGGCGGCCACGGCGAGCAGGCCGGGGATCAGCACGCCATCAATGGAGAGATCAGAAAACATGAGGTCAGTGCCGAAGGGTGAGAGCAGGCGCCAGCAGGTCGCGGCGCAATCCGCAGAGCAGGTGCGACAGATGCTCACGATCATCCCCGCTGCTGGCCACTGCTGCCTCGCGCATGCGGTCGAGCAGTTCCAGAAGATGGGCGTCGACGCTGCGTGGCGCGTGGGCACGAACCCTGAAATGTGCGGCGACGCGTTCGATCAGCGCCGCATGAAGCACCCGGACCTGCGGGTTTTCCTGGCACTTGTCCAGTGCGCGGAGTTGGTTGGATGCACGTACCGCACGCACGTCCGCAAACAATGCCCGCAGGTCGTCTGCGGCACTGGAACCGCCCCGCAACCGGGGAGCGAGCAGCCCGATTCGATCCAGCATGCGGCTGAGCCAGGCCCGGGCCACGCCACCTTGTCCGGCGGCGTGTCGTGCGATATCCCGACGGATCGAACGCTCCAGCCGTGCGCGGTTGCGGCCCGCATCGGCGGTCTGGAACAGCTGCATGCTGCACAGTGCCACTGTCGTACCCACGAACAACGCTACGCTGTTGTTGAGTGCGCCGACGATGTTGACCGTATTGGTCGCGCCCAGTCCCGCGATGAGCGGAAACGTCAGCACCACGCCCAGGGCAGCCATGATGAAGGGAGGCCGGGCCAGGAACGATCCGCACAGCAGCAGCGCAGGCGCCAGCGCGGCAATCAGGCCGACGACATCGGACAGCGCGGGGAAGATCAGCAGACCGTAGAGCAGGCCGACGGCAACGCCGATCAATGACCCCACCAGATAGCGCATGACATGCGGCGCAGGCGCTTCGATCGTGCCGAACAGCACGCACGCCGTGCCGATGATGGACACCGCCGTCGCGCCCTCCGACCAGCCGGTAACGATCCACAACACGCAGCTCAGCAGGATGCCGACGAACGCGCCCAGCGCGCTGCGCAGGGCAAGCCGATGATCCCGGTGAAGTACCGCACCCTGCGTATGTCGCGCAAGGCGGGCAGGTACATGCCGGCGCCAATCGGGGCGGGCGGTGTGCAGTTGCGCCTGCAGCACGCGGCAGTCGGCGTGGGCCAGGTCGAGCTCGGCCTGTTGCGCGACCAGGCTGGCCCGCAGCAGATCGCGCCAGCCCCTTGCATCCATTGCGCTGGCCTGTGGTGAACGCAGCCGGGCGATGGAATCTTCCACCGCGCTGGACAGCATCAGGACGTCCAGCATCCGGTCATGCAGGGCACGCAGGATCTGCACCTGGGCCACGCCTTGGGCACTGTCGAAGGGCAGGTGGATCGACAGCACATGCAGTTCGAGCAGGTCGGCGGCCACTTTCGAGCGGTCCGTCGCCAGCACCGTGTCCGATGCACCGGCGCGCATGTCCCGTGTCCATCGTTCCGCGTCATCCAGCACGGCAGCAACCCGCGCGTGCACGCGTATCGAGACCCGGCGCGGCAGCACCAGCGCGTGTACCAGCGTTGCGGCCAGGATGCCGATGGCGATTTCCTGCACCCGCGTGATGGCGATGGTGAACACCTCTCCGGGCACCATCACCGCAGGAAACCCGATCAGGCTGGTGGTATAGCCGGCCAGCAGGAACGCATAGGCACGTGGCGTGCGGTCGAGCATCGCCAGATACAGGCACAGCGCCATCCAGGTCGCGAGCGCGGCGCTCAGCACCAGGGGTGCATTGGCGAAACGTGGCACCAGCACGACGGTGGCGACGGCTCCGCCCACGGTACCGAGCAGGCGGAACAGGCCGCGGCTGAGTGTCGCCCCGGACAGCGGTTGCGACACCAGATAGACCGTCCCGATCACCCAGAACGGGCGATTCAGGCCGATCCTCAGGGAGACATACAGCCCCAGCGACGCGGCGAGCAGGCATTTGAGCGAGAACAGCACCGCCTCCTGGTCGGTCCTGAGGGCAGGGCTTTTCAACCAAGCGAATGCCTGGAACACGTGGAGACGGGCAGGGGTGGGGGCGTGCATGCGGCTCATGCTAGTGATCGGCCGCACTGGCGAATTTCGCTACAATGACAATCAATCGCTAAAACCGGTCAATGTGAGAATGGCTCGCATTTCGCTCCCCGGCTTTGACCTGGACCCGGACGAGACCGATCGCCCGGCGGTCGCCAGCCGCCTGCAGGTGGCCGAGCACGACGCGGAAATTCCCGTGCATGAGCACCGCAAGGGCCAGTTGATTCTTGCGCTGCATGGGGCGGTGACCTGCGAAGTGGCCAACGCGCTGTGGATCGTGCCGCCCCAGTGTGGCGTCTGGATTCCGGGCGGCATGCCGCACAGCAACCGCGCCACCGCCAACGCGCGCCTGTGCTACCTGTTCGTCGAGCCCGGCATCGTCGACCTGCCGGCGCAGTGCGTGACGCTGGCCATCTCGCCGATGCTGCGCGAGATGATCCTGCACCTGGCCGACGCGCCGCTGGACTATCCGCATGGCAGCCACACCGACCGACTGGCGCGGGTGTTGCTGGACGAGCTGGTACAGATGCCGGCTGAGCATCTGTCGCTGCCGGTCAGCCATCACCCGAAGGTGCGTGCGCTGGCTGCAGCGCTGTCGGCGGATCCGGCAGACCGCAGCACCATCGGCCAGTGGGCCGTGCGCCTGGCCCTCGGCGAGCGCACGTTGACCCGCCTCATCGAACGCGAAACGGGCTTGTCCTTCGGTCGCTGGCGGCAGCAGCTGCACCTGCTCATCGCCATTCGGGAACTTGCCGCGGGCGCACCGGTACAACGCGTTTCCGAGACGCTGGGTTATGAGTCGGTGACGGCTTTCATCACGATGTTCAAGAAGGCGCTTGGCCTTTCCCCGGCGCGGTACTTCGCGGTTCGGCTGCGCGGGCAGTAGCGGGGAACAACCCGGGAAGCCCCTGCCTGGAACAGCTACTTCGAGGTGCCGGAGACCGATTGAATCGCGGCCACCACCGCAGCAGGCTCCTCGCGCTGGAGGGTGTGGCCGGTTGCCAGGTAGCGGTACGAGCCGCGCGTGAAGCCCGAGAAGAGCAGGGCGTGCTGTGCTTTCCAGAGCGCCTTGCCCGCTGCGGTTTCCTCGAAGAACAGCGGTTCGGCAGCCAGCTGGGTTGCAGTCAGCAGCGCCACTGGCACGTCCGGCATCGTGCGCGGGGTTTCCGCACCGGGTGCATCCAGCTGTTCGGTCAGCACGGCGTAGTCGGCGGCCATGGCTGGCGGCAGCATCGCCCGCAGCTGGGCATCATCTGCCTGCACGCGGGCACTGTCGGCCTGCTTGAACGCATGGCGCTGCCCCATCGTGGCCGGGTCCACCAGCACCAGGCCCTGCAGGCGCTCCGGATGGCGGCGTGCAAACTCCGTGGCCAGCAGGCCGCCATAGGAATGACCCACCAGCACAACGCGGCGACCGGGAGCGAGCGTATCGATCACGGCCGTGAGGTCGGCCAGATGCGCATCGATGCGCTTGGGGTGACCGTCGCTGCCGGACTTGCCGAGTCCCGCACGGGCGTAGGTGATGCTGTGGTAGTCGCGCCCCAGACCGGCAACCACCTCCTTCCAGGCCCCCGCGCCCTGCCCGAATCCGGATTCAAAGACCACGGTGATCGGGCCGGCCCCGGTCTCTTCGGCCTGCAGCGCGTAGGCGCCGCGATCCACCTGGATTTCCCCTGCGTGGGCGGTGCCTGCAGTGGCCATCATCGCGGCCAGCACCCACAACGTCACTCGGCTGCTCTTCATTGCCATTCCCCTGGGCCGTGACGCGTGCCAGCCCTTCCGATGGGTCAGGTCTGCAGCGGAGCGCCGCAGCCTGCCGACCTCGCGACAGGTCGTGCTGGTAATGTAGTGAGGTATAACACCGACTCCCTGTGCAGCAAGTCATGGGGCGGAGCGTAGACCGCTGAATGGCGTTGGATGCTTGAATCTGTGATCGGTTACGCGACTCCACACTTGAATGTGCAAGCGTCCTCGACGATAAAGGCGGCATGTGGCACTGCCGCATTCCGGACCAAGGACGATCCGATGCATGACGCGTGGGCACAGCTCCGCGTTCTCGTTCCCGCCGGCGCTGTGTTCGTCCAGGAAGGAGAACAGGGATGTTGGAACGACTGAAGACCCTCTCGCGTGCCGCGCTGGCGATTGTTGCCCTCGGCTGCTTCGCCCCTGCTGTGGCGCAGGCGCAGGAAAGCAAGATTACCTGGCGCATTTCGCAGCCCGGCGGCAATTCGACGCAGTATAAGACCCAGCAGCAGGCGGTGCAGGCGATCAAGAGCCTTCCCGCACCCAGTCCATTCCCGCCGGAGTTCCAGTTCGGCTGGCAGTCTGTCGACAAGATCAAGTCGAAAGTTGTGGACTTGAACGGCAATACGTCGATCACCTACTGGATGGGGAAGTCGCAGCCCTCCGACCCGGACTGGTCCTACATAGGGCGTGACATATTTCCGACGGAAGAGGCGATGGTTGCCGATTTTCTTGCGGACGAACAAGCCAGCAATCCCGTGTGCCCCGGTGCAGCGGTAACTCCGTCAGGCGAGTGGTTTGCAGCTTCGCCCGATCAGGCAGGTGTCATCGAGTCGCGCTACTACGATCTGACTTCCATGGCTGGCAACAACACGGCTGAATCACCCTGCACGCCGTACACCGGAACGGTGGCGGTCGCGCGTACCCGGCGCTTGAACTGCCCGATTCCCCTCACACAGTGGTCCAACAAGCACAACGCCTGCGTCAGCGAAGAATTCGTTGCGACCATCACATCGAAGTCGCAGAAGTGCGACAAGGACGGCGGCAACGGTAACTGCCCCATGTCCCGCAACGATACAGCGGCGAACATGAGTCCGATTCCCGACAAGGACCCGGCCTCCAACGGCGGCACCTGCGACGGCAATGTCGGCAACCCATGTGATGTCAAAACGGGCGAGAAGTACGAGATCGCGCCGGACTTCGATCTGGGCTGGATCGCGCTGACGCGCTTCTATCACTCCGGCATCTCCACCTCATCCGGTGGCTTCGGTTATGGCTGGACCCATTCGCTGGGCGCCCACCTGGCACTGGACGGCGTTGACAGCGTGGGCATCATTGAAAGCACCGGTTTCCAGCGTGCATTCAAGAAGATCGGCCAAGCCTATGAGGCGGACGACGACAGTGGTGACCGTCTGGTCCAGAACGGCAACTGGACACTGTACTCGGCGGGCTCCATCTCGACCTTCGGCGCGGACGGGCGTCTGGCCGCCAAGCGCTTCGCGGATGGCACGTCCCTGACCTATATCTACGACGACAGCGAACGCCTTGCGGCCGTCACCCACAGCAGTGGCCGCACACTGGAGTTCGTCTACCAGTCCAACGACTATGAGGCGCTGATCAGTTCGGTGCTGGTCGAGGGCATTGCGCTCGCCACCTATACCTACACGCCGCAGAACCAGGTCGCCACGGTGACCTATGCGGGTGGTGGTGTGCGGACATATCACTACGAGAACCAGGACTTCCCCCAGCACCTGACCGGCATCACCGCTGAGGACGGTCGCCGCTACAGCACCTTTACCTACGATTCCATCGGTCGTGTGATCTCCAGTCAACATGCCGGCGGTGCCGATGGCGTGACACTGGCCTACAGCCCCAATGGTGGTGCGGTGGTGACCGACGCGCTGGGGCGGCAGACCGACTACACCCTGACACCCGGGGGCGACACCGCTCCGTCGCGCAAGGTGACCGGCCTGAGTGATTCGCAGGGAACCGTCAGCCGGACCTACTACGACCAGAGTGTCGACTTCCGCCGGCGTCTGGATACCTACACCGATCGCCGCGGTATCCAGACCAAGCACACCTATGCGCAAGGCACCGATCCGGTGAGCGGTCGTGCCGTCAGCATCCATACCGTGACCGAAGCGGTCGGCTTGCCCGAGCAGCGTGTGGTGACCACGGCGCGCGACGTCGAAACCAATGCGGTACTGACCACCCGGATCGGTAGCCGCGAAACCCACACGGCCTTCAATTCCCGACGCCAGCCGACGGCCAACACGGTGACCGACACCGCTTCCGGTCAGACGCGCATCACCAGCTACACGTACTGCGAAGCCGCTGACGTGGCAGCGGCAGGCAGCTGCCCGGTGGAGGGGCTGCTGAAGAGTGTGGATGGCCCGCGCACGGATGTGGCCGATGCCGTTACCTATGCCTATTACTCGGCGGATGATGCAGGGTGCGCGACCGGAGGTGCCTGCAGCTATCGCAAGGGCGACCTGCGCAGCGTGACCAATGCGCTGGGCCAGACGGTCGAGACTCTGGCCTACGACGCTTTCGGGCGGCCGTTGTCGGTCAAGGATGCCAACGGCGTGGTCACCGACTACACCTACCATGCTCGCGGCTGGCCAACCTCGGTCACCGTACGTGGCGCGACCACTGCCGAGAATCGGGTCACCCAGATCAGCTACTGGCCGACCGGCCAGGTGCAACAGATCACCGAGCCCGACGGCAGCAGCGTTTCCTATGTCTACGATGCGGCGCTGCGCTTGACCGATATCGAGGACAACGCGGGCAACACGATTCACTACACGCTGGACAATGCCGGCAATCGCCTCAAGGAAGACACGCTCGATGCAGGCGGTACCCTGCGCCGCACCCTGGCACGGACGTTCAACACACTCGGCCAGCTGACCGCACTGAAGGACGCAGGCAACCACGCTACCGGCTTTGCCTACGATGCCAACGGCAACCCGCAGACCGTGACCGACGCCCTGCAGCGCGTGACCAGCCAGCAGTACGACCCGCTGAACCGCCTGGCCCAGACCCTGCAGGACGTGGGTGGCGTGGCCGCCGAGATCCGCAGCCAGTACAACGCGCTGGACCAGGTCACCCAGGTCACCGACCCGAAGGGCCTGCATACCACCTACGCCTACAACGGATTCGGTGACCTGACCGGGCAGGTCAGCCCGGACAGTGGCGCCAGCAGCTTCACCGTGGACGCCGCCGGCAACCGCAAGACGGCCACCGATGCACGTGGCGTCACTGCCACCTATCACTACGATGCACTCAACCGCCTGATCGGCATCGCCTATCCGGACCCCAATCTGGACGTGGGCTACAGTTACGACGTGGCGCCTGCTGCGTGCACCGCCGACGAGCGCTTTGCCAAGGGGCGCCTGGGGCAGGTGCTGCACGCCAATGGCAGCACCCAGTACTGCCACGACCGCTTCGGCCAGGTCACTCGCAAGGTGCAGACCGTCAACGGCGTCGCCAGCACGCTGCGCTACGCCTACAGCAAGTCGGGTCGCCTGACCGCGTTGACCTACCCAGACGGCAGCGTTGCCGACTACGTGCGTGATACCCAGGGGCGCGTCAGCCAGATCGGCCTGACCCGGCCCGGCCAGGCGCGCCAGATCGTGGTGAACAACGTGACCTACGCGGCCTTCGGCCCGGCGACCGGTTGGACCTATGGCAACGGCCGCCAGCTGCAGCGTCCGCTGGACCTGGACTATCGCCCGCAGGCGGTGCACGACCCGGCCGCGGGCGGCCTGTCGCTGGGCTATGGCTATGACCCGGTCGGTTCAATCACCGAACTGAAGAACGGCACAGGCTCGACGGTGCTGGCCAAGTACGCCTACGACACGCTGGGTCGCCTGACCCAGACCCAGGACGGTACGACCGGCACGCCGATTGAAACCTATGCCTATGACGCCACCGGCAATCGCACTGCGCTGACCACCTCGGCAGGCACCGCCAGCTACACCTATCCCGCAACCAGCCACCGGCTGACCGCCGTGGACGGCGAAGCGCGCAACCATGACGCGGTGGGCAACACCACCAGCATCGGCGGCAAGACGTTCACCTACAACGATGCCAACCGCATGAACGCGGTGAAGCAGGGCAGTGCGGTGCTGGAAAGCTACGGTTACAACCATCGCGGCGAGCGCGTGCTGCGCGCCCCGGCCGGCGGCGCAGCGCAGATCACCTTGTACGACGAAGCAGGGCAATGGCTGGGCAACTACTCGGCCACGGGCCAGGCGCAGCAACAGGCGATCTGGCTGGACAACTACCCGGTGGCGCTGATCAATGTGCCGGCTACCGGCGTGCCGGCACTGGCCTACGTCCAACCAGATCATCTGGGTACGCCGCGCGTGGTGATCGATCCGGTGCGGAATGTCGCAATCTGGGAGTGGAGCAACAAGAGCGAGGTATTCGGCAACCAGATTCCGAGTGCCGACCCGGATGGCGATGGTGTGGTGTTCGAGCTGGCGCTGCGCTTCCCGGGCCAGCAGGCAACGGATGCGAGTGGGTTGTTCTACAACTACCAGCGGGAATACGACGCTGCGACCGGACGCTATACGCAAGCGGATCCCATAGGCTTGTCCGGCGGCATTTCCGCGTACGGGTATTCGAATGCCTCTCCGCTTCTCGCGGCTGACCCACTTGGGCTTGAGCCCGTGTTCGATACAAGTACGTGCGGCGGACAGCTGGGAATGGTTACTTGTGATGGCAATGGAGGATTTCTGGTCAGTGTCTGCAATTCAGGCTGCGACAAGATATGCACCGTTATGCATGAGCGAAACCATAAGGCGTTATTGGAAAAGAGGGTTCCTAATGCCTGCGTGGGGAGGCCTAAAGGTGCAAGCCCATTCCCAAAGGACTGGGAATATGATGGGATCGAGCATCGGCAGCTGGCCAATGAGCTTGAGTGTCGTGCATATCAAGAGCAGATGATCTGTGCAACTCGGCTGCGCGATGGAGGACTCGGAGGCGCCGCAGTAGACAAGGCCTACAGCAGGGCAGTAAAGGAAAGGAGCAACAGGCAATGCGATGCATTCGGATACTAGCCATCCTCTCGCTCGTTCTGGGCCAGCTGGGGTGCCGGGATGAGGTTGAGAGTTCAACGTACCCCATGGGTCAGACGGGAAAGAGTTGCACTGCCTACAAAGGCTTTGATCGCCAGCCTCCCGAAGTGGTTGTTACCGAACTGGCCAGACGGGGGTTGGACAGTCGCAGGTTGATCCATAAAACAGTTTGCGGCTCGATCACCAGCTGGGAGATCCTTCCTGCAGGGGCGTCGATCAATCGGATACCTCCCCCAGATACCTACGTGAACGTCTGGCTGAGGGAAGACGGCTCTGTTTCCGTCAGTACGGACCTCCCTTGATGTCGGCGCTGCCTCTGATGCTGACGCATCGGGCCAGCGCGTCTGCGCAATAGGTCAGCTAAGCCGAAGTTGCGCTCACTCGATGTCATCCGGGTGGGCCGCGCGTGGCAATCGCTCGGTCGCCCGATGTCCCGGCTTGGGCGCGGAGCAGAAAGAGCGAAGTGTTCGGCAACCAGATTCCGAGTGCCGACTTGGACGGGGATGGTGTGTCGTTCGAGCTGGCGCTGCGCTTCCCGGGTCAGCAGGCGACGAGTGCGAGTGGGTTGTTCTACAACTACCAGCGCGAGTACGACCCGGCGGTGCGCCGGTACTCGCAGAGTGATCCAATCGGGCTGGAAGGTAGAGTAAACACCTATGCCTATGTTGGATCCATGCCGATTGCCCTAAATGATCCGCATGGGCTTCAGGCAACCTTCGCCGATTGCGTTTCGGAGAGGCGATGGGACTGGGGCAAGCTTGGCGCTAGCGGGCCGGAAAGTACGTCGACAACTTGTGAAGTCGCATCCGGCGCACAGATGGCAAGCGCTGCTGCCAATTCTGCGGTTGCATGCCACGACGTGGCAGCATGCTGCGGGTTCCCAGGCCGGGCAGGCGATGCAGCGCGCGGCAAACGGACGCCGATTCGGTCCAGTTCAAGCGTCGTGGAGTTCGGCAGGAAGACTTTTGGGGCGCGTGGTCGTGGTGACGACTGTATGGGAGGGGTTCTGGGATATCGGCTCCATGGTCTATTGTGGCTGCAGCGCAGGCGGTGGATAGAGGCGAATGGAAATGAAGGAAAGCCTGAGAGAAAGGGAGGCGCTGTCGCCAACTGGCTTCCATGACCGATACTATGCGGAGAGTGGCCTGGATCAGGAAACCGTAGTGGAGCTGCTGGAGCATGTTGCAGACGAGCTTCGTTTGCCCTCTGGGAAGCTCCGTCCTGGAGATCGATTTTCGAAGGAACTGTCGCCTGGTGAAGCTCATGGCTGGGACTCGGGGTATGGGGTGTTGATATTCGAGCTTCAATCGCTCGCAAAAAAGCGTGGTATTGCAGTCGATCGGCGGGTGGATTCGCTCGACGACTACATTCGTATCATGGCGGGTATCTATTGATGAGATTGATGCATCCCTGAATGGCTATCGGCGTAGACGTCGCAGTGCGTACTGAGAATTCGGGGATGCCGAAGGTGAGGTATGCCGCCGCTGTCGTTGCCGGTCTGGTTCTGGCCGGCTGTGCAACATCGGGTGGCGATATGATCGTGCGCGTCTCGGGAAGCGTGCCGCCAGGTCAGGGTGACGTTCGCGCTCTAGATTGTGAGCTGAGTATGCTCGGGGAGGACGAAGGTGTAGTCTCGTCGAAACCGGTTGGAAGCACATTCTCGGTCCACATGATGGTCGTTGCAGGGCCGGAACCCAGAAGCTACCAATTCGCCGTCGAATGCAGGGATGGCCGGAGGTTCGCATCCAAGCCGGTGCAGATCAGTAGTCGGCGGTCCTATGCCCGGGATCTCAATCTTGGGGAGCTTCAGGAGCGGTGACCGGCGATCGTCCTCGCGCATCCCAGAGCTCTGATCGGGAATCTAGTCCATGAGATTCATTTACGTGTTGCTCTTCATCCTTCTCACGGGTGCGGCGCTATTTTCATTTCGCAAACTCCATCGAGGTGAGCTGGGCGAGAAGCCGGTTTATGCCGCTTTGCAGAGAGCAGAGCTGGAGTACAGACGCCAGCCGGTTGGCGACCTGATCTATGAAGAAGGGGCGGGCATCTGCTCGCCGGGTTCTCTATAGACGCGCAAGCGAGGGTTTGGGTTGCGTTGGACACAATGAGGGACAATGGGGATCTGTTTGTCGTCCCTATGCACGGGGAACAGAGAATCCCTTGTCAACTCGTCGATCAGCTGGTGTCGGCCAATGTCGGATCAGCACAGGCTAGGCACGCGTTGAAGGCGTCTTGCGTGAAGTAGGGCGTTGCGAGGCTGAAGAAATACCCCGTACACGCCGCAGCAATGATGACGGCGGTGATTCGGTCGTTCTGTTGTATGGGTTTGGGGAATTCCAGTAGATGAAGGATTTCAACGCGCTCGAATGGTGTGATGCCACGTTGTTGGCCATCAACATCGATAGAAGGAATCCAGGCGTATGCGATGAGGTAAAGGTCCACGTGCGCTGGCCGGACGGTCGGGAGTCAATCGTTTGCTTCCCGGAAGCGTACGGGTGCTCCGCGCTCATGAACTTCGGCGTACTGGGGGAGGAGGGAATAGAGTTCGCCAGGGTCGACGATGACGCGCCGGGACTCGCTGATCTCCTTGATCGTTGGAAGGCGGTCGGCTATCCGTTGTCCGGCCTGAAGTGTTTCCGTATCGAGACCACCTCGACCGGAAGCGTCATTCTCATCTACGCCAGAACATGGCGGATCGAGCATCTGCCGATGGCGGATGCAGTGCCCTGAAGGACATTCCGTGCCCAGATTCCTCACCCCCGACGAGGTCTCCCTCATCCACAGGCTGCTGCCCGAGACGACCGAGCTGTCCGAACGGTTGTTGAAGGATCTGGCGCTCGCCCAGGTGGAGGACGTGGAGGTTGTCGGATTCGGGGGCGTGGTGTTCCTGTCCAGCACGACCCAGGTCTTCGGAAGCGACATTGCCACGGCGATGCTTGCCGATGCCGACGGCGTGCCGGTGAGAGTCACCCTGTGCCTGGACAATCACGATCAGCTCTTCGAGCTGGAGCTGTGCAAGGTGGACTTCTCGCCGATCATCGGCGTCGATCTGAGGAGCGCTTTCAGCGAGCACTGACGCCTGCTGAAGGCGATCCTCGCTGAAGGGCGCTGCGCATGGGATTCACCCTTCGGACTCGGACAGGGCCTGGCGCTGCGCTTCGGCTGCCATCCGGATTGCCTGCAGTTTCGAGTGATTCGGCCAGCTGTAAGCTTCGAACGAATTGCTGCCATCCGGATAGTAGAAGATCGTCCTGTTGCCTTTGGCTTTGACTTTAGGTCCCACGGATCGCGTGAGAAACTGCGAATGTAGGATGGGTTCGAAATGGACATTGCGGGCATCAGGTGCCTTGTAAGTTAGGTGGTAATCCCCGTTCGTGATCAGGCTCATTGACTTTGTATGGCCTCCAAGGAACCTTTCACTGAGCCATGGGTAGTAGTCCCGCACAACTGTCAGATCTCCGTCGACTTTGATACCCCAGCGGCCGTTGGGCGAATTGTTGTCATCAAAAAAGACAATCATGCCGGCGGGACGGCCGGATCGAATGCCCTCGCCAAACGCGGAGGTGTCTTTGTACTCCGCGCCGAAGGTGATATTGCTCAGTTGCCAGTTGCAGGTGCCACCTCCATTCACCGGCACTTTGGCCTCGAACAGTCTGCTCTCTCGCTGCTGGATGGGCTTCAAGTCCATCCGCTGATAGCCATCTCGATCATACGGAATTCCGGAGGCAGAGTAGCTGGTGATGGTGCAAGTCTTTGAACGGTACACGACTCGCACGTCCATCGTTTCGAGCTCAGTAGGGACTTTGATGGCCACATTGACCACGCCTGCGTCGGTGCTGGGAGATAGGCTTCGGTCCGGTAACTCCCGGTCCGGGGTGTGGCCGCAGCTGCTCAGAAGCAGGAGGGCGAGGATTGTTGCGGGGATGGGAAGTTTCATCGGCTGAAGTCGGGGCATGCTGATTTCTTCTGAATGCTGAGGGCTCCATCGGCATCTGTCTTGAGACAGAATGTGGCCTCATAGATTGCGGTACGCAGATACCAGAGATTTGGAATTTGTCGAATTGCTTGAAAGTAGTAGGTTGTGTTCAATTTCAGTTGAAAATTCTCCCTGTTGTCGGGCCCATCCCGCTCGTAGCCGTCTGGTATTGAGCCGTATGCAATGCAGTTGCCAGGCTTTAGCTTCATTGGCTTGGCATCGTCCTTCAGGCGGATGGCCCAGCTTTCGGATTCGAGCGTGTAGTACTCCAGCAGTAGCAGGTTGGCCACTGGGAACGAGCCCTTCGCTTTTTCCGGGATGCAGATCGCGGGTGTGCCATCCACAAGCCTGATATCTGCCTCTTCTCTGATCAGCTGGAACGCGTGCGCCATGTCTGGGGCCACGCAGCAACCGGCGGCCACGAGCAACGTCAAGGTGCTTTTGAAATTCTGCATTGGTTTCTGATGCCTCCGTCTGCACAGCTCTGAAAGTGCGAGTGATTCAATTGCCCTGATCACCCTTGCCAGCATGGTCGTGTCGTCAGAAGAATGGTGGCGCGCGCCAGTCTGGAGCGGCCGTCACAGGGTGAGTAAGGCGAAGGGCGTCGCATTTGAGCGGGCGAACGCCGGGGCGAAAAGAGGGCAGGCGCGACATCGATAGAGGCTACTGCTCACCCACCTGCAACCGCCCCACCGCCTGCGCGCACAACGACTGGCAGGCCATGACCAACCCCTCCATCACGCGGTCGCCCACGTACTGCCCGGGTTCGCCGTTCTGCCGGGTGCGTTCGGCTGCCAGCAGCATTTCCAGCACCACCCGCAACCCAGTCAACGCGCAATCGGCGTCGGCCAGGGCCAGGCAGCGGCCGGGCAGCTGGTGACGCTCCGGCCAAGGTTGTCCGTCGGCCGCCGCACCGGAGCCGATGCGGTGGAGATTGGCAATGAAGGTGTTCCTGTCCACTGTTGGCGCAGCCGGAGGCGAACCGTCGTCGCCGGCGGTGCTGCGGTGGGCGTGCAGATGCGGGAGGTCCGATTCGTTCATGGCAAGGCTCCGTGCAGGGCAATCGGTAGCCGCCACCCATAAAAGTGGCGGACGGTACGTGGTTCGAACACCGGGTTGATGTCAGTCCGGTGGGCCCGAAGGCCCCCACGCACCGCCCGCCATAGCCGGCAGACGGATTGCCAGCCGGCGCCACGCTAGGGTGGCGCCGGCTGGCAAGCGCATACATCAACATCAACTCGGGTGTTCGAAGCCCGGCCACCCTTTTCCGGTGGCACGCCATCTGAGCCCCTGGCGCTGTGCAATGCCAATCAGAAGAGTTGCAAACATCACTCGATTGGAGACGCTTTTGACATTGTCCTACGCTGTTAAGCCCCGCCAGTGCTGGCTGGCGTAGTGATCCGCCCGCAGCGTGCAATCTGCGACAGGTGTCGAGGTTGTCACGGCGAACGGGACGGGCGCGGAGGGCCTATCGCGACAGGCGGTACCAATTCAGGCTGCGTGCCTCCCGGGTTGACGCTTTCAACGCCCCAGCGCACTCTGCGGGCTGGGGTCGACAACCCGTTCAGGGGCAGGGCTGCAGGGTGGTACCAGGAGGCGGAACAGCCATGAGCCAACTCACCGACAGCTTCGGACGCAGCTTTCCGTACCTGCGCTTGTCGCTCACCGAAGCCTGCAACTTCCGGTGCAGCTACTGCCTGCCCGACGGGTACCAGGCCGACGGCCGCCCGCGTTTCCTGCAGGTGGATGAGATCGGCCGCCTGGTGCGGGCCTTTGCGGCGCTGGGCATGAGCAAGATCCGCCTGACCGGCGGCGAGCCCAGCCTGCGCAAGGATCTGGACGAGATCATCGCCACCGTGGCGGCGGTTCCGGGCATCCGCAAGGTGGCCATCACCACCAATGGCACGCTGCTGCCGCGGCGCCTGCCGGGCTGGCACCAGGCCGGCCTGACCGCGCTGAACGTGAGCATGGACAGCCTGCAACGCGAGCGTTTCCACACCATCACCGGGCACGACCGCCTGCCGGAGATCCAGCAGGGCCTGGCGCTGGCGCAGGCGTTGGGCCTGCCGACGATCAAGCTCAACGCGGTGCTGCTGCGGGGCCTGAATGACGACGAGCTGCCGCAGTGGATGGATTACCTGCGCGATCGCCCCTTCAGCGTGCGCTTCATTGAACTGATGCGCACCGGCGACAACGAAGCCTATTTCCAGCGCCACCACCTGCGCGCCGACGTGGTGGTCGAGCAGCTGCTGGCCGCGGGCTGGCACGAGCGTCCGCGCGCGGCCGATGCTGGCCCGGCGCGCGAGTTCGGCCACCCCGACCATCGCGGCAGCATCGGCATCATCGCCCCATATTCGCGTGACTTCTGCAAGGGCTGCAACCGCCTGCGGGTGACCGCCAAGGGCGACTTGCGGCTGTGCCTGTTTGGCGAGTTCGGCGTGCCGCTGCGCCCGCTGCTGCAGCGCGATGAGGACCACGACGCGCTGCTGGCACGCATCACCACCCAGCTTGGCCTGAAAGCGGCCGGGCATGGACTGCACCAGGGCCAGACCGGGCTGACCCCGCACCTGGCCTCCATCGGAGGATGAGCAACACGATGAGTGGGGAATTGAACGCGGCCTTCCACATGGCCGATGTCCGCAACAAGCGCATCAGCCGCCGCCGTGCGGTGGCGGTGGGCGAGCTGCATGCCGGTCCAGTGGCCTATCCGCTGATTGTCGAGCGCCGCCTGCCCAAGGGCGATGCGCTGGTGATGGCCGAGATTGCCGGCCTGCAGGGCGCCAAGATGGCCTCGATGCTGATGCCGCTGTGCCACCCGCTGCCGCTGGAACTGGTGCAGGTGTTCTGCGCGCCGGTACCGGAACGGCAGGCGATCCGCGTGTGGTGCGAGTGCGCCAGCGAGGCGCGCACCGGCGTGGAGATGGAGGCACTGGCCGGCGTCAACGCGGCGCTGCTGACCCTGTACGACCTGAGCAAGCCGGTGGAGCCGGCGTTGCGCATCGAAGGCATCCGCCTGCTGTTCAAGGAGGGCGGCAAGCGCGGTGTCTGGCTGCACCCGGACGGCATGGACGAGGCCGAGCGTGAGCGGTTCAAGCCGCGTGCGCCGAAGGGCCTGGAAGGCGCGGCCTGCGCGGTGATCACGCTGAGCGATCGCGCCAGCGAAGGCACCTATGAGGATGCCTCTGGCCCGACCCTGGTGATCGGGCTGAAGAAGCTGGGGGGCGAGGTGGTGGCCGCCGAAGTGCTGCCCGATGGCATCGAGCCGTTGGCGGGCCGCCTGCAGGCGTTGGCTGCCGAGGGCGTGCGCCTGTGCCTGTGTACCGGGGGTACCGGGCTGGGCCCGCGTGACCTGACCCCGGAGGCGCTGCGTTCCTTGAATGCGCGGCCGGTGCATGGCCTGGCGCAGATGGTGCGGGCGCTGAGTGCGCAGCACACGCCGATGGCCTGGCTGAGTCGCGCCGAGGTGGTGCAGCTGGGCAATATGCTCGTGTTTGCATTGCCGGGCAGCCCGAAGGCGGCGGCGCAGTGCCTGGACATCCTGGCGCCGGTGCTGGGCCACGCCCTGGCGATGGTCGAGGGGGATGGCCACTGATGATTGCCTACAGCGAGGCCTTGCAGCACCTGCTGGACGCGGCCACGCCGCTGCCGGCCGAACGCCTGCCGCTGCACGAGGCCGCGGGCCGCACGCTGGCCCGTGACATCCATAGCGCACAATCGCTGCCGCCGTTCGACAATTCGGCGATGGACGGCTTCGCGCTGCGCGCCAACGGCGCGACGTTCGAGGCTGGTACCGAATTCGCTGTGCAGGGCTGGCAGGCAGCAGGCGATGCCGGTGCCGACGGCGGCGAGGGTGCCTGGGAAATCATGACCGGTGCGCGCATGCCGGTCGGGCTGGATACGGTGGTGCCGGTCGAGAATGTGGAGATCCTCGCCAGCGAAGATGGACGCCCGACCCGCATCGCCCTGAAGGCATCGGTGAAGCCGGGCCAGAACGTGCGCCTGCGTGGCGAGGATGTGAGCGACGGCGAGCGCGTGCTGCAGTCCGGGCAGGTGCTGGACATCAACGCGCGCACCTTGCTGCATGCCATCGGCGTGGCTCAGGTGGCGGTGGTGGCACGGCCGAAGGCGGCGGTGATTGCCACCGGCAAGGAGCTGGTGACCGAGGCGGCGCAGGCGCTGGAATCCGGGCAGATCCGTGACAGCAACCGGCCGTACCTGGTCGGCCGCCTGCAGGCCGCCGGTGCCGAGGTGGTCTGGCAGGGCACGGTGGGCGATGAGGTGGCCGCCTTCAATGCCGTACTGGATCAAGCACTGGACGCGGGTGCGCAGCTGTTGATCAGCACCGGCGCGGTGTCGGCCGGCCGCTACGATTTCATTCCCGACGCGCTGCGCGGCCGGGGTGCGCGCATCGTGTTCCACAAGGTGGCGATCCGCCCCGGCAAGCCGTTGCTGTTCGCGGTGCTGCCCAATGGCGCGCTGTATTTCGGCCTGCCGGGCAACCCGGTCTCCGCTGCGGTGGGCCAGCGCTTCTTTGTCGAGCCGGTGCTGCGCCGCCTGCTGGGGCTGGCACCGGAGCAGGTGCTGATGTTGCCGCTGCAGGCCGACGTGCGCACGCCGCCGGGCCTGCGCTTCCATGCGCGGGCCCGGGTGGAAGTGGACGCGCAGGGCCGCCTGAGTGCGCGCGTGCTGGCAGGGCAGGAGTCGTTCCGTTTGATGTCCATGCTGCAGGCCAACGCCTGGGTGGTGCTGGACGGCGAGGGCGGTCTCGCCCCTGCCGGCACGCCAGTGCGCGTGCAGGGCTGGGGTCATCAGGACCCTGTGCAGCTGGCAAGCCAGGAGCCGTGATGAGACAGGTGAATCTGCAATTGTTCGGTGCGTTTTCCGATCTGGATGCCAGCCGCGAGATCGCCGTGGATGTAGCCGGTGGCACCGTGGCCGATCTGCGCCAGGCGCTGCGCGAGCTGCTGCCGCTGCGTTGGCCGGGTTTCCGTGCCGGCTTGCTGGATTACTCGGCATTCGCCGACCAGCAACGCGTGCTGCGCGACCACGAGGCGCTGCCCGACGATGGCCGGGTGGCGATCCTGCCGCCGGTGAGCGGGGGCTGAGCGATGAGCGAGACGATCATCGCCAAGGTCGTGGACCGCGCGCAGGCGGCAATCGATCCGGCCGAGGGCATCGCGGCGGTTTCCGATACGGGCTTCGGCGGCATCGATGTGTTCATCGGCAAGGTGCGCGACGTCAACGTGGGCCGGCGGGTGACCGGGATCACCTACGATCTGTTCGAACCGCTGGTGCTGAACGAATTCAAGCGCCTGGCCGCCGAGGTCGAAGCCACGTTCGGTCCGAAGCTGAAACTGTATGTAGCGCATGCCAAGGGCCGGCTTGGCATCGGCGATGTGGCGGTGGTGGTGGCCGCCGGCAGCCCGCACCGTGACGAGGCGTTCCGCGCCTGCCGGCAGTTGATCGAGGTGGTCAAGCACCAGTGCCCGATCTGGAAGCAGGAGCATTACGAGGACGGCGACAGCGCGTGGAGCGAGGGTTGCAGCCTGTGCCATGCGGACGGCGAACCCGGCCATGACCATGCGCACGATCACGAACATCCCCATTGATGGCATCGTGCTGGCCGGCGGCCTGTCCAGTCGGATGGGCCGCGACAAGGCGCTGCTGCCCTGGCACGGCCGCACGCTGCTGGAACACATGCGCGGCCTGCTGCTGCAGGCCGGCGCCGGGAGGGTATGGGTGAGCGGCGACTACCCAGCTTTTGGTGGCATCCCGGACCGGGTCGCACGCTGCGGCCCGCTGGGCGGCCTCTACAGTGTGGCGATGCAGATGCCAGACGGCCCCGCCTGGGTGGTGCCGGTCGATACGCCGCGGGTGACACCCGCGCTGTTGCAGCGGCTGCAGGCCGATCAAGGGCGTGCCTGCACGGTATTCGACGATGAACCGTTGCCTATGCGGTTGCGGATCGATGATCATTGCCGCCGCGTGCTGCAGGAGCTGATTGAGGATCCGACGGCGCGCCGTTCACTGCGCGCCCTGCAGCAACGCCTGGGCGTAATCCGGCTGCCATTGGCACCGGAGGATCGGGCGTTGCTGCTCAACTGCAACACCCCGTCGGAATGGGAGTCCATCACAGCATGAAGGTCCAGCTGCAACAGCAATCGATGCGCCTGCGCGTGGATGAAGAAGAACTGGCAGGATTGCTGGCCGGCGAATCAGTGGAGAACCTGACGCGCTTTGGTGGCAGCGGTGGCTGGGGCGTGGCGCTGTCGCTGCATGCCGGCGATCAGGCGGTGCTGCTCGATGGCGGGACATTCTGCCGGTTGGTACTGCCTCGCCAGGCCGTTGAGTCGCTGGCGGGCAGGCTGCCCTGCCGGGATGGGCTGGGCTTCGGTATCGCGTTGGATGACGACAGCATGCTGCAGCTGCAGTTCGACGTGGACGTGCGCGACAGCATGCGGCAGCGTGGCCCGCAGCGGCGTTCCGAACCCGCGCCAGAGTAGGTGCACGTTGCGCAGGGCCGGGCGGTGCGCTGTCGTATGATGAGGGCCTTCGTTCCTGCCTCGCTGCAATGCCTCTGAACCCCTCCGCTCCCTCTGCGTCCCGGCCGGCCACGCCCAATCCGGCAGCAGCCGATGACGGAGACGCGCTGCACTTCTGCAGCACCTGTGCGTTCTCCGACGCCTGCATGTCGCAGGGCTACGACAAGACCGCGCTGGGCGAATTGCATGTGCTGGTCGACCACGTCGGCCCGTTCCAGGCCGGCGACTACCTGTTCCGTGCCGGCGATCCATTCGACTCGATCGCCGCGGTGCGTGCCGGCATGGTCAAGACGTTCGTCGATGACAGCCAGGGCAACGAGCAGGTGCTGGGTTTCAGCCTGCCGGGCGAGGTGATCGGGCTCAATGCCATCCACGGCGCGCGCTTCCCTTGCAACGCCGTGGCCCTGGACACCGTCTACCTGTGCCGGATCTCGTTTCCGCGATTGAGCCTGCTGGCCACGCGCATGCCGGGGTTGCAGGCGCGGCTGTTCAGCCTGCTCAGCGCCGAGATCGGCAAGGTCGCCACGCTGGCCGCCAACCATCGCACCGAGGAGCGCATGGCGGCGTTCCTGCTGGATCTTTCCGAGCGCTATGCCCGGCGCGGATTCTCCGCCACCCGTTTCAACCTGAGCATGGCCCGCACCGAGATCGCCAACTACCTGCGGATGGCGCCGGAGACGGTGAGCCGGGTACTGCGCCGCTTGAGCGACGACGGTGTGATTGCGGTGAACCAACGTGAGATGCTGTTGCTGGACCCGGACCGGCTGGCGGAACTGGCCGTAGCCCGGGACACCGGACTGGACTGATCAGGCAGGGGGCTGGGCATGAAGCGAGTGGCATTGTTGTGGCTGGGCCTGCTGGCCACGGTACCGGCCTGGGCGGCCGACCTGACGGTGTCGGCGGCGTCGAGCCTGACCGAGAGCTTCCGCGAACTGGGTGCGGCCTATGAGAAGACGCACCCGGGAACCAGGGTCGATTTCAACTTCGCCGCCTCTGGCGTACTGCTGCAGCAGATCAGCCGCGGCGCGCCGGTGGATGTGTTCGCGTCGGCCGATGAAGCCACCATGGACCAGGCCCAGCAGCAGGACCTGCTGGCGGCCGGCAGCCGCGCGGTGTTCGCGGTGAACGCGCTGTGGGTGGTGGCGCCGCCGCAGGCCAGGGCCGCGCCGCGCAGCTTGAAGGACCTGGCCGGTGCCGGCGTGCAACGCATCGCACTGGGCAACCCGGACAGCGTGCCGGTCGGCCGCTATGCCAAGGGCGCGCTGGAAGCGGCCGGCCTGTGGCCGTCGGTGCGGGGCCGGATCATCACCACGCAGAACGTGCGCCAGTCGCTGGATTACGTGGCGCGCGGTGAAGTGGATGCCGGCTTCGTCTATGCCACTGACGCGCAGGCGATGCCGGACCGGGTACGCCGTGCCTTCGCGGTACCGGTGTCCGGGCGCATCGCCTATCCGCTGGCGGTGACCAGGGCCAGCGCGCAGCCGGCAGAGGCCAAGCGGTTTGTCGCCTTTGTGCGTTCGGCGCAGGGCCAGGCGATCCTGGCCCGGCACGGATTCGGCAAGCCCTGACGCATGGATCTGGACTGGAGTGCATTGGGGTTGTCGCTGAAGGTGGCCGGCTGGGCCACCGCGGCCAACCTGGTGCTGGGCGTGGCGCTGGGCGCGCTGCTGGCGCGTCGGCGCTTTCCCGGCCGTGAGCTGCTGGATTCGCTGTTGACCCTGCCGATGGTGCTGCCACCAACGGTGCTGGGGTATTACCTGCTGGTGCTGATCGGTCGCAACGGCCCGATCGGCGCGTGGCTGCAGTCGTGGTTCGGCATCAACCTGGTGTTCACCTGGCAGGCTGCGGTGATTGCGGCGGCGGTGGCTTCGCTGCCGCTGGTGTTCAAGCCGGCACGCGCGGCGTTCGAGGAAGTGGACGGACAGCTGGAGCAGGCCGCGCGGACGCTGGGTGTGTCCGAAGCGGCGGTGTTCCTCCGCGTCACGCTGCCGCTGGCCTGGCGCGGCATTCTTGCCGGCCTGTTGCTGGCGTTTGCACGCGCGATGGGCGAATTCGGCGCGACGTTGATGGTGGCCGGCAGCATTCCGGGCCGGACGCAGACGTTGTCGATCGCCATCTACGAGGCGGTGCAGGCCGGTCAGGACGGCAAGGCCAATGCGCTGGTGATCCTGACCTCGGTGGTCTGCATCGTGATCCTGTTGCTGGCTGCGCGGTTGGTGGGCGGACGTCGCCGGGAGCTGCGTGATGTGGCTTGACCTGCAGGTGCAGCGTCGCCTGCAGGCGGCCGGCCAGGATTTCGTGTTGGACGTATCGCTGCAGTGCACGCAGCGGCAGGTGGTGCTGTTCGGACCCTCCGGCGCCGGCAAGAGCCTGACCCTGAAGGCGGTGGCCGGGCTGCTGCGGCCAGGCCAGGGCCATGTGCGCCTGCAGGGGCAGACCCTGTTCGACGCGGCCACCGGCGTGGACCTGCCACCGCAGCGCCGTCGGCTGGGCTACGTGTTCCAGGATTACGCGTTGTTCCCGCACCTGAGCGTGCGCCAGAACGTGGCGTTCGGGCTGCAGAAGGGGTGGTTGAATCCGCGGATCGGCCAGCGCTTCGACGCGGTGGAACAGTGGTTGCACGCCTTCCGCATCGACACGGTGGGCGATCTGCTGCCATCACAGATTTCCGGCGGACAGCGCCAGCGTACCGCGCTGGCGCGCGCGCTGGTGACACAGCCGCAGGCGCTGCTGCTGGATGAACCGTTTTCCGCGCTGGACCATGATCTTCGCCATCATCTGCGCCAGGAGCTGGAGACCGTGCTGGACAGGACCGGCATTCCGCTGCTGTTGATCAGCCATGACCCGCAGGATGTGGCCATGTTCGGCCAGCAGGTGGCGCGCGTGGTGGACGGCCGCATTGTCGACGGTTGACCTGCACCTGTAGAGCCGAGCCCATGCTCGGCTGCTCTGCGCGACAACGCCAACAGCAGCCGAGCGTGGGCTCGGCTCTACAGGATCAACGGATCAGTACAATTCACAGTGCGTGCGGCCCTCATTGCGCAGCGTGTCCCAGTGGCCTTCACCGCCGATGGCATCGATGGCCTCGCGCACCGCGCTTTCCAGGTGGCGCTTGTTGCCGCACAGGTACAGATGCCCACCGCGGGCCAGCACATCGCGCACTTCATCGCCGCGCTGCTGCAGCACATGCTGCACATAGATCTTTTCGGCGCCATCGCGCGAGAACGCGGTATGCAGGCCGGCCAGCACGCCACGCGTGCGCCAGTCCAGCAGCTGGTCACGGTACAGGTAGTCGTGCTGGCGGTGCTTCTCGCCAAACACCAGGTGCACTTCGCGTTCGCAGGCGTTGGCCTGCAGTTCCTGCAGCAGGCCCATCAAGGGTGCGATGCCAGTACCGGTACCGACCAGCAGCAGCGGTGCCTCGCCGGTATCGGGCAGGTGGAAGCCGGGGTTGGAGCGGCAGTACACACGGGCATGGTCGCCTCCATGCAGGAGGCTGCCGGTGGCAGTGCCGAAGCGTTCGCGGCCGCGCAGGGTGTAGCGCACTTCGCGCAGGCACAGGCTCAGCTGGTCGTCGCACGGGTGCGAGGCGATCGAATAGGCGCGCGGCAGCCGCGGTGACAGCAGTTCGCGCAGCCGGGCAAGCGGCACGCTGTCCGGCGTGGCGTGGTCCTGCAGCACGTCCAGCAGGTCCAGGCCGTGCAGGTAGGCGTCCAGCTCGCGCTTCTGTCTGACCTTCAGCAGGCCCTTCAGTGCCTCACTACCGCCCAGCCGGGCCAGTTCGCGCAGCACGCCCTTGCTCAGCAGGCGCAGCTCGCGGTCGTGCAGGGCGGCCACGGCGGTGGTGTCGCCGTACCAGGTGGCCAATGCCTGCAGCAGGGCAGGATCGTTCTCGGCTACTACGTGCAGGGTGTCGCCCGCGCGATAGGCCATGCCACTGCCGGCAATGTCCAGTTGCAGGTGCCACGCGGCCGGGTCGCTGCTGTTCAAGCGGCGGCGTTCGAGGATGCGCGCGGCAAAGGCATTGTCTTCGCCATAGGCGGTGACCTGCAGGTGCAGGTGCTGGCCAGCGCTGAGGTCACCCTCCAGCACCTGGCCCAGCACCGGCTGCCATTGCTGGAAGAACTGCTCGTAGCCCAGGTCGGCGTCCACCCGATGCAGCAGCGGCTGGGCCTGGCGCTCGCTCAATGCAGCATCCAGCGCCTTGGTGAAGCCGCAGAAGCTGGGGTAGCCGGTGTCACCAAGGCCGAACACCGCATAGCGCAGGCCGCGCAGCGTCGGGATCTGGCGCAGTGTTTCGAAGAACTGCTCGCCATTGGCCGGCGGTTCGCCATCGCCGAACGAGCTGGAGATTGCCAGCAGCACATCGCCTTGGCCGAGACTGGCCACGTCGATGTCGTTGAACGGGAGTACCTGCGGCCCGTGCAGCTGCAGGCCCGCGCCCAGGCGCTGGGCCAGGGCGCGGGCGTTGCCCGACTCGGACGCAAAACCCACCAGCAGGCGGCTGAAGGGCGTACTGGTCGGGAGAGCGTTCACGCGGCCTCGTAGAAGTCGTCGAACTTTTCCTTGCTGAACTCGACCAGGTCGTAGTTCTGCATCAGGTCGTTCACCACGCGGCGGATGCTGATGTACGAGGTGATGTTGCCGTCGGCGTCGAACAGCGGCTGCACGGTGGTGTCGACCACGTAGAGCACGCCGCCTTTGCCAAGGTTGGGCACGATGCCGGTCCAGGTCTTGCCGGCCTTGATGGTGTCCCACATGTCCTTGTAGACGGCCTTGGGCACGTCCGGGTGGCGCACGATGCTGTGCGGCTGGCCGATCAGTTCCTCGCGGGCGAAGCCGGTGAGCGTGCAGAACAGGTCATTGGCGTAGGTGATGTTGCCCTGCAGGTCGGTGGTGGAGATCACCATGACGTTCTGCATGGCGTTCAGCAGCTGGGCGTTGTCGGGGGTGTAGCTCATCGCAGGGTCCTTGTGGATGCCGGCAGTGCCGGCGTGTTCGGGTCCTGCATAGAAATACGCCCGCGCGGCGGCGGGCGGTTTGACATTGGTCAAGCGCGTCGCTCGATGGCCTGCGACCGGGTGTCGCAGGAAGAATCCCTGTAGAGCCGAGCCCATGCTCGGCTCACGGGGCAAACGGGATTGCCGGCAGCCGGGCGCGGGCTCGGCTCTACATGAGAGACACGGGCAGGAGGCGGGCGCCTGTCATGTGTACTGAGCTCATGACGCCTTGTCACAAAGAAATCGCCATGGCTTCACGGTTGATTGATCGCATGGAGGGCTATTGTCGTCCTGAGCCTCTCGCTGACGTCCCCCACGTCCTGCGTCGACTTCCTTCCCAGCACAAGCGCCCGTCCGGGCGCCGCTGGCGTCTGTCTGCCTGAAGCATCCGAGATCATCCCCATGGCCCGCGCCGCCCAGTCCGCTTCACCCGTTGCGATCTCTCCGCTCACGCCCGTGCCGATCGGCACTCGCCGCGGCCACTCGCAACCGTTGGATCTCCCAGAACTGGTGCAGCGCGTGCTGTTCGTCGCCACCGAGATGGCCGACTTCATCAAGGCCGGCGGACTGGGCGATGTGGCCGCGGCGTTGCCGCGTGCGGTGCGCGGTGCATGTGATTCGCGCGTGCTGCTGCCCGGCTACCCGGAGGTTCTGCAGCGCCTGCCACAGCTGCGACCGGTGGGGCGGGTCAGCGCCCGAGCCGGGTTGCCCGCGTGCACGATCGGCATGGCGGTGCAGGCCGACGGCCTTCCTATCTACGTGCTGCTGTCGCCTGGGCTGTACGAGCGCGAGGGCTCGCCCTACGTGGATGGGCAGGGACAGGAGTGGAAAGACAACGCGGTCCGCTTCGCCACGCTTTCGCATGCGGCTGCGGAGATTGCGGCCGGGCGCGCCGGGCTGGACTGGGCGCCGCAGCTGCTGCACCTGAATGACTGGCCGGTGGCCATGGCTGCCGCCTACGTACGCTGGGACCGGACAGCCGTGCCGACCCTGCTGACCATCCACAACCTGGCCTATCAGGGGCTGTTTCCCTACGCGCTTGCGCCGGTGCTGGGCGTGCCGGCCGAACACCTGGATGAACTGCACTTCCACGGGCAGATGTCGTTCCTGCAGGGCGGCATCACCAATGCCACGCGGCTGAACACGGTCAGCCTGCGCTACGCGCAGCAGATCACCGCCCCGGATGACGGCTGCGGGCTGCATGACCTGTTGGCGCGCCGGGCGGCCGGCGGACACCTGAGTGGCATCGTCAACGGCATCGACGCCAGCTGGGATCCACGCCGCGACATCCACCTCAAGGCCCATTTCGGCATCGGCGAATGGACCGGGCGCGCCACCAACGCGCATGCGGTGCGCAAGGCGTTCGGGCTGGCGCCGTCGACCGGCCCGCTGTTCGCGGTGGTCTCCCGCCTGGTGCACCAGAAAGGCCTGGACATCACCTGCGACGTGGCACCGCAGATCGTGGCGGCCGGCGGCCAGCTGGTCATCATCGGCGGCGGCGAGCCGCAGGTGGAAGCGCAGGTGCAGGCGCTGGCCCGGCGCTACCCCGGACGGGTGGGCGCATTCATCGGCTTCGAAGAGGCGCTGGCCCGCCAGATGTTTGCCGGCGCCGACTTCCTGCTGATGCCTTCACGCTTCGAACCCTGCGGGCTGAGCCAGATGTACGCGCAGCGCTTCGGCTGCCTGCCCATCGCACACGCGACCGGCGGGCTGGTGGATACCGTCGAGGATGGCGTGACCGGATTCCTGTTCCACGGCGCCAATGCCGATGGCCTGCGCCGCTGCGTGGAACGGGCGATGCGCACCTTCCGCCTGCCCGGCCTGCTGCAGGCCATGCGCCGCGCCGCCATGCTGCGGCCGGGTGGCTGGGATGCGGCCGGTCGCGCGTATCTGGCCCTGTACCAGCAGACCTGCCAGGTGGCCGCATGAGCCACGACAGCCTGCATCTGGCCGCCCTGGAGGATGAAGCGATCACGGAGACGGGATTGGATCAGCGTATCGCCCCGGCGCTGCAGGACCTCGTCCACGCGCGCCCGGCCGATGCATTCGCCTGGCTGGGCCCGCATCGCCAGCCAGAAGGCGGACGCCAGTTGCGCGTGCTGGTGCCGCATGCGCAGCGCGTCGAGGTGATTGCAGACGATGGGCGGCGCTGGAACCTGTCCCCTGGCCCGTTGCCCGGCCTGTTCGAGGGCGCGGCCGGTGACGCGGCGATACCGCTGCTTGCCCTGCATTTCGAACAGGGCGTGGAGCAGGTGCACGATGCCTATGCGTTCGGTCCACTGTTGGACGAAGCCCTGCTGCAGCGGTTCCATGCCGGTGATGCCGATGCGGCGCGGCAGCTGGGTGCGGTGCCGATGCAGGTGCAGGGCATTGCGGGCGTGCGCTTCGCGGTGTGGGCGCCCAATGCCCAGCGGGTCGCCGTGGTTGGCGATTTCAACGGGTGGGACGGCCGACGCCATCCGATGCGGCTGCGTCACACCGCCGGCGTGTGGGAGCTGTTCCTGCCGGGCGTGCAGGCCGGTGCCCGCTACAAATTCCGCATCGTCGGCGCCGACGGCCGGGTGATGCCCGACAAGTTCGATCCGATGGCGCGCTGGGCCGAGCTGCCACCGGCGACCGCATCGCGGGTGCCTTCGGCTGGGCCAATGGAGTGGCACGATGATGCTTGGTTGGCGGCCCGCCGCCTGGCCGGAACCTGCGCACCGCTGTCGATCTACGAAGTGCATGCCGGTTCCTGGCAGCGCAGCGACGATGGTGCGCCGCTGGACTGGGATGCCCTGGCCGACCGGTTGATTCCGTACGTGGCCGGTCTTGGCTTCACCCATATCGAGCTGTTGCCGGTGAGCGAGCATCCCTTCGGCGGTTCCTGGGGCTATCAGCCGCTGGGGATCTACGCGCCGACGGCACGCCATGGCACGCCACAGGCCTTCGCACGCTTCGTGGACCGCTGTCACCAGGCCGGCGTGGGAGTGATCGTGGACTGGGTGAGCGCGCACTTCCCCAACGATGCGCATGGCCTGGCCGGGTTCGATGGCACCGCGCTGTACGAGCATGCCGACCCGCGCGAAGGGGTGCACGCCGACTGGGACACGCTGATCTACAACTACGGCCGCAACGAAGTGGCCGCCTACCTGATCGGCAGTGCGTTGGAGTGGGTGGAGCGCTTCCATGTCGACGGTCTGCGCGTGGACGCCGTAGCGTCGATGCTGTACCGGGATTACAGCCGTGCCGAGGGGGAGTGGGTACCCAACGAGCAGGGCGGGCGCGAGAACCTGCAGGCGGTCGCTTTCCTGCGGCGGATGAACCAGACGCTGCGGGAGCGCTTCCCGGACGTGCTGGTGATCGCCGAGGAATCCACCGCGTGGCCGGGGGTGACAGCGCCGGTGGAGGAGGGCGGGCTTGGCTTCACCCACAAGTGGAACATGGGCTGGATGCACGACACCCTGCAGTACCTGGGGCGCGATCCGGTCCATCGTTCGCATCACCACAGCCAGATCAGCTTCGGCCTGGTCTACGCCTTCTCCGAACGGTTCGTGCTGCCGCTGTCCCACGACGAGGTGGTGCATGGCAAGGGCGCGCTGCTGGCCAAGATGGCGGGCGAGCCGGCACAGCGGCTGGCCCAGCTGCGCGCGTATTACGGCTTCATGTGGGCGCACCCCGGCAGCAAACTGCTGTTCATGGGCGGCGAGTTCGGCCAGGGCCATGAGTGGTCGCACGATGCGGCACTGGACTGGGCACGGGCGGCCAGCAACGAGGGCCAAGGCCTGTCGCGCCTGGTGGGCGACCTCAATAACGTGCTCCGCGCCGAACCTGCGTTGCATCGCGACGAACGCGACGAACGCGGCTTCGACTGGAGCGTGGCGGACGACAGTCGCAACAGCGTCTACGCCTTCATCCGCCGGGATCCTGCCGGCAGCGGCCGCACCCTGCTGGTGGTGAGCAACTTCACCCCGCTGCGTCGCGACGGCTACCGGGTCGGGGTGCCGCAACCGGGGCGCTGGAGCGAACGGCTCAACACCGACAGCGCGTATTACGGTGGCGGCAATGCGGGAAACCTCGGCGCAGTGCATACCGAGCCGAGGCCGATGCACGGCCACGCGCAGTCGCTGCGGCTCACGCTGCCGCCGCTGTCCACGCTCTACCTGCAGGTTGATGCATGACCACAGTGGCCCCGCGCCTGGGCGCTTGGCCGGTGGCCGGTGACGGGGTGGAGTTCCGCGTGTGGGCACCGGGCGCAAGGACGATGGCGCTGTGCCTGCAAGGCACCCAGCGGCCGATGCAGCGCGACCCGGATGGCTGCCACTGGCTGCGAATACCGGCATCGCATGGTGACCGCTACCGGTTCCGCCTGCCTTCTGGCCAGGACGTGCCCGACCCGGCCTCGCGCTGGCAGCCGGACGGCATCGACGGCGACAGCGCGGTGGTGCTGGATACGGAGGCAGCGCGGCCTGCCCGGCAGGGGCATGCCTGGCAGGACCTGGTGATCTATGAGGTGCATATCGAGGCCGGGGGCGGCTTCGCGGCGTTGACCGCGCAACTGCCGATGCTGGCCGCGCTGGGCATCACCGCCATTGAACTGATGCCGGTCGCGCAGTTTCCCGGCCAGCGCAACTGGGGCTACGACGGCGTGTTCCCGTATGCGCCGGCCCATGCCTATGGCGGGCCGGCAGCGCTGAGGGCCTTCATCGAAGCGGCGCACGATGCAGGGCTGTCGGTGCTGCTGGATGTGGTCTACAACCACTTCGGACCACAGGGCAACCACCTGCGCGACTACGCGCGCGGGTTCTTCCGTGACGACCGCAGCACGCCGTGGGGCGAGGCCATCGACTTCTGCCAGCCCTGGGTGCGGCGCTTTTTCATCGACAACGCGCTGATGTGGTTGCGCGACTACGGCTTCGATGGCCTGCGCCTGGACGCGGTGCACGCCATTGACGATGACCGTTTCCTGCAGCAGCTGGCCGATGAGGTACGTGCGGTGGCCCCGCACGCGCACCTGGTGCTGGAGAACGAGCGCAACCAGGCGCGGTGGCTGCGCGGCGCCTACCAGGGGCAGTGGAACGATGACTTCCACAATGCGCTGCACGTGATGCTGACCGGCGAGCAGGAAGGCTATTACGCGGCCTATGCCGGTCGCGCCGAAGCACTGCTGGCGCGCTGCCTGGCCGAGGGATTCGCCTGGCAGGGTGAACCGGACCTGCGCGGCAATCCCCGCGGCGAACCCAGCGCCGACCTGTCGCCCGCGCGTTTTGTGGTATTCGCGCAGAACCATGACCAGGTGGGCAACCGCGCTTTCGGCGAGCGCCTGTCGATGCTGACCGATCCTGCGCCGCTGCGCGCGGCGCTGGCGCTGACCCTGCTGACGCCGATGATCCCGCTGCTGTTCATGGGCGAGCCGTGGCAGGCGCAATCGCCGTTCCTGTTCTTCACCGACTACGCGCCGCCGCTGGACGAGGCGGTGCGTGAAGGGCGTCGACGTGAGTTCGCTGGTTTCAGCGCCTTTGCCGACGCCGCCGCGCGCGCGCGTATTCCGGACCCGAACGATGCGGCGACCCTGCAGGCGTCGTACACGCCGCCGCCCGGCGATGATCCCTGGTCGCAGCACTGGCTGCGCTGCACGGGTGAGTTCCTCGACCTGCGCAGGCGCTATCTGCAGCCGGGCCTGCTGCAGGCGCGGTCGCTGGGCGCGCGCGAGCTGGGCCAAGGCGCGGTGCAGGCGGGCTGGCAGTTGCCATCGGGCCAATGGTGGATCGCGATCAACGTGGGCCCTGCGCCGGTGGCGCATGCGGTGCCGGCCGGCGAGTGCGTCGTGGGGCCGGACGCTGCCGGGATGCTGCCGGCAGGCGGCGGCGTGCTGGCCTGCTGGGTCGCCGCATGAATACGGATGCAGCGGTGCGGGAGACGGCCCGCCGTGCGGGCCTGCTGGTCCGCTGGACCGACGTGGCCGGTGCCGCGCGCGAGGTCGCGCCGGACGTGCTGCGCGCCGTGCTGGAGGGGCTGCAGTGCGAGGCGGTGCCCGAGCACGCTGGCCTGCGCACGGCCTGCTGCGGACAGCTGCTGGTGATGCCGGAGGCAGCCGGCGCAGCGTGCTGGGTGGATGAGCAGGGCGCAGCGTTGCCCGCCCGTGCCGATGCGCAGGGCCGCTGGCGCGTGCCGGACCAGCCGGGTTACTGGCAGTGGCGCCGGGGCGACCAGCAACAGGCGGTTGCGGTGGCGCCACAGCGTGCCTGGTGGCCGCGGGGCACGCTGCGCGGCTGGGGCCTGTCGGCGCAGGTCTACAGCCTGCGCGCGCCCGGTGATGCCGGCATCGGTGACAGTGCCGGCTGTGCACGATGGAGCGAGCTGCTGCACCGACACGGCGGCGACGCACTGGCGTTGAGCCCGCTGCACGCGGGCATGCCACCGGGCCCAGGCTACAGCCCCTATTCGCCCAGCGACCGGCGCTGGCTCGACCCGCTGCAGGTCTCCCTGCCGCAGGTATTGCCCGATGCCGCCAACAGCGTGCTGGGCGGGGACGAGGCGCTGGCGGCGGCGGTGGAAGCGGGAACTGCCGCACGTCGCATTGACTGGCCGCACTCGGCGGCAGTGAAGTGGCGCTGGATACGGCAGGTTCGCCAATGGATTGCAGCGCAGGCACCGTCGCAGCACGCACAGATCGAAACCTGGCGTGCCATGCAGGGCGATCCGCTACGGCACTATTGCCAGCATGCCGCCGACCGGTTCACCGGCAGCGCGGACGACCACGCGTTTGCGCAGTGGTTGGCACAGCAGGGCTGGGCGCAGGTACACGCCACGCTGCGCGACGAGGGCGCTTCGATCGGGTTGATTGCCGACCTGGCCGTGGGCTGCGCGCCGCAGGGCGTGGAGGCACGCACCGGGGGGGCTGATCTGCTGCAGGGACTTGAGCTGGGTGCGCCGCCGGACGCGTTCAATCCGCTCGGCCAGGCCTGGGGCATCACCAGCTGGTCACCGATGGCGTTGCTGCGCGAGGGCTTCGCCCCCTACCTTCGCGTGCTGCGCGCCGTGATGTCCGGCCGCGGCGGGCTTCGCATCGATCACATCCTGGGCCTGCTGCGGCTGTGGGTGTTGCCCCGTGGCGCGGACGCCGGGCAGGGCGTGTACCTGCGCTATCCGTTCGATGATCTGATCAACCTGCTGGTGCTGGAGTCCTGGCGGCATCGCTGCGTGCTGATCGGCGAAGACCTGGGCGTGGTTCCGCCGGGCATGCGCCAGCGGCTGGCAGCCCGGGGCATTCTGGGCATCGAGGTGCTGCCGTTTGCCCGCAACGGCGCGCGCTTCCTGCCGGCGCCGCAGTGGCGCCGCGATGCAGTGGCCATGCCCTCCACCCATGACCTGCCACCGCTGGCCGGTTGGCTGCGCGGGCGTGACCTGCGCTGGCGCGCACGCCTGGGTGAGCTGGCGGATCTGCCAGCGGCACTGCGCGCGCGTGCCAGCGACGCGCAGGCACTGTCTGCGGTGGTTGGCGGCGAGGGCGCGCCGCTGGACGCCAGGGCGTTGTCTCTGGTCGCCCACGCGGCGTCCCGGCTGGCGTTGCTGCCGCTGGAAGACGCGCTGGGCGGTCGCGCACAGGTGAACCTGCCAGGCACCGTCGGCGGCCATCCCAACTGGCGCCGCCGCCTGCCGCCGACGTGGGATGCTGACGCGGCCGATGCGCGCGTGGCGCGCCTGAGTGCCACGCGCCGCAGGGCCGGGCAATGACGGGGTTGCGTGCCACCGCGCGCCTGCAGCTGCACGCAGGCTTCGACCTCGGGGCGGCTGCCGCGCAGGTGCCGTACTACGCCGCGCTGGGCGTCAGCCACCTTTACCTGTCACCGATCGCTGCGGCGGTGCCCGGGTCGACGCATGGCTACGATGGCATCGACCCGGCTCGCATCAATCCGGAACTGGGCGGTGAAGCGGGCTTCCGGCAGCTGGCGGAAGTGACGCGCGCGCACGGCATGGGCCTGATCCTGGACATCGTGCCCAACCATCTGGCGGCGTCCCCGCACAGCCAGTGGTGGAGCGATGTGCTGATGCACGGGCCTCGAAGCCCGCACGCAGCTTGGTTTGACATCGAGTGGGAGGCGCCGGGCTGCGAGGGCCGGCTCTGGCTGCCGGTACTGGACCGGCCGTTGCACGACGCGGTACGCGACGGCGTGGTGCGCGTGGTGGTGGACAACGCGCGGCCCGTGCTGCGCCACCATGGCCTGGCATTGCCGTTGTCGCCGCGCAGCCATCCGCTGGAACCCGCGCAGTGGCCGGCGTGGGCCGAACGCTGCAACCGCAGCGTTGAACGGTTGCACACGCTGCTGCAGCGGCAGCACTACCGTCTGGCCTGGTGGCGCACGGCCGGCGATCAGGTGAACTACCGGCGCTTTTTCGATATCAACGAACTGGCCGCGCTGCGGGTGGAGCGCGAGGATGTGTTCGAGGCAGTGCATGCGCTGCCGCTGCGGCTGGTACGCGAGGGATGGGTGGACGGCCTGCGCATCGACCACGTGGATGGCCTGTCCTGCCCGGGCGCGTACCTGCAGCGCCTGCGTGAATCGCTCGACGCCGCCTGCGCGGCCGGCGGTCGTGACCCGCAGACCGTCAGCCTGCATGTGGAGAAGATACTGGCCGAGGGCGAGCAGCTGCCCGACGGCTGGGCCTGCGACGGCACCACCGGCTATGACTTCATGGACCAGGCCGGTGCCTGGTTGCACGATCCGGCGGCTGCACCCGCGCTCTCGCGCACGTGGCAGGCGCTGGGCGGTGACCCGCGCAGCTTCGACCGGATCCAGCAGGACGCCCGCGCCATGTTGCTGCGCCAGGGCCTTCATGCCGACTTCCAGCGGCTGCTGCGCAGCGCGCAGCAGGTCCTGCAGCCGCGGCTGGCCGAAGCCGATATCGGAGTGGCTGCGCTGGCCCGCGCATTGGCTTCCGTGCTGGGGCATTACCGCACCTACCGGCCCTATTCGCTGCAGGGGGCGGGTGAACGAAAGGCGCTGGCGGACGCTTCCGCCGCAGCGCGCCAGGCACTGGACGGTGCCGCACGCGCGGCGCTGGACCTGTTGCTGGCAGCGCTTGCCGGCGAGGCGCAGGCCGAGCGCGTGCTGCGTGCGCGTTTCGGTCAACTGGCCGCGCCGTTGAATGCCAAGTCGGTGGAAGACACCGGGTTCTATCGCTATTTCAGGCTGCTCTCGCGCAACGACGTCGGCAGTGATCCGCAGCGGCTGGGCATGGAGGGGCGCGCGCTGCTGGAACACGCCGCCGCGCGCCTGCGTCGCCACCCCAGGGCGTTGCTTGCGCTTGCGACCCACGATCACAAGCGCGGCGCCGACAGCCGGGCACGGCTGGCGGTTCTCAGTACCTGCACGTTCGAATGGCGGGACGCTGTGCGGCGCTGGAACCGGATGTTGACCCGCGCCGGCGCGCCGATGCCATTGCCGGGTGCCGAGGCCTACGCACTGTGGCAGGCGCTCGTGGCCGCATGGCCGATGCACGGTGCCCCTGGCGCCGACTTCGCCTCGAGGATGGTGCAATGGCTGGCCAAGGCATTGCGCGAGGGCAAGCGGGTCAGCAGCTGGTCAGACCCGGATGTGGCCGTGGAGGAGGCCGCCGCGCAGTGGCTGCACGCGCTGCTGGACGCAGCGCCCTTGCAGCCGGTGCGCGAGGCGCTGGCGACGTTCGTGGCGCGCATCGCGCCGGCCGGCGCCTGCAACGGCCTGGCGCAGCTGTGCCTGCAGCACTGCCTGCCCGGCGTGCCCGACCTCTACCAGGGTGGGGAAGGCTGGGACCTGAGCCTGGTGGACCCGGACAACCGGCGTGCCGTGGACTATCCAGCGCGGCAGGCGTGGCTGCGCGATACGCGCGGGTGGCCCGCGCTGCTGGAAGACTGGGGGGACGGTGGCATCAAGGCATTCCTGCTGCGGCAATTGCTGGAGTGCCGCCGCAGGCACCCGCACCTGTTCCTGCATGGCCAGTTGCAGCCGCTGTCCGCGCCTGCGCGCTCGCCGTGGCTGGCGTTCACGCGCAGGCATCAGGCGCAGGTGCTGCTGGTGATCGTGCGCCGGGGTTCGCCCGCCGCCGTGCCTGGGCCCAGCCTGCACGCCGCGCACGACGTCGGCACCGGCGTAGCACTGCACGGTGTGCCGACAGGCCCCATGCGCAACCTCCTGGACGGGCGCATCGAACATTTCAACGCAACCGCGGACGTGGGCAGGCTTCTGGCTGGCAGCCCGCTGGCGATATGGATCAACGAGGAGACAGGTAGGGATGGACAGCAGGGAACGACGGCAGCGGATTGAGGCATTGGCCCACCAGATCTGGGAAGCGGAGGGGCGCCCGGACGACCAGCAGCAGCGGCACTGGCACATGGCCGAGCGCCTGGTGGAGGCCGAGATTGCCGCGGCGCGCGGCGAGGAGGGCACCGATGGCCAGCCGTAAGTGGACGCAGACCTCACGCGTGCGCGAAGGCCGGCCGTTCCCGCTGGGCGCGACGTGGGACGGGCTGGGCGTGAACTTTGCGCTGTACTCGCGGCATGCCACCCGGGTGGAGCTGTGCCTGTTCGATGCGCGCAACCGTGAAGTCGAGCGCATCGTCCTGCCTGAGTACACCAACGAGATCTGGCACGGCTACCTGCCGGACGTGCGGCCCGGGCAACGCTATGGCTATCGGGTGCACGGCCCGTATGCGCCGGAGGAGGGGCATCGCTTCAATCCCAACAAACTGTTGCTGGACCCCTACGCCAAGCAGATCGTCGGCGAGCTGAAGTGGGCGCCGCACCTGTTCGGCTACACCCTGGGCCACCGCGATGGCGATCTCAGTTTCGACCGCCGCGACAGCGCCAGCTACATGCCACGCTGCGCGGTGATCGATCCGGCCTTCAGCTGGGGTGTCGAACGTGCACCCGCAACGCCCTGGGACCGGACCGTGATCTACGAAGCGCACGTGCGCGGACTGACCATGCAGCACCCCGATGTTCCGCAGGCCGAGCGCGGCACTTTCTCTGCCCTGCGCCACGACGCGGTGGTCGACCACCTCAGCCATCTGGGGGTGACCGCCATCGAGCTGCTGCCGGTGCATGCCTACGTGGATGACCAGCAGCTGCTCGAGCGCGGGCTGCGCAACTACTGGGGGTACAACACCATCGGCTTCTTCGCGCCGCAGCCACGCTACCTGTCGCTGGGCACCGTGGCCGAGTTCAAGCAGATGGTCGCGCGGCTGCACAGTGCCGGCATCGAAGTGATCCTGGACGTGGTCTACAACCACACCGCCGAAGGCAATGAGCTGGGCCCTACGCTGTCCTTCAAGGGCATCGACAATGCCAGCTACTACCGCCTGGCCGATGATCGCCGCTATTACATCAACGATACCGGCACCGGCAACACGTTCGACCTGACCAATGCCGGCGCGCTGCGCATGGTGATGGACTCGCTGCGCTACTGGGTGACCGAGATGCGGGTGGATGGGTTCCGTTTCGACCTGGCCACCATCCTTGGCCGCGAGCGGCATGGCTTCGATGCCTCGGGCAGTTTCCTTGATGCGGTACGCCAGGACCCGATCCTGAGCCAGGTGAAGCTGATTGCCGAGCCATGGGACATCGGCCCGGGCGGCTATCAACTGGGCCAGTTCCCGCCGGGCTGGGCGGAATGGAACGACCGCTTCCGCGATACGGTGCGCGCGCTCTGGCGCGGCGATGGCGGCCAGTTGCCGGAATTCGCCACGCGCTTCACCGGCTCGGCCGACCTGTTCGAACATCATGGCAGGCGGCCCTCGGCCAGCATCAACCTGGTGACGGCGCACGATGGGTTCACCCTGCACGATCTGGTGAGCTACAACGATCGCCACAACGAGGCCAACGGCGAAGACAACCGCGATGGCCACTCGCACAACCTCTCCAGCAACCACGGTGTGGAGGGCGACACCGAAGATGCGGCGATCCTCTCGTTGCGTGCGCGGCAGATGCGCAACCTGCTGGCCACGCTGCTGTTCGCGCAGGGCACGCCGATGCTGCTGGCCGGCGATGAGTTCGGCCATTCGCAGCAGGGCAACAACAACGCCTACTGCCAGGACAACCCGCTGAGCTGGATCGACTGGGAGCGTGCGGCATCGCCGGCTGCACAGGCGCAGGTGGCGTTCGTACGCCGGGCGCTGTCGCTGCGCCGACGCTATGGCCTGCTGCGCAGGAACCGGTTCCTGCGCGGCGAATACGATGAAGCGCTGGGCCTGCGCGATATCGACTGGCGGCATCCTGACGGCCGCAGCATGGAGGAAGCGGACTGGCATGACGCAGGGCTGCGTGCGCTGCTGATCGTGCTGGACGGCCGCAGCCCGGACAGCGGCCTGCGCGAGCCCGGGCGGCATGTCAGCCTGGCCCTGCTGTTGAACGCCGGAGACCAGCCGCAGCGGTTCAGTGTGTCGGATGAAGCCTTGTCGTTCCGGCGCGTACTGCTGCAGACCGACGAAACGCCGTTGGAGCCGGATGAAGCAGGTGCCTGGACCCTGCCGCCGCGCAGCCTGTGCCTGCTTGCGGCCAGCAGCAGCGCCTGACGGCAGCGCGCGTACAGGCGGTGCTGCGATGACTGGCCAGCGCCGGGCCTTTGCCCGGCGCACCGCAGTCAGCCCATCAGGTAGCGCAGCAGCCCGGCCGAGGCCACGCCGATCAGCACCGTCGGCAGCATCGACAGCCGCGTGGCGGCCAGCAGGGTGATCGCCAGCGCGGCCAGGTCGGCGGGCTTGTCGGCGACGAAATCCGGAGCGATCACCGAGATCAGCACGCAGCCCGGCGCGGCTTCCATCACCGTCACCGCGCGCTTGCCCAGCGTGCGGTTGCGCAGCGCGAGGAAGCCGACGATGCGGGTCAGGTAGGTGGCGGCGGCCATCAGCACGATGGTCAGCACCGAGGACCAGTGGATCAGGCCGTTGAAGATCACGCTGCGTCCTCCGCCAGCAGCCAGGCGGCGGCCAGGCCGGCCAATGCGCCGCTGGCCACGTACCACGCACCCGGGATCAGCAGATAGGTGGCGGCGGCCACGACCAGGCTGACCAGCCACGGGCGCGCGGCCTTCATGCCCTGCCACATGCCGCGCAGCAGCACCAGGAACACGGCGGGGAAGGCCATGTCAAAGCCGTAGGCGTGGATGTCGCCCAGCAGCGGCCCGACGATCGCACCCAGCGCGGTGCAGGCCACCCAGACGGTGTAGAGGCCCGCGGAGACGCCCAGGTAATAGGCCAGGCTGAAGCCGAGCGCACGGCGGCGCGCATCGGCCACGCCCATCGCCCAGCTTTCGTCACACATGAAGAACAACGCCGGCAGCACCCGGCGGCGCGGCAGGTGCTGCAGCAGTGGGGCCAGGCTGGCGCCCATCAGCAGATGGCGGCTGTTGACCAGTGCGGTGATCGCCACGATCAGTGCGATGTGCGGTGGCGAGGTCCACAGTTCGACGGCGGCGAACTCCGAGCCGCCAGCGAAGTTGAGGCCCGTCATCAGTGGCACTTCCAGTACGCTCAGGCCTTTCTGGGCGGCCTGCGCGCCGAGCACCAGGGCGAAGGGAATGAAACCGATCATCACCGGCACGGCGGCGCGCAGGCCGCGCAGGAATTCGGCACGCGGCGCGGTATCGCAGGTGTCGGGCAGGGGGAGGGTGGTACGGGCGTCCATGGAACGGCACAACGAGGTGGGGGTGGCCCATGCTAGCGGTCCGATCGCGAAATCGGGTTGCGTTGATGCCACTGGATTCTGGATGATTGATATTTCATGCGGCCAGAAGTGACAAGGGCGAAATCCCATGCAGTATCAGCTCGACAACCTCGATCGGCGTATCCTCGACGCCCTGCAGCGCGACGGCCGCCTGCAGAACCTGGAGCTTGCCCGGCTGGTCGGGCTGTCGCCGTCGGCCTGCCTGCGTCGGGTGCGGCTGCTGGAGGAAGGCGGCTACATCGACCGCTACGTGGCCTTGTTGAACGAGGCCAAGGTGGGCCGTGGCTTCACGGTATTCGTCCGCGTGTGGCTGCGCGGGCAGGACGAGGACACCACCAATCACTTCATCAACAGCATCAAGTCTTTCCCGGAAGTGCTTGAATGCCATCTGATGGCCGGTGACTGCGATTTCCTGCTGCGGGTGGCGGTGGCCGACCTTGATGCCTACCGGCAGTTCCAGATGCAGCACCTGAACCGGATCGCCGGGGTGCAGAACACCAAGACCGAGATTCCGATGCAGCGGATCAAGCAGACGACCCAGCTGCCGCTGTGAAGGGCGGGGGTTTCCGCGCGGGTGGCGCCCGGCACCCGCAGGTAGTGCCGGCCGCTGGCCGGCAACCCCAGAAGCAACAGCCGAAGCAACAGCCGAAGCAACAGCGTGCATTCCGTTGGATGGCGGGGTGGGTCCGGTTGCAGGGGACGCCGTAAACCCTTCCATGGGGGCTTGGCCGCGGCATTCATGCCGCGGACGCCCCTGCAACCAGACCCACCCCGCCTTCGACAGTTCCCCGCAATCTGCCGGAACGGCATGAACTGCTCCTGGTGGGTGTCGACCTTGGTCGACACGTCTGGGCCGGCACGGGGTCGGATCCCGTTGCTGCGCAACGGGCTCTGACCCCAGGCGTGGATGAGGTGGTCCGTTCGATTTATTGATTCCTGATGGGTGACTGGCTCCACGGAGCCTGCTCGACGCCAGTGCTGCATTCACGGCGCTGAGCCTTCTGTTACGCCGCCGCCCCACGCTCACTGGTGATGCGTGCACCTTCGCGCATCACCAGGGTCACCGGGGTCTTTTCCACCACCTCCAGCAATCGCTGCCACTGCGCATCGCTCAGCTCGGCACTGGCATGCAGCACGCGGTGCACGTGGAGGCGTCCGTCCTCATCACGTTCCGAGCGCAGCTCGGCATGGAACTCGCCCAGGTCCCAGCCCGTGCGCTGCGCGCACATGCGCAGGGTGATGGCGGTGCACGCCGCCAGCGAGGCCAGGTACAGGTCGAACGGCGCGAAGCCCTTGCCCTGGCCGCCCAACGAGGCGGGCTCGTCCGCATCCACATCGACGCTGCCATTGCTGATGTGGTGCAGGTAATTGTCGGCGGTCGAAACAATGCGTGCGTAGGCCATCACATTCTCCATCTATCCATGGCGTCGAGCCACGCTCGATTAAACCCACTGTAGCCTCGAGCCATGCTCGACGGCTCCCCAAAGGCGGCGCCAGCCAAGACCGGCGCCGCCACCCGGTTACTCGGTACGATCGTACGAGAACTGGATGCCCGCCGTACCGCCGGTTTCAATGAAGAGGTTCATGAAGGCCGGCACCGTTTCCGAACGGGCCCAGTCGCGCTGCAGCTCGCAGAACAGCTGCGGCACGCTGATCAGCTGGCCGCCGGCCTGTTCGATGCGGCGCAGCGCGGCATCGTGCGCGGCCAGCGAGGTGCCGCCGACGGCGTCGACCACCACATACACCTCATAGCCTTCCTTCAACGCATCCAAGGCCGGGAAGGTCAGGCAGGCCTCGGTCCACAGCGCGGTCATGATCAGCTTGCGGCGGCCGGTGGCTTCCACCGCCCTGCGGAACTGGACGTCTTCCCAGGAATTGATGGTGGTGCGGTCGTAGGTCGGATAGTCACCCAGCACCTGGCGCAGCTGCGGAATCGGCGGCTTGTTCAGGCCGGTCTTGACGTTCACCGTCGAATGCACGATCGGCAGGCCATAAGCCACTGCGGCTTTGGCAGTGCCGACGATGTTGTTGACCAGCAACTGGCGGTCCATCGAAGCAATGGAGTTCACCTGCACCGGCTGGTAGTCGATGATGATGAAGGCGGAGTTCTGCGGGGTCAGCAGATGATCGCTGGCCGGGTCGCGGATCGGTTCACTGGACATGATGGGTCTCCGGTTGAGAGGCGTGCCGACAGCGGGCCGGCACCCCGGGCGTAGGTCAGCTGCGCTGCGAATCCAGCGGCTCGTGGTTCTTCTGCACGTCCTGCGCCTTCAGGTAGCTTTCGATCAGCAGCTGGTAGTTCGGGAAGATCTTCGTGTAGACCTCGGCCCACTGCTGGGCATCGTCGCGGTTCCAGCTGCGCTGGATCTCCGAGGCCACCGCGGCGGTGTCCATCGGCACCACGCCGGCCTGCACCACCCGGGCCAGGGTGATCTCCTCGGCCATCTTCGAATAGGTGCCCGAGGCATCGATGACCGCGAACACCTGATAGCCATCGGCAACGGCGGCAATGGACGGGAAGGCCATGCAAACGCTGGTGATGGTGCCGGCAATGATCAGCTGCCTGCGGCCGGTGGCCTTCACTGCGGCAACGAATTCCGGGTTGTCCCAGGCGTTGATCTCGCCCTTGCGCGCCACGTACCGGGCATGCGGGGCTGCGTCGTGGATCTCCGGGATCAGCGGGCCGTTCGGGCCCTGCGGAACAGAGGCAGTGGTGATCACCGGCATCTTTGCCAGCGTGGCCATCCTGGCCAGCGCGGTGGCGTGGGCGCGCACGCGGGTGAACGGCATGTCACCGATGGTCTGGAACAGGCCGCTCTGGTGGTCGATCAGCAGCATCGCGGCGTTGTCCGGATCGATCACCGGGCGGGCACCGTTGAAGTTGGCGGGTGTACTCATGGTCAGTCTCCTGGAAAAAGCGGGCGATGGCCCGGAGGGTGCGGCGGGCCATCGCCCGCCGCTTTGAAACGATCAGTGCGCGATCTGGCCGAAGCGGCCGCTGTTGAAGTCGTTGACCGCCTGCGCGATCTCGGCCTGGCTGTTCATCACGAACGGGCCATAGCCCACCACCGGCTCGTCGATCGGCTCACCGCTGAGCAGCAGTACGGTGGCGTCGCTGTCGGCGTCGACGAACACGTCCTCGCCGCTGCGGTCGAAGGTGACCAGCTGCGCTTCGCCGACCGGCTGGCCGCCGTTGATCCGCACCGTACCCTTCAGCACCACAAGCGCCAGCGTGCGGCCCTCGGCCACCGGCAGGTCGGTGTGGTGGCCCTGCTGCAGGCGGATGTCCCAGACATCCATCGGCGTGTGGGTGCGCGCCGGGCCGGCATGACCGTGGAAGCGGCCGGCGATGACCCGCACGCGGCCGGCGCCATCGGGCAGATCCACCGAGGGAATCTCTGGGTCGAGCAGGGTCTGGTAGCCCGGTGCGCCCATCTTGTCGCGCGCCGGCAGGTTCACCCACAGCTGGACCATGTCCAGCGTGCCGCCGCGCCTGCTGAATTCCGGCGTGTGGAATTCCTCGTGGAGGATGCCGGAGGCAGCCGTCATCCACTGCACGTCACCCGGGCCGATGGTGCCGCCGGCCCCGGTCGAATCGCGGTGGGCGACCTCACCCTCATAGACTATGGTGACGGTCTCGAATCCGCGATGCGGATGCTGGCCGACGCCACGCGGCGTATTGCTGGGGGCGAAGGTGTACGGGCCGGCATAATCCAGCAGCAGGAACGGGCTGAGGTGCTGGCCGTGGGTGTTGTAGGAAAACATCGAGCGGGCGGGGAATCCGTCGCCCACCCAGTGCGGGCGCGGGGCGCTGTAGGTACCGGTGACACGCTTCATGGCGATCTCCTGGCCGGGGATGCCGGCCGCTGTTCTTCGTTGCGAAGACGATATTGCCGTGACAATAAGGCCGGTAGACGCCAATATTTGCCGTCATAGTCCTATCTGGTGAACAATGTCTGCAGGCCGTGGCCGCAGGAGATCGCCCCGTGTTCATCGCAGATATCCGCCGTTGTGACCTCAACGACCTGTTCTACTTCGCCATGGTGGTCGAGCATGGCGGCTTCTCGCAGGCCGGCCGGGTGCTGGCGATGCCGAAGTCGAAACTGAGCCGGCGCGTCGCGCTGCTGGAGGAACGGTTGGGCGTGCGCCTGATCCAGCGTTCGACCCGGCGTTTCTCGGTCACCGAGGTCGGCCAGGACTACTACCGCCACTGCAAGGCCATGCTGGTCGAAGCCGAAGCGGCCGAGGAAGCCATTGCGATGTCACGTGCCGAGCCGCGCGGCACCATCCGCCTGGCGTGCCCGATCGCGATCCTGCACGCGCGCATTGGCACGATGCTGGCCGATTTCCTGGCCCTGCACCCGCAGGTGACGGTGCAGCTGGACGCCACCAACCGGCGCGTCGATGTGGTGGGCGAGGGTGTGGACGTGGCGATCCGCGTGCGGCCGCCGCCGCTGGAGGACAGTGACCTGGTGGTACGCGTGCTGGCGCGCCGGGTCTGGTGCACCAGTGCCAGCCCGGCGCTGCTGCAGCGGCTGGGCACGCCGCAGGTGCCGGCCGACCTGGCGATGATGCCGACCGTGGATCTGGCATCGCCCAGCCAGCAGCATGCCTGGGAATACACCGGGCCGGGCGATGTGCTGGCCAGCGTGCACCATCGCCCGCGGCTGGTCAGCGATGACATGATCGCGTTGCGCACCGCCGCGGTGGCCGGGGTGGGCCTGCTGATGCTGCCGCGGATGATGATCAGCGACGAGCTGGCCAGTGGCGCGCTGGTGCCGGTACTGCCGGAGTGGGTGCCCAAGCACGGCATCGTGCACGCGGTGTTCCCGTCGCGACGCGGCCTGTTGCCTGCGGTGCGTGCGCTGATCGACTACCTCGCCGAACGCTTCGAGGCGCTGGAGGAACCGTAGATCCTCCATCCACGCCATGCGTCGATGATGCTTTCGTGGCGCGGCTTGCCGCCTGCGGCCCCGCAGCCCACAATCCACGTCCGGACCGTCGCCATCACGCCCATCATTCCCCGGTCCGGCCTTGGCACCTATGTCTCCCAATGCCCTGGCGCTGGTCGAGCTGCTGATCCGCGAGCGCCGTGCGTTGTCCCGCTTCGTCGCGCGCTACCTCGACCCGGCCAGCACCGAGGACACCCTGCAGAACCTCTACCTGAAGGCCAGCAGCGTGCCCGGTGATCCACCGATCCTGGAGCCGCGCGGTTATCTGTACCGGATGGCCTACCACCACGCGCTCAACCGCAGCCAGGCCGACGCCCGCGAGCGGCGCGCGATGGCCGAGTACGCCACCGGCATGGCCGAGGCAGGCCACGACGGCGAGGCGCAGGCGCTGGACCAGGCGCAGCTGCGCGAGATCACCCAGACCATCCTGGCCCTGCCGGCCCAGGTACGCGAGTGCTTCGTGCTCAACCGCTACCTGGGCCTGAGCGAACGCGAGATTGCCGCGCGCCTGGGGATCTCCAAGAGCCTGGTCGGCAAGCATGTGCTGCGCGCAGCGCTGCTGATCCAGCAACAGCAGCGGGGAATGGGCCGATGAGCGGCGATTGCCGTGGGCAGATCGTGCCCGCCGTTGTCACAACAGGAAAGCGCACCCATTCGCGGTGCGGCAGGCCACAACCATGACCACGTCCGAACCCTCGCCGCGTCAGGCCAGGCAGGCGTTGCGCTGGGTGATACGGTGCAGTGCAGGCCCGTTGCCGGAACGCCAGCAACGCACCCTGCAGCGCTGGCTGCAGTCCGATCCGCGCCATGCGCTGGCCTGGCGCCAGCAGCAGGCCTTCTGGCAGCGGTTGGACGCTGCCGGGCCCGAGGTGCTGGCCGCGCTGCCCGAGCTGACCGCCGACCGCCAGGGGCTGCGTCCGATCGCACCGCGCCGTCGCCTGCCGTGGCTGCTGGCATCGGCTGCCGCCGTGGTGCTGATGGTCGCGGCCGCTCCGCATGCGTTGCTGCTGGCGCGCAGTGATGTGCGCAGCAGCGATGCGCCACGAGTGGTGCAGCTGGCCGATGGCAGCACGGCGGTACTCGATGCCGGCACCGCGCTGGCACTTTCGTTCGATGACCGGCAGCGCCACCTGCGCCTGCTGCGCGGCCAGGCCTGGTTCCAGGTAGCGCACGAGGCTCGCCCGTTCCAGGTCGAGGCAGCGGACGGCCTGGTCCGTGACATCGGCACTGCCTTCAGCGTGTCGATGCTGGATACCACGGTCACCACCCAGGTCAGCGCGGGTGTGGTCGATGTGCGCCCGGGCGATGGCAGCGTGCAGCGTCTGCATGCCGGACAGGCACGCGCGTTCCGTGACGGGCACTGGCTGCAGCCGGTGCAGCTGGAAGATCCGGAGAGCATGGCGCCGTGGCGGCGTGGCGAGGTAGTGATCGATGATCGGCCGGCCGCGCAGGCCATCGCCGACCTGGCGCGCTACCGTCGTGGCCCGGTCTGGGTACTGGGCGGGCAGGGCGCACGCGTACGGGTCAGTGGCCTGTTCCACCTGCAGCAACCGGACACGGCCATCGTCGCCGTGGCCGCGCAGGCGGGACTGCGCGTGCAGCGCTTGCCCGTTGGTGCGTTGCTGCTGTGGTGAAGCACCCTCGGAACATGGACGAACCGGTCGCATGAAAAAAACATGAAAAAACCGTGGGCAGTCGTCGCAGCCCGCTGTCTATAGAGGTATAGCCAGAGCGAAACAGCGTTTCTTCTCAAGCCAGACACACCACCGGGCACCGGACGTGTCCGTGGTCCCGCCCCGCTTGAGGAGTTCCTGTCCATGCCGTCCACGGCATCCGCCTGTCATCGTCGCGCCACCGCTCTGGCCCTGGCTGTTTCCACCGCATTGCTGCAGTTGGCCTGGGTGCCGGCCGGGCAGGCGCAACCGGCGGTCGTCGCGCCGCTGCGCCAGTACGCCATTCCGGAACAGCCCTTGGCCGACGCCGTGCGTGCCTTTGGCCGCCAGGCCGATGTGCAGGTGGTGTTCCGCAGTGACCTGGTGGAAGGCCGTCGCTCCAGCGCGGTGAGCGGCGAGTACAGCCAGATGCAGGCCCTGCAGCTGCTGCTGCGTGGCAGCGGCGTGCGCGCGCAGCGTGGCATGGACGGCACCTGGAGCCTGCGTACCGCAGCGGAGGCGGGTGAAGGGGAAGGGGTGCGGGTGACCGAGACACTGGACGTGGCCGGTCGCCTGCAGTCGGAAGGGGGCGAGGCCCGCGATCGGCGCGGCTACGATGATGTGTTCGCGCTGGACATGGCCACGGCGTATTCGGGGCGCGACCGGGTGGAGCGCTACCGCGGCTCCAATCCGGCCGACGTGGTCAAGGATCTGGTCGGTGTGTTCAGCGGCGATGCGCGCAACAGTGGCGCGCTGGACATCAACATCCGCGGCATCCAGGGGCCGGGGCGGGTGCCGGTCAGCATCGACGGCGGCGAGCAGGCACTTACGGTCTGGCGCGGCTACAACGGCGTCAGCAACCGCAACTACATCGATCCCAACCTGATAGGTGGCATCCAGGTCATCAAGGGGCCGGGGCTGGTGCGCGATGTGCACAGCGGGATCGGTGGCGCGCTGGTGATCAAGACCATCGACGTCGATGACATCGTGGAAGCGGGTGAGCGCTTCGGCGGGGAGCTGAAGATCGAAGGCAGCAGCAATGCGGTGGCGCCACGCCTGCCGCGGCTGCATACCGGCGAGGACTACCGCACGGTGCCCGGGTTCCCGCAGGGCTCGCCCTCGGCACCGTATGCCGACAGCACGCTGCTGGTGCCGGTGAAGTCGCGCGGTTCGGAAGCCAATGTGTTCGCCGGCGAGGACCAGGCCTGGCGGCTGGCGCTGGGCCTGCGCGGCGAACACGTGGACCTGATGGCCGCGTATGCCTGGCGCAAGCGCGGCAACTACTTCTCCGGCACCCAGGGCACGGCGTACTACGACCAGGACCCGCGCGAGCAGTTCGAGTACAAGGGCCTGGACTACATCACCACGCTGGCGCGCTACTTCAAGCCCGGCGACGAGGTGCCCAACACCTCCAGCGAGCAGGAATCGTGGCTGCTGAAGGCGACCTGGCAGATCAACGATGACCAGCAGCTGCGCGCCACCTGGCGGCGTACGCTCTCCCACTACGGCGAGATCATGCCCTCGCGCATCCTGTCCGCGCCCGACTACGGTCGCATCCAGTGGCCGCTCAGCCGCGTCGATGCCGATGCCTGGAACCTGGAATACCACTGGCAGCCTGCCGGCAGCCGCTGGCTGGACCTGCGTGCCAACCTGTGGCGCACCGAAACCACCAGCGATACCTACACCGCTGGCGGCTTCCCCAATTTTGCCAGCAACCCCGACTGGAACCCCGGCAGCAGCCCGGTCCTGCGCAATACCGCGCTGGCCAATGCCCGCAACGACCGCACCGGCCTGACCCTGAGCAACCGCTTCGCGCTGCATTCCACCCTGGACCTGACGGTGGGCGGCAACTGGCAGTTCGAGAAACTGCGCTCGGCGGACCCGTACTTTGGCGTCAGCGATGGCTGGCGCATGTACCCGCGCGCCGGGCGCCGCCAGGAAGGCGAGGGCTACCTGGTGCTGGACTGGCGGCCGGTGGATTTCCTCTCCCTGAGCGCCGGGGTGCGCTACGCGCGCTATTGGGCCATCGATGATTTCCTGCAGGAACACCCGGAGCTGATGACCACCTCTGTATTCCCCAAGGAGGCCCGCTACCGGGTCAACGAACTGCCCGAACGCCCGGCCAGCCTGCAGGGCGAGATCGACGCCATCGAGTCGCAGCGCGCGTTCTGGGACAGCATCGGCATGGGCTTCATCGTCGATGATCTGCTCAAGGGCCTGCTCAGCAGGTACGAGACGCCGGTGGCGGTGGAGCACAGCATTCCGTGGCTGCCGGATGCGGACGGCAACTACAGCCGTGCCAGCAACCCGTGCCTGAATGGTCAGGTGGCGGCCATTCCCGGGCTGTTGCCGGTGCAGGGCGCGCAGATCCTGTGCAGCATCCAGAGCGGGCGGTCGCAGACGGTGGCCGGCCGCAACGAGCGCAGGCGCGACCATGCCTGGCTGCCGACCTTCTCGGCCACCGCGCATTTCTCGCCCAATGCGCGCGCCTATGTGCGTTACAGCGAGGCGGTGCGTTTCCCCAGCATGTTCGAGAGCACCATCGCGTTCTCCAGCAGCCTGAACCCGCTGTACCCGCTCAAGCCCGAGCACGCCTACAACTACGAAGTGGGCTATGTGCACAACCTGTCCGCACTGTTCGGCAACACTGCCGATGCCGACGTGAAGCTGGCCTACTACGTGCACAAGACCCGCAACGTGATCGAGCGCGACGGCAATTTCCTGTTCGACAACCTGGACAAGCAGCGCATCCGCGGCGTGGAGTTGCAGGCGCGGTTCGACAACCGGCGCTTCTTCACCGACCTGGGCATCACCCGTACGCTGGAAAACAAGGTCTGCGACGAAAGCATGGCGGTGCAGCTCGATGCGCTGGCCGGCAAGGTGCCCAACTGCGTGCAGGACGGCTTCGTCAGTGGCTACCTGCTGACCCAGGCCATTCCCCGGTTGTCGGTGAACGTGTCGCTGGGCACCCGGCTGTTCGATGAGCGCCTGGAGCTGGGCAGCCGCATCGTGCATTACCAGCGCCACCAGAACCCGGACCTGCAGGCCTACCGTGATCGCCTGTACGCCGGCAGCGGTGGCCTGATCTGGCAGAACGTGCCGTTCACCTGGGGAAACATCACCACCGTCGATGCCTACGCGCGCTGGCGCTTCAATGACCACACCAGCGTCGAGCTGGTCGGCACCAACCTCGGCAACCGCTACTACGTCGACCCGGCCACGCGCTCTACGCTGCCGGCGCCGGGGCGCACGCTGAAGCTCGGTGTCACTGCACGCTTCTGATGACCTGTCTCGTTGTTGTACCCGTTGTTCCCTCAACCCAAGGAGTAGTTCCATGAAGATGATCTCCCGTTCCGTACTGGCCATGGCCGCCACCTTCGCCCTGGCCGGTGCCGCCCAGGCCGCCGACATCGTCGGTGCGGCCAGCCCGGCCACCGATTCGCAGCTGTACGTCAAGGTCGGTGCCTCCGAAGTCAACGGCGGCCCGCACAGCGCAGGCAAGGCCGGCATCGGCGTCGGCACCGTCTCCAACGGCAAGCCGGTCGACTTCCAGGGGCTGGCGGCCTACTCGGCCCCGACCACCGTCAACGGCGTTACCGTGCGTACCCTGGCCATGCCGATCACCGGTACGCCGGGCAGCCATTCCGGCATGGGCCACTTCAACTTCGTCAAGGTGGGCAGTGGCGATGTGTGGTTCGGCGAATGGTCCAAGGACGGCGCTGCGGGTGGCTTCAACAACCGCCAGGTGTACTTCGCTGGCGACCGCGCCGGCACCACCCTGCCCAGCGGTACCGCCACCTACGCGGTGGCCGGCCTGAACCGGTTCAATGGCAGCAACCTGCTCAGCGGTACCTTCGCGGCGAACTTCGGCACTGGCAAGCTGACCGGCGGCCTGACCGGTGGTGGCCAGACCCTGGCGATCAGCGCCAACATCAACAGCGCCGATGCATCCTTCGCCGGCACCGCCGTGGCCAACGGCTCGGTCACCGGCAACAGCCAGGGCCAGTTCTTCGGCGCCAATGCGGCCACGCTCGCCGGTATCGCCACGTTCGCCGGCAACAGCCAGTACGACACCGCCTTCGGCGGCAGCAAGAACTGATCGCCACGCCCCTGACGGGGCAGGGCAGGGACAAGCCGCGATCCGCCAGTCCCTGCTTCGGCCGCTGCATGCACCACCACGGATCGACCATGCGCCATTCCACCTTCCTTGTCGTACTGCTGTTGGCTGCCGCTGATGTGCGCGCCCAGCAGGACGATCTGCGCCGCGTGCTTGAACAGGGCAGCGAACTGCGCCACCAGCAGCAGGACCGGCAGCGCCTGCAACAGGCCGAGTCGGAGCGGCCGACCATCACCATCGACGGCAGGACGCTGCGCGTGGAGCGCACCGTTGACGATCTCGGCCAGGCCCTCTACCTGTCACTGCAGCATCAGCAATGGCGGGCCGCCGCGGCGTTCCTCGAGGAGTACATCGAACTGCCGGGGCATGACCCGCTGCTGCGCCATTACGCGCAGGGGGCGTTGGCCCGCGTGGCCGGCGACCATCGTCGCGCGGCGAAGGAGTACGAAGCGCTGCTGGCGGCGCAGCCGGAGTTCCTGCCGGCCCGTCTCGAGCTGGCACGTGTCTATGCGGAAGACCAGCGTGATCGCGATGCGGTCGCGCTGTTCACGGCCATCGCTGCAGGCATCAATGCTGATGATCCGGCCACGGCCGGCGTCCGCGCGCGCGTGGACGGGTACCTGGGTGCCCTGCAGGCGCGCCAGCGCTGGAAAGGCGCGCTGTCCGCCGGCCCCGCATGGAGTGACAACATCAACCGCAGCTCGGCCAGCCGCACCTGCCTGTTCGGCGTAGGCGACGCCTGCATCATCGAACGGAAACTGCCCGACGCCCAGCACGCAGGGGGCCTCGACTACGACGCCAGCCTGGAACGGCGCTGGGTCCTCGACGGGCATCATGGGCTGTACGTGCGCGGTCTCGCCTTCGGTCAGGCATGGCGCGGGCACCGTGCCTACAACGAGCTCAATGCCAATGTGCAGGCAGGTTACAGCTGGCGCAGTGCGCGGCAGACCGTGCTGCTTGCCCCCAGCTATGACGTCCAGGGCCTGGGCAACCGTGCGCTGCAGGGCGGCAGTGGCGTGCACGGCGAATGGCAGTACGCCCTGGATGCACGCAGCCTGCTCAAGCTGGAGGCCGACTGGAAGCGCCAGCGGTATCGCCAGCAGGGCCTGGCCAGCAATTATGACGGCGAGCTGGTATCGGTGTATGCCACCTGGTTCCGCGCGCTCAGTCCGCGCTGGACGGTCTTCGCCGGGCTGGATGTCACCGGCAGCAGCGCTGCCGACCCGGCCAACGGCTACCGCCAGCGCGGCTTGCGGCTGGGCGCGGCGCGGCAGTGGAGCGGCACCACGGCCACGGTGTTCGTGTCGCTGCGCCGCCGCGACTACGACGCCTGGAGTCCCTTGCTGGAGGCGCGCAGGCAGGACGACGAACAGAACCTGATCGCCATCGTGCGCAGCGAGCGGCTGGCGGTGGCCGGGCTGGTGCCCAGCCTGGGCCTGCGCTACGCCCGCATCGACAGCAACGTCGGCTGGCTGTACAGCCACGACCGCAGCCTGCTCAGCCTGAAATGGGAGCGTGCGTTCTGAACGCGCCGCTGCAATGCCTGGGTGAACGGGCCGTGGCGGCGATCTTCATCGATCATCACGCGCCCTTGTAGCCCGTTTCGCGCATCCTGCAGGCGTTGCGGCAGAGGTGCGCCGCGTGTATCGAGGAGCGCGGGTCGTGCTGGAAGCGGGCAACAAGCCAGAGGGCCTGAAAGGGCTGCGGGCGCTGGTGGCGGAAGATGAATTCGCCATCGCGATGTTCCTGGTGGACTATCTGGAACTGAAGGGCGCGCAGGTGGTGGGACCGGCCGGTGACCTGCAGGCGCTGGGGCGTCTGGTCGATGAGAACCCCATCGATGTCGCCCTGCTGGACATCAACCTGGGGGGTGAACTGGTCTACCCCTTGGCCGACCGCTTGGCGGACGCCGGCACGCCGTTCATGTTGACCTCCGGCTACGATGACAATCTCCCCAGCCGCTTCGCTGGCGCGCCCCGCTGTACCAAGCCCTATCACATCGAGGCACTGGTGCAGCAGCTGGCACGGCTGGTGGCAGGTCCGCAGGCTGCTGCGGGCATCGCCTGATTGCGCGGCATGTCACACCGCATTCAGGGTCTCCCGGCCGTTGAGCGCCCGGCGGGCATGCCGCCGCCGCTGCAGGCGCATGCACGCCATGACGGCATGGCCGCCCGTATTGCCCGCCACGACTGGTCAGGCACGCCACTGGGTGCGATCGAGCGATGGCCGCCGCACCTGCGCGCCACTGTCGACCTGATGCTGGCCCACGGCTTCCCGATGATCGTGCTGTGGGGCGAGCAGCTGGTGCAGCTCTACAACGATGGCTATGCCGAGATCCTCGCCGACAAGCATCCGGGCGGGCTTGGCCAGCCCACCCGCGAGTGCTGGCCTGAGGTCTGGCACATCAACGGCCCGATCTACCAGCGGGTGTGGCAGGGCGAGACCATCACCTATGAGGACAAGCTCTATCCGCTGGCGCGGCGGGGGCGGCTGGAGGATGTCTGGTTCACCATCACCTACAGCCCCATCCGCGGTGAGGAAGGGCGCATCAACGGCGTGCTTGTCACCATGTTCGAAACGACCGCCGCGCATGTCGCGCAGGCGGCCCGCGAGCGCGAGGAGCAGAAGCGCCGTGAGAGCGACCGGCGCCTGGCGCTGGCATTCAAGGTGCTGCCGGTGGGCGTCTGCATTGTCGATGCCGAAGGCCGACTGCAACTGTCCAATGACCGGATGCGGACCTATCTGCCCACCGGCAAGGTGCCGTCCACCGATCGTCCCAACCACTACCGCTGGCAGGGATGGCACCCCGACGGCTCGCGCATCGAGCCCCATGATTTCGCCATCGCCCGCGCCCTGCGGGGGGAGACGGTGGTCCCTGGCCTGGAGTTCCAGTTCATCCATGACGACGGGCGCGCCCGCTGGACACGCGTCGCCGCTGCGCCGCTGCGCGATGCAGACGGCGAGGTGACCGGGGTGTTCGCCATTGCGGTGGATATCGACGACCTCAAGCGCGCCACCGAGCGCCAGGCGGTGCTGCTGGCCGAACTGCAGCACCGGGTCCGCAACATCATGTCCACCATCCATGCCCTTGCCTGGCGGACGCGCAGCACCGTGGCCAGCGTGGACGAGTACGCCGAGCGGCTGTGCGGGCGGTTGATGTCGCTGGCGCGCACGCAGAGCCTGCTGACCCGCGGCGGCAATGCCGGGGTCTGCCTGCGCGGGATGATCGAAGAGGAAGTGTCGGCGCAGATGCCGGGCACGGGCCTGTGCGAGCTGCACGGTGAGGACGTGCTGCTGCCACCGAAAGCGGCCGAGGTGCTGTCGTTGGCCATCCATGAGCTGGCGAGCAACGCGCTGCGCTATGGCGCGGCCGCGCGCGAGGCGGGGCGGATCGAGGTGTCCTGGCATCTGCAGGTGCAGGACGCAGAACCGTGGCTGGGCCTGCACTGGTGCGAGCGCCATGCCGACGTGGAGGGCTGGGAAATGCCACGCCAGCGCGGCCTGGGCCGGGCGCTGATCGAGCAGCGCGTGCCCTACGAGCTGGCTGGCAGCGGCGAGCTGCACTTTGGCCCACAGGGGCTGGATGCGTGGATCCGCTTCCCGCTGCGCGAACGCGACAGCCTGCTGCAGACCGACGCTCCGGACACCGCGCCCCTGCGGTAAAAGGGGATTTATCCCCAATTTGGCCAAATTGGGTATAGTGTCGCTCATCCACCCCGCCTGGAGCCGTGCCATGACCCTGCCGCTGGATCTGCCTGGCCTCGAGAAGGCCCCGGCCTCGTCGGTGAAGACCCGGGGCTGGCCGAGCCTGATGCGCACCGTGCGCGAAAAGCAGGCGCTGGTCATCACCAACCACAACCACCCGGAAGCGGTGATCGTGGACATCCGCACCTACCAGGAACTGCTGGCCAAGGCCGCCGGCGGTGATGCCGGTGAGCGCAACGAAGAACTGCAGCGCCTGCGCAGCGAGTTCGACCAGACCCTGGCCGGGCTGCAGCGCGGGGAAGGGCTGGGCAAGGTGCTGGGCCAGCCGATCCGGCGCGGCCGCAAGGTCACCCTTGGCCGTCCGCTCTGATCGATGGGACGCATCCTGGCGTTGGCCGGTGTCAATGGCGCCGGCAAGAGTTCGCTGCTGGGCACCTGGCTGGACGCCGAAGGGCTGAGCTGGTTCAACCCGGACTCGTTCACCCGCCGCCTGGTCGACGCCGGCTGGCCGCTGCCGGACGCCAATGCCGAGGCCTGGCAGGAAGGCACCCGCCGCCTGCGCCAGGCCATGGCCGATGGCACCGACTTCGCCTTCGAGACCACGCTCGGTGGCAACACCATTCCGCGTCTGCTGCGTGAGGCCTGCGAGCGGCACCAGGTGGCGATCTGGTTCTGTGGGCTGGCCGATGTCGGGCTGCACGTCGCCCGTGTGGCCGCGCGGGTGGCCGCCGGTGGCCACGATATTCCGGTGGAGAAGATCCACGCGCGTTTCGATTCGGCGCGCGCAAACCTGCTGGAGCTGCTGCCGCACCTGGCCGAGCTGCATGTCTACGACAACAGCGCGCCGGCCGATGCCGACGGCTGCGTGGTGCCGCTGCCGGTATTGGCCATGGCTGCAGGCCAGCTGCATTACCCGGTCGCAGTGGCCGACCTGTTGCACACGCCGGGCTGGGCCAAGCCCATCGTGATGCGCGCGATGGAATTGGACACCCCGGGTGATTGATGCCGCACGGGGTGCGGAGTCGAACCCATGCTCGGCTGATCCCCTGGAAGTCAGCCGAGCACGGGCTCGGCTCTACAACGCCGGCTTCGCCTGCTCGGGCTCGGCAACGTCCGGCAGCGGCGGCAAGGTCGGGTCCACCGTCACCGGCACATCGCTCTTCAACAGCGCGGCTGCTTCCTTGTCGCTGCCAACCGCTGGCGGTGAACCGCGCAGCGGCAGGCCGGCGGTTTCCTTCACGAACAGCATGGTTACCAGGCCGATCACCGCCGCGCCCATCAGGTAATAGGCCGGCACCAGCGGGTCGCCGGTACGCTCCACCAGCCACGCGGTCACCAGCGGCGTGGTGCCACCGAACAGCGACACCGACACATTGAAGGCGATCGACAGCGCGCTGTAGCGCACCGGGGTGTAGAACAGCGCCGGCAGCGTGGACGGCATCGAGCTGGTGAAGCACACCAGCGCCAGCCCCAGCAGCATCAGGCCGAGGAAGATCAGCCCGTCGTTGCCGCTACCGACCAGCAGCAGGCACGGAATGGCCAGCACCAGCAGCGCGATGCACGCACCGATGATCATCGGGCGCCGGCCCAGCCGGTCACTGAACAACCCGCCGACGATGTTCAGCGGCATCATCACCAGCATCACGATGATGATCAGCAGTAGGCCCTTGCTCTCGGCATAGCCCATCGTGACGCTGAGGTAGCTGGGCATGTAGGTCAGCAGCATGTAATCGGTCACGTTGAACACCAGCACCAGGCCCATGCACACCAGCAGCTGGCGGCCATGCACCTGGAACAGCGCGCCCAGCCCCGGCCGCTCGTGCTCACGCTTCTCGGCTTCCTCGGCGAAGGCGCGGAACGCCGGGGTTTCCTCCAGCTTCATGCGCATGTACAGGCCGAGCAGGCCCAGCGGGCCGGCCACCAGGAACGGAATGCGCCACCCCCAGTCCAGCATCTGCTCGCTGCTCAGCAGCATGTGCAGCGCGGTGACGGTGCCGGCGCCGGCGATGTAGCCGCCCAGCGTGCCGAACTCCAGCCAGCTGCCCATCAGGCCGCGGTTGCGGTCGGTGGAATACTCGGCGATGAAGGTGGCCGCGCCCCCGTATTCGCCGCCGGTGGAGAAGCCCTGCACCACGCGCGCCAGCAGCAACAGCACCGGTGCCCAGATGCCGATGCGCTCGTAGGCGGGAATCAGGCCGATGGCAAACGTGCCCAGCGCCATCAGGATCATGGTGAACGCCAGCACTTTCTGGCGGCCATAGCGATCACCCAGGGGGCCGAACACCAGGCCGCCCAGTGGCCGCACCAGGAACGCCACGGTGAAGGTGGCGAACGCAGCGATCACCTGCGCGGTGGGGTTGCTGGAGGGGAAGAACACCTGGCCGATGGTGACGGCCAGATAGCCGTAGACACCGAAGTCGAACCACTCCATGGCATTGCCGAGTGCGGCCGCGCCGACGGCGCGCTTGAGCATGGGCTTGTCGACGACGGTGATCTCATCGACCTTCAGGTGGCGGCGGCGTTTGAACCAGCCGAAATGGGCGTGTGCATCGGGGGTGTCCTGCATGGGGGCTCCCTTGTAGGCAGAAGAGGGGAAATGAGCGGTGAGGTAGGTCCCGGAAATCGGAAACGGCGATGCAGGCGCAGGTGGCGCAGGGGCATCGGTGAGTGGCGTGGGGGCCGGGGAATGTGTGCAGGCACGACGCCACGCGCACGGCAAAGCACCGCCGCAACGGCGGAAACGCAGCAACGGGATCACAGCGGTCGCGCAATCAGCGGCTGGCGGTCACAGCAGCGTGGGGAGTGCAGGCCGAGGGCCTGCGGGCGTCATCCGCCAGGATCCAGCGCGAGGCGGTGGAACGGCAGGGCGGGAGCCATCGTGGCAAGCGAAGCGCCGGTCGGCAGTGCTTCCCACGTAACAGGTGCGCCCGTCACGTAGTGGGTCGTGTCGATCATCCGTTCATCATAGCGGCATCGGCGTGAGCATGCAGCGAAGCGGACTGATCTGCACGCTGTGTTCCATCGCGCCTGTTCATCCGCGCGGCATGCAATGACAAGTGTTGAACGAACTCTGGCCGCAGCGCTCACGCGACGCTGTCTACGGTAGCGCTGAACGCAATCGAGAAGGAGCATCGCATGACCCGTCGCATTCCCGAAGGCACGTTGATCATCGTCGCCGATGGCGGTTCGGCCCGCGTGTTCACCAACGTCGGCAGCGAACATCAACTGGCGTTGAAGCAGGAAGGTGAGCTGCGCCTGCAGGACATCAGCGAGCAGGGCGTCTCCGGTCAGGGCCCGGCCGGCGCGGTGCCGAAGGACATGTCCATTTCGCAGCTCAACGAGGCGACGTTTGCCAAGCAGGTAGCGGAGCAGTTGAACGAAGATGCGCTCAACAACCGCTATGCACACCTGGTGCTGGTGGCAGACCCGACCACGCTGGGCCGTATCCGCCCGCTGCTGCACAAGGAGGTCCAGGCGCGCCTGCTGGGCGATATCGCCAAGGACCTGACCAACGCCCCGCTGGCGGATATCCAGAAAGCGCTGGCGGCGTAACCGGCATGCCGTTCATGCGTGACTACCCGGCGGCGGAGCCTGCGGGCGCGGACGTGGAAGCTCAGGCGGGCTGGCAGCTGCTGGAGTTCGGTGCACCCTGGTGTGGCCATTGCCAGGCCGCGCAGCCCGCACTCCAGGCGTTTGTGGACGCCCACGATCTGGTGCATTGGAAGATCGAGGATGGCAAGGGAAAGCCGCTGGGGCGTGCGTTCAAGGTAAAACTGTGGCCCACCGTGGTGCTGCTGCATGACGGCCAGGAAGTGGCGCGCGTGGTGAGGCCGGTCGACAGCGCCGACCTCGCCACCTTGCAGGGCGCATTGCCAGATTGAGGGCAGCAATCACTGCGTGCGGTGCGCACGGCGCCGAGCGGGCTCGGCTGCAGGGCGGGCTAGTGATAGGTCACCTTTTCCGCTTCCGCACGCAGCTTCTGCAACAACGACCGGCCATGCTGGCTCAGCATGACCATCGCATTGGCGATCTCTCTGGCGTTGTAGCCCATCGGTGCGGGCGGCTTCGGCTCGGGGCCGTACTGTTCACCGATGAGGATGGCCATGCCTTCTGCACTGTTGAGGGCGTGTTCGATGCGCTGGAAGAGCGACTCCATGGCCGGGCTGAGCGGACGCGTGTGTTTCATGCGGGAACTCCTTGGGTGCGAGGGCCACCGCAAGGGTGGCGGGCGATGCGTGCTTGGAACCCGGAGAGACTGAAGAAGAACTCCGATGGCCAGACGGCCACACGCAGCGCCCGCCATAGTCATGACAGGCAGATCTTCAGTTTCATCCGGGGGTTCCAATCCCGGCAGCGGGATGTCCGCTGCGGCGCAATCCTGGGCAGATCGAGGCGCTGCGCACCAATTGATGGTTTGTCTCGCTTTGTCCCGTTCGGAAGGCGCGGTCTTTCAGAAGTGCATGTCTGGACATCCATTGCCGTATCGGCACCGATCGGGACGCGGGAGACCGGAAGGCTATGAGGTGACTCGTCGCGCGGCCATGCAATTACGTGCAAAGCATCGTGCCGGTTCCGGCGGCCGCACTGCAGCATGCGACAGGGCAGGGCCGGTGCTAGGATCCGACTACCACCTGAATCGATCCAAATGCCGATGCCCACGCTGGACCGTCGTCTCCTGATCGCTTTCGTCGCGACCGCCATGCTTGCCTCCGGGGCGGTGCTGGCGGCTCCGTCGAAATCCGCCGCCGAACGCGCCTATGGCTCGGTCGACCCGTTCATCGGTACCGGCGGGGAAGGCCATACCTACCCGGGGGCGACGGTGCCGTTCGGCATGGTCCAGCTCAGCCCGGACACGCGCATCCAGCCGCGCGAAAAGGCCTATGGCTGGGCGGCGGGCTACCGTTACGACGACAGCAGCATCGTCGGTTTCTCGCACACGCATTTTTCCGGCACCGGTCATTCGGACCTGGGCGACATCCTGCTGATGCCGTTCACCGGCAACCCCGGGCTGGAGCGCGGCGATCCGGAGAAGCCGCGCAGCGGTTACGCCTCACGGTTCCGCCACGCTGACGAGAAGGCCGAGCCGGGCTACTACGCGGTCACCCTGGACGACTACAAGGTGCGTGCCGAGCTGACCACCAGTGCGCGCGTGGGCGTGCACCGCTATGCCTTCCCCAAAGGTGCCGACGCCAAGGTGCTGCTGGACATGCGTACCAGCATGTACGACTACCCGGGCAAGGTGCTGTGGTCGCGGGTGCGGGTGCGCGCCGATGGCACGGTGACCGGCTTCCGCGAGACGCGCGGCTGGGCGCCGGGCCGCCAGCTGTTCTTCGCGATGCGCTTTTCGCGCCCGCTGGCTGGCCATGAACTGCATAACACCGAGCAGGACATCGTCTACAAGGGCTTCCCGCCGCCGGGCGAGAAGGACCCGGCGCAGCGCGCACAGATCGAGGGTCGCCAGCTGGTCGGCACCTTCAACTTCGGCAAGCTGGACGCACCGCTGGTGGTGAAGGTAGCCATCTCGCCGGTCAGTGAGGCCGGTGCCATCGCCAACCTCGACGCTGAAGTGGCCGACTTCGACTTCGATCGGGTGCGTGCGCAGGCGAAGCAGGACTGGACGCAGGCACTGTCCGTGCTCGATATCGATGCCCCCGAGCATGCGCGGCGCAGTGCCTATACCGCGCTGTACCACACGATGCTGGGGCCGACGCTGTTCATGGACGCCGATGGCCAGTACCGCGGTTCGGACAACGCGGTGCACAAGGCCGACGGCTTCACGCACTATTCGACGTTCTCGCTGTGGGACACCTACCGCGCGCTGCACCCGTTGCTGACGCTGGTGCAGCCGGAGAAGCGCAACAGCGACTTCGTCAATTCGATGCTGGCCCACCATGAGCACAGTCCGTACGGCATGCTGCCGGTGTGGTCGTTCCATGGCGTGGAAGACTGGTGCATGATCGGCTACCACGCCGTGCCGGTGATCGCCGATGCCTACGTGAAGGGCATTCGTGGCTTCGACACCGACAAGGCATTGAAGGCGATGGTCGAGACCGCCAACTACGGCCCGTATGACGGTATCGCGCAGTACCGTGAGCTGGGCTATGTGCCGATCGACGAGGAAGGCGAAGCGGCCAGCAAGACGCTGGAGTACGCCTTTGATGACTGGACCATCGCACGCATGGCGCTGGCGATGGGCAAGGCCGATATCGCGGCCACCTTCGACAAACGCGCGGGTAACTGGCGCAACGCGTTCGACAAGGACACCGGCTTCATGCGCGCGCGCAAGCGCGACGGCAGCTTCCGTACGCCGTTCGACCCCAGCGCCAGCGGCTACGGCACCGACTACACCGAGGGCAACGCCTGGCAGTACTCGTGGTACGTGCCGCAGGACGTTGCCGGCCTGGCGGCAGCCCACGGTGGCAGCGACAAGCTGCTCGCGCGCCTGGACGAGGTGTTCAACGCCAAGGTGGATCCATCGATCTTCGAGCACATGGAAGACATCACCGGCCTGATCGGCTGGTACGCGCACGGCAACGAGCCCAGCCACCACGTGGCCTACCTCTATTCGTATGCGGGCCAGCCATGGCGCACCCAGGCGCGGCTGAAGCAGATCATGGACACCCAGTATGCCGACCGCCCCGATGGCCTGGCCGGCAATGATGACGTTGGCCAGATGTCGGCTTGGTATGTGTTCACCGCGCTGGGCTTCTACCCGGTGGCGCCGGGTTCGGGCGAGTACATCCTGGGCCGTCCGTTCCTGCCCAGGACCGCGATGCGTCTGCCGAACGGCAAGACGTTCACCATCGTGGCCGAGGGCCTGGATGACAAGCACACCTATGTGGGCCGCGTGAGCCTCAACGGCAAGCCGCTGCAGCGCACCTTCCTGCGCCATGACGAGATCCTGGCTGGCGGCGAACTGCGCTTCAGCATGCAGGCCGAGCCGAACAAGGACTGGCCGGGGCAGGACGCGCAGGCGCCGTATTCGATGAGCCGGTGATGCGCACGTGGTAGGCGCCGACCTTGGCCGGCACGCTTCACGGGTGACCTGGAACCTGTAGAGCCGAACCCATGCTCGGCTGCTTTTGGCACGGTGCCTGAGCCGAGCATGGGCTCGGCTCTACAAGGGCAATTCGACAAAGGTCAACGGAAACGCAACCCGACGCGCGCGCCACCGAGCGGCGCCGTTTCGATCATCAATATCGCGCCATGCCGCTGCGCGATCTCGGCCACGATCGCCAGCCCCAGCCCGCAGCCATCTCCCTCGCTGCTGGCCCGGTAGAACCGTTCCGTGACGCGCGCGCGCTCGGCTTCGGCGATACCTGTACCGTCATCGTCCACCCACACCTGCACGCCCTCGGCATCCCGCTGTAGTCCCAGGGTGATCACACCGGGCACGGCGCCGTAGCGCAGCGCGTTGTCCAGCAGGTTGCCCAGCGCCTCGCGCAGCAACTGCGGATCACCCTGTACCTTCACGCCGTCGTCGGGTCCGTCGTAACCCAGGTCCACGCCCGCCACCAACGCACGGTCGGCGTAGCGCTCGACCACGCCCCGTGCCAACGCGGCCAGATCCAGCGGCTGCAGCGGCAGTGCGCTGCCCTGTGGCTCTTCCGAGCGGCTGAGCATCAGCAGCTGGTTGACCAGGTGCTGCAGCCGTGCCAGCCCGGCCAGCGTGCCGGACAGCGCCAGCTGCTGGGCCTGCGGATCCTGTTGGCGGAGTGAGCTCTCCAGCTCCACCTGCATTGCCGCCAGCGGCGTGCGCAGCTGGTGCGCCGCATTGCTGACGAAGCGCCGTTGCGCGGCCTGCATCGCGTCCAGCCGTTGCAGCAGTGCGTTGTAGGCTTCGACCGCCGGCCACAGTTCGCGTGGGGCTTCCTGCGCGGGCTCCAGCGGCGCCAGCGGGTCCGGACGCGGGCTGGCCAGCCGCCGCGCCACCTGGTTGGCATGGCGTGCAGCCGCGCCGGTACCGGACCAGGCCAGCCACGCGGCCAGCGCCAGGATCGCGGCCTGGAACGGGATGCTGGCCAGCAGCAGCTTGCGCTCCAGCCGGTGCCGCTTGCGCAGCGTCTCGGCCACGCGCAGGCGGATATCGTGGCCCGGCCCAGCGCTGACCACGACCTCGACCATGCGCACCGGCTGCCCACGCAGGCGCGCGTCGTAGTAGACGGCATCGTCGCTGCCGGCAGCGATCGCGGGGCGGGGCAGCGCTTCGGGCAGGTCCCCATACAGGCGCCCGCCCGCAGCGTCGACCACTTCGCCATGCACTTCGTCAGCGGTATCCCAGGTGAACATGCGCGACACCGCGGGCGTGATCTCGATCGAGGCACGCCCGTCCTGCACCTTCACCAGCTCGGACAACGACATCGCCGAGTCCAGCAACCAGCGGTCATAGACCTGGCCGGCATAGAAGCGGGCCAACGCGAATGAACCGATCGCGCTGCACAGCAGCAGCACCAGCAGGGGCAGCCACAGGCGGCGCAGCAGCAGGCCACGCAGGCTGTGCACACGCTCAGTCACCACCGGCTTCCAGCCGATAGCCCAGGCCACGCAGCATGCGGATGCCGACGCCGGCGCGCGCCTGTTCCAGCTTGCGGCGCAGGCGGCTGACATGCACTTCGATCACTGACAGGTTGGCCTCGTGATCCCAGCTGTACAGCGCGTCGAACAGGCGCTGCTTGGTGACGGTGCGGCCAGGATGCTGCATCAGTGCCTCGACCAGCGACAGCTCGCGCGCGGTCAGTTCGATGCGCTGGCCTTCCACCTGCACTTCATTGCGGATGCTGTCGAAGCACAACCGGCCCAACCGCTTCTGCGCCGGTGCGTCGCTGCGGCGACGCGACAGCGCACGCAGGCGGGCTTCCAGCTCACCGAGTGCAAACGGCTTGGCGAGATAGTCGTCGCCACCGCGGTCAAGGCCGAGGATGCGGTCCTCCACGCCATCGCGCGCCGTGAGGATCAGCACCGGCAGTGTGACGCCGTCGTTGCGCAGGCGCGAGAGCAGGTCGAGGCCATCGACGTCGGGCAATGAAAGATCGAGCACCATCACGTCATACGGCGCGCTGGCCATTGCAGCCGGCGCGTGCAGCCCGCGCGAAAGGTGGTCGCACAGATGGCCGGCGCCCTGCAGGGCGCGGATCAGTCCATCGGCCAGGGCGGCGTCGTCTTCGATCAGCAGGATTCGCATTGCAAGCTTCGTGCAAGGTTGGGGCAAGTTTGGCGCAAGTGCGTCACCTTACCGTGACGTGCATGAATTTCGCCCGTCGTCTTGCGGCCCTGCTGGCCGCCCTTTCGTGCGCGCCTGCGGCTTCGGCGCTGTCCTTGCAGGACGCACAGCGTGCAATGGAAGCGCACAACCCGGACCTGCGCGCGGCGGCATTGGAACTGCGTGGGGTGCAGGGCGATGCGCAGACCGCTGCGTTGCGGCCAGCGGCCGAGCTGTCGATCGGCAGCAGCAAGATCAGCCCGAAGCACGGCATCGGCCCGGGGCGCTGGCAGGACAAGCGGGTGGACAGCACGCTGGGCCTGGGCTGGACCTGGGAGCGCGGCGGCAAGCGCGCATTGCGCATCCGCCAGGCGGACGCGCTGCTGGAAGTGGCCGGGCTGGACATGCTCGATACCCGGCGCCGGCAGCAGGTGGCACTGCATGAAGCCTATTTCGGCCTGAAGGGCGCGCAGGAGCGGGCGCAGATTGCCGAGGCCAACCGCCAGAGTTCGGCCGAACAGATGGCGGCGGCCGACAAGCAGGTGGCCACCGGGGCGATGGCGCCGGTGGATCGCGCGCGGATGGCGGTGGACCATCTGGCGGTGGCCGATGCGGCGCGCGAGGCGGCCCTGGATCTGCGTGACGCGCGGCATGCGCTGGGCCTGCTGCTCGGCAGCGATGACAGCCGCGACCTCAGTGCCGATGACCCCTGGCCGGATGCCAGCAGCGTGGCCAGGGTGCGCGCGTTCGATCCGCAGCAGCGTGCCGATCTGCGCGCGGCACGCTCGCGCCTGGCCGCCGCCGACGCTGGCGTGGCCCTGGCACGTAGCGAGCGCCACCGCGACATCCAGCTGGGTGTGGAGGCCGAGCGCGAGCCCACCGATATCAGCGGTGTCACCTGGGGCGTGTCGTTGACCATTCCGCTGGGCGGCCCGTCGCGCGCACGCGGCGCGATCCAGCGTGCCGAGGCCGACCGGGACAGCGCCGCGCTGGAACTGCAGCTGCTGCAGCGCGAAGCACACGCTGAACTGGACCAGCTGCAGGCCAGCGTGCAGTCCGCCGCGCAGCGCCGCAGCGATTACGAGGGGCTGCAGTCCGACGCTGCGCGCAAGGCGGTGGAGGGCATCGAACTGGCCTATCGCCGTGGCGCCGCCAGCCTGACCGATCTGCTCGACGCGCGCCGCAGCTGGCGCGAGTTCGAGGCCGCGCTGATTGATGCGCGTGCCGACCATGCCATTGCCTTGGCGCGCTGGGAAGCGGCCACATCCGTTGCTGAAGGAGAGTCCCGATGAAGTCCACCGTCGCCCATCGCCCGCGGGCGCGACATGCCATGCTGCCGGCCCTGCTGGCGCTGGCCCTGCTGGGCGGCTGCGGTCGCGAACCGGCGTCGTATACCGAGGATGCGCCGCAGGTCAGTGCCGGCCAGATCCTGTTTCCGGCCGGCAGCCGCCAGCTGGATGTGCTGCGCAGCGAGCTGGTGACCGCCGGTGCCAGCGCCAGCCTGCAGCTGCCGGGCCGGGTGGTCTGGGACGAGACCCGCTCCAGCGCGCTGCGCACCCCGCTGGCGGGGCAGGTGGCGCGCATCGAGGCACAACCGGGGCAGAAGGTGAAGGCCGGCCAGGTGATCGCCTGGATCACCTCGCCCGAGTTCGGCCAGGCGCAGGCGGAGGGCGTGCGTGGCCGTGCCGAGCTGCAGCTGGCACGCCGGGAACTGGACCGCACCCGCGAACTGCACGCGGCAGGGGTGGCGTCGGGCCGTGAACTGGACGAGGCCGAGGCCAGCTTCGCCGGCAGCCAGGCCGATCACGCGCGCGCGACCGCCTTCGCCAGGGCGTATGGCAACGGCCAGCACGTCGACCAACGGCTGCCGCTGCGCGCACCCATTGATGGCGTGCTGGTGGAGCGGCGGATGAGCCCGGGCATGGCAGTCAGCCCCGACAGCGAACAGCCGCTGGCGATGATTGGCAATCCTGACCGCCTGTGGTTGCTGCTGGATGTACCGGAGAGCCTGGCCGGACGCCTTAAGGCGGGCATGCAGGTGAGCGTGCCCGGCGCCGATGGGCAGCCGCAGCAGGCGACCCTGCAGCACGTGGATGACTTCGTCGACAGCGAACGCCGCGTGGTGCAGGCGCGCGCCGAACTGGACAACCGTGCGCGCGGTTTCAAGGCGGGCCAGTACGTGCGTGCGCAGGTGGCAGTGCCGGCCGGGGGCGGTGTCTCGCTGCCCGATGCTGCGGTACTGCTCATCGACGGCAAGCAGGTGGTGTTCGTGGAGGAGGCCAAGGGCCGCTTCGCGCGCCGCGCCGTGCGTGCCGAGGAACTGGGCGATGGCCGCCTGTGGGTGCGCGAGGGCCTGGCCCAGGGCGCCAGGGTGGTGGTCGAAGGGGGCCTGTTGCTGCAGCAGCTGGTCGACAGTGCGCCCGCAGCCGCCAGCACCGGGACGGGGCATGCCGCGCCATGATCGATCGCCTGATTGCCTATTGCCTGCGCCAGCCGCTGATGGTGATGCTGGCGCTGCTGCTGTTCATCGGCGCTGGCATTGCCGCGTTCCGCGTGCTGCCGGTGGAAGCCTTTCCGGATGTGTCCGACACCCAGGTGACGGTGGTATCGCTGCACCCGGGCCGGGCCGCCGAGGAGGTGGAGCGCGAGGTGACGATGCCGCTGGAAGTGGCACTGTCCGGCATCCCGCATTCGGTGCGGGTGTTCTCGCATACGCAATTCGGCCTGTCGATGATCATCCTGACCTTCGACGACAAGGCCGACGATTACTTCGCGCGCCAGCAGGTGCTGGAACGCCTGCAGGGCGTGGAGCTGCCCGAAGGGGTGACGCCGGAGCTGGAGGCGATGAGCTCGGCGGTGGGCGAGATCTACCGGTACGTGCTGAAAGGCCCGCACCTGACACCGACCCAGCTGCGCACCGTGCAGGAATGGACGATGGAGCGCAGCCTGCGCACCGTGCCGGGCGTAGCCGATGTGATCAGTTTCGGTGGCTTCGCGCGTACGTTCCAGGTCAAGCCGGACCTGGACAAGCTGCGTGACCGCGGCATCAGCCTGGGTGAGTTCGCCGAGGCGCTTGAGAAGGGCAGCTCGAACGCAGGCGGCGGCTACGTGGAACGTGGCCAGCAGCAGTTCCTGATCCGCGGCGTCGGACTGATGCGTTCGCCGGCCGACATCGGCAACGTGGTCGTGGCGCAGCGCAGTGGCACGCCGATCCTGGTGCGCGACCTGGCCGGCATCGCCGATACCGGCCTGCCCCGGCAGGGCCTGGTCGGCCAGGATGACAACGACGATGCGGTGTTCGGCATGGTGCTGATGCGCAAGGGCGAGAACCCGTCCGACGTGCTCGACGCCCTGCATGCGCGCATCGCCGAGATCGAAGCGAACCAGCTGCCGGCCGGGGTCAGCATCGAGCCGTTCTACGACCGCTCGTGGCTGGTCTCGACCACGCTGAAAACCGTCTTCAGCAACCTGCTGGAAGGCGCGGTGCTGGTGTTCCTGGTGCTGTGGCTGTTCCTGTACAACGCCCGTGCCGCGCTGATCGTGGCGGCGATGATGCCGCTTGCGCTGCTGTCGACCTTCCTTGGCCTGCATCTGTGGGGCGTGCCGGCCAACCTGCTGTCGTTGGGTGCGATGGACTTCGGCATCATCATCGACGGCGCGGTAATCGTGACCGAGCACATCGTCTCGCGATTGTCGAAGCTGCCACCTGCGGCCGACCGTAAGACACGCTTCTCGACCATTCTTTCGGCAGCGTCGGAAGTGGGCCGGCCGACGTTCTTCTCGATGCTGATCATCATCGCCGCGCACATCCCGATCTTCACCCTGCAGCGCCAGGAAGGCCGCATGTTCGCGCCGATGGCGTACTCGGTGACCTCGGCATTGATCGGCGCGCTGATCCTGGCGCTGACCGTGGTGCCGTTGTTCTGTTACTGGTGGCTGCGGCGCGACCGCATGCGCGACGGCAATCCACTGATGGACCGCCTGACCGGCTGGTACCGGCCGGTCCTGGAGCGCGCACTGGCCCGCCCGCGTGCGGTAGTGCTGACCGCGATTGCGCTGCTGGTCGGCACGCTGGCATTGGGCACGCGGCTGGGTTCGGAGTTCCTGCCCGAGCTGGACGAAGGATCGATCTGGCTGACGGCCACGCTCGACCCGAGCACCAGCCTGGGCGAAGCGCAGCAGCAGTCGCGGCGCATCCGTGAGCTGGTCGGCAGCTTTCCGCAGGTATCGACGGTGGTGGCCAAGCTGGGACGCCCGGAAGACGGCTCCGATGCCAAGGGCGCCAACCAGATCGAGGCGCTGGTGGCGTTGAAGCCGGAGAAGGAATGGCCGAAAGGCGTGGGCAAGCGACAGCTGGTGAGCGATCTGCAGCGCACGCTGGAGCAGCGCATTCCGGGCCCCGAGTTCTCGATTTCGCAGCCCGTGCGCGACAACATCCTGGAGAGCATCTCGCAGATCAAGGGCCAGGTGGTGATCAAGGTCAGCGGCTCGGATCTGGACGTGTTGAACCAGCAGGCGCAGGCGATCCTCGGCCAGGTACGCGGCGTGGAGGGCGTGGAGAGCGCCTTCATCGACCGCGACGGGTCATTGCCGCAGCTGCAGATCGAGATCGACCGCGACCGCGCCGCGCGCTATGGCCTGAACGTACGCGACGTCGACGAAGTGATCGAGACCGCACTGGGCGGGCGCCAGGTCGGCGAGCTGTGGGAGGGTGACCGCAGATTCCCCATCACCCTGCGCCTGGACGATGCCGATCGTGACCTGCAGCGGCTGCGTACGGTGCCGGTTGGCATCGGCGATGGCCACACGGTGACGCTGTCCGACGTGGCCGACTTCCGCATGGCCAGCGGCGCGATCAACATCTCGCGCGAGAACGCACAGCGGGTGAAGGCGGTGAGCATCTTCATCGCCGGCCGCGACATGGGCAGCGTGGTGGCTGACATGCGCAAGCGCGTGGATGCCAGCGTACAGCTGCCGGAAGGCTATCGGCTGGAGTGGTCCGGCGAGTTCGAGAACCAGCAGCGTGCGATGAAGCGGCTGGGCTGGGTGATTCCGCTGTCGGTGCTGATCATCTTCGTGCTGCTGTTCGATGCCTTCAAGGACATCAGCAGCGCCGCGCTGATCCTGGCCAACGTGCCACTGGCGATGATCGGCGGCATCCTGGCCCTGTGGCTGACCGGCATTCCGCTGTCGGTGTCGGCGGCAATCGGCTTCATTGCATTGTTCGGGCAAGCGGTGCTGAACGGCGTGGTGATGCTCAGCCGCTTCGCCCAGTTGCGCGAGCAGGGCATGGACCTGCTGCAGTCGGTGGTGCAGGGTTCGCTGCAGCGCCTGCGCACGGTGCTGATGACCGCACTATTGGCGATGTTCGGCCTGCTGCCGATGGCCACCTCGCATGCGATCGGTGCCGAGACCCAGAAGCCGCTGGCGGTGGTGGTGATCGGTGGTCTGCTGTCGGCGATGCTGCTGACCCTGCTGGTGTTGCCGACGCTGTACTACTGGGTGCATCGCCGCCGCGAGGGGCGCATCGCCTGACCTGCCTGTAGAGCCGAGCCCACGCTCGGCTGCTTCTGGCCTTTGCGCGAAGAGCAGCCGAGCATGGGCTCGGCTCTACAAGGGCGTCGCGCCATGCGTGGATGCCACCTGTGCGATCTACACCATTCCGCCGTTGGCGCGCAGCACCTGACCGTTGATCCATCCGCCATCGGCACCTGCCAGGAACCCCACTGCACCGGCGATGTACTACTGGGTGCATCGCCGCCGCGAGGCGCGGATCGCCTGACCTACCTGTAGAGCCGAGCCCACGCTCGGCTGCTTCTGGCCTTTGCGCGAAGAGCAGCCGAGCATGGGCTCGGCTCTACAAGGGCGTCGCGCCATGCGTGGATGCCACCTGTGCGATCTATACCATCCCGCCGTTGGCGCGCAGCACCTGGCCGTTGATCCATCCGCCATCGGCACCTGCCAGGAACCCCACCGCGCCGGCGATGTCCTCCGGCGTACCCATCCGCTCCAGGGGGTTCATCTTCGCCAGCCGCTCGATCAGCTCGGGCGATTTTCCATCCAGGAACAGATCGGTGGCGGTCGGGCCCGGCGCCACGGCGTTCACGGTGATATTGCGTCCGCGCAGCTCCTTGCTGAGGATTGCGCCCATCGTCTCCACCGCCGCCTTGCTGGCCGCATACACGCCGTAGTTCTCCAGCCGGATGCCGACCACGCTGGTGGACAGGGTGATCAGCCGGCCACCGTCGCGCACCCGTCGCGCGCTTTCGCGCAGCACGTTGAAGACGCCCCTGAGGTTGATGCCGATCACCCGCTCGAACAGGGCGTCGTCGGTATCGGCCAGTGGTGCCAGCTGCAGCACCCCGGCGCTGTTGACCACCACGTCGATGCCGCCGAAACGGGCTTCGATGGCGTCGAAGAGCTGGCGCACCGCCTGCGGATCGGACACATCGGCCTGCAGCGCGGTGGCCTGCGCGCCGGCGGCGTTCAGTTCGGCCGCCAAGGCTTCGGCGTCGTCGCGGCGGCCCGCATAGTTGATCGCGACCGCGTGGCCATTGGCGGCGAGCCGACGCGAGATGGCGGCACCGATGCCACGGGATCCGCCGGTGACCAGGGCGACAGAGCGGGCGGGGGAGAGGGTCATGGTGACTTCCACGGGGACACGCCGAAGTGGCGCAGCGCCATCCTCGCGAAATCGCGCTTTCGGATAATCCTGCATAATCCGCCAACATCATCCGGATAGCCGAACAATGGACCGCTTCACGGCCATGCGCGCCTTCGTCCGTATCGTCGAGCGCCGCAGCTTCACCCGGGCCTCCGAGGACCTGGGCCTGCCGCGGGCCACGGTGACCGACGCGATCAAGGCGCTGGAACAGCGGCTGGGCGTGCGCCTGCTGCACCGGACCACGCGGCTGGTGGTGCCGACGCTGGAAGGCGAGGCCTTCTATGGCCGTTGTCTGCGCCTGATCGCCGACATGGACGACGCCGAGGCCGCCTTCCGTGATGCGCCGCCGCGCGGCCCCCTGCGCATTGAGGTGCATGGCACGCTGGGCCGGCACCTGCTGTTTCCCCACCTGCCGGAGTTCCTGCAGCGCTACCCGGAGATCGAACTGGAGGTCAGCGAAGGCGACCGCTATGTCGATCTGCTGCGCGAAGGCGTGGATGCGGCGCTGCGGGTGGGCACGCTGGCCGACAGCGATCTGGCGGCGCGCCGGTTGGCGATGCTGCGCGAAGTCACGGTGGCCGCGCCGGGCTACCTGCAGGCCAAGGGCGTGCCAGGCAGCATCGAGTCCCTGCTGGGTGGCCATGAAATGGTGGGCTATCGCTCCAGCGCCACCGGCCAGCTGATCCCGCTGGAGTTCCAGCAGGGCGGGCAGGTGCGCTACGTGCCGCTGCCGGTGCGGGTGCGTGTGTCCGGTGCGGATGCGTTCCTCGGCGCCGCGCTGGCGGGCCTGGGCATCATCCAGGCTCCGCGCTACCGGATGGACCCGTATATCGCGCGCGGGCAGCTGGTGGAGCTGTTGCCGGACGCGCCGCCGACCCCAAGCCCGTTGAGCCTGGTCTACCCGCGCAACCGCACGCCGTCCCCACGCTTGCGGGTGTTCATCGACTGGGTGGCCGGGGTGTTCGAGCAGACCGGGGGTGCCGGCCAGCGGCCGGCACTACCGGAGCGGCACGCGAAGCTGTCCGACCGCAGGGGGTAGTGCCGGCCGCTGGCCCGCATCACAGCGCTGCCAGCGGCCCTTGCATGCGATGGAAACTGCCATCGGTGGCGGTGAACCAGGCCAGCGAATGCCCGCCCGCGAAGTCATCGACATGCACGACCGTAGCGCCATCGGCTTCCTGCCACGAAATGGCATAGACCCCGTCGCTGATCCGCTGCCACTCACAGGCGGCTTCGCCCTGCGCACCGGCATAGGCGCCAGAGACGATGGCGTACTGCACGTGGCGGCCATCGGCGCTGTAGACATTGTCGGCGGCCAGGCCGTCATAGCTGACGCGGAAGCGGCGGCCGGCGAACAACGGCAAGGCGGGGGCAGTGTTCATCGGATTGCCACCGGGTTGATGTTGACCTGGGTCGAACCGACGTACAGCGGCTGGCCGAGCACGAACAGGAATTCCCAGGCCTTGTCGCGCACCAGGGCACGGCTGTCGATCAGCTCCAGGTTGTAGATGCCACGCTTGGCCAGCATGTACTGGTTGATCGGGAACTCCTCGGCACCGTTCGGGTTCGGGTAGACCTCCGAGGCCCAGGTGTCGCCACCGAAGGCGACGATGCCCTGGTCGGCCAGCCACTTCGCCGCCTCCATGCCGATACCCGGTTCCACTTCCAGGAACTGTTTGTCGTCCTTGCCGATCAGTTCCAGCCAGCCGGTGTTGAACAGCACCACGTCGCCCTTGCGCAGGCGCAGCCCCTGCTTCTTCAGCACGGCCTGGATGTCGGCCACGGTGAACTCGGTGCCGCCGGGCACGATCGCCTTGCCGTAGTACGTGGTCATGTCCAGCACGACGCCACGGGTGACCATCGGCGGCACCTTCTCGACGCCAAGCTTGCGCACCCCGTCCACGGTGACGAAGTCGGCGGCCTTGTTGCCGTTGTAGTAGACGTTGTCGATGCCGATATGGCCGATGCCGTTGAGCTGGGTGCCAACGCCGGTCCAGGCGTTCACCAGTTCATCGTTGAAGGTGAACTTGTTGGGGCCCAGCGACTTGCCAGCCTGCTGGCCGACCTGCACGTTGTACAGGCGGAAGCTGCGGTGGCGGAACGCGGGCAGGTTCTTGTCCACCGGCACCGCCAGCGGATAGGTCTTGCCGGTCCTGACCAGCGAGACCGCGTGCTTGACCACGTCGGCGGTCAGCAGGTTGGCCGCGCCAATCTCGTCGTTGGCGCCGTAGGCAGAGGGGTACCAGTCCTCGGCAGTGGCCTGGAAGGACAGCGGCAGGGTAGCCAGCGCTAGCGCGGCCAGGGTCTTCATCTTCATGGCAAAGCTCCGGTAACTGTCAGGCCGTCGCGGGGGCGGCAAGCGGGGCATGCGGCGCAGCGGCGCCGGCGTGGGCCGGGAAGTGCGGCAGCACGTACTCGGCGATTTCGTGGAAGGTTTCGGCCAACGGCCGTTCGTTGCGGCGGAACTGCAGGCCGATGTGGTCGACACCGGCCGCCCGCATGGCGTACAGCTCGGCCAGCAGGGCGTTGCGGCCGCCGCGCAGGCCGAAGCGCCAGCGCTGCAGAGGAGCATCGGCATCGGCCACCAGGTCCAGGTGGATGAAGCTGGCATAGGGCTTGTTACCGGCCACGGCGCGCCAGGCCGCCACGCGTTGTACATGGTCCTGCGGCGTGCCCGGGTAGGCCAGGCAGCCATCCATGTGCTGGCCGATCCACGCCGGTTGCTGCTGGGCCAGGCCTGCCACGAACAGCGGCAGGGCCGGGCCATCCGCGGGCAGCACGTCCAGGCCCTGCGGCAGGTGCGCGGCAGCGCCTTCGCGCAGCAGTGCGATGTGCTCGCGGAAGCGGCTGCCACGGCTGTCGAAGTCGCGGCCGAACAGCGGGTACTCCACCGGGCGGTCGCCACTGGCCACGCCCAGCAGCAGGCGGTCACCGCTCAGCCGCTGCACGCTGCGTGCCGACTTCAGGGTCAGCAACGGCTCGCGGATCGGCAGCACCACCGCGCCGGTACCCAGCAGGATGTGCTCGGTGATGCCGGCCAGGTAGCCGAGGTAACTGAACACCTCGAACACCTGTGCGGCATCGCCGAAGGCCGGGTCGTACACGGGCACGTCGCGTACCCACAGCGCACGGAAGCCAAGGCGGTCGGCCAGCCGTGCCAGCTCCGCATGGCGCTGCAGGTCCGGTTCGCCGGGCAGGCGTCGCGCGGCGTGTCGTGCCTGTTCGCCCAGCGGCGTCCAGTCATTGTCCAGCGGCGCTTCGATGCCGATGCTGAAGCCACCGGCCTGCAGACGCGTCAACGCACTGCCCATGGCGAGGCTCCTCAGTCCCAGGCCGGGGCCAGGCCCGGCGGATCGACTTCGCGGCCGTTGCGGTCAAGCGCAGCGATCGCGGCCATGTCATCGGCATCCAGGTGCAGGTCCTGGGCGAGCAGGTTGCTGGCCAGGTTCTCGCGCTTGGTCGAGGACGGGATGACCGAGTAACCCCGCTGCAGCGCCCACGCCAGCGCGACCTGGGCGACGGTGGCCTGGTGCTTGTCGGCGATGGCGGCCAGCACCGGGTCCTTCAGCACCTTGCCGTAGGCCAGGGTCATGTAGGAGGTGACGATGATGCCTTGTTCCTGCAGGAAGGCAGTCAATGCAGGGTTCTGCAGGTAGGGGCTCAGTTCGATCTGGTTGGTGGCGATCTCGCCGGCGCCGACCACCTCGATGGCCTGCCGGGTCAGTTCGATGTTGAAGTTGGACACACCGATCTGACGGGTCAGGCCCAGCGATTTGGCTTCGGCCAGCGCGGTCATGTACTCGCGCAGTTCAACGCCATTGCCCGGCGCCGGCCAGTGGATCAGCAGCAGGTCGACGTACCCGGTGCGCAGCTTGGCCAGGCTGTCGCGCAGGCTCGGGATCAGCTTGTCTGCGGCGTAGTTGTCCACCCAGATCTTGGTGGTCAGGAACAGCTCGTCGCGCGGGACGCCGGATTCGGCGATGGCCTGGCCGACGTCGGCTTCGTTGCCGTAGATCTGCGCGGTATCGACCGCACGGTAGCCGACGTCGAGGGCGTTGCGCACCGAATCGATGACGGTCTGGCCGGTCAGGCGGAAGGTGCCGACGCCAAAGGAAGGAACGCTCATGATGGACTCCAGGGACTTCGTTGAGAGCCGGTGGGCTCGGGACAGGGCGAAGTGTGGGCGCTTTACATTTGTTGATTAAGCCGTGTATACGGGAAACGCTTTTGCGCCGAGGTAAAAAATGAAAACCACCCTGGATGAGCTGAAGGCCTTCGTGGCCGTGGTCGACAGCGGTTCGATCACTGCCGCGGCCGAAGAGCTGGAGCTGACCATCTCCGCCACCAGCCGCACCCTGGCGCGGCTGGAGGACAAGCTGCAGACCACGCTGCTGCGGCGGACCACGCGGCGGCTGGAGCTGACCGAGGAGGGAGCCGCATTCCTGGAGTACGCGCGCACGATCCTGGTCACGGTGGACGAGGCCGAGGAACAGATGGCCGCGCGGCGGCTGCAGCCGGTCGGGCGCCTGCGCGTAGACGCCGCCACGCCGTTCATGCTGCACGTCATCGTGCCGTTGCTGGAGGGCTTCCGCGAGCGCTACCCGCAGGTGGAGCTGGAGCTGAATTCCAATGAAGGCATCACCGACCTGATCGAGAAGCGCACCGACGTGGCGTTCCGCATTGGCGTGCTGCGCGATTCCACCCTGCATGCGCGGCCCATCGGCCACAGCCGCATCCGCGTGGTGGCCAGCCCCGAGTACCTGCGCCGGCGTGGCACGCCCACGCGGGTGGAGCAGCTGCGCGAGCACGACCTGCTTGGCTTCACCCAGCCCAGTTCGTTGAACGAATGGCCGCTGCAGGATGCCGATGGCGGCCCATTCGTGATTGAGCCGGCGATTGCTTCATCCAGTGGCGAGACACTGCGGCAGATGGCGGTGACCGGGCTGGGCATCGCCTGCCTGTCCGACTTCCTGACCCGCCAGGACCGGCGTGACGGCCGCCTGGTGCAGTTGTTCGCCAAGCAGACGCAGGAGGTGCGCCAGCCGATCAACGCGGTGTACTACCGCAACACCGCGCTGGCCGCGCGCATCACCTGTTTCGTCGACCACGTGACGCAGACGCTCGGCCAGCGTCCGTTTGACGAATAAGGCGGCGTAGCGCCGGCCGCTGGCCGGCTGCCGGGTCCCGGGGGCTGCCGGCCAGCGGCCGGCACTGCCAACTGTGTATCACCTGATGCGTGGCCCATGCATGGAGGGGTAGAGCCGGCCGCTGGCCGGCTGCCGGGTCTCTGGGGCTGCCGGCCAGCGCCCGGCACTACCAACTGTGTATCACCTGATGCGTGGCCCATGCATGGAGGGGGTAGAGCCGGCCGCTGGCCGGCTGCCGGGATCCCGCAGCTGCCGGCCAGCGGCCGGCACTACCGGCGGTTGTGCAGCGCGCGGCGGTTGCCGATGTGCGCGCATGCCAGCAGCACGCCACCACCAGCTGTCGCCACGCCATGCCAGAGCAGTGATTCCTTCAGCGGCAGGTATAGCGAGGCCGGCAACAGCAGGAGGGCGCCGACGCAGGCCAGCCTTGCAGGTCGCCAGCGCCCATGCCGGTGAACCCCGGCCAAGGTGCTCACCAAGGCCAGCGACGAGGCCAGCAGCGCAAACAGCCATTCCCAGCGCGACATCATCAGCAGAAACGTCATCGCGCCATGGCCGGGGTGCTGGAACGAGCGCAGCGCCATCATCGCTGCCGGCACGAAGGCCAACAGCAGGGGCAGGGCGATGCAATGGGCGGCGCAGGCCAGGGACAGCCAGGCCCCGGCTAGATCGAAGCGGGGGTGCCAGCGTGCCGAAGCTGGCGGCTGGGCCAGGGCCCTTGCAGGCGTCGTGGGGATGTGGTCCATAATGTTACATAGTAACAATTGGAGCCTCTCCCATGAAGCGTTCTGCTGCTCTTTTCCTGCTGCTGGCTGCCAGCGCTGCACAGGCCCATGATGTCCGCCAGCTCGGTGCGCACGTACACGGCCAGGCCACCGTTGATCTTGCGCTTGACCAGCAGACGCTGGAATTCGCCCTGCAGGCGCCCGGCATCGGCATCCTTGATTTCGAGCGGCCGTCGGCCAATGCAACCGAGCAGGCCGCGCTGGCGCGTGCGATTGCGCTGCTGCAAAGCGGCAGCTGGGTCACCTTGCCCACCGCCGCGGGCTGCCGCCTTATCGCGAACGATGCCAGGGCCGAGGGCTTCGATGCGATGGCTGCCGCGCCGCCGCCCGGTCAGCATCGCCACGCAGGGTTCAGCGCAACCCTGCGGTACCAGTGCACCAAGCCTGCCGGGTTGCGGGCCATCGTCGTGCGCCTGCCCGCAGTATTCCCGGGCCTGCACGAAGTGATCGTCAACAGCACCACCGCCCATGGCCAGAACCGCAGCGTGTTGACTGCGGACAATCTGCGCGTGGTGCTGGCACCGTGAGCATGCGACCGGTGATCGTGCTGGATGGCGTGCAGTTCGGCTATGGCCGGCGGCTGGTGCTGGACGTGCCGCGGCTATGGATCGAGCAGGGCAGCAGCGTGCTGCTGCGCGGAATCAGTGGCGGTGGCAAGAGCACGCTGCTGGGCCTGCTGGCGGGCGTGCTGCTGCCCGGCAAGGGCCGCATCGAGGTCGCCGGCCACGCGCTGCAGGCGATGCGTGGTGCCGCGCGGGATCGCTTCCGCGCCGACCACCTGGGCGTGATCTTCCAGCAGTTCAACCTGCTGCCGTTTCTCAGCGTGCGCGACAACATCGCACTGGGCCTGCGCTTCTCGCGCCTGCGCAGTGCGCGCATCAGCGGGCCGTTGAATGCCGAGATCGCGCGACTGCTGCAGGCGCTGCAGCTGGACCCCGGGCTGATGCAGCGCCGCGCCGGCACGCTCAGCGTCGGCCAGCAACAACGCGTGGCGGCGGCACGCGCGCTGATCGGCCGCCCGGCGTTGCTGCTGGCTGATGAGCCGACCTCGGCGCTCGACCGCGACGCGGCGACCGCGTTCCTGAAGCTGATGTCGGCGCAATGCGAGGCGGCCGGCACCACGGTGCTGGTGGTCAGCCATGACGACAGCCTGCAGCCGTTGTTCGACCGCACGATTGCCCTGTCTCAGATCAACCAGGCAGGTGCCGGCCATGCTTGAGCTTGCCTGGGCCAGCCTGCGCAGCCGCGCGTTGAGCGTGGGCCTGACCGTGCTGGTCATCACCCTCAGCGTGGTGCTGTTGCTGGGTGTCGAGCGTGTGCGCACGCAGGCGCACGAAGGCTTCGCCAGCACGGTGTCGGGCACGGACCTGATTGTCGGTGCGCGTTCGGGGCCGGTGAACCTGCTGCTGTACGCGGTGTTCCATATCGGTGACCCCACCAACAACGTGTCCTGGCAGTCCTACCAGGCGCTGTCCGCAATGCCGCAGGTGAAGTGGGCGGTGCCGCTGTCGCTGGGCGATTCCTGGCGCGGCTACCGGGTAGTGGGTACCACTGGCGGCTACTTTGAACACTATCGCTATGGTTCCGGTCATGCGCTTGCCTTTGCACAGGGGCGGCCCTTTGATGATCTGTATGACGCGGTGATCGGCGCGGAGGTGGCACGCGCGCAGAAGGTCGGCCTCGGCGACGAGATCGTGCTGGCGCACGGCACCGGCCCGGTCACGCTGGCCACGCATGCCGACAAGCCGTTCCGGGTCTCCGGCATCCTGCAGCGCACCGGCACGCCGGTGGATTCGTCGCTGCTGGTCTCGCTGCCGGCGATCGAGGCCATCCACGTCGACTGGCGCTCGGGTGTGCAGCTGCGCAGCCAGAGCGTCAGTGCCGAGCAGGCGCGCCACCTCGATCTGACCCCGACCAGCATCACCGCTTTCATGCTCGGCCTTAACTCGCGCATCGCCACCTTTTCGGTGCAGCGCAGGATCAACGAGTATCCCGAAGAGGCGATGCTGGCGATCCTGCCCGGGGTGACGCTGCAGCAGCTGTGGCAGTCGCTGGGCACGGCCGAGCGCGCCCTGCAGCTGATCAGCGCGTTGGTGGTGTTGCTGGGCATGGTCTCGCTGGTGGCGTTGCTGGTCTCGACGCTGCAGCAGCGGCGGCGCGAGATGGCGATCCTGCGTGCGACCGGCGCGCGGCCGGGTTACATCGCCGGCCTGCTGGTAGTGGAAGCGGTGGCAACCAGTGCCGTGGCCTGCGTGCTGGCGTTGGGGCTGCTGGTGGCCGCCAGCATGGCCGGACGCGGCTGGGCCCTGGCCACGTTCGGCCTGTCCATCACCCATGTCTGGCCGGATGGCCGCGAGCTGGCCTGGGTGGCGGGTGTGTTGGCGATCAGCGCGGTGGCCGGGCTGGTGCCGGCGTTGCTGGCCTACCGGCGCACCTTGGCCGATGGTCTGTCGCCGGGAGGCTGAGCATGCGCTGGATGCTGTCATTGCCGATGGTACTGGCGCTGGCAGCCTGCGAGCGGCCGGTGGATACCGGTGTGCAGGCGTTGCCACCTTCGCCGGTTGTCGACCACGCTGGCGCTGCGGATGCGGCGGAGCAGGAACTGGACTGGTTGCAGATGATGCCCAAGGACGAGCTGGCCGCGCTGGAGCGCGGAGAGGGCCCGGAGGTGGAGCACAACGGCAACCGGCGCATGCCGCAGTTCGGCACGTTCCGTACCGTGGATACGGTGCTGCAGCGTCCGGTGCGCCTGCCCGGCTACGTGGTGCCGCTGGCCACTGCGCAGGACGGGCGCCTGACCGAATTCCTGTTCGTGCCGTACTACGGCGCCTGCATCCACGTACCACCGCCGCCACCGAACCAGATCGTGCACGTGGTGCTGCCGCGCCCGATCGCCATGCCGGACATGTACTCGCCGTTCTTCCTGGCCGGCACCCTGCGTGCCGAGCGGCTGGATGATGATCTGGCCGGTTCCGCCTACACCATGCGCGATGCCCAGCTGAGGCCCTATGAACCGTAGCGCAGTGTTGCTGCTTGGATGCGTCTGGTTGGCAGGCTGCACGTCACCGGGCGGTGATGCCGTGGTGGCCACGCCGCGCGACAAGCCGTTGCCCTCCGCCGCGCCCGAAACGCCCATCGACCGCTGGGACGCGCTGCGGCCGGACGAAGTGACCTATCAGCGCCCGCCCCCGCAGATCGGCTTGTCACGCAATGGCATGGACGGGGTGGGCGGCCTGATCGACGACACCGGCTCGGGCACGCCACCGGGGCAGGAGATCGACCATTCCAGCCCGGATCGCGCCAAGCAGTTCGGCTCTTCGCGCGTGGTCGACGCTGTCGACGGTCGCGCGGTGGATCTGGATGGCTACGTGGTACCGCTGGGCACCAATGATGCCGGCCTGGTCGATGAGCTGCTGTTCGTGCCGTTCTACGGTGCGTGCATCCACGTGCCGCCGCCGCCACCGAACCAGATCATCCATGTGACCCTGGCCACGCCGATCGCGCTGGGCGATCTTTGGGACCCGTACCGGTTGGCCGGCCGCCTGCAGGTGAAGCGCTTCGATGCGGACATTGCCAGCGCGTCCTACGATGCCGCAGCGGCCACGCTGACGGCGATCCACGACTGATGCGCATGCGCTGGATCCTGGCTGCCGGGGTGCTGGTGAGCGCAGTCGTGCTGCTGGTGTGGTGGCAGCGGCAGCGCGCACCCACCGCGCCGCCGTTGGTCGCGTTTCCAGCGCCGGCGTCCGACGCCAGCCAGCGCATCGAACAGCGTTTGGGTGACGACCACGCGTTCCGCAACGACGTGCTGTTCCTGCTTGCGGCAACAGTGCGCGACCGCTGCCAGCCAGCGCAGGCGGGGCTGCTGGCGCGCATGGCCAATCGTGCATCGCTGCCGGTGCTGGCGGGAGTCAGCGCGGTGACCCAGCAGGATCCATCGCTGGACCGGCCGATCTACCAGTACATCCAGCATCGCGCCAATGCGACGCGGTGCGGGCAGCCGCTGCAGATGCCGTTGGCCGCTGGGCGCAGCATGGCGTTGGACATCGAACAGTACGCGCGCACCTTCCCGGACAGCTACTTCGACCCGCAGCGCAGCAGTGAACCCCGGGATTTTGGTGGACGGTCGTTGCAGCAGCGCGCTGGCAACGCCTGCAACAGCGTGGTGTATTCGGTGCTGCCGCTGGGTGGCACCGACTGGCGGTGCAGCAGCCTGCGCGCGAATGCCCGCGCGCGGGTGCGCGGCCTGTGCGAGGACGAGCTGCGGCGCCAGCACGGGGCAACGGGCGGGGAGCTGGACATGGCCGTGGGGCAGGGCATGCAGGCGGCGGTGGTATCGGCCATCGCCGCGTTGCCGGAGGACTGTCGGTAGCGACAAATCATGTCGTTAAGCATTCCCGAGTCATGCAGTACACTAGATTCCGAGCTGTGCAGCCGTGTAGTTGCCGACGTTCACCGGATTGGAGACAAGCCACTGCATAAGGGCTTGATCCTTGGCAACGCCTCTGGATAGCGCTGCTTGCCATGAGTTGTGTCCATGAGAGTCCGCGTCAGTTGCAAGCATGCGCTTCAGCTCGTTCTCCAGTTGAATGGCGGTCTGGTACTTTGCAGCGATCTTGCTACGGAAGTCTCCCCAGTAGCCCTTTGCCCATGTTCCGAAGGCGGCGGAATCGACCGATGTGCGGACATGATGCTTTACCCGTTCTCGGGTGGCCTTGTATTGCGGTAGTCGAAGCAGCTGGAATTCTGGCGCGCACCATGGTTTTCTCACCTTGATGAATACAAGCGGAGCGTCAAGAATTGCACTGTCAAAGTACGGATGAAGTGTGGTTTGTGGCACTCCAGGCTTGTTTGCATTTCCCCGCTTCGAATTGCACGTTCCACAGCATGGGATCAGGTTGGGAGCAAAGATCGAGAACTCGGGGTAATTGGCCTTCGGCAGGTGATGGTCGATTGTGCGCGCACCGAGGCCGCCGCAAACAGGGCAATGATTGAGGCTGTGATCGTGATGGAGCCTATCTATCCAGTCCAGTGATGCCGTGGTGGCTTTGCTTGAATAGGCCGTTCGAAGTTCATCCTGGGCATTCTTCGGCAGGGTGATTGCTGCCAGGCCCATAGCATTCTTCTTGACGTAATCCTGGTATGCGACACGCAATGACCAGATTGCGGGTTCTATGGCTGTGTAGGCACCACCAACTCGGATGAGTCTTGCGCCATCGGCGCGACGCGGTCCTGGCAAAGATCTCATGAGCTCTGCTCCTCAATGCCCCTGCGGATTTCTGTTAGCATTTCGGTGCTTATCAGCCCGGAAAGATCTTTTATGACCTCTTTCATGGAGAGGTTCGAGTTGATGATTTTCTTCACAATCTCATTGGAATGGCGGGGGACGGAATCGTCGCCAAATATCGCAAGCGACAGCAGCGTCGGGCTTGCTCCCAGCGTTGGAAGATAGACATGCTTGGTGGAAGTTCCTTCTTCCGTTCGGGTGAGGACGTGTGTGCAATGCGTTGGAACCTCGCGCACGACATGCACGGAGTGCGTTGCGATCAATGCCAGCGACTCGAAGGTGCTTGCTACTTGATTCAACAGAAGCATGAGTTGAGAAATCAGATTGGGATGTAGGTGGGTCTCTGGTTCATCGAGAATAATCAAAGACCCCTTGGATATGAATGATATTATGTGGATGGCAAACCTTAGATAGGTTCGTTGGCCGCTACTGATGCGAACTCGAATTCCTTCATCGTTGAAGAAGGCAATGTCTCTGTCCTCGGCGAGGGCTCCGGTAAGTTCCAATGTGCGTTGTTCGCCCGCATGGCGCAGATGTTCAAGCTTTATCCAATATCCCTCCTGATCCGAAAAGATCGCGCGGTCGTCAATACCTTCCTCGACTGGAAGGCATAGGTCGCTCCAAGGGATGTGGTCTTGGCAATACTTCTTAAGCCAACTGTAGCGATCCGGTCCGACCTCACCCACTGGATCATGATCACGCAGAAGATCAACCATCGCCCGAGCGCATCGAGTATTCGAGTCGCTTCTTGGATTCCCAGTAAGTCCCGATGTTAGCGAAAAATGCAGATAATCGAAGCTCGACGAGGGGTGGGTATGGGTTGGATACTGGTGTTCGAACTCCGTCGAGTACGCGATCACTCTGGAGAAGTGGTTGGCATAGGAAGGCTGGGCAACGCCATCGAAGTAGCCCAGGGTGACGGCGCCATGTTCTCGAGGCCCATTCCAGTCATACTCAAGCAGGGAGCGCTGGTCTCCGGCCAGTGTTCTGACAAGTGAGGCCAGAATTCTGGATTTGCCGACTCCATTCTTGCCAACGATGCAATGGATGCGATCGGCTACGTAGTCGTTGTCCCGATGGATGAATGGTATGCACACGTCTCCCGTGCTCGCGAGCGTAACGTCGTATTGAAAGTCGATCCTTGCATCGGCGGAGGCGTTGCCAGTTCGACAGAGGTATCCGGTACGAAACGCGCGGTACGCCCCAGCGTTGCGGAGCACGCCGAGCCGAAATTCATTTGATGCCCGGATTCTTTCGACGCGTGGACCGGGGGTTTCGGCGAGTTCGAGGGTGATGTCATGCAGCTGGCGCAGGATGGAGTGGTACTCGGCATCGCTTCCACACCAATCCTTTAGTGCCCGATAGTATTTTTCCCCTGCCAGGAGGGTCGCGAAAGAGGGGGGCGCTGCTGCGGTGCCAGTCGCGGCAGTGAGATCCTGATACCAGGCACTGAATTTTCTGTGGATGGTTTCTCCGTCAAATGGAATAACGTAAAGACTTAGGTTTAGGCGAGGCCTCTTCTTTGCCGTGAGGGCGGCCTCTGCATGGAAGTTGAAGCCGAAGTCGTTCCAGCTTTGGCTGACGGGATGAATCTGTATGCCTTCTTCTATCTCTGCTCTGCCAAAGATCAGATGCTCTGTCGTCATGAAAGAAAGTCCTCGGTTCCCTTGAGGTGAAGGGCGTCACTCGCTAGAGAAAGTTGAATATTTCACGCTATAGCGGCGGCTGTACATGAACCTGAAGAGGTGCCTTTGTCTTCGGCAAACCGGCTAGTCGCGGAGTACCTGCTTGACTTGGCCTGAACAGTATCGAGATTGGTCCTCATAACTATACAGGACATCCTGTATAGTTATCGCCGTAATCCACCCCCACCAGGTTCTCCCATGGCTTTGTCCCAGCCCTTGGCCGGTGCTCCGGCCCTGTCGCGTGCCCGTCGCTGGGCACTGTTGTTCACCGTCGCCGCCGGCCTGCTGCTGGTCACGCTCGACAACTCCGTGCTCTACACCGCCCTGCCCACGCTGACCGAAGAACTCTCGGCCAGTGCCGGCCAGGCGCTGTGGATCATCAACGCCTATCCGCTTGTGATGGCCGGCCTGCTGCTGGGTGCGGGCACGCTGGGCGACCGCATCGGCCACCGCCGCATGTTCCTGATCGGCCTGGTGGTGTTCGGCGTGGCATCGTTGGCAGCGGCGTTCGCCGACACCGCAGGGCTGCTGATTGCCGCGCGCGCCTTCCTGGCGGTCGGCGCGGCCGCGATGATGCCGGCCACGCTGGCGCTGATCGGCCTGAGCTTCCACGAAGCGCGCGAACGCAACATCGCCATCGCGATCTGGGGTTCGGTGGCGATCGTCGGTGCGGCGCTTGGCCCGATCATCGGTGGCTGGCTGCTGCAGCATTTCTGGTGGGGCTCGGTGTTCCTGATCAACGTGCCGGTGGTCGTGGTCGCGTTCGTGGCCACGCTGCTGCTGGCACCGGAAGGCCAGCGCGACCCCTCGCGACCGTGGGACCTGGTTTCGTCGCTGCTGGCTCTGGCTGCACTGTCCGGCCTGGTGCTGGCGATCAAGTCGCTGATCGCTACGCCGCCGTCGTATGCGCTGGGTGCAGGCGCGCTGCTGCTGGCCGCCATCAGTGGTGCGGCGTTCGCGCGCCGCCAGCAGCAGCTGCCGTACCCGCTGCTGGACTTTGCAATCTTCCGCAATCCGGCGTTCCTGGCCGGCACGTTGTCGGCGGTGTTCACCCTGTTTGCGATGGCCGGCCTGCAGCTGGTCACCACCCAGCGCTTCCAGCTGGTGGCGGGCTTTTCGCCGCTGGAGGCGGGCCTGCTGGTGTCGGTGGCCGCGCTGGGCAGCCTGCCCAGTGCGCTGCTGGGCGGCAGCATCCTGCACCGGGTGGGCCTGCGCCCGCTGATCTGTGGCGGCCTGGCCACAGGTGCGCTGGGTGTAGGCGTGGTGGCATTCGGCTTCCCGCACGGCCTCGGCTGGGTGGTCGCCGGCATGGCGATCACCGGCTTCGGCATGGGTTCGGCCATCTCGGTGGCGTCCACCGCCATCCTCAACAACGTACCGGCGCACCGTGCGGGCATGGCCTCGTCGGTGGAAGAGGTGTCCTACGAGTTCGGTGGCCTGCTGGCGGTGGCGATGCTGGGCAGCTTGAGCGCGGCGGTGTATGGCGCATTCCTGCCGGTCTCGGCCGACATGCCCGCGCTTGCACGGGAAGGCTTCACCCAGGCGCTGCACGTGGCACGTGAAAGCGGGCAGGGCGAGTGGTTCGCACTGGCCACGGCCGCGTATGACCGCGGCTACCAGATCGTGCTGCTGGTGATCACGGTGGTGCTGGCGCTGGGCGCTTCGATCATCGCGCGCCTGCTGCGCGGGCGCGTCGGCAGCCGCGTGGGTGCGGCCGATCGCGTAAAATGACGCGATGAGAACCAGCAAGCGCGACCGCATCCTCGACGCCGCCGTCAACGTGATCAATCGTGACGGCGTGCGCGCAGTGACCTTCGAGTCGGTGGCGGCCGAGGCCAAGCTGACCCGCGGCGGCCTGCTGTACCACTTCCCCTCGCGCGAGGCGCTGCTGCGCGGTATCGACGAGCACCTGGTGCAGGCCTGGGAGACGTCGATGGAAACGCTGCTGGGCAAGCGTGCAGACGAAGCCTCGGCGCTGGAGCGTTACCAGACCTTCGTGCGCGTCTCGGCGCAGAGCGCTACCCGTGCCGAGCTGATGTTCATGCTCGAATCGGCCGACCCGGACGCCGATGAGCGCCCGTGGGGGCCGGCGGTACGGCGTTGGGCGCCGTTGCCACCGTCGGCCGGGCAGAGCGACCCGGCCGCGCTCGACAATTTCGTGGCACGGCTGGCCGCCGACGGCCTGTGGATCTACGAGGCGATGTACGAAGGGCAGCTGGATGAAAGCGTTCGCGCCCAGGTGGCCGAACGGATCGCCGGGCTGCTGGCGAAGCCCGATGGAACGTCCAGTTGAGCGGGCAGCCGGCGCGCCGACATCGCCCGTGGTAGAGCCGACCGCCGGTCGGCTGTCCTTCGGTCAGGCCACGGAAATGCCGCTTCGATCGCCCGTGGTAGAGCCGACCGCTGGTCGGCTGCCTTCGGTCACATCACGAAAATGCCGCATCGGTAGAGTCGGCTGTTGGTCGACTGCCCTTCGGTCGGGCAACGAACCTCCCGCGCGTCGCGCGATGGTCGACCAGCGGTCGACTCTACCCCCTCACCTTTACCCAGCCTGCGCGGCGCCCGCGGCCAGCCACGCCCTCGGCGAAGCCCCCAACCGCTTGCGGAACGCCTTCGACAACGATGCGGTATCGGCAAACCCCACCTCGATCGCCACCTGCTTGACCGCCACGCCGGCCCGCAGCTGCGCGCAGGCCAGGCTCAGCCGCCAGTCCAGCAGGTAGCTGGCTGGCGTTGCCTGCATCACGTCCTTGAACACGGCCGCGAACGCGCTGCGCGACATGCCGGCGGTCGCGGCCATGCGCGGCAGCGTCCATTCGTCCTGCGGTGCCTGGTGCATCGCCACCAGCGTGCGTGCCAGCCGCGCATCGGACAGCCCCCGCATCAACCCGTGGCTGACGCCGGCTGCATCCGGGTGGTCGACCACCCAGCGCAGGATCTGGATCAGCGCTACCTCGAACAGGCGGTTGGTCAGCAGCCGTGACCCGCAGCGCTGGCGATCGGCTTCGGCGAACAGCAGCTGCAGGGTGTCATCCAGTTCGGTGATCGCGGCCAGCGGCACCACCATCACCGGTGGCAGCGACTGCACGATCGGATTGCGCGCGCCACCATCGAAATCCAGCGTGGCACAGGTGAAATCCGGGCCGTCCAGCGGAGCGTTGAAGAACACATGGTGCAGCGGCTGCGGATACAGCAGGAGGCTGGGTGTATCGATCTTCAAGCGGGGCAGCGCGCTATCGCCCCCAGGATGACGGACTTCCATCTCACCCTGGCGCAGGATGTGCAGGAACGCACGACCGGGCTGCGGCTCGAAGACATGCTGCCCGCACAGCAGGCCACTGTGGAACAGCGCCGCCTGCACCCGGAAGCGTTCCAGCAGCGAGGAGAGTCGATCTGGCGCAGGGGTGGCGGTGCGCATGCGCATGGACGTATGGACAACATATGTGGCGAATTGAGGACGTTCCGTCCAGGGAGTCTACCTAGGATGAGCGGGTCGTCCAATCCCGGGCGCTTTCCCAAGGAGATCCACCATGTCCCGTGTCCCCCTGATCGATGCCGCCAACACCACCGCCGACCGCCAGGCCCTGCTGGGCCAGGTCCACGCTGCCTTCGGCGCCACCCCGGCCATGTTCCGCGCCGTGGCCAACTCGCCGGCTGCCCTGCAGAGCATGTGGGGTTCGTTCGGCGCGCTGGGCGGCGGTCGCCTGTCGCCGCTGCTGGGCGAGCAGATCGCCGTGGCCATCGCCAACCGCAACGCCTGCGAGTACTGCCTGGCCGCGCACACGGCATTGGGCCGCAAGGCCGGCGCCAGCGGTGAGCAGATGGCTGCCGCGCAGATCGGCCAGTCCAGCGACCCGGCCACTGCGGCGGCGCTCGACTTCGCGTTGAAGGTGGTCGAGCAGCGTGCGCAGATCGCCGACGGCGACGTGCAGGCGCTGCGCGCGGCCGGCTTCGATGATGAGCAGGTCGTCGAGATCCTCGCGCATGTGGCGCTCAACCTGTTCACCAACTACGTCAACGTGGCGTTCGACGTGCCGGTGGACTTCCCGAAGGTCGCGCTGCGCTGAGGCGTACCGGGCCGGGGGACGCAGTGCTCCCGGCCATCCTCAGCGGGCGTGGCCGTCGTGCGCCTGCAGCCGCTCCGGATGGGTATACACATTGAACCCGCTTTCCCGCGCGAACCCGACCAGGCACAGGCCGGCGCTGCGGGCCAGATCGATCGCCAGCGCGGTCGGCGCGGACACTGCCGCCAGCACGCTGGCGCCGGCGCGCACTGCCTTGCTCACCATCTCGTAGCTGGCCCGGCTGGAAATCACCAGCAGGCCGCCTTCGATGGCGTGTTCGTTGTGGTGCAGGGCGCCGATCAGCTTGTCCAGTGCATTGTGGCGGCCGACGTCCTCGCGTACCCAGCCGATGCGCCCATTGGCGTCGGCCCAGGCCGCGGCATGGATCGAACCGCTTGCCGCATTCATCGGCTGGTGCTGCGCCAGGCTGGCCAACGCCCGCTGCAGGGCGGTGGCGGAATAGCTGCGGCGTTCGCGGATCTGCGGCAGTGGGCGCAGCACTTCTTCCAGCTGGCGCGTGCCGCACAGGCCACAGCCACCACGGCCGGGCAGCAGGCGTCCCTTGTCGGGGTCGAGGTTTGCGCCGGGCGCAGCCTCGTCCACGGTCATCTGCAGCTCGATGCCTTCCAGCTGTGGGTGGATATCGATCGACAGCAGCTGCGAGGGCGCGCTGATCAGGCCTTCGCTGAGCGAAAATCCGAGTGCGAAGTCCTCCAGATCACAGGGCGTGGCCATCATCACGGCAAAGGCGGCATCGTTGTAGCGCAGCGCCATCGGCACTTCCTCGGCCACCACGTCGACCTGCTGCTGTTGCGTGCCGCCGCGCCAGCGCTGCAACGGGCGTTGGGCGGTGCCGGCAGGCGGGGTGTGCGGCGGGATCGAATCAGGCATGCAGCGCGTCCGGACAAGGGAGAAACGCGGGCGGGCCACCGCCTGCGGTTTCGAGGATAGCGCAGTGGTCGCGCGCAGACGCGGCTGTAACCGTTGCCATGGCAGGTTGTGCTGAAATCAGCCTGTGCCCTCTGGCGAAGCGCCGTGGGCCGTGCTTGACTGTGCGGCTGGTCGTGCCACTGAATGCACCGCCGGACCGCGTTGTGCCGTTCGTTGTTGCGTTCCTACTGCCAGGTTCCCGAACATGTCCGAGCAGAAACCGCCGCGTTACAAGCCCTACAACCAGCCCGCCGGAGGCTGGGGTGCCGCCGGCGCCACGGCCAAGGTGCTGCTGCAGCAGAGTGTGATCGGCAAGGGATCGAAGGCATTGCTGGCGATGAACCAGCCCGGTGGCTTCAAGTGCCCCAGCTGCGCGTTCCCCGATGCCGACGAACGCAAGAAGCTGGAGTTCTGCGAGAACGGCGCGAAGGCACTGGCCTGGGAAGCCACCCAGTTCCTCGCCGGCCGCGAACTGTTCGCCCGGTACACCGTGACCGAACTGATGGCGCAGACCGACTACTGGCTGGAGATGCAGGGCCGGCTGACCGAGCCGATGCGCTACGACGCAGCCACCGACCACTACGTGCCGTGCAGCTGGGACGATGCCTTCGCGCTGATCGGCCGCCACCTGCAGGCGCTGGACAGCCCGCACCAGGCCGAGTTCTACACCTCCGGCCGCACGCCCAATGAAGCCGCGTTCCTGTATTCGATCTTCGTGCGCGAGTTCGGCACCAATAATTTCCCGGACTGCTCGAACATGTGCCACGAGCCGACCAGCCGTGGCCTGCCGCCGGCCATCGGGGTGGGCAAGGGCACCATCGTGCTGCAGGACTTCGAGCATGCCGAGGCGATCTTCGTGATCGGCCAGAACACCGGTACCAATTCACCGCGGATGATGAGCAACCTGGTCGAGGCGCGTAAACGCGGCATCCCGATCGTGGCGGTCAATCCGATGCCCGAGCGTGCGCTGATCCGCTTCGCCGAGCCGCAGGACGTGGTGCAGATGGCCACGTTCGGTTCGACCGAGATCACCAGCGAGTTCGTGCATATCCGCATCGGCGGCGACCTGGCCCTGATCAAGGGCATGATGAAGGTGATGTTCGAGCGTGAGGCACAGGGCGAGCGCGTGCTCGACCATGATTTCCTGTCGGAACACACGGTGGGCCTGGAGGCGCTGCGCGAAGACGTGATGGCGCAGGACTGGGACCAGATCGTGCAGGTGTCCGGCATTTCGCAGGCGCAGATCCGCCGCTGTGCGGAGATCTACATCCGTTCCAAGGCCACCGTGATCTGCTACGGCATGGGGCTGACCCAGCACCAGTACGGCTCGCGCCTGCTGCAGCAGGTCGCCAACCTGCTGTTGCTGCGTGGCAACTTCGGCAAGCCCGGCGCCGGCATCGGACCGATCCGTGGGCATTCCAATGTGCAGGGCGACCGCACCGTCGGCATCGACGAGAAGCCCAAGCCGGCCTATCTGGACCGCGTGCAGCAGGTGTTCGGCTTCGACCCGCCGCGCGAGCATGGCCACCATGTGGTCGAATCCATCGAGGCGATGCTGGACGGCAGCGCCAAGGTGTTCATCGGCCTGGGTGGCAACTTCATCCATGCCGTGCCCGATACCCCGCGTGCGTATGAGGCAATGCGTGGCCTGGAGCTCACCGTGGGCATTGCCACCAAGCTCAACCGCGGGCACCTGGTCCATGGCCGCGATGCACTGATCCTGCCGGTGGTGGCGCGCTCGGAGCGCATCGTTACGCCCGCCGGCGAGCAGTTCGTCACCATCGAAGACGCGATGTCGAATGTAACCGCGTCGCGCGGGGTACTGGAGCCGGTCAGTGCCGAGGTGTTGCCCGAGGTCGAGATCGTCTGCCGGATGGCACTGGCCACGCTGCCCGACAGCAGGGTTGACTGGGCCGGCTGCATGCACGACTACGCGCCCATCCGCGAGCTGATTGCCGCGGTGTATCCGGAGATCTACACCGGCTTCAACGAGCGCATCCAGCAGCCACACGGTTTCCATCTGGACATTCCGCCGCGCCGCCGGGTGTGGCCCACGCCCAATGGCAAGGCCAACATCCTGGTGATGCCCGGCCTGGACGTGGACGATCCGGTGCACGATCCGGACATGTTGCGGTTGGCCACCGTGCGCTCGCATGATCAGTACAACACCACCATCTACAGCTACAACGATCGCTATCGCGGCGTGTACAACGATCGCATGGTGCTGTTCATGAATATCGAGGACCGGCTGGCGCGCGGGCTGGAGAAGGAAGCGCTGGTCAGCCTGGAGACGATCAGCGGCGATGGCGTGCAGCGCCGCATCGAGGGCCTGACGGTGCTGGACTACCCGATGCCGCGCGGCGCGCTGGCCGGTTACTACCCGGAACTGAACCCGTTGCTGCCGCTGGACTACTACGACCGGATCAGCGGCACACCCGCAGCGAAGTCGATCCCGGTGCGGATGCGGGCGATGGCGGCGGCGATTGCGTGACGCGCATCGGCTATCATCGGCGGGTGAACCTGCCTGGCCTGCTGCTGCGATGGATGCTGCTCGTTGCCCTGGTGCTGAATGCACCGGCGCTGGCGCTTGGCTCGTCTTCGTACGGCGGGTCGGCCAACCAGGATCACTGCGCTGCACCGCACGCGGCTGCGCTGGCGGCAGCCGGCTGCTGCGATGATGCGGCCCGGGCGGCCTGCCAGAGCGGTGAGTGCGAATGCCCGCCAGCCTGCCTTGGCATGCTGGCCACGTTGAGTGGAACGCCCGCCTCGCCGTGGCGTGAGGCGCCTGTAGCTGCTCGTTCCCAGCAACGCGCATCGCCGCCGATGCCGGACCCGTTGCGTCCCCCCATCGTGTGATGTCCTGCAGGCGCTCAAGCGCCTGCCATGACTGTTCGGCTCTTTCTCGCCTCTGCCTGCGCCTTCGATGCGCGGGCGGCGGGCCGCGTTGCCCGCCTCAGCAAAGGAATCACTCAATGAACCGTTCTCTCTCCCTCGGCCTGCTGCTGGGCACCGTGCTGGCCACCACCGCCTGTGCACGTGCCGCCGAAGAATCCGCCGCCGCACCGGTCGCCAGCAAGGCTCCGGTGGCACCGATCCAGGCCAGCCCGGCCAAGGTCGATCCGGCCCTGCCGGTGGCCATCGTGCACAAGACCGCCAGCTGTGGCTGTTGTGGTATCTGGGTCGACCATCTGAAGGCCGCGGGCTTCCAGGTGGACGTGCGCGATACCGATGACATGAATCCGATCAAGGTCCGCCTGGGCGTGCCGGTCGGCAAGGCCTCCTGCCATACCGCCGAGATCGGCGGTTATGTGGTCGAAGGCCACATCCCGGCCGAGGACATCAAGCGCCTGCTGGCCGAACGCCCGGCCGCACGCGGGCTGGTGCTGCCCGGCATGCCGGCCGGTTCGCCGGGCATGGAAATGCCGGATGGTTACGTGCAGCCGTACACCGTCGAGCTGGTGCGGACCGACGGCAGCACCGAGCCGTTTGCCCAGCACGGGCAGGGTGGCTGATGGAAGGCGGGTGCCGGTCGTCCTGACCGGCACCCTTCGACGCGTCCTGTGTAGGGCTGAGCCTATGCTCGGCTGTGTTTGGCCGGCAAGCCGAGCATGGGCTCGGCTCTACAGGATCAGCGTGCCGTGGCTGTTTCCTTGGCCAGCTGTGCGTCGAACTTCTTCTCGGCCGCATCCGCGTAGGCCTTGCAGGTCAGGGCGTTGGCTCCGGCCTCTGCACCCTCGGCATAGTTCCAGTTGCTGGCGCCCGGATGCGGCGTCAGCAGCAGGTCGCAGGGCAGGCCGCGCACCGTAGCGAAGCTGCGCCGGTAGTCCTCGACTAGGCGGGGATAACGGGCGTTGCCCTGCAGCTGGTAGCCCGGCGCACTCAGGCTGTCGGCGTAGGCGATGCGCACCGGCTGGCCATCGCGGGTATCGGTCCAGGTCCAGGCGGTGCTGCCTGGGGTGTGCCCCGGCATGAAGTGCGCGGTGAACGCGATGCCGCCTACGGTGACCCCTTCGCCATCCATGATGATGCGGTCGGCGCTGGCCGGCGGAAAGGTGATGCTGTCGCCAAAGTGCAGGTCGTTGCTGCCACCGCGCGCCAGCAGCACGGCCGATTCGGCGTTGGCCGCTACGCTGGCGCCGGTACGGCGCTTCAGCTCCGCCACTGGCCCGGCATGGTCGGCGTGTGCGTGGCTGAGCAGGATCAGCCGTAGATCCTGTGCTGCCACCCCGCGTGCCTTCATGTTGTCCAGCAGGTGACCGGCCATCTGCGGCATGCCGCCGTCGAGCAGTACCGCACCGTCGGCGGTCTGCACCAGCAGCGCGGTCAGGTCCTCGGTGGCGATCTGCCAGGTGTGGTCGGCAATCTGCAGCGGTGCCATCGGCTGCAGCCACGAGGCGTCCACGGTGTAGGCCTGCAGCTGCGGCAGCGGTGCGTCGGCGGCAGTCACATCAAAGGCAAGTGTGGCAGTCAGGGCAAGGGTCGTCAGGCAAAGGCGCATGGCGGAGAGGTGTCTGGGCAGGGTCGAATGAAACTAGCACGCGGGCGGGGCGGACCGTTTCGCGAATAATTCATGGCTGCGATAAGGTGCGCCGCAGCCTGCCCAGGGATTGTTCGCTGGCCATGGATTGTGAATCCACCTCCACGGGCTGGAGCGCAGAATCGGCCGGGGCTAGCCTGCTACCAGGCTCAAGGAGGTGGACCATGCACGTGCTCATGGTGATGCTGGGTGGCGTACTGCTGCTGGGGGTATTCGTGCTGTTTGGCCATCTCTGGAGCACGGGCACCTCGCAGCTGCCCACGGCACTGATCGCCTTCATCGCCACCTGGCTGCTGGTGGCCGTGGCCAACATGTGGGTAGGGGTCAGCAAGGCCGGCTACGCGGTACGCGAGGAGCTGCCGATCCTGTTGCTGGTATTCGCCGTGCCGGCGCTGCTGGCCGGTTTCCTGTACTGGCGCCTGGCGCGCTGAAGGAGTTCCATGAGTACCCGACTGCGCCTGCCCGCGCTCCGCCACCGCGATGGCCATCATGCCCGCGTGACCTACGAAGAACTGTTCTTCGACCTGGTCTATGTGTTCGCGGTCACCCAGCTCAGCCACCATCTGCTGCACCATATGGACCTGGCCGGCGTGCTGCAGACCCTGGTGCTGTGGTTCGCGGTCTGGCTCGGCTGGCAGTACGCGTGCTGGGTCAGCAACTGGTTCGACCCGGAGGCGCCGCGCATCCGGGGCCTGATGTTCGCCACCATGCTGCTGGCGTTGTTGATGTCCTCGTCCATTCCCGAGGCGTTCGCCGATCGTGCGTGGATCTTCGCCGGGGCGTACGCCACGATGCAGGTCGGACGCACCGCGTTCGTGCTGCTGGAAGTCGGCCGCAACCATACGTTGGCGCCGAACTTCCGCCGCATGCTGGCCTGGGTCAGCGTGTCGGCCTGCTTCTGGCTGGCCGGCGCGGCGGCCGAGGGCCACCTGCGGCTGGCACTGTGGGCGATGGCGGCGGCCTGCGAATACATCTCGCCGATGTTCGGCTTCGCGTTCCCGGGCATGGGCCGGTCGCACACCCGCGACTGGACCATCGAGGGCGGTCACCTGGCCGAACGCTGCCAGCTGTTCGTCATCGTCGCACTGGGCGAGACGTTGCTGGCCACCGGGGGCGTGCTAAGCGATGTCGAGCACTGGAGCCTGCAGGTGATCTCGGCGGTGCTGGCCACCTTCGCTGGCACGATTGCCATGTGGTGGCTGTACTTCGGCATCTCCAGCCGCGATGCCACAGAGGCCATCACCCACGCCGAAGACCCGGGCCGGATGGGCGCCAATTTCCATTACGTGCATGCCCTGCTGATCGCCGGCATCATCGCCACCGCGGTGGGCAACGATCTGGTCATGGACCATCCGGCGGCGGCCGTCACCACGGTGTACGCCACGGTGATGGTGGCGGGCCCGCTGATCTATCTGCTGGGCAGTGCCCTGTACAAGCACGTGGTCTATGGGCGCGCGCCGCGCTCGCACCTGCTGGGCGCCGCCGCACTACTGATGCTGGGCCTGGTGTTGCCCTGGATGCACCTGCTGGCCGCCGGATGGCTGACCAGCCTGGTGCTGCTGGGCGTGGGGTTGCTGGATGCGCGGCTGAAGCGGCGCACCCGGCCGTTGCCGGGCTAGAACCCGCCGCCGGTCTTGAAGTCACCGCCGCCGCTGATACCACCGCCGCTGTGGAAGCTGCTGCCGCTGGAACTGGAGCTGGAGCTGGAACTGGAGCTCGAACCCGAGCCGGAACTGCTGGAACCGCCCGAAAGCAGGTCGAACAGGCCGCCAGAGGAGCGGGTGGTGCTTCGGCTGCTGGTGGTGCTGAAGAAGGATGCGGCGACGGTGGCCGGCGCGACGGCCCGGTAGCTCGGCGCCTCGTAGGCCTGGCGCTCGATGTCTGCTGCCGCCTGGTAGCTCCTCCGCGCCGCCTGCAGGCTGTCCAGGCGCTTTTTCAGCACGGCCATTTCGCGGGTGTGCTCGCCTACCATCCCATCGATCTCGCCCAGGCGCAGGCGACTGCGATGGATGCGCTCGAGCACGGCATCGTCCTCGCCGGAGGCGGTGGCGGCCACGCGCCGGTACAGGTCGTCCATGCTCTTGGCCGACAGCGTGCGCGCCAGCGCGGTGAGCAGGGCGCTGCCTTCGGCATCGGTCCAACTGCGGAAGCCGTCGATCTGTGCCTGCTTGGCATCCACGGTCTGACGATGCAGCTGCTCGGCCAGCAGCGCCTGCGCTACTGCGCCCTGTGCCGTCTGCAGCTGCTGGCGCAGCGGGTCGCCACCGGCGCGGGCGAGGGCGGCATCGCGGGCCTGCTGTACCGGTTGGCGGGCCGCCTCCACGTCGTCGCGGGCGCGTCGGGCATGTTCCTGCAGATAGGGCGGAAGCTCGACCAGCGTGGCGTACTCGCGACGGGCACGCTCAAAGCCGCACAGTTCGGCCAGCCAGCCGTCGACGGTGCGCACCAGTGGCCAGCCGCGGTAGGCCGTGCTGCCGTAGCTGCGCCGGTGCAGGTACATGAAGATCGGGTCGGCCTGATAGGCGCCGGCCTTGGCGTCATGCTCCGATTGGGCAGAGGAAGCCATGCGCTCGACCGTGTCGGCACGCGCCACGGCCAGCTGCAGGTCGTCCTGCAGCGCCCTGTAGGTAGGTTCCGCTTCCAGCGTGGTGTCCACCTGGTCCTGCAGGGCCTGCCAGCGTCCGCCGGCGGCGTCGCGTGCGGCAACGGCCTCCTGCGACCGCTGCTGCAACGACTGCTCGATGTCCAGCAGCGCCTGCAGTTCGTCGTCCAGCACCGCCGCTTTGCGGTCACGGCGCTGCAGATCGGCGCTGGACTGCTGCAGCAGGTCCCGGGCCAGCATCGGCGGCGCATCGTTTGCGGCCTCGGCCTGCAGGCGCGCCAGGGCGTTGAAGTCGTCGCGGACCCGCCCGTGCAGCGCTTCCTGTTCCTTGATCAGCTCCCGGCACTGGTCGCCACGCGCGGCCAGTTGTGCCTGCACCTGGCCGATATCGGTTTCGACATCGGCAATCGCGTCGTTCAGGTCTCTCATGTCAGTTCCTTACCCATCACCATTGGGTGATGTAGCCACCGGTGGCGGGCATGCGGAACCGCGGCGACAGGCTGCCGCGCGGCTTGCTGCCGATCTGGTCGTCTTCGATGATGCCGTTGTCCTGCTTGTCGGCGGCAACCCGGTTGTAGGTGGCCTCGGGCACGCGTACGGCAAACACCGAGACCCGTTCCTCCTTGCCGGTTTCCTCGTTGCGGATCGGCAGTTCGGCAGCATTGCCGGCCTCGTCCAGCGCTTCGGTCACCAGATAGTAGTTGCGGCCACCATTGGCCTTCTCGTTGTAGCGCCAGACGCCGGTGCGTTCATCGTCACGGTTGACGATGCGGTAGACCAGGGTCTGCGACAGCAGCCCCACCAGCTGGCTGACCTCGTCCAGGGCCGGCCCGGCTTCGGCCAGCGTCTCGACCCGGATCAGGCGGGCGGCCTGCTCCAGCGCACGTTCGAAGCGCTTGCGGTCTTCGCCGGCGACACCGGTGGCGAGGCCGTCGGCCTTGAGCTGGGCCAACCGCTCGTTGAGCGCGGCCAGCGTGTCGGCGCTGCCGATCAGCTCCTTCAGGGTCGCTACCGCCTGGCCGGCCGCGGCGATGTCGCCCGCGCGCAGTGCCACGTCGCCGCCGGTGTAGGCGCGTGCGCGCGCCTGCTCTGCATCCGGCGCGAGGCGTGCCGCCTTTGCAGCGGCGTTGGTGGTATCCAGCAGCTCGCTGGCCTCGATCGCCTGGCCGAGCATGTTCACCCGCTCGGTCAGCGGCGGCAGGGTTTCCCTGGCATTCGCCAGCAGCTGCGCGGCGGCCTGCCGATGCTGCTCAACCTGCGCGGCCGCCTGCTCGCCGGTGGCACTGCCACCACTGCTGAGCCGGGTGAGCTTGTCCTTGCGCACAAGGGTCGGCTGTGCGGCCAGTGCGGCGGGAACCCCGGCGAAGTGCCGCTGTGCTTCGGCCAGCGCGGCCTGTGCGCCTTCGGCCAGTGGCTGCAGGCGCCCACCGCTGGCGGTGGCACGTGGCAGCAGCCCCTGCAGGGCCTGTTCCTGTGCGGCCAGCAGGGCGCGCGCTGCAGCAGCCTCCTGTTGCTGCGCGGCCACCTTGTCGTTCAGCACCTGCACGTTCTTCTGCACGTTGCTCTCGTGCACGAACGCTCCGAAGCTGCGCGCCATGACCAGCAGCATGCCGAGCACCAGCAGCAGGAAGGCTGCCAGCAGCGCCCACTTCAACAGGCGGGCCCGATCGATCCAGCGCCGCGCCAGCCACGCCTTCCAGCCACGCGGCGCGGTGTAGAGGTAGCGCTGCTCGCGCTGGGCCTGGATGCCGGCCTCGAGGATCTCGTCGGAGACCTCGATACCCTGCGAGCGGTACAGCTCAAGCAGGCGCTGCTTCAGCGTCGCCTTGTCGTGGCCGCTGTCGGCCAGCGCCTTCATTTCGGCGTTGCGGTAGCGCAGCTGGTCGACCACATCCATGGTCAGCAGCGCATCCTGCAGCTCGGCAGGGGCCATCGTCGCACTCACCTCAGCGCGGCTCCGGGCTCGGCGGCGCCTGCAGCAGGGCGGCGAAGCGCTGCTTGCCCTGTTCGACATACTCGGCGATCTCGGCCGAGTCGCGGGTCGCCTGGCCGCGCAGCTGCTCGATCTCCTGCAGCGAGGTCTCCTGGAAGCGCACCACCGCATCGACCAGCTTGCGCACCGAATCGACGCCGATGGTGGCGCCGTAGCCGGCCTTCAGGCCCTCGTGCAGCACGTCATCGCCAATGTTGGCCACCGCTTCCAGGCCCTTGGAGGTGCCCTCGGTCATCGCATTGAGCGCCTGCGTGGACTCATGCAGGCCCATCTGCGTGGTGAAGGCCAGGTTCAAGGCGGTGAAGCTGGTTTCATTGGTGGAGAAGAACACCACCGAGCGCTCGTTGACGCGGCGCTTGATCTCGTGCGACTGGTGCACGCGCAGCATGATCGCCTCGGAGGTGGCGTAGTTCACCTGCAGGTTCTCGGCCAGGTCCTTGGCCAGCTGGTAGCGCGACTCCTCGGCCTGGTTGTTGCGCAGGGCCTCGTCGCGGGCCATGACCAGGCGGCCGGTGTCGGCGGCATCGGCGGCCGGATCGGTCGACTCCACGCGCTGCTGCGCCTGCTTCAGCGCCTCGCGGGCATCGGCCAGCGCCTGCTCCTGCAGCTTCAACAGCTCATGGGCCTGGATCTCGGCATCCTTGATCGACAGGCGGAAGTCGCCGTACATCTCCAGCACGCGTGACTCGCGCTGCAGCTGCTCGGCCGAATCGCGGCTGACTTCCAGGAATGTGCGGCGGATCTTCTCGAACCGGCTCGGGATGTCGCCGCGGGTGACCTTCATCCACAGGTTCTGCAGGCGCTCGCCCATGTCGATCCTGCCGTCGCGCACCTGCTCGACCATGGTGCTGGCATCGTCACGGATGCTGTCGAACGCGCGGATGATCTCGGTATAGCGGTCGGACACCTTGGCCGAGCTGATTTCATCACGCATCACGGCATTGAAATGCCCGGACTGCTGCAGCACGCGGGCAATGGCCACCACGCGGCCCTGGTCAAGGGTGGACAGCTGCGAGACCAGCGCGATGGCCGGTGCGTTGTTGTCCTGGGGAGCGGCCAGGCCCAGGCTGCGCAGCGTGGCCATGGCGCGGTCGAGGTACTTGATCGGCGCGGTAGCGGCCGGCGTGGCAAGGAGGGTGTTCTCGGACATTTCGACGGCTCCGGTCAGGGCAGGCAATGAGGAACCTGCCGCGCGGAACGGGCAGGTTGCTGCGAAACGAAGGGGAAGGGGAGCGGCAGCCGTGCGGCGCACGACAGGTGGGCCCGGTCAAGGGCCGACGGCCCGGTTTGGGCGAGGGTGGTGTCCTGTTCAAGCATGGCGCATTCCCTGCAGATCGCCCCCCTGGCGATTCCGTCCCATTGTAGCGGCGGTGATGGGCAGGTGAAGCCCCACCGATGGCAGGGTGGAGTAGCGTTGGCGCACGCTCATCGGTTGCGGCAAGCGAGGGCTTCGTGCAGAACGTACCGCAATGGTTGCTCTGGGCGGGACTGTCCGCCGTGTTCGCAGCGCTGACCGCGCTGTTCGCCAAGGTCGGCGTCAAGGGTGTCGACCCGGACCTGGCCATGGCCATCCGTACCCTGGTGGTGGCGGCGGTGATCCTGCCGCTGGTGGTGGTCACCGGCAAATGGTTCAACCCGTTGCTGCTGCCGGGGCGCACCCAGCTGTTCCTGGTGCTGTCGGCGCTGGCCACCGGTGCGTCGTGGCTGTTCTACTTCCGCGCACTACAGAGCGGTGAGCTGGCCAAGGTGGCCGTGGTGGACAAGTTCAGCGTGGCGCTGGTGATCGTGCTGGCCTATCTTCTGCTGGGCGAGCGGCCCAGCCTGCGGGAGTGGAGCGGCATCGGCCTGGTGCTGGCCGGGGTGATCGTGCTGGCCACGAAGAAGTAGCAGCGTTGAACCGACCAGAGGGGAGAGCAGGATGCAGGGCGAAGCACACGGTACGTTTGAAGTGGATCTGCGGCCGATCGGTGGCAATGACGGCCCGATTGCGGTGATGTCGATCAACAAGACCTTCGCCGGCGACCTGCACGGCAGCAGCGTCGGCCAGATGCTGGCCTTCCGCACGCCGGTGCAGGGCTCGGCCGGCTACGTGGCGATGGAGCGGGTAACGGCCACGCTGGCCGGGCGCCAGGGTGGGTTCACCCTGCAGCACAACGGACTGATGACCCGGGGCAGGCCGGAGCTGAGCGTTGTGGTGGTGCCCGATTCGGGCAGTGAAGGACTGCTCGGCCTGAGCGGCACGCTGGAGATCACCATCAGCGAGGGCCGCCATGACTACCGGCTGGTCTACAGCCTGCCGGACGAGATCTAGCGGAGTTCCGCTGCCATCGCCGCGAGCCGGGCGACGGTATTGAGATTGCGCGCCGTGCCCTGTGCCGAGCCGGGAATGCGCAGGCGCGAGTCGGCCATGCCGGCGCCGTAGTGGATGAAGATCTCGCGCGTGCCGAGTGCAAGCTGTTCGTCGCGCCGGCCGGTCACGCCATCAAGCGGGTCGGCAGGCAGGCTGCCGTCGAGGAACAGGGCGACCACACGGTTGCCGGCGGCATCCGGAAACGGATTGCGTGCCACCACGCCTGCGATCTCGCTGGCCGAACGCACCAGTACGCCTACCGGCTTGCCGGCATATTCCTGGAGCCGCTGGCCGAGGGCCTGGCGCACGCCCGCCTCGTCGAGCGAGCTGCGCAACACCACATTGCCGCTGGCGATGTACGTGCGGACATCGGCGAAGCCTGCGTCCTCGCACATCGCCACCAGTTCGCGCATCGGCAGCCTGCCGGTGCCGCCGACGTTGACCGCGCGCAGCAAGGCGACGTGGACGTTCATGGCGTCCCCGCCTGCAGGCGGTCGTACATGCGCACCAGGTCGACCAGGGTGCGCGCGCCCATCTTGCGCATCACCTGCGCGCGGCGCACCTTCACCGTGATCTCGCTGACGCCGAGGTCGCCGGCGATCTGCTTGTTGAGGCGGCCACGCACCACGCCATCGACCACCTCGCGCTCACCCGCGTTGAGCGTGTTCCAGCGCTGCTGCAGGGCATCGAGCGCCTCGCCCTCGCGGCGGCGCTGGCGGTCGATCTCGATGCCCTTGTGGATCGCATCCAGCAGTTCCTGGTCGCGAAAGGGCTTGGTCAGGAATTCGATGGCACCGTCCTTGATCGCGTTGACACCCATCGCGATGTCGCCGTGGCCGGTGATGAACACCACGGGGAGCTGCAGGCCATGGCTGCCCATCGTGCGATGGAATTCAAGACCGCTCTGGCCGGGCATGCGCACGTCCAGCACCAGGCAGGCCGGCGCGTCTTCCAGGTCGTGCTCGAGGAAGGCCTGGGTGGAGGCGAAGGCCCGCACCTGCAGGCCCATCGAGGCCAGCAGGTCTTCCAGCGCCGCGCGCACCGACGGATCGTCGTCGACCACATAGACAATGGGCGCCGGATCGGCGATGGGTGCAGTGGGCTTACGCATGGTGGACATCCGTGGCGACGGGCAGGTCGAAGACGAAGCAGGCACCGCCGCCTGCCGGTCGTTCGGCGCGGATCTGGCCGTCGTTGGCCTCGATCATCGAGCGGCTCAGGCTGAGGCCCAGCCCCAACCCGTGCGACTTGGTGGTCCAGAACGCGTCGAACACGCGCTCGGGATGGTCGGCGGGCAGGCCGACGCCACGATCGCGTACGCTGAGGCTGACCCGTTGGCCCTCACGCCGGGTCAGCAGCGACAGACGCCGGTCGCCTGCGGGTACGGCTTCCATTGCATCCACCGCATTGAGGATCAGGTTGCCGATCACCTGCTGCACCTGTACGCGATCGGCCTGCACCGGCGGCAGGTCGGCGTCCAGCAGCAGGGCCACGGCCACGCCATGCTGGTCCAGTTCGCTGCGCGACAACGCCAGCATTTCCTCCACCGCCTGGTTCAGGTCGAAGGCGCGCCGTTCCGGTGCCGCGCCCTGGGTCAGGCCGCGGATGCGGGCGATCACGTCACCGGCGCGGTGCGCGTCTGCCAGGATGCGGGCTACGGTCTGCCGGGCCTTGTCCACGTTCGGCGGGTCCTGCGCCAGCCAGCGTTGGCAGGCTTCGGCGCTGCTGGCGATGGCCGCTAGCGGCTGGTTCACTTCATGGGCGATGGAGGTGGTGAGTTCGCCCACGGTGGAGGCGCGCGCTACCCGCAGCAGGCGACCCTGCGCTTCCTGCACGGCGGCCTTGGCCGCTTCCATGTTCAGGGCGAGGTAGGTGGTGATGCCGATCACCAGCATGCCGATCACCGAATTGACCAGGCCGATGCGGTAGGTGCCGAAGCGGGTCAGGAAGAAACTCAGCCCGGTCAGCGCGATGCAGGCGATGGCCAGGGAGATCAGCCCGCGCGCACCCAGCACGCGCGATGCCGCGAGGATGACCGCTGCGTAGAAGCAGGCAGCAGCAACCGCGTAATCGGTGACGGTGTCGATCAGGAAGATCGCGGCCATCACGACGATCAGGGCCAGCAGCACCAGCGGGCGGCGGGGCGACAGCGATGGCATCGGGACGGCTCCCTGGCGTGGGGTGAAAGGATAGCAAAGCCGCCATAGGCAGATGCCGATCTTGGTCGGCAGGCTCTTTTGCTGTGGGTGCCGACCGTTGGTCGGCACAAGCCAGAACGATGCCTGGTAGTGCCGGCCGCTGGCCGGCAACTGCACGGTGTTGCCGGAGCTCATGAGGTTGCCGGCCAGCGGCCGGCACTAGCGCAGGGATGGACACGGTCTCTGAAGGTTCTCTGCCGACCAAGGTCGGCACCTACCAAAGCGGTGCACGGTGTTGCCGGCCAGCGGCCGGCACTACTCCTCCAGGCTGGCGTTCCAGAATCCCTGCAGCACACCGGGCATGGTCGCCAGCGTCGCAAGTACAGCGTCCAGTTCGCCGGCATCCACCGTGGTGGCATACAGCACCGCTTCGATCTCCACATCGCGCTCACCGAACGGGCGCTGGTCCACCGCGCGCACCGGGTAATGCGCCTGCTCAAGCAGCAGCAACAGCTGGTCCAGCACCTCGGCCTGCTGCTCGCGCTGGCAGACCACGTTGATCGCATAGGTCGCCTCGCTGAACGCTTCCGGCAGCGGCTGCCGCTGGATGCGGTTCACCACCGGCCGCAGCAGGGTATTGGCGGCCAGCACGAAGACGGCGGCCAGCACCGCTTCCGGCAGCAGCTTGATACCTGCACATGCTCCCACCGCCGCCGATCCCCACAGGGTGGCGGCGGTGTTCAGGCCGGACACCTGCGCGCCGTCCTTCATGATCGCGCCGGCGCCGAGGAAGCCGACGCCGGAGATCACATAAGCCACCACATGCAGCGGCGAGGGTGGTCCGCCGTACAGGTCATGGAAGCGCACCGCCAGATCGACGAACACTGCCGCGCCCACCGCCACCAGCGTATTGGTACGCAGGCCGGCGGTGCGTTGCCGCAGCTGCCGCTCCAGGCCGATGACCGTGCCCAGCACGAACGCCACCGACAGGCTGATCAGCGAGCTGAGCGTGGCGCCGGCGTTGAACGCCGGCAGGTTCGGATTGATGTCCATTGTGTTTCTCCCTGGACAAGCGGCGGGCGCTTACTGCCAGCCGTAACGACGGATGTAGAACTTCTTCAGCGCGGTGGTCAGCACCGCATAGCCGAACAGGATCGCCACCAGGAACGGCCAGTAGCCGGCCGGCAGGGCCTGAAGCTTGAAGTAGCCGGCCAGCGGGCTCATCGGCAGGGCCACGCCGATGGCCATGATCAGGCCGGTCATCAGCAGCAGTGGCGGCGCGGCGATGCTCTGCAGGAACGGCACCTTCGGCGTGCGGATCATGTGCACGATCAGGGTCTGGGTCAGCAGGCCGACCACGAACCAGCCGGACTGGAACAGGCCCTGGTCGGCCGGCGTGCGTGCATCGAACACGTACCACATCAGCGCGAAGCAGCTCAGGTCGAAGAGCGAGCTGATCGGCCCGAAGAACACCATGAAGCGGCCGATGTCCGCCGGGTTCCACTTCAGCGGCTTGCGTACCAGTTCCTCATCCACGTTGTCGAACGGAATGGCGATCTGCGAGATGTCATACAGCAGGTTCTGCACCAGCAGCTGCAGCGGCAGCATCGGCAGGAACGGCAGGAAGGCCGAGGCCACCAGCACCGAGAACACATTGCCGAAGTTGGAGCTGGCGGTCATGCGGATGTACTTCAGCATGTTGTTGAACGTGCGCCGGCCCTGGATGACGCCTTCCTCCAGCACCATCAGGTTCTTTTCCAGCAGGATGATGTCGGCCGCCTCCTTGGCGATGTCCACCGCGCTGTCCACGCTGATGCCGATATCGGCTGCGCGCAGCGCCGGCGCATCGTTGATGCCGTCACCGAGGAAGCCGACCACCTTGCCCTGCGCCCGCAGCTCGCGTACCAGCCGCTCCTTGTGCAGCGGCGTCAGCCGGGCAAACACGCGATGGTGGTGCAGCGCCCGCGACAGCGCGCCGTCGTCCATGCGCTCGATCTGCGGGCCGGTCAGGATGGTGTCCGCGTCCAGCCCCACCTGTGCGCAGACACGGGCGGTCACCAGTTCGTTGTCGCCAGTGAAGACCTTGACCTCGACACCGTGTGCGGCCAGCGCCTGCAGCGCCTGCGCAGCCGACTCCTTCGGCGGGTCCAGGAAGGCCACGTAGCCGACCAGCGTCAAACCGCACTCGTCCGCTTGCGAGTAGGCGCTCTGACTGGCCGCGGTCTCCTTCATCGCCACCGCCACCACGCGCAGGCCCTGTTCGTTCAGTTCCTCGGTGGTCTGCCGCACCCGCGCCAGGCGGCGCTCGTCCAGTGGCATGTCCTGGCCGTTCTCGCGCACGGTGCTGCACACCGCCAGCATCTCTTCCACCGCGCCCTTGCAGATCAGCTCATGGTGGTCCTCGCGCTCGGACACCACCACCGACATGCGGCGGCGCTCGAAGTCGAACGGAATCTCGTCCACCTTGTGGTAGTCCTGCGACAGCCGCAGCGAACTCTGCAGCTCCACGTGCTCCAGCACCGCGCGGTCCAGCAGGTTGATCAGCCCGGTCTGGAAGTGGCTGTTGAGGTAAGCGAACTTCAGCACGTCTTCCGAATCGTGACCGAACACATCGGTGTGGCGCTCCAGCGCGATCCTGTCCTGGGTGAGCGTGCCGGTCTTGTCGGTGCACAGCACTTCCATCGCGCCGAAGTTCTGGATCGCATCCAGGCGTTTGACGATCACCTTGCGCCGCGACAGCAGCACCGCGCCCTTGGCCAGGGTGGAGGTGACGATCATCGGCAGCATTTCCGGCGTCAAGCCCACCGCCACCGACAGCGCGAACAGGAACGCCTCGGTCCAGTCGCCCTTGGTCCAGCCGTTGATCAGCAGGACGAACGGCACCATCACCAGCGCGAAGCGGATCAGCAGCCAGCTGACACTGTTGACGCCGGCCTGGAACGCGGTGGGCGCACGGTCGGTGGCGGTGCTGCGCTGGGCCAGCGTGCCGAAGTAGGTGCGGTTGCCGGTGGCCAGCACCACGGCGGTGGCGGTGCCTGACACCACGTTGGTGCCCATGAACAGCAGGTTGTGCTGCTCCAGCAGGCCAGCCAGGCCGTCGCCGGGGTGCGCGAACTTTTCCACCGGCAGCGACTCGCCGGTCATTGCGGCCTGCGCCACGAACAGGTCCTTGGCGGTCAGTACGCGGCAATCGGCCGGAATCATGTCGCCGGCCGACAGCACGATGTGGTCACCGGGCACCAGCTCACGGATCGGCAGGTCCAGCAGGCGAGCCGGGCGACGGCTGTGCAGGTGCGCGCCGAAGTACTGGTCGGCCACATCGGCGGCCTCGGTGCCCGGATTGCGGCGCAGCACGCGCGCGGTGTTGCCGACCAGCGCCTTCAGCCGCTCGGCGGCACGGTTGGAGCGGCCTTCCTGCACGAAGCGGATCAGCGTGGACAGCAGTACCATCGCACCAATCACGATCGTGGCCTTGATGTCCTCGGTCAGCCAGGACACCGCCGCCAGTACGGTCAGCAGCAGGTTGAACGGATTGCGGTAGCACTGCCACAGGTGCCGCCACCACGGCAGCGGCTTTTCGTGATCCACCTCGTTGGGGCCGAGCGTGGCCAGCCGCTCCTCGGCTTCATGCGGGCTCAGGCCATCGGCATGCGATTCCAGCGTGGCCAGCAGCTCGGCTTCTTCCTGCTGGGCAAGGGTGACCAGGCCGGTGGTAAGCGCGAACGGCGCCGCTTCGGCGCTGCCCGGGCCAAAGCCGGCTTCGGGCATCGCACGACGGCGGAACAGGTTGCCTGCGCGACGGCTGCGCAGGAAGGCGTTGAACCAGGCGTTGAGCAGGCTCATGGGACGCTCCTCGAATGTCAGAGCCGGCCGCAGCCGGAACACGAACGGAATGGGTGAGACAGATCAGGCGTGGCGCATGGCCAGCACCGCCGGCGACCACGGCTGCATGTGCAGGCGCTGGCTGCCGCCGATGCATAGCGGCTTCATCGCATCGCGCAGCGGGTAGGGCAGATGGCGCAGCACGGTGATGCGCTCGCTGATCGGCAGCAGCGACAGCGCGTCAGCCACCACGCGCGGCGAACCGAGCGACAGCGAACGGGCGAACATGACCGGGCCGTGCTGCAGCAGCTGGCTGCGCAGGGCGGCAACATCGCGCTCGCCAATCAGGCGGCGCAGGGTGATGTAGAGGATCTTGTAGGACATGGGGGTGATCTCCAGGCAGGCGGCGCCTGGCGATCCCCCGTCACTCAGGCAGGCAGGGACCGGCGGGCAGGCGCCAGGAACAGGCAACAAGCGGTCATCCGGGGCGCGGTGCGCCCGGCAGGGTCGGGGTCCATCTGCGTCTCCATGAGGGGAGGGTGCCAGCCAGGGTTGCCCTGGCCAGTGGCGCTATTGTCCGCCCCTGAATGGGGTAGTCCTAGAGGCCCGTGGGTTAGCCCGGCTATACCTTGGTATAGCCGGGCGTATGCGGTGCCGATCGAGGGTTCTGTGGTGGGTCAATGCGCGCCGCTGGTCTGCTTGCAGACGTCGTACTCGCCACGGGTCAACGTCTTGTCACGGTCGGTATCGCAGGCATGCAGGCGCTCGGCCCAGTCGGGTGCCACGGCATCCACTTCGGCCAGCGTGACGATGCCGTCCTTGTTCTTGTCCAGCGACTCATACGGCGGTATCAGCTTCACTTCGGTGACGTCCTCGGCGGCGGTGGCCTTGCTCGCCTCCTGGGTTCTGGAACAGGCGCCCAGCAGCAGGCCGATGGTGATGACGAGGACAGCAGGAACGTAGCGAATACCGGTCATGACAGGCTCCAGAAGTGGGGACGCGGGCCATGGGTCTGGATGGCCACGGCCGGATATTCGGCCCGGATCTGTAAGCGAGCTGCGAAGAACCGACCGGGTCGCCAGATGGCGGTGGGCCACCGTTCACCCGCACGCCCCATGCGTGTACCGGCCGTCGATGCTGTTCCAGGGCGTGCCGCCGCGATGTGCAACGGGCCAGACCGCCGCGGCCGAGTGCGCGGACAGGATTTCCGGGTTGACCTGGGCGGAGCCACTTTGCGAGGTCGGAAATATCTGACCTTTTTGCAAGTTGTTGCATGGCCTGATTGCAAATCTGCCGTGAAACTAGCCGCTCGCCTCTCCCCGCGGGTTCGTCATGCAACGCGCACTCCTTCTCCTCCTGCTGGCCCTGTTCGCCAGCAGCGCTCATGCCACGACACCACAGATCAATGTGGGTCTCCTGTTCGATCATCTTGCGCCCGCGCACAGCAACCTGCTCAAGCGCATACGCAATACCGGTGATGTGACCGCATACGTGCGCGTTGAGGTCACCCAGATGCACTTCGATGCAGACGGCAAGGTTGTCGAAACGCCAGTGGACACCGTGGCGCTGGTACGCAATGCACCTGGCGCGCACGGGGTGATCGCCAGCCCCAGCCGCCTGATCATTGCCGCCAACGGCCAACAGGCGACGCGCCTGGTCTATCGCGGTGACCGTGATGAGGAGCGCTACTACCGGCTCCGCTTCATTCCGGTGGTGCCCAGCGCCGAGGAATTCTCACTCAGCGATGCGCAGGTGCAGGAGATCACCGGGCTGACCTCGGCAGTTCGCGTGTTCACCGGCTACGGCACCATCCTGTTCGTGGCACCGCGGAACACGCGCTATGACACCCGTGTGCAGGACGGTCACGTGCACAACGGTGGCAACGCCACGGTGGTGCTGGACAACCTGCGGTACTGCGAGCGAAGCAGTCCGGATGCCTGCACGCCCGGCATCATCGTCCATGTCCGGCCCGGGCGAACCTATGCGCTGCAGGCCGACGACAGCCGGTTCGCCCGCTACGACCTGAGGGAGGGCGACGACCACCGCAGCATCGACTCGCGCCGCTGATCGTCCGCCCATCTCCCCTTTCTGCAACGTCCCCACCGGGTTCGCCAGGCGCCCGGCGGGGAGGCTGTGTCTTCGTCCTGGCGTCGTATCCCATCGTATCCATCCACCGATCCCGGAGCATTTCCATGTCCCTGAAGAAGTACGCCCTGGCTGCAGCCGCTGCAGCCCTCATCGCACCGGCTGTCAGCCTGGCAGCCACCGAATCCAAGTCGATCACCGTCAACGTGACCGCCGACGTCCCGAACACCGCGGGCCTGCAGGTGTCCACGCCTGACGGCTGGGAAGGCCTGCCGCAGAACCTGCCGTGGGACACCGCGCGCGAAACGCTGGGCGAACTGACCGGGCGCGTCATCAACATCAAGTCGCCGGCTGCCATCACCGCCTACCTGACGTCGCCGGCACAGATGGCGTCGGCCGCAGACGTCGTGGACCTGGTGGTGAAGCTGGACAACGTGGAGGTTCCGGCAACCGCCGCCGCCAAGATCACCGTTGCCAACGCGGCCCAGGCCGCCGCGGGCAAGTCGCTGGCCTTCGCCATCGCGCCGACCGCGCCGTCGGGTGGCTACAAGCAGGGCAGCTACGGTGGCCAGTTCCACATGATCTTCGAAAGCGACATCACTCCCTGAGTCCTTTCAGGCGCCCCGTCGCATCCAATGACGCGGCGGGGACGCCGGAACAGCGCCCATGCTCTCGTCCTCCAACCACCGTCGATTCCGCCTGGCCCAGCTCGCGACCGCGATCGGTGCCGTGGTCCTTGCCACGTCAACGCAGGCGGCCGGCCTCGCGCCGGGCGAGCTGCCCAGCCTGCTGCAGCAGCGCGAACGCATGCCGGCCGAATTCCGCGAGCACCTGTTTGGCAACCCGCTCACCGTGCGCGTGGAGCTGGATGGGCAGTATCTGGGTGACGCCGAGGTTCTGCTGCACGAAGACAACCGGGTGCAGGTGATCGGCTTTGGCGACAGCCACGAAAGCCGGTTGGCACAGACCGAGCGTGCCCGTTGGGGCGAGCAACTCGCTGAACCGATGGCGCTGGGCGTATGCAGGCATCAGTGCCGGGGCATGGCAGCGCTGCACTACAGTCTGTCCAACTCGCTGCTGAGTGTACTGACGCCTGCCGGCGCGCAGAAGGAGGGGCGCCACATCGCCTTGCCGGACGCGGGCAGCCGGGGGCTGATCGTGCGCAACAGTCTTGCCGTGCACGGCGGCCAGGAACAGCAGGCCACCGTGCGCTACAGCGCTGAACTGCGCGGCAGTGCCGGCCACTGGAGCACGGTTGGCAGCTACCAGTACTACGCCCAGCCCGGCAGCAGCGAGCACTACCTCAGTGCCCTGTATGCCCAGCGCGAACTGGGCGATCATTTCGTTCGCGCCGGCTACTTCCTGCCCACCTTCGAGGGCATTGTGCGCCAGCCCCGGGCACCGGGTACGCAGAACGATACGGCGCTGGGCCTGATGTTCGGATCCTCGGACGTACTGCTGGCCGATACGCGAAGCCCCAGTGTCTATCCCGTCTATGTCACCGCCAGTGGCGAAGGCGTGGTGGAGATCTATCGTGACGGGAACCTGCTGTCCACGCAGGCCGTCAAGCCCGGCATCCAGGAAATCGATACGCGCCGGCTACCCGGCGGGATCTACGATGTGGAACTGCGGGTGGTCCAGGACGGCCGCGAAGTGTCCCGCGAAAGCGCCTCCATCCACAAGCCCAGCCGCTGGCAGGATCCCAGCCGGCGGTGGCGCTACAGCGCGTTCGCAGGGCAGCAGCGCGGGTTGCTGGCCAGCGCCGGAAGCGCCCGCGAGGGCGGCGCCGCGGCCGGTGCCGTGGTCAATTACCTGTTGCATTCCCGTGCGGTGGCCGGGGCCACCGTGCAGCGGATCGGCGCGCGGCATGCGGCGGGTGTGTCGATGGACTGGCAGGCCAGTGACCGCTTCAGCACGTACACCAATGTCTATACCTCCAGCGACGCCGGGCGCGGCGTGGACCTGCAGGGCCTGTACCGCTATCGTGCCGGCTCGGTGGTGGCCAACCATGCGCGCGGTTGGGTGGAGCAGCGCGAGCGCGTCGTGGCAGACGACAGCGGCGCCCCACGCTGGGAGACCCGCGGCGGCTGGCAGGACACGACGGCCGTCTCGATCACGCATCGTTTCGGGCACCGTGATACTGCCAGCCTGCGCGTGGCCCGCAGTTCGGGCTTCACCCGCGGGACCGGCATCGATGTCTCTTACGGGCGCCGGGAGACGGTGTTCGGCAAGCACGATGTCAACTGGCGCGTTTCCGCCTATGACCGCCCCGGCGCCCGCTACACGGGCTATCGGCGGCAACGCGGGATCGACCTGACGGTGAGCGTCTCGCTGGGCAGCGATCAACGCAGCTATAGCGGCAGTCTGGGCAGCCGCACCGGCGATGCCGGTCGCCGCGATACCTATGTGACCGCCTCCTCCACACAGCGCGTGGACGGCGCCGTACTGCAGAGCGTGAATGGCACGGTCACCGCCGAACGGGGCGGGCTGGGCGCAGGCGCGGGTGCCTCGCTGCAGAGCGCGTTTGTGGAGGGTGACATGCAGGTCTACCGCGGCGCGGCGTCGGGCCGCATCAGCGGCACCGCCAACCTCGACAGCACCGTGGTCATTGGCGGTGGGCGCGCCGCCGTGCTGGGGCAGGGGCGCGGCAGAAGCGCCGACACCGGGCTGATTGTCGATGTCCGCAGCGATTATCCCGATCTTGCCCTGCGTGCGGACGACAGCCACGGCGGCGGCGTTGCGCTGCGCCCGGGCCGCAACTTCGTCCCGGTGGCCGCGTATCGCGCAGGCCACGTGCAGTTCGACTTCCAGGGGCGGCATGCGCCGTCGGCAACGCTGCAGCCCTCGGTCGTCAGCTATCACCTCAACAAGGGGGGCGTGATGCATGCCACGCTGGACGTGCTGCGCACCTTCACCGTCATGGGCCAGGTACTGGATGCAGACGGCAACGGTGTGCGCGGCGTGCAGGTGATCAACCACGCCGGCCGCAGCGTCAGCCAGGAAGATGGATTCTTTACCCTTGAACTGAGCGCCCGTGCGCCGGTGGTGGAGTTGCGCTACCCCAACCTGGTCAGCTGCACGCTGACGATGGAGGAGGGGCGCTACCCCAGGGAAGGAGATGTGTTGATGGTGGGGGCGACGGGATGCCCGCCGTCGATCGCGAGAACCGAGGAGCATACGAAATGAGAATCCGCTCGCTGATGGCGGCGCTGCGAGGCGCAGGGCTGGTCGTGATTGGGCTTGGCGCGGCCGCAAGTGCATGTGCGGCAGAAGTGCTGGTCACGGCAGAGTTTGCCCCGTCAGCCCTGGACCCGGGCCGGATGGTCTTCCGGAACACGACGCCGCGCGGAACCTACTGCTCGTGGCGCCCAGACTTCTGCACGGCGGATGGCGCCTACTCCATCGACGTTCCATTGCAGTGGAGCAAAACCCACGAGTACGACAGTGATATCCGCAAGCGCTTCTATCTTGGATTGCCCGCTCCTCGGGCTGTCATGTTGCGGAACACCACTACGGGCATCGAAGCGGAAGTCCGGATTGCGATCGCGACTGTCAGTGGTCATCTGACGCCAGGAGGTACAAGCAACCCTGTAAACACAGTGGAGGTGTTGGGGGGGTGCAGCTACGTTCGTACCGGCGGAAACGGGTCGTTCGTCATGTTCGGATGGACTGTCAAAAACCCTGAGGCGCCGACACCGTGCTGGTCGCGGGGGACCGGTGGTCTGCCCCAGCCGGCCGACTATGCGATGTCCTGGTTCGGTCTGGGTCTTCTCATCACGGCACCTTCGCCCCTGTCTCTGACCGACGGAATCTATGAAGGCGAGTTGACCTACACTGCGGGAGGCGCGGGCAGCGACATCGACTTTGGTGATGACGTCACGACCGAGCCGATCACGTTGAAGTTCCGCTTCACGGTGTCGCACCAGTTCCAGGTACGGTTCCCCAGCGACAATCCGCAGGTGCACCTGGCGCCGGAGGCAGGTTGGGCGCAGTGGACCGATCAGGGCCGTGCCCCGATACGCCTCTATCAGGAGCTGCCATTCCATCTGACCAGCTCGATGGACTTCAGCATGAAGCTGCGCTGTGAGCACGACGCAGGCAATCGCTGCGGCATTCGCAATCAGACGCTTGGGGAGGTTGTACCGGTGGATGTGGACGTCACCCTGCCCGGCATGCGCAATCTGCGCGACGGGCGCCCGGCGCAGGACACACCGCTGTCGCCCGACGACGAACAGGCGCCGCGCTTCACACCGGATGGCTATCTGATGCAGCGGCGGTCGACCTTGCGGTTCACCGCAGGACGGGACGCCGTAACAGAGATGCTGAAGGCGCCAGGCTCGCATTGGGAGGGCAACATGACCGTGGTGTTTGACGCCAACCCGTAGTCGCACGCGGGAGTGTGTTGCGGGGTGCCGGCCAGCGGCCGGCACTATCCCAGGCGTTCAGAACCGGTCGGCAAAGGCATCCGTCGCCCGCACCAGCGCATCGACCGTGGCCGGCTCGTTGGCGCTGTGGCCGGAGGTCACCATCTCCAGGCGCGCTTCCGGCCAAGCCTTGGCCAGGTCCCACGCGCTGCGCGGCGGGCAGATGATGTCGTAGCGCCCCTGCACGATCACGCCGGGCAGGTGGCGGATGCGATCGATGTTGCGCAGCAGCTGGTCCGGCTCCAGGAAGATGCCGTTGCGGAAGTAGTGCGCTTCGATGCGGGCCTTCGCCAGGGTATCCAGCGGATCATCGGTGGATTCGGCATCCACGTCGTGCTGCAGGGTGGCCGCATTGTCTTCCCAGCCCAACCAGGCCTGCGCGGCTTCGATGCGGGTTGATTGATCCGGGCCATCCATGCGCGCCCAGTAGGCCGCGATCATGTCGCCACGCTCGGCTTCCGGGATATAAGCCTCGTAGCGGTCCCAGCGCTCCGGGAAGATCCAGCGCGCACCGCCATCGGCCTCGGCGAACCAGCGGTTCTCGATCTCACGACCGAGGAACACGCCACGCACGATCAGGCCGGTGGCGCGTTCCGGATGCGCCTGCGCGTAGGCCAGCGACAGCGTGGAGCCCCAGGAGCCGCCATAGACCAGCCAGCGCTCGATGCCCAGGTGCTCACGCACCTTTTCGATGTCCGCCACCAGGTCCTGCGTGGTGTTGTCGCGCAGCTCGCCGAACGGCGTGGAACGGCCGCTGCCGCGCTGGTCGATCAGCACGATGCGGTAGCGCGCCGGGTCGAAGAAGCGCCGATGGGTCGGCGAGATACCGGCGCCCGGGCCACCGTGCAGGTACACCACCGGAATGCCCTCCGGCGTGCCGCACTCTTCGATATGCAGCGTGTGCAGATCGCTCACCGGCAGGGCGAATTCGCGGTAGGGCTCGATGGCCGGGTACAGGGTGCGCATGGCGGGTGTCTCACAAGCAGGGGCGGCCAGCATAGCGCCGCCATCTACGGCTTGCAGTGGCGAGCTCCTGCGCGGCGCTGGAAATGCGCTGGCCGATGCGCATAAGCTTCCGCGATGCAAGCGACCACGACCGGGACGTCCACGTTCAAACTCAGCCTCGGCAGCGGCGCGCGCGAGCTGTTGAAGTGGATCGCGTTGCTGGCCATGACCGGCGACCACGTGGCCAAGGTGGTGTTCGGGGGCTACGTGCCGGTGGTCAGCGAACTGGGGCGTATCGCCTTCCCGCTGTTCGCGCTGGTGATGGCCTGCAACCTGGCCCAGCCGGGCGCCGACCTGCGCAAATCGATGCGCCGGCTCGCGCTATGGGGGCTGATCGCGCAGCCGTTGCACGCCTTCGCGTTCGGTTCCTGGCTGCCGCTCAACATCCTGCTCACCTTCACCTTGGCGGCGGTGGCCGTGCATGCGCTTGCGAGCCATCGGCCTGTGCTGCTGTTGCTGGCTGCCGGTGTGCTGCCGATGTTCGTGGACTACCAGTGGGCCGGCGTTGGCGCCGTGCTGCTGGCCTGGATCGCGTTCCGGCATCGGGCGTGGTGGCCGCTGCTGGTCGCGCTTGCGGCGGCGTGCTGGGCCAACCACAACGGCTGGGCACTGCTGGCCGTTCCGGTGGTCGTGCTGGCGACGCGGGTGCCGTGGCAACTGCCGCGCTGGCGCTGGGTGTTCTATGGGTACTACGTGGGACATCTGGCGGTGCTGGCGTTGATTGCCCATCTGCTTGTGTAATGTCGGAACTGGCGTGTCGCGCGTCTTGAAAGCCGGATGCGGTCAAGGAACGCGTGGTGCCGATGCGGGTGGGGAACGCCGCCGTTGGCGTGGCGCAAGTTGTTGAATCTTCGGCTCGATTGTCGATATGCGACAATGCGGCCACTGCGTGAACGTTGCTGTCTTTGCACTTGGGTTGTTGGCGCCTGCCACCCCGTTGTGCACATGATGGGGTGCCACCGAAAAAGGGTGGCCGGGGCCTGGAAACCCCGTTGAGTAAGTGCTGTTTACGCTTGCCAGCCGGCGTCGCCTTGCGCGGCGTCGGCTGGCATTCCGTTCGCGTTCCATGGCGGGCGGTGCGTGGAGGTGGGCGCAAGCCCACCGCCCGGGTATAGCACTGACTCACGGGATTTCCAGCCACGCACCGTCCGCCGCCTTGATTTTTAAGGGTGATGGTCCCGCATGCCTTGCACGGAGACCTGCCATGAACGCATCGGAGTTTCCCCATCAGCGCGCCCCGGCCAATGCCGATGAGGGGCACGACATCCCGCCCGATCCCAACAACCTGACGGCCCTGCTGCATCGCATCGGGTTGGGCGCGGCTGCCGACGGCCAGCCCTGGCCCGAGCGCCATCAGCTGCCGGGCCGGTGCCTGGCGTTGGCCGACGCCGACGGTGCACTGGCCGGGCTGCGTATCGTGCAGGAGATCCTGCTGGCGGCCGAACGCGCCCGCCAGAATGGCGGCCCGGAACAGTACGTGGGCGATCGCGTAATGGAAGGGCTGAAGCTGGCGGCATTGGCGTTGACCAGCCACGCCATCTATCGCCTGCATCCGGAATGACACGTAGATCCACGCCATGCGTGGATGCCGTTCGCAGAATGCCTGACGACCTGTAGAGCCGATCCTATGCTCGGCTCAGCGGACGAAACGGAGCCGAGCATGGCTCGGCTCTACAGGGGTTCCACGCCAGCTTAGAAATCCATCGTTGCCGACACCAGCACCGTCCTCGGTGCACCCAGCGCCAGGCTCGACAACAACGGCATGCCCCAGTACGCCTTGTTGGTCACGTTGTTCACGCTGGCCCGCAGCGCAAACGGTCGACCCGCCACGGTGGTGCTGTAGCGCGCCCCCACGTCGAACAACGTACGCCCCGGCACCGACAGGCTATTGTCGGCACTGATGTACTGCCTCGACATCGCCGTGGCATTGCCTGTCAGGGTCAGGCCCTGCAAGGTCGGCACATCCCATTCCACGCCCAGCTTGGCCTGCCGCTGCGCCACGGCGGTGGCGATGCGTCCTTCATTCACGCCACCGGCCGTGCGGGTCAGCTTCGGCTGCACATAGGCCGCTCCACCGAGCAGGCGCACGCCGTCCATTGGTGCGCCGAAGAAGCCCCATTCCACGCCCCGGTTACGTTGCTCGCCGCCAAACGAGAAGATATTCGTGACCGGGTCGGTGTAGCTGTTCGGTCGCTTGATCTCGTACACGCTGAAGGTGTGCGCGAAGCTGCCCAGGTCCAGCTTCAGGCCCAGCTCCTTCTGCCTGGTGCGGAACGGTGCGAACACATCGCCGGCATTGGCGGCGGTCATCGGCGCGGTGGCGCCCTGGCTGAGGCCTTCGATGTAGTTGGTGTAGAGGGAGATCGCGTCGGTGGCTTTCACCAGCAGGGCCGCTGCCGGCGTGGTGGCGCTCTCGTCGTAGCGCGAGGTGCGTGCACCCGTGGACACGTTGAAGGTCTCGCTGACCACCTGCTGGCGGCGCACGCCCAGCGTCAGCTGCACGCGGTCATCGGCGAAGGCGAGGGTGTCGGCGAAGCCGAGGCTGTCCAGCGTCAGCTCGGTATGCGAGATGTGCGGTGCCACGAACGGCGCCGCCGGGCCCCACACTGGGTTGTACAGATTGGTGGTCCAGTCCCAGCCGGGTACGCTGCGCCGGCCGTAGTCGTTCTGGGTGTGCTGGTAGTGGGTCACGTTGGCGGCCCACTGGTGGCCGACGTTGCCGGTGTGGAAGGAACCGCGCAGGCCGGCATCTGCGGACTGCTTCCTGATGTCGAAGGCGAGCTGGCCGATCACCGTGGTGAAGTTGCCGGCTGGATTGAGGATCTGCGCGCTGATCGAACCGTTGTAGCGGTAGTCGGTCCTGCTGGTGCCGTACGCGAGGTAGGCCATCAGGCTATCGTTGACATCCAGTTCTCCGCGCACCATCGCGCCCTTGTCCTGGCTGTCCACGTAGGCCCAATCCGGGTTGATCAGCGTACCGCCGCGTGGCGGGCGCGGAATGGCCACGCCCGGTGCCAGGCCGACGCCACGTGCCGGGCCGTCAACGCGGTCGTCGGCGCTGTACAGATCGGCCGACAGCCGCATACGTTCGCCGCGCCAGTCCAGTGCCAGCGAACCGAGCTGTACCTTCTTGCGCTGCTTGCCGACGGCGCCGTCACCATCACGGTAGGCACCGTTGAAGCGGATGCCGAACTGCCTGTCGGCGCCGAGGCGACGGCCCATATCCACGTGAGTGCCGAACTGCGCATCGGAGGCGAAGTTGGCACTGACCCGCAGCAGCGGTTGCTCGCTTGCGCGCTTGGGCACCAGGTTGACGCTGCCACCGACCGAGCCGCCCGGCGGCATGCCGTTGAGCAGCGCAGACGGTCCCTTCAGCACCTCGATGCGCTCGAACATTTCCGGCGAGGTGCGGTAGTAGGGCGCCATGCCGCTGAGGCCATTGAAGGTGGTGTCGCTGGTGTTGGAGGCAAAGCCGCGGATCGCGTAGTTCTCACTCCAGGCACCGGTGACGCCGTTGCTGAACACCGTGGGGTCGGTGGCGGCAATGACGTCGGTCAGGTCCTTGGCCTGGCGATCGCGGATGAAGGACTCGGTGTAGCTGACCGTATTGAACGGCGTGTCCATGAAATCCTTGTCGCCGAGCAGGCCGACGCGGCTGCCGGCAGCCACTTGCCCGCCCGCATAGTCTGCAGTGACCCGGCGTTGTTCCTGCACCTGTACCGACGGAAGGGTGGACGGCGCGGCGTCGGCCAGCGCGGCGAACGAGGCCAGCAGCCCCAGCGCGAGGGCGGACACCCGGTAGCGCCGGACCATGCCCGGCGAATACATCAGGCCGGAGGATGCGGCGGCAGCGCGATGCTGTGCAGAAGTGAAGTTGAAAACGGTCATGCCAGAGTCCTGTGAATCGCAGGCGCGAGCGCGCCTGGCGCGCTGCCGACGGCAAGCACGGGGAAAGGGCGCAGCGCAGGGTTGTTGGCTGGGTGGGGACCTGGCGGGAGGTGAGCCATGGGCTCGGTTACGGGTGCGCGGCGGACGCATTCCGAATTAGTTGAGTAAAGTAAACTAAATCAGTCGAAGCGGACAAGAGGGTCCCTTTGCTGGCACCCTCAGCAGGGTATGGACGCGCACCGTAAGAGCAGGCACCGTATGAGCACGCACCCCGATCCAACGGCGCCGACCCGTGGCCGCCCGCCCACCATCACCCCGGAGCGTCTGGCCGACATCGGCATCCGCCTGGGCCTGCCCAACCTGACCATGGCCAACGTGGCCGCCGAACTGGCGGTGACCCAGGCAGCGCTGTACAAGCGCGTGGCCAACCTGGAGGCGTTGAAGCGCCTGGTGGCGGAGGCGGTGTTCCAGCGCTGGCAGATTCCGCGCGCGTCGGTCGACGCACCGGGTGGGCTGGAGGCCTATCTGATGGGGTTCGTGGAGTCGCTGTGCGAAGTGGTGAAGGCGCATCCCGGGCTACCGCCCTACCTGCTGCGGCGCACGGTGGCGACCGCGCCGATGCTGGAAAAGATCGCCTCGCACCAGGCGCACGTGGCCGAGGTGTTCGGCCTGCCGGTGGACAAGGCGCGCTGGCTGCTGGCCACGATCGCGTTCTACTGCATCGCCGGCGCCGACACCATCTACGCGATTGCGGATGACGAAGAAGGGCAGGTGATCACCGAGTTCAAGCAGGGCATGCGGGCACTGGTGATCGGTTCGCTGGAGGTATCGCGGCTTCGGTAGATGCACGCCATGCGTGGATGATCGCGGCCGTTCACCATGACGCCAGCCAGGCGTGGCCTGGCTCTACTGGACGGATCGCGTAGTGTCGAGAATACAATGCGGCCATGCCTGCCACGCCCACTCTCGATGACCTTCGCCGCTACGCGGTGGCGCGCACCTTGTTCAAGCCGACCACGCTGCTGACCGCGATCCGGCGGTTGGGCTTCGTGCAGGCCGACCCGATCCGCGCACCGGCACGCGCGCAGGACCTGACCCTGCGCCACCGGGTGAAGGACTACCGCGCGGGCGATCTTGAGCGCCGCTACACGCGTCTGCCGGTGGAAGAGGATTGCCTGGTGAACTACGGCTTCCTGCCGCGCGAGCATCTGGCGCTGATGCACCCACGGGTTTCCAAGCGCGCGTGGGATGCCGAGACCCATCGCCGTGCGGCCAACGTGCTGGCCTTTGTGCGCGAGCGTGGCAGCGTGCACCCGCGCGAGGTCGACCAGGCATTCGCGCATGGGCGGGTGACCAACTACTGGGGCGGCACCAGCAACGCCAGCACGCATCTGCTGGATGGCATGCACTACCGCGGCCTGCTGCGGGTGCAACGGCGCGATAGCGGCACGCGCATCTACGCGGTGGCCGATCATGCCGAGCCCGATTCCAGCGAACAGGCGCAGGTCGAACGGGCCGCCGCCCTGATCGACCTGGTGGTGCGCAAGTACGCGCCGCTGCCCTCGGCCAGCCTGACCTATCTGGTGCGCCTGCTGGGCTATGGCGCGCCGCACCTGGCCGAGCAGACCCGCAAGGCATTGGCGCTGGCCAAGCAGCAACTGGCCAGCTGTACGCTGGAAGGCACCACCTGGTACTGGCCGGCGGACGAGAATCCGCGCTCGCGCCGCCATGCACCGGATGAGCAGGTGCGCCTGCTGGCGCCGTTCGACCCGGTGGTGTGGGACCGCCGCCGCTTCGAGCTGTTGTGGGATTGGGTGTACAAGTTCGAGGCCTACACGCCTGCACCGAAACGCCAGTACGGCTACTACGCACTGCCGGTGTTGTGGCATGAGCAGGTGGTGGGCTGGGCCAACTTGAGCGTGCGCGAGGGTGAGTTGGTGTCGAGCGTGGGCTATGCCGGCAAGTCGCTGGCCCGCGACAAGGTATTTCGTGGCGCGCTGGACGACGAGCTGCAGCGCATGGCGGAGTTCCTGTAGCGCCAAGCGGCGCATGGGTATCTATCGATCCCGGTAGCCGCCAACCTCGGTTGGCGCTGGCTTCCATCGGTGCCCACCAAGGTGGGCAGCTACCAGAGCAAGACCGCTCAGGCCCGGTAGCCGCCAGCCTTGGTTGGCGCTGGCTTCCGTCGGTGCCCACCAGGGTGGGCAGCTACCAGAGCAAAACCGCTCAGGCCCGGTAGCCGCCAACCTTGGTTGGCGCTGGCTTCCGTCGGTGCCCACCAAGGTGGGCAGCTACCAGAGCAGCACCGCTCAGGTTTGGTAGCCGCCAACCGTGGTTGGCGCTGGCTTCCATCGGTGCCCACCAAGGTGGGCAACTACCAGAGCAACGCTGCTCAGGCCCGGTAGCCGCCAACCTTGGTTGGCGCTGGCTTCCATCGGTGCCCACCAGGGTGGGCAGCTACCAGAGCAACACCGCTCAGGCCTGGTAGCCGCCAACCCTGGTTGGCGCTGGCTCCCGTCGGTGCGCGCCAAGGTGGGCAGCTACCAGAGCAACACTGCTCAGGCCCGGTAGCCGCCAACCTTGGTTGGCGCTGCTCTCGTCGGTGCCCACCAAGGTGGGCAGCGACCGGTCAAGCGGCGCCCTTGTGGTCCGCATCGTCCATGCCGGGGCTGACACGGCGGCCGATATCCTTCAGCCGCGCAAGCTGATCCACCATTGACGGCGCATCGTCCAGGCTGCCGACGAAGGTCCACAGGTAGGTCATCACCGCGTAGACGTGGCCCGGTGTAACGCCTTCACTGGTGGCAAGGCGGCCGATGGTCAGCGCGAACAATGCCGCGGCAGCCAGCCCGATCACCACATAGGCGCCGGCTTCGCGGTCGGACAGCAGGATGCGCAGGCGCGACAGCGTGGTGTAGTGGCGGCGCAGCACCGAGGGGCTGACCCGGTCGACCAGCCGGATTTCGTGTTCCAGGCGGTTGTTCAGTCGGCCGTGCAACTGCTCGTTGCGGCGTGCGAACGAGGGCAGCACCAGCAGGGCGCCGAGCAGGGTGGCCAGGCCAGCGGCACCGACCATCGGCTCGATCGCCAGCAGCATGGCCACTGCACCGAACATCGATGCCAGCGCGGTGGCGATGATCGGCACGTGCTTTTCAAAGAAGTCGACGAACTCGCGGGCCAGCACCACGCGTGCCGCCGAAGTGGACGTCGCCTGGCCCAACCGGCGCTGCGCCTGCACCACGCTCACTGCCAGATCGGCATAGATGCGGGTGAAGGTGCGCGTATCCACCGCCCGACGGGCGGCACCCACCAGCCAGAACAGCAGTACCACGCCGGCATAGGAGATGGCATGGCCGATGTTGCCGCTGATGATCGCGTCTACCGCGAAGCCGGCGAACAACGGATAGGCCAGCAGCAGGGTGTTCTCCAGCGCCACCAGCGAGAACGTGCCGGTGAGCTGCCAGGGGTAGGTGCGCAGGATGGCCTTGAGCGTGGCGGCCGCATTCTGCTGGCCGATGCTGCCGGCGGCGGCCGCTGGATCGTGGGGGTGTTGCATGGGATGCCTGGGGGGTTCGGGGACAGGGCAGGGGACGGATGCCTGCCATCTGCCGGGTCGCGCCCAGTATCTGCAGCCCTTTGGAGCGGGCATGGAGGGATGATGGAGATTGCGTGGAGAAATCGGCGGCGTTCAGCCACGCGCGTGGTGCCCACCAAGGTGGGCTGCTACCAGGGCAGCGTCTACGGCCTCAACGGCGCACGTGCACCGGCCAGCGGATCTCGAACGAACTGCCGCCACGCTCGGTAGCTCGGCACTGCGCCGTTCCGTGATGGGCCACGGCAATCGCACGCACGACCGCCAGGCCGAGGCCTGAGCCCCCGCTCTGCCGCGAGCGCGACACATCGGTGCGCTGGAAGGCTTCGAAAATGCTGTCGCGCAGGTCGTCCGGCACGCCGGGGCCACCATCTTCCACGGCCACCGCGCAGTGCCCCTCAGCGAGGGTGACGCGCACCCGCAGCGGGCAGGGGATGGCATGGCGACGGGCGTTCTCCAGCAATGCCAGCACCGCCTGGCGGATGCGGGCCGGATCGCAGTCCGCCAGCGACGGCCGCGCGTCCAGGCTCACCGAGAAGCCGCTTTCGGTCAGCGCCTCGGACATCGCCTCCACCACCGCCGCCACCTGCACGCTGACGTCGCTGCGTTGGAGGCGCAGATCCAGGTGGCCACTCTCGGCCAGGCTGACCACGCGCAGGTCCTCGATGATGCGGGTCAGTCCCTCCAGCTGGGTGAGCATGCTGTTGAACTGCTCGGGGCCCGGCTCGAATACACCTTCGGCGATGCCTTGCAGGCGGCCACGCAGGATGGTCATCGGCGTGCGCAGTTCGTGTGCGATGGCCGCGTTCCAGAACACGCGGTTCTCGGACATCCGGCTGAGCCGCTCGGCCATGGAATTGAAGTCGTTGACCAGCGTGGCGGCCTCGGCCATCGAGGTGTCGCCGCCGCGCGCGCGCGCCTCCAGGTCACCGCTGGCCACGCGACGCAGGCTTGCGGCCACCGAATTCAACGGGGTGATGATGCGCCGGGTCAGGCGAGACGCGATCAGGGTGGCCAACGCCACCACCACGGTGGCGGTCAGGCCGATCCACAGCCACTCCAGCCCGGAGGGCATCATGGACTTCGGCTCGTCATACCAGCGCGGATAGAACACCTCCAGCAGGTAGTAGAACAGGTAGAAGCCGCTGATCGACAGCACCGTCGAACACAGCGAGGCCACGGTGATCGACAGGCTGATCTGGCGGCCGATGCTCTTGCCTTTCGCAGTCATCATTCAGTCCAGGAAGCGGTAGCCGACGCCACGGATGGTGGCGGGAATGCCGATCACGCCGACATCCTCGAGCTTGCGCCGCAGCTTGCTGACATGGCTGTCGACGGTGCGCTCCTGCGCATCGCCCTCGGGCAGGCAGGCGTGCAGCAGGTCCACCCGCGCATGCACCTGGCGCGGCGCGCGCGCCATGTGCACCAGCAGCCGGAATTCGGTGAGGGTGAAGTTCAGTGCGTGCGCCTGCTCGCCGTTGCGGACCGTCACTTCGTGGCTGCGCAGGTCGATCTCGAACGGGCCCTGGCGGATCAGCCCGGTGGGTTCTTCGGCCACGCTGCGGGCACTGCGGCGCAGCACGGCCTGGATGCGTGCAACGATCTCAGCGGGATTGAATGGTTTGGCCACGTAGTCGTCAGCGCCCACACGCAGGCCGGTCAGCTTGTCCACGTCCTGGTCGAGCGCGGTGAGCATGATCACCGGCGTGTTGCCGCGACGCCGCAGTTCGCTCAGCACCTGCCAGCCATCCAGCTTGGGCATCTGCACATCCAGCAGTACCAGGTCCGGGCGCAGCTGGCGGTGGCTGGCAAGCGCCGCCTCGCCGTCGGCGGCGCGTGCGCTGCGCAGGCCCGAACGGGCCAGGTAGGCACCGAGGATGTCGGCGATCTCGCTCTCATCTTCGGCAATCAGCACCAAGGGGGGCTGTCGGTTACGGGGTTCGTATTTCATGGCGTACGGCGGGTTCGAGGCCAGGGCGGGCAGGGGCCGGATCAGGGGCAGGGTCATCGTCGGCGTTCCCTGGCCTGCGCCTCTTCGTTGGCCGCCCAGGCCAGCGTGGCCAGCACCAGCGAGCGCTGCAGGCTGGGGTCCACCGAACCCGCGCCGCGCAGCTGCTGCAGCGTCAGGGTAGACACCGCGGCAGGCAGCGCGTTCCAGCGCGAGGCCATGGGGGTGGCGTTCACCCGGGCCTGCAGCCGCGAGGCCATGCCCACGATGGCGCGCAGGCGCACTGCCAGCAGGGCGGCGACCACGGCGGTGGCGGGCGCAAGCAGCAGATGCAGGTTGACGTTGGCGGCCGGAGGTGTTGCCGACCAGAACGCCAGGCCGATCAAGGCCAGCGATGCGAGCGACCCGGAGCGGCGGGTGCGTCCGGGCCCGTCACTGCGGAACCCCAGCAGGGCGGCGGCCCCGAAGCCGGCCAGCAACGGCAGTAGCGGATACGGTGCGACCCACATCCATGTGCTGGTCGATGCCAGCACCAGTGCGATCAGCCACGGCGAAGGCGCACACCACGCCAGGTAGGCACGGCGCACATCGATGGGTGGCAGGTCCGGGTAGGAAAGGGGCACGGCAGGCTGGCAGTCGGCGAGGCCGCCGAGGCTAGCGACCGTTGATGGAGACTTGGTCGAGATTGTGTCGAGATTGCGTGGAGCCGCGCCATGGATTCAGCGGCCGACGCGGTCCCTGAACGGCGGTCGCGTCTCCATCCAATCTCCACAGCGGCTCCAAGAAACATCCACCTGGGGCTTCCAGACTGCGGCCCTGGCGGTCGCACCGGGCGACTGCACGCACCCCCGGAAGTTTCGATGAACAACCGCAGGACCTGGATCATTGCCGCAACGCTGGCCGTTCTTGCCGGCGGCGGTTGCTGGTGGGCGTTTGCCGATGGCGAGGATGCCGCGTTGATCACCGCACCGGCAAGGGTCGCCGGTCTGGAAAAGACCGTGCAGGCGGTCGGCCGGGTCAATCCGAAAGAACTGGTGGCCGTGGGCGCGCAGGTCTCCGGGCAGGTCACGCGCCTGCATGTGGTGCTGGGCCAGCACGTGCAGGCCGGCGACCTGATTGCCGAAGTGGATTCACAACCGCAGCGCATTGCCCTGCGCAGTGCCGAAGCCGCCGCCAACGCGCTGCGTGCGCAACATGCGGCCAGCCAGGCGCGCTACCGCCAGGCCCTTCGCACGTACGATCGCCAATCGCAGCTGGTGGCGTCGCGGCTGGTCTCGCAGGAAGGCTTCGAAGCGGCACGTGTGGCGCGCGATGCGGCGCGCGCGGATGCCGCTGCGTTGCAGGCGCAGATCGACCAGGCGGTGACCCAGGTGGAAACCGCCCGCATCAACCTGGGCTACACGCGTATCGTGTCGCCGTCCGAGGGCTACATCGTGGCCATCGTCACCAAGGCGGGGCAGACGCTGAACTCGATGCAGACCACGCCGACCATCGTGATGCTGGCACAGATGGACACGATGACGGTGCGCGCCGAGATCGCCGAGGCTGACGTGGAACTGATCGCACCCGGCCAACCGTTGTGGTTCTCGACGCTGGGACCGAGCGGGCGCCGCTATGAATCGCACCTGCAGCAGCTTGAGCCAGCGCCGTCGTCGATTGCCGACGCGTCCAGCGGCAACAGCGGCGGATCGGCGCAGACGCCGAAAGCGGTGTACTACGCGGGGCTGTTCGACGTGGCCAATCCGGGCTTGATGCTGAAGCCTTCGATGACGGTGAAAGTGACGATCCAGCTGGCACGCGTGGCCAATGCACTGCAGGTGCCGCTGACCGCCCTGAGCGAGTCCGACGACAAGAACGGCAACGGCGCAACCGTGCGGGTAGTCGATGCGAAAGGCCGCGCCCACGAGCGCGCTGTGACTACCGGCCTGCGCACCGCCACCGCCGTGCAGATCATCTCTGGCCTGGAAGCGGGCGAGAACGTGGTGGTCGGCCAGGCGCCCAGCGGTGGCGATGCCGAACCCACCAGCCTGCTGGGGATGTGAGCATGGCCGACGCACTGCTGGAATTGAAGGGCGTATCGCGCGCCTATCGCTCGGCCGCCGGCGAGGTGGTGGTGCTGAAGGAGGTCTCGTTGCGCATCGATGCCGGCGAGTTCATCGCCATCATCGGCCCCTCGGGTTCGGGCAAGTCCACGCTGATGAACATCCTGGGCTGCCTGGATCGGCCGACCGAAGGCAGCTACCGCGTGGAGGGGGCTGCGACCGAGCAGATGTCGCCTGACCAGCTGGCGCGCCTGCGCCGCGAGCACTTCGGCTTCATCTTCCAGCGCTACAACCTGATGGAGAACCTCAGTGCCACCGAGAACGTGGCCTTGCCCGCCGTCTATGCCGGGGTGGAGGCCGATGCGCGCACCACGCGTGCCCGCCTGCTGCTGGAAACGCTCGGCCTGGGCGAGCGGACCGCGAACCGGCCCAGCCAGTTGTCCGGCGGCCAGCAGCAGCGCGTCTCCATCGCACGCTCGCTGATGAACGGCGGCGCGATCGTGCTGGCCGATGAGCCGACCGGCGCGCTGGATCATGCCAGTGGCAGGCAGGTGATGGCCGAGCTCGAGCGCCTGCATGCGCAGGGCCATACCGTGATCCTGGTCACCCATGATGCGGCGATTGCTGCCCACGCGTCACGGGTGATCGAGATCGCCGATGGGCGTGTGGTGGCGGATCGCCAGGAGCGAGGCCCTTCGGTGCGGCAGCGTTCGGACGCACCGGCGCGCACATCCACGGCGGCTACCGAGCGGCGCGCCCGCATCGATGCCGTGCGCGAGGCGACGCGCATGGCGGTGCGTTCGATGCTGGCCCATCGCCTGCGCACCCTGCTGACCATGCTCGGCATCATCATCGGCGTGGCCGCGGTGGTGACCGTGGTTGCGCTGGGCAAAGGCGCGCAGGCGCAGGTCGAGGCGCAGATAAACGCGCTGGGCGCCAGCACGCTGGAGATCTTCCCGGGCGCCGATTTCGGTGACCCGCGCTCGGCGGAGATCGAGACGCTGGTGGTAGGCGATGCCGATCACCTGGCCGCCCTGAGTTACGTGGACAGTGTCAGCCCCAACCTCAGCGGTTCGGTAGCAGCACTGCAGGGCGGCCGACGAGCCAATACGCAGGTACTGGGCGCCGGTGCGGATCTGCCGCGCGTGCGCGGGCTGCGCCTGAGGGCCGGCCGGTTCTTCACCGATGCCGAGGTGGAGGCGCATCGGGCAGTGGGCGTGGTCGACCAGAAGGCAGCGAAGGCACTGTTCGCTGGCAACCCTATCGGCAGCACGGTGCTGCTGGGCGGCATGCCGGTCGAGGTGATCGGCGTGGTGGGTGCCAATGCATTCGCCGGTGGGGCCACGCCAACCGTCTACGTTCCCTATACGTCGGCTGCCTCCCGGCTGCTGGGCAGCCAGCGCCTGGAGAGCATCACCGTGCGCGTACGCGACAACGTACCCACCAATGCCGCCGAGGCCTCGCTGGGCGCCGAGCTGGAGCGCCTGCATGGTCGTCGCGATTTCTTCATCTACAACTCGGACCAGATCCGCAAGGCGGTGATGAAATCCAGCCAGACCATGGCGGCGCTGGTTTCAGCGATCGCGGCGGTGGCGCTGGTGGTTGGCGGCGTGGGCGTGATGAACATCATGCTGGTGTCGGTGAAGGAGCGCGTGCGCGAGATCGGCGTGCGGCTGGCGGTGGGGGCGAGGCAGGGCGACATCCTGCGCCAGTTCCTGATCGAGGCGGTGCTGATCTGCCTGTCCGGTGGCGTGCTGGGCGTACTGCTGGCCTTCGCCGTGGGTGCGCTGTCCAGCCTGCTGTCGCTGGGGGTGCCCTTCCTGTTCACGCCAGGGCCGGTGCTCGCCGCGCTGGCATGTTCGTCTGCGATCGGGCTCGGTTTCGGCTACTTCCCGGCACGCAACGCCGCACGGCTGGACCCGATCCAGGCGTTGGCAGCGGAGTAGGGTCGCCCGCTGTGGCACCTTGAGCCGAGCCCACGCTCGGCTGCGCTCCGTTCGGCCGCGACGCACCCTGCGCTGCGCGCAGCGAGCCGAGCATGGGCTCGGCTCTACAGCGACTCAGCGCACCTTGCCCTTTATCGGCAGGCTGCCCGGCAGCTGCGAATAGCCGCTGTCACCCCAGTGCCGGGTGATGCGCTGGAAGAACAACGAGTTCGGCACGCGCAGCAGGCAACCGCGCGCGCCTTCGCCACGGTCACTCAGCGTGGTGTAGATCAGGTTGATGTCCACCACCTGGCCGCACAGGCCCGGCTTGTCCACGCTTTCCAGCACTTCGATCGTGTCGTTGATGCGGAACGGGCGCGTAGCCACGATCAGGAACGAACAGAACAGGTTGGACAACACGCTCCACGCGGCAAAGAACGCCACCGCACCGACCGCCATGAACCCGGTCAGCGCGGTCCACAGCACCGAGCGCGAAACGCCCAGCCGCTCCAGTATCAGCAGCGTGGCCGCCAGATACAGCAGCAATGCACCGCCGCGGCGCAGGCCCACATGAAGCTCTGGAGCCAGCCTGCCGCGCTGCCGGGCCTGCACGAGCAGCCACGCCAGTGCACGCACCATCAGCCAGGCCACCCCGAGAATGACCAGCACCTCGGCCACCGGTACCACCACCAGCAGCCAATCCGCGATCCAGGCAGGCAGTCCGGCCATGGGCGGTCACAGCGTTGCCGCGCCGCCGGAGATGGTCAGCAAGGCACCGGAGGTATAACTGGCGCTGTCCGAAGCCAGCATCACGTAGGCCGAGGCCAGTTCCGCGGGCTGCCCGGGGCGGCCGAACGGCGTCTGCGAGCCGAATTGCTCGACCTCTTCGGAGGCCATGCCTGCCGGAATGAACGGTGTCCAGATCGGGCCGGGCAGCACGGCGTTGACGCGTATCTGGTGCTCGGCCAGCAGGCCCGCCAGCCCCAGCGTCAGGTTGGCGACGGCGCCCTTGGTCGCAGAGTACGGAAGGATGTTCGGGGTCGGTCGCTTGGAATTGACCGATGCGGTGTTGATGATCGCGCCGCCACCGCGCAGGTGTGGCACGCACAACCGCGTCAGATTGAACACGGCATGGACATTGGTATCGAACGTCCGCTTCCAGTCATCCAGGGTGATGTCGTCGAAGTGCTCGTAGTAGCGCTGGTAGGCCGCGTTGTTGACCAGGATGTCGAGACCGTCCAGCTCGCTGGCCACGCGGTCGACCAGCGAGCGCGCCTGCGCCGGGTCGCTGATGTCACACGGTACCAGCACGGCCTTGCGCCCGGCCTGTTCGATCTGCTGCTGCACATGGCGGGCGTCGTCCTGCTCGCCATCAAGAAAGGCGATGGCGACGTCGGCACCCTCGCGCGCGAAAGCGATGGCCACCGCTGCGCCGATGCCGCTGTCACCGCCGGTGATCAGTGCCTTCTTGCCCTGCAGCAGGCCATGGCCGCGGTAGCTGTCCTCGCCGTGGTCCGGCCGGGGCTGCATCTGCGCGGTCTTGCCGGGGAAGGATTGCTGCTGCGCCGGGAAGGGCGGACGTGGGTAGTCGGGCAGGGCCATCGTCACTCTCCGAAAGGGAACCTGGCGGCAGTCTCGCTCGGCGCGGGTAAAAGGCCGGAGGGCGCGGTGTCGTGGCAGCGTGGACGACTGCGCACGGTGCTTCACAACGGATGGGCGATCGTGGTCATGATGCTGTTGGCCGGCTGCCGTGAATCCAGCCGCGTGTGCTGCACGATGATCGGCTGGTCGGATTCGATGAGGGTGGCGAAGCCGGTGCCGCGTGGTACCTGCGCCGGATCCTGCAGGTCGTTGAAGCGCAGGTGGCAGGTGCGTCGTGCTGGCACGGTGATCCGGTAGGGACCGACAGGATCGCGGTCCTCGAAGTAGAGGGTCAGCGTGACATGCGCGTCCTCGTTGCCCGCATTGAGGACGCAGCAGGTTTCGTGACTCTGCATCTCCGGCGACGGGCCGTTGCTCCAGGCTGGAATGTAGCCTTCGGCGATAGCCCAGCGTCGATGCCCGATGCAGGAGGTGTTCGTTTCCATGACGCCGTTTTAGCTGGAGGGGTGTTGCCATCGTGTCCAGTCCCCGCACGGAATCCGTGATGACCATCGGCTACCACGCATCGCATGAGCAGTTCCCGCCCGCCACCTTGCTGGGCCTGGCGCTGCGCGCCGAACAGGCGGGATTCGAGGCTTTGATGTGCTCGGACCATTTCCACCCGTGGACGACTGCGCAAGGGCAGTCCGGCCACAGCTGGGTATGGGCCGGCGCGCTGGCGGTGCAGAGCGCATTGACCTTGGGCATGGTGACCTGCCCGATGCTGCGCCAGCACCCGGCATTGGTGGCACAGGCAGCGGCGACGCTGGAGCAGTTGGCGCCGGGCCGGATCTGGCTGGCGCTGGGTACCGGCGAGGCCCTGAACGAGCGCATCACCGGCCAGCCGTGGCCAGCCAAGCGCGAGCGGCAGAAGGCATTGCGCGATGCGGCCGAGGTGATGCGGCGGCTGTGGGGCGGCGAGCAGGTCGACCACGACGGTGGCTTCCGGGTGCGCCAGGCACGGCTCTACAGTCGCCCGGCGCTTCCCCTGCCGCTGCTGGGGGCGGCCGTCACCGAGGAAACCGCACGCTGGATGGGGGGCTGGGACGATGGCCTGATCACCATCAGCCAGCCACTGGCGCAGTTGCGGCGTGTGGTGGCGGCGTTCGAGGACGGCGGCGGCAGGGGCAAGCCGATGTACCTGCAGGCCAAGCTCTCCTACGCGCGCGCCGAACAGGCGGCGCTGGAAGGCGCGATGGAGCAGTGGAGCGCCAACGTGCTGCCGCCGGAACTGGCCGAAGGCCTGGACCAGCCCGAACAGTTCGAAGCACAGGCCCGATCGGTCAGCGCCGAGGTGGTGCGCGAGCACGTGCATGTCTCGGCAGACCTGGGCCAGCATCGGGCCTGGCTGCAGGAGCTGCAGTCCCTGGGGTTCGATCGCATCTACCTGCACAACGTGAACCGCGAGCAGGAACGCTTCATCGACGACTTCGCCGAACACGTACTGCCTGCGCTGCGCACTCAGGCACCCTCGGCAGCCAGCCACGTATAGCCATGGCCCTGCAGGTAGCAGCGACGACCCTGCAGTTTGGCGCCGTGGCCCACCAGCGTGTGCAGCGGGCCGTGCAGGGGTACGTCCACCTCAACCGGGTTGTCGCCGAAGTTGATCAGTGCCAGTGCCTGATGGGGTGCCTCACCGAAGCGGAGCATCAGCAGCGCGGGTGAGGGTGGGTCGAGCGTGTGTGGCCCCTGCTGCAGCACGGGATGGGCATTGCGTTGCTGCAGCAGCTCGCGCACCCGCAGCAGCAGTGAGTCCGGCATCGCGCGTTGCGCCTCGACATTCACCGTGCGGTAACCGTAGGGGCCGTCCGCCGGTGGCGCGCGCCAGGCATGCCGCGATTGGTCGGTGAACCCAGCCCCTGGGCCGTCATGCCAGTGCATCGGCATGCGCACAGCATTGCGTTCGGGCAGCTCCAGGCAATCACCGAGGCCGATCTCTTCGCCATAGCGGATCACCGGCACCTGGCCCAGCGACAGCAGCGCCGCCCAGGCCATTGCCTGCCATGCGATGTCGCCGTCCAGCATCGGTGCCAGCCGGCGGCGGACGCCACGGCCATAGATGCGCATGCCACGCTCAGGAGCGAAACGTTCCATCACCGCTTCGCGCTCATCCGGCTCCAGCTGCTCCAGGTCCAGTTCATCATTGTTGCGCAGCCAGGCAATGCGTGTGTCCGGCGGCGCGTGCGGGCCGTACTCGGCCATGACCCGGGCCACTTCGCTGGCATCGCCGCGTGCCAGTGCCAGGAAGAAGTGATTGTTGAGGTGGAAATCCAGCAGGTGCGAAAGCCGCCGCCCGTGGCACAGGAAGTCACCGTAGCGGGACGCGCGGACATCCGCTTCGCCGATCAACGGCAGCCCTGGTTGCTGCGCGTCTGCCGTGGCGCGCATCGCCTCCAGCAGCCACAGCCCGTCGTCGCGCGGGTCCGCGTGGCGGGCGCGCTCGACCATGTACGGGACCGCGTCGACGCGGAAGCCGGCCACGCCGCGCTGCAGCCAGAACGTCATTACCTGCAGCAGTTCCTCGCGTACCGGCGCATGGGCCAGGTCGAGGTCCGGCTCGTGCCGGTAGAACATGTGCCGGTTGAACGCGCCGGCCTCGGCATCCCATGTCCAGACAGAGGCCTCGATCGGCGGGAACATCGGCTGCAGGCCGTCGTCAGGCATGTGGTCGCTCCACAGGTACCAGCGGCGCCAGGCCGGGTCACCCTGCTGCGCGGCGACGAACCACGGGTGCGCGCTGGCGGTGTGCTGCATCACCAGTTCGACGATGATGCCGATGCCACGTGCGTCGGCGGCATCGACCAGGCGCTGGAACGCGGCCTGGTCGCCCAGGCGCGGATCGATACGGTAGTGATCGTTGACATCGTAGCCACCATCGCGGCCGGCGTTGCAGTAGAACGGCAGCAGCCAGACATGGCTGATGCCAAGCCACTGCAGGTAGTCCAGCTTTTCCGTGATGCCATCCAGCGTGCCCCAGCCGCGGCCGTCGCTGTCGCGGAACAGGTAGGGGTCGATCTGGTAGATGGCGCGCAGCGGACGCACCGCCATGGGCTTCTCCGGCACTGTTCACGGGTGACCAGCCTGCTGTCGCGCGTGGCAGCGGTTCGTGAAACGAATGGCACCGCATCATGACGTGGCATCCACGGCCCGTGCATGCCCGGGCGCTCAGAGTGAATGCTCATTCCCGGCACCGAGGAGGCTTCCTGCATGGCCCGACGCAAGACGCTTCGTATTGCCACGTTCAACGTCAACGGCATCGGCACGCGCCTGCCACAGCTGCTGGACTGGCTGCACAGGGAATCGCCCGACGTGGTTGCCCTGCAGGAACTGAAGGCGACCGACGCCGCGTTTCCTGCTGCGTCATTGGAGGAGGCTGGGTACGGTGCGCTCTGGCAAGGTGAGGCGCGCTGGAACGGCGTGGCGTTGCTGGCTCGGGGGACCACGCCGGTCGAGAGCCGCCGCCGATTGCCCGGCGAGCCCAGCGACACGCAGAGCCGCTACCTGGAGGCGGCGGTGCACGGGGTCATCGTGGGTGCCCTCTACCTGCCCAACGGAAACCCGCAGCCCGGGCCCAGGTTCGACTACAAGCTGCGCTGGATGGAGCGCCTGATCCGGCACGCGCGCAGCCTGGTCGAACTGCCGCACCCGGCGTTGCTGCTGGGTGATTTCAACGTGATTCCCACCGAAGCCGACGTCTACGACCCCAAGGCCTGGCGCCGCGATGCGCTGTTCCAGCCCGAGGTTCGCGATGCCTTCGAGCGGCTGCTCGCGCAGGGCTGGACCGATGCGCTGCGGAAGGTGCACGGCGACGCCACGATCTACACCTTCTGGGACTATTTCCGCCGACATGCCGAGCGCGACCGTGGGCTGCGCATCGATCATCTGCTGTTGAATCCCGTACTGGCGGAGCGAGTGAAGGACGCTGGCGTCGACCGTTGGGTGCGTCTGCAGGAGAAGGCCAGCGACCACGCGCCGACGTGGGTGACGGTGCGGGCGGCGTGATCAACGCACGGCGGGGCCTTCGCGCCGCTCGCGGCGCACGCGCGCGCGGGTCCGGTAGAGGCGGCTGTCCGCCTTCTGGATGGTGTCGGCCACAGGCTCACCGGCCGTATTGATGGCTGCACCCATCGAGAAAGCGCTGGGCGACAGCGCAGCGTGGTCCTGGTACCAGTGCTCCAGTTCGCTCAACCGGCCATCCGCGGGCGCGACCAGTACCACCATGAATTCGTCGCCGCCCAGCCGCACCACCGTCTCCTCCTTGCCCAGCGGCGAGCGCAGGAAGGTGGCGAACTCGACCAGGACGGCGTCGCCGCGGCGGTGGCCCTGGGTGTCGTTGATGTGCTTGAAGTGGTCCAGATCGAACATCACGCAGGCCCAGCGCTCATCAATCAGTTCATCCAGCCGGTGCAGATAACGCCGGTTGTAGCACTGCGTGAGGGGATCCTTGAAGGACATTTCGCGCAGCTGCTGCTCCTGCATCCTCAGCGCGGTGACGTCCTGTGCATGCCCCAGCACGTAGGGCGGGCTGGCCTCGCTGTCGAGCACGTTGTGGTACGCCCAGTAGTGGCGCGTACCGTCGGCGGCAATCAGCTCGATCACGCCAGCGTCGGTGTGGTTTGCCTGGATCCGAGCGAGGTAGGCCTTGAAGCCCTCGCGTTTTTCCGGTGGCATCAGGTCGCACAGGCTGCGCCCGACCATCTGGCTTTCCTCGAAGCCCAGCGACTGCACCGCCGCGGGATTCACCGAGGTCAATGTCCCGTCCAGCGTGTGGGTGCAGATCAGGCCCAGGCTGTAGTGGAACAGTCGCCGGTAGCGGGTCTCGCTCGCTTCCAGCGCGTCGAGCGCGGCTCGCTCGTCCGTGATGTCCTGGATCGCCCCGACCAGGCGTGGATGGCCGTCGACCTGTTGCCGGCTGCCGACCACCCGGGTCCAGATCGCGCGCCCGTCGGCGGTGGTCATTGGCAGCTGCACCTCCCAGGACGTGCCTTCGTCGATGCAACGCTGCACTGCCGCGCGGATGATGTTGCGGCTGTCTTCGCGATAGAACGACAGCGCGGTGTCGAGCGTCGGTTCAAAGTTGCTGCGCACGCCGTGCAGCTGCTTGGTCTCGCGGGTCCAGCGCACTTCGTTGGTGACCAGGTCCATCTCCCAGCCGCCCACCCGGGCGGCGCGGTTGGTCCGCTCCAGGAAGTCTTCGCTGCGTTTCAGCTCGCGATGCAGCGCTTTCGCCTGGCCAACCTGCGCCATCAGGGTACTGCGCTGTTCCAGCACCTGGGTGGTGACCCGCGCCAGATGCACCATCAGTTCGCGCTGGGAGGGGGACAGCACGCCGGGCATCGGGTCGAGCAGGCACAGCGTGCCAATGCGTGCACCATGGGCCGAGCCCAGCGGGATGCCGGCGTAATGCCGGATGCGCGGCCCGGCGGTCACCAGGGGATTGGTCGAGAAGCGAGGGTCCTGGCGCGCGTCGGGTATCTCGAACAGCTCGTCGTGGCGGATCGCATGCGTGCAGAAGGAGATCTCGCGGGCCGTTCCGGTGACGGCCTCCAGCCCGATATTGGCCTTGAACCACTGCCGGTCTTCGGCCACCACGGTGATCAGCCCCATGGTCATGCCGGTCGCGGCGCGGGCGGCGGCGACGATGGCATCGAACACCGGCTCGGGGGGCGTATCCAGCAGGTGCAGTCGTTCGATTTCGAGCAGACGTTCGGCTTCGTCCATGGCGCTTTTCAGGGCTGGGTGGCGAGGGCGGTTGCGGCAGCTGGCTGGCGCTACGCTAGTGCGCACGGCGTTATGTATCGCCATGGCAGAGTGATGCCGATGTGAGGTGGCCGCGCCCGCTCAGTGTTGCTGGAGCGATGCCTGCAGGGCGGTGGCCAGTGCGGCATCGCCGGATACCAGGTCCTGCCAGCGTAGCGTGATGCCCTTGCGTCGCCCCTTTTCGACCAGCTTGAGGCCTTCGGGGTCCACGGTGAGGGTATGGGGCCGGCCATCGATGTCCAGTTCGCGTCGCAGTGGTTTGTCGAGCGGGGTCATCATCGTTTCCTCGCAGGGGCGGGAGTACGCCGTGGCTGAATCGATACGTGACGATTGTCACGGATGTGCCAGCGCCAAGGGAAATCGACCGCGCGGGTGATACCGATGCGTGGACCAATTACCGGGTCGGACGGAGGCGGGGTCCCATCGCTTGCGATCACGATGCCATGGCTGCCAGTCACCAGGTCGGCGCCGTCGAAACTGCGGTCCAGCCCGAATGCCTGCGAGAGCTTGCCGGGGCCGCTGGCCAGATCGTGATCCCGGCGCGCGGCGGGGCGCAGCTCGTGCATGCGCTCAAGGCCCGCCAGCGGCTCGATGGCCCGCAGCAGCACCGCCACGCCTTCACCGACCTCTCCGCAGACCACGTTGCTGCCCCAGTGCATGCCGTAGGTGAAATAGACATACAGGTGGCCGGCCTCACCGAACATGCTGGCCGTGCGCGGCGTCTGCCCGCGATAGGAGTGCGCCGCCGGATCGACGCTGCCTGCGTACGCTTCGACTTCAACGATGCGACCCGTTCGGCCATCGTCACGGACCAGAAGTTTGTTGAGCAGCTCGGGCGCAACCTCGACGGGCGGGCGCCGGTAGAAGCTGCGCGGGAGGATCTGGAGAGAGGCGGGCAACCAATCCGGCACGGTAGAGGCAGGTTCGGGCAGATGTTGGTGGCACTGTGGCATTGGACTGGTGAAACGGGCGCAGACGCAGCGTCATTCCGGCGCGGGCGGTGCCGCCAGCGTGGCGCGCCGGGCGGCGTAGACCTCGGGCGTCTGCGGCTTGATGAACAGTGCCACCAGCTCCGGATACTCGCGCTTTACCGCCGTTTCGATGCGGGTGATGCAGGCTTCAATCTGTGGGGTCTGCCGATCGTCCTCGAACTCGGCGCTGAGCATGGCCACGACCTGTTCCGGTCCCATCTGCATGGTGGTCACGCCGTTCGCGCGACGCAGATCCGGATCGGTTTCGGCCACCGCCATGATCCGCTCGGCCACCGCAGGGTGGGCAGGCTCTCCAACCAGCAGGCCCTTGGTTTCACGGGCCAGGAGGAAGGCGGTTGCGGCCAGCACGCCGGCGATGCACAGCGACGCCACACCATCAAGCACCGGCATATCCAGCACCTGCGCGGCCACCAGGCCGATCAACGCGAAGCCCAGCCCGAGCAACGCAGCGCTGTCTTCCAGCAGTACGGTGAAGGTGGACGGATCCTTGCTGCGGCGGAAGGCTTCGAAGTAGCCAAGTTTGCCTTTGGTACGCCGGAACTCGCGCAGCGCCACCCACCAGGAGGCCCCCTCGAACAGGATGGATATGCCCAGCACGCTGTAGCTCAACGCGTGGTTGGTGGCCGGCTCCGGCCGGCGGATGTGCTGGATGCCCTCGTACGCCGAGACGCCGGCGCCAGCGGCGAACACCAGCAGGGCGACGATGAAGCTCCAGAAGTACAGCTCGCGGCCATAGCCGAATGGATGTACCGGGTCTGGCGCCTTGCCGGCACGGCGCAGCCCATACAGCAGCAGGAGTTCATTCAATGTGTCGACCAGCGAATGCACGCCCTCGCTGAGCATGGCCGAGCTGCCGGAGATGCCGGCAGCGATGAACTTTGCGATGGCAATGGCCAGGTTGCCCGCGAGGGCGGCATAGATGACCAGACGGGAACCGGTGGGAGCGGACATTTCGGCGGCGGGGCGGGGCGGACGCCTGATCTTCCCGATCAGCGCGTGCCCATTGCGTGCACGGCGCGATCAGTGCCCCTTGGGATTGAGGTACAAACGCGCCCCATCCGATTCACGGTAGCCCGTCCAGCGCCCACCGCCTGACGCGCGGAAGCGCCCGAACACGGTGTTGCTGGTGTCGGTGAGCAGCAGCTGGTTGCCCGACAGTACCCAACGGTTGGCCGAGAAGAAGCCATCCGGGCAGCCGGCGGGCACGTAGGCACTGTAGCCGCCGAACCACTCGATGTTCTTCAGCTCGATGGAGCAGGTGTTGCCGTTCTCCTGGCCCAGCGTCCAGCTGCCGAACAGATCGCTGTCGCGCACATCGCGGCCGCCACGGTGGCGGTCGCGGCCCCAGTCGTCGTTGTCGTCGTGGAAACCGAAGCCCACGTCGATCTCTTTGCTTTCGCTGCGTGACCCGGACTGCGAGCTGCCGCTGGTGGTGGTCTGGGTGGTCACCGCGCCACTGCTCTGGATCCGGGTGCTGCTGGATTGCGTGGTCTGGTCGGTGTGGGTGGTCTGTTCGCCGAAGCCGAACGAGGCGTCCTGGGCCAGGGCGGGCAGGGCCAGGCAGCACAACGCGGACAGGCAGGTACGGGCGAGCACGGCAGCCATTGCAGCATCCTCGGAAGGGCGGACCGCGCGAGTATCGAACCGGTGGGGCGGGAGACGGTGTGAGGGTGTGCGCTGGGGCAGCCCAGCGAAGGGTAGTGCCGGCCGCTGGCCGGCTCCCTCTTGGCGCCCAGGAACCGAAGGAATGCCGGCCAGCGGCCGGCACTACCCGCAGCCAGGCGGAGCCTGGCGCTACGGGTCGGGCTTTACCCGCACCACCCGTTTCCGGTACTCATACACATTGTCACCGCGGATACGCTTTTCCTCGGTACCGGTAACCCGGCCTACCTGCTGGTCCGAGCCGGTGACCGGCTTGGCCTCGATGGCGGTCTCGTGCTCGAAGGAGTGCGATTTGTCGGTGTTGCGGTAATAGCGGTACAGCGCCCAGTACAGCGCGGTTGCGCCGGCCGGACCTGCCGCCAACAGCCAGAGGCCACTGTCGTCGCTCATGTCGATGCCACCAGGAAGGCAATTGCGAGGGCTTCAATGACGGTGCCGGTGGCCAGTGCCGCCAGCAGCATCTTCCATTGCTGCACGGGCACGCTGCCCATGGTTTCGCCGGTACGGCCGTTCACCGCGATGTAGTGCAGCATGCCGCCGTTCTTGCCGGGCTGGTGGTAGGAGTACAACCACACCGGCAGGTACATCGACACCCAGCGGGTGCCATGCACCTCCAGCTGCTCCTGTTCCCAGCGCACGCCACGGTTGTAGCGCTTCACCGAACCTTCCACCTGTGCGCGGGCGATCGACAGCAGCTGGTCTTCCAGCCGCGGCCGCAGCTTTTCCACATCCAGGTTGCGCTTTTCGGAGGTGAAGCCGGCCAGGTACGAGGCGTTCCATTTCACCGCGTTCTTGGTATCGAACGGCAGGATGGTGTTGATGATGTTGTTGGTGTTGGCGCGGGTATCGAGATTCCCGCGCTCGGCCGAGGATTCCAGTGGCAGGTCATCGACCGTGAAGTCGACCTGGCGCTCGACCTGGTAGACATCGGCGTCGTACAGGGTGCGCTTGTTCTTCTCGCTGCCCACGGTGTACTGCCGGGTCTGGATCTCACCCTTGCCGACCACGGCCGCGCTGACATTGCTGTCGACGATCATGTAGGGCAGGAACACGCCCACCACGTTTTCCGGGGTGAACTGGTCCTTGAATGCCTTCAGCGCGAACATGCGGCGCTTGTCGACGAACTGGCGGATGCGCGCGACCGCATCGTCCTTCCTGATATGGAAGGGCAGCACTGCATCGGGCACCGCGCCGTTGGCGATCTGCTCGTTGACGCCGAACACATGGCGGCACCAGTGGCAGCGCGCCGTCATCGTACTCTCGGTATTGACCGTGACTTCAGCGCCGCACCCGGTGCATTTGAACGTCATCAGTGCCGAGGTGTCGGCGTCGATGTCACGTGCGCCAGAGGCAATGACCGTACCGCGCAGCTGGTCGATGGCCTCGCCCAGGCCGAACTCTTCCTCGACGCGTGCGCCATGCCATTCGTGACGGCAGTACAGGCAGACCAGGATGTCGGTGCCGGCCTTGGGCCGGATGTCGGTGGCGCCGCACTTCGGGCAGCGGTTGAGGCCGTCCTTCAGCTCGCTGGCCGACGTATCGATGGCCACCGGGTCGGGCGCTTCCACTTCATCACGAATGGCCTGTGGCAGTTTCGAGGTGTCCAGCGGGAAGCTGCCGGGCAGGGGAGGGACGTCCTGCGGCGAACCGGGCCCATCCAACGACGCCGCCGGCAAGGGCGGCGGCGTCGCGGGCGCGGATCCGGGCAGCGGCGGCGGGCCGTTTCGGGGATCGGACATGTTCGTTGTGCGTCCTGCTGTTACAGGCCCAGTGCCTTGGCCTTCAGGGCGTCATAGTCGCCCTGGGTGATCAGGCCCAGATCCAGCATTTCCTTGGCCTTCTTCAGCTTGGCCACCGGGTCGTCGGCAGCCGGGGCGACCGGCTGCTGCATGCCGCCGACACCGAACATGCCCGAGGCCATGCCGACACCGACCAGGCCAGCCGCTCCGCCGTTCTCGCCGGCCGACTGGATGCCCTGGGCGACGCTGGCCTGCAGGTTGGAATTGCCGCGCGAACCCGACAGGGCATCGGCGCGCTGCACGGTCTTCAGCAGTTCGCGGGTGTTGGCGTCGTACTCGATCGAGACGATGGCGGTCTTGACGATGGCCAGACCGCGGTCGGACTTCCACTGGTAGCCCTGCTCGACGGCGGCAGACAGGCTCTGTGCAAAGCCCAGCGAATCCTGCTGCAGTTTGGTGATGCGGTTGCCCTTGCCCGGGTCGTTCGTGTACAGGCTGAAGGCCGGGGCCAGCGAACCGACCACTTCATTGAACAGCTGGCTGGCGGCGGCGTTGTCCAGGTCGGTGAAGTCGAACACCTGACCCGGCTGCAGGTAGCTGGCCGGCACGAAGTTCTTCACGAACAGGATCGGGTCGACGATCTTGAGCGTGTAGGAGCCGCGCGTGACCGCACCCACCTGGGTGTTGAGGAAGCCGTCGTCCCAGTAGATTTCCGACTGGGTACCGAAGCGGTTGTCCGGCAGTTCCTTCAGCGACACGAAATACGCCGCCTGCTGCGAACCCGGCTGGCCGCCGAACTTGAAGCGCTCCCAGCTCTGCTTGATGAACGTGCTGACCAGGCCGTCGCCGGCGAAGATCGACTGCGAGTTCAGATCGTCCGAACGCCACTCGTAGCCACCCGGTTCGGCGACGAACGCGGTGATCGCGCCGTCCTGGAACAGCAGCAGGCCGTAGCCCTCCGGCACGATGATCTTCGAGCCGTTGGTGATGATGTTGGACGAGCCGCTGGTATTGGAGCCGCGGCCGGCATTGGTGCCGCGCGGTACCGCCGCGAACAGGGCCGCCGTCGAGGGCAGGCCCGTGGGCACGGTGTAGAAGTCCTTCCACTGGTCGGCCAGCACACCACCCACCGCACCCTTCACCGCCTGTACCAGACCCATGTCCAACTCCCTGTGATTCGAGGGCAGGCACCATGCCTGCCGAGCTGGACTGACTATAGAGGAGCGGGATGGGCCGCCGCCACCGCCGCGCGCGCCTGCCATTCATCATGGCGCGACGGCGACGGCAGGCTTTCAGGCCATGCCGCGCGCGATCAGGGCATAGCCGATCATCAGTGCCAGGCACAGTGGCAGGGTGAGGAAGGAGGCGATCATCCAGCGCAGCGCCTTGCGCGAAGCCTCGGTGGCCGCGCCGATCTGGCCGCTGGCGACCAATGACGTGCTGCGGTTGGCGTAGACGGTGGCGACGATGCCGAACGGCCAGAAGCCGGCGATGATGCTCAGGATGGCCCACATCAGGTAGTTCCTGGGGGGCACGGGTGGCGGGGTGCGGTCCATGCGGTCGATCTCCTTGATCGTGCCGCGGTCGGGAGCGCGAGTATGCCGACAGGCCAGGTGCAGCGGAAGGCATGCCACCCGTGCGTGGTGCGCAATCTTCTGCTGGTCGATGGGTCATTGATCGGGGGCGGCGCCGCGGCAGGCAGGCGCGGTGGCCTGCGGGCCTGGGCGAGCAGGCGGTGCAGCCGTCGCGGCGGCGCAATACGTGCCCGTCCCTGGTTCGCTCAGACGCGTTGATCATCAGCGTGGATGGAATCCCGGCGCCTTGCCTTCACCTGCTTTGCGGTGCGCGGTGCACGGAAACGCGGGCGACAAATATCCGGCGCGGATATTCACGTCATTATCATGCTTATTTTCTGGAAACTCGTTTCCCATAATCCAGGGACGCGATGGCCGGAACACAGGGAGCGCCGCGTCACAGGCAGTGCCGCCCTGTGGCGCACGACCCCGGCCTGGACGACGTCCGCCTTGCCGACCTCCAGCAGCGATGGCAGTTCCCGGCACTGCGGGAGCGGACAGCGTGCACGGCACCAGCGGTGCGACCAGCGGGCACGGCATGCGGCGTGGACGTCGCAGCATCCCGCGATGATGCCGGAGGGCCTGCATCGCGAGATCGCCCGTTGCAGATGCATCGGGTCGCCATTCCAAAGGGGAGTTTCGATGCACAGGCAAGTCAGTGAGATGCTGCAGCGCGCTTATCGGCCCTATCCGTCATTGCCCGAGCTGCTGGGCGCGTTCGTGAAGGAGCTGTCCCAGCACAAGGTGATGCGGGGTGGCCAAGTGCGGTTGCGTGGTGCGGTGGCAGGGGCAGCTGCGGGGTTGCCAGCTGCGTCCGGGCAAGAGGTTTCCTTGCAGCGGGTTCCCATCCGCTATGGCGGCGAGGTGTTGGGTGAGCTGCACCTGGAGGGCGAGAAGGGCCGGCTGGATGGTAGTGCCCTGGCGCTGGGGGAGCAGTTTGCCCAGCGTTGCGCGCATCTGATCAAGCGCTACGAAGCCAAGGCCTGGGCCGAACAGGCATTGAGCCGGCCGCTGTTGCTGGTCGGCGCCGGCGAGGCGCTGAAGCAGATGGATGAATTCGTGGAACGCGCGGCGGCCAGCCCGTTGCCGGTCCTGCTGCGCGGCGAGTTTGGTACCGAGAAGATGGAGCTGGCCGCCGCCCTGCACAGTGGCGGCCCTTCCCGGCAGGGCCCGTTTGTGGAAGTGAACTGTGTTCACCCGCTGGGCGAAGCCAGCGACTGGTTCGCGCGCGCGCAGGGCGGGACGCTGTACTTCCACGAAGTCGACGAACTGCCGGTGCCGCTGCAGGGGCAGCTGTCACATCGCATGCGTGGGCTGCCTGCCGCTCAAGCTGACGCGCTGGCGGCCGGCCCGATACGGGTGATCGCGTCGACCAGCGCGGACCTGGAACAACGGGTGAGAGAGAAGCAGTTCTCGCGCGCCCTGCTGGCTGGGCTGGAGTTCCTGACCGTGGATATTCCACCGCTGCGCGAACGGGTGGAGGACATCGGCGCGCTGGCGGCGCGTTCGCTGGAGCTGCATGGATTCAATCCCCGCGTGCTGGGCGACGATGTGCTGGAAGCCCTGTGCGCGCACGACTGGCCCGGCAATCTGCTGGAAATGGAGCGGGTGGTGGTCCGGCTGGCGGTGATGACCGGTGGCCGATGCATCCGTCGTGAGGATCTTGCACGCCACGCGCCGGATCTGGCTGCAGGCCACGTTGCCAGCGATGTCGGGCGCGCCCCGCAACGGCTGCCCGCGGTTGAGCAGACCGTCGGTCCTGCGCCCGCGCAGCCGGATACGCCGCGGGCAGCGCATGAAGGCCTGCACGACGGTCTGAAACGCGCTCTGGCCTACCTGAAGGACCATGCCGCAGAGCCGCTCACGCTGGGCGACCTTGCCCGTCAGGCCCATGTGAGCCAGTCACACCTGGGATTCCTGTTCCGCAGCGAGCTGGGCACGACGTTCAAGCTGCTGCTGCAGCAACTGCGCATCGAGCACGCCAAGCAGCTGCTGCGGGATGGGCAGCGCCTGCGCATTACCGATGTCGCACTGCAGGTCGGCTTCGGTGACCTGAGCCACTTCGAAAAGAGCTTCCGGCGCGCGGTAGGGGTCAGCCCGCGCAGCTACCGGCGAAGCCCGCACCAGTAAAAGCAACGCCCCGGTGCAGGCGCGGGCCTGCCCGGGGCGTTGGGATGGCAGATGCGGCGTCAGCGCGCGTTGGCTTCGGCAGCGCGCTGCACGGCCTGTTCGGCCGCTTCGTCCGCGCATCGCGCGGCCTCGGCGGCGGCCTCGACCGCGCGTTGCGAAACCTTCATCGCGGTGCGGATGCCTTCTTCACTGGCAGCCATTGCGGCGTCCGCCAGTTCCTGGGCGATCTCCATCGGGGGTCTGCCCGCCGGATGGGCGGGAGTGGGCTTGCCGGGAAGCGGGGTTGGGAAGGTCATCGTCGGTGCTCCTGCTGGGGATGAGGGGGGAACACCGTCGCTGCGCTCCCCCAGGATGTGGCGCAATGCCGCCTGGGCATCGGCCAGGATCTTCTGCGCCTGTTGCCGGGCCGCCAGGCGTCCGGCAGCAACGGCCGCGCCGGCTGCCGAAGCAAAGGCCTCTGTTGCTGCCTGCACGCCATCGCCATCTGGCGCCGGAGCCGGGTTCACACTGCATCCTTCTGATAATCCACCCGCGCTTCATCGCCCAGGTAGCGGCGGGTTCGGCGGTAATCCTGCAGGGTGATCACATTGTCCTCCACCTGTATCAGCGCCTTCGCTCTGGAACCATCGATCGCGAACTGCACGCTGGCACCGTCCTGGCCCAGCCGGCCACGGGAAACCGGATGTTCGTTGAGGAATTCCTGCGCATCGCGCAGCTGCCACCGCGCGGCCTCGCGCAACCGGCTGTCATCCTGCAGCAGTTCGGGTTCGTCGTCGAAGCAGGCCGCCATCTGCTGGGCGGCCAGCGAGATGCGGGCATAGCCGATCTGCCGGTGCGCGGCCAGGCTTGCGTCGATCGCCTCGCGCACCTGCTCTGGCGACGGCAACTGTGGCAGCTGCGGCCCGTCCAGGAAGCCGAACAGGATCGGCAGCACCTGCTGCAACGCACGGGTGGCACGCGTCAGCCGATGTTCGCGGCTGCCACCTCCTGTGCTCACCCGCTGGTAGAAGCGGAAGTAGTCGGCAAACTCGATGGGCCTGCGCGCGTGCAGCAGCGCGAAGCCGGCAGCGTCGGCCAGGTCGTCGCGCCCTGCGGCGGACATGCCCACCTCACCGGCCAGCTGGTGGAGCGCCACCGATTCGCGAAAGTCCAGCTGCTGCAGCAGGGGTGCGTCGGCCGCGCCGATCGAAGCCAGGAACGCGCGCGAGGCGCCGAGCTCGGCGTTGGTCAGCAGCCGGTGTTTTTCCAGCACTCGCTGTGCCTCGTTGTGCGACAGGCGTGTCTCGTCATCAAACTCCATGTTGCGCAGGGCACCGAGGTCGCTGGCACCAAGGCTGAGCAGCTTGACCGGGCCGATCTGCAACCCGGTGCGCGGCAACCATGTCATGCGCGAACCGTGCAGGCCCTGTTGCACCCCATCGAGCATCGTGCCCTCGTCGGAGAAGGCGTAGCGGTGCTCATGCGATTCCATGGCCCACTTCAACCAGTGCTCGCCGCCGTCGATGAACTGAAGGACATGCCTGCAGGATTGACTGATCAGGTCGGCCTGGGGGATGGAACGACCGGCAATGAAAATGCTCATGCGTGGATCTCCTGGCGGCCTCACTGGGCCGGAAATTCCTTGAGGACGGTCGCAGCGGCATTGCCGACGCGGTTGAAGTCGGCGGTGGCCCCCTGCATCATGTTCTGCGCCTGCGTGAGCACCCTTGCATACTTTTCGTCCCCCGTCGCCAGGTACTGGGCCATGGCCACGCCGGCCGCGGTGGTCGCGATGGTTGAGACATTGCGCAGGGCGTCGGCGGCATCCTGTACGGCGATCGCCGCAGACTGGGCCACCGACTGGTAGGCCTTGCCGGCACCACTGGTCGTCACGACGGTCGCTGACATGGTGGCCGTCTGCACCTGGTTGATCACATCGATGATCTGGGCGTTGACGTTGCTCGGGTCCATACGGGCTCCTTGATGGGCGGGTGGGGCCGCAGGCGGCCTGCAGTCTGTCAGGCCCCGGCGTCAGCGTCGTCTGCCGGGGAAGGGGAAGGGGAAGAGGAGTCTGGCGCGGGATCCTGGGCGGGACCTGCGTCCGGATCCGGACCGGACGCGGGGTCGGGCGCAGGACCGGGCGCGGGCGCTGCCGCATTGCCTGCAAGCGTTTGGAGTGCATGCAGGCTGCTGGTAGCGGCCGCAGCGTCGGCAGTGGCACCGTGGGTCTGTGCCTGCAGGACGCTGATGGCGGTCTTTCCTTCTGCGGTGGCCGCGGCGATCACCGCCGCAGGCGAAGGGGGCGCCGGCACCGGGCCGGGCAGGGGGATGACCTGCGGTGGTGGCGGCGGAGGGGGTTCCGGAGCGGGTGGCGGCACCGGCCAGGGAGCGTTGATCATCTTCGCGCAGGTGGCGGTGACCGCTGCGTTGCTGACCATGCCTGCACCCTGCTGGCGCGCGACGGCGTTGTGCATGGCGGTGCCCAGCGTCTCCAGCATCACCATGTCCAGCATGCTGAAGGACTGCGCCGGACCCTGGGCCACTAGCAACGTCGAGGCGGCGCTGACGCTGTCGACGATCTGGCTGTTGACGGTGTTCTCACTGCTCATGACGGAACGGCTCCCTTCTGGATGATCAGGGCCAGGACCTGGGCCAGGCTTGCGCCGGCGGTCACCTGGCCGCGTTGCTGGTTGGCCACCGCGTTCTGCATTGCCAGGCCGAGGCTGTCGGCCATCGCCAGGTAGGTGGCGGACATCGCGAACGAGGGGGCAAGGGCGATCGCCACACCGGATCCGGCGCTGGTGGTTGCCAGCAGGTAGCCGGTGGCGGGCGATGCGGCCATCGATCAGGGGCCCGACGTGACGCCGCCCTGGGCGGGGGCGCGGTGGTTGGCGTCACGCCGGGCCGACACGTCAGCGCAGGCCCAGGATTTCGCGGGTGGCCACGCCGTTGGAGGCGGTGTCGATCGCATACAGCGTGGACACCCCCTGGGTGGTCGACGCCTGCATGGTCACGTAGGACTGCTGCTGGTTGTTGGTGGCGTTGTGCGCGGCGTTGGACAGCGCCTGGCTGGTGGCCACGAACAGGTTGCCCATTGCGATGGCTGGCGCATCGCCAAGCACCTTGGTGTTGACCTGCGAGACCGAATCGGTGATCTGGCTGTTGACGGCGGTGGGAAATGCCATGGTGGAAGCTCCTAGGGTGGACAGCACTACAGGAACGGAGATTGCCGGCACTCAATGGAATCAGCCGAGAATCTTCCGGGTGGCGGCGCCGGTGGCGCCGGTATCGACGGCGTAGAGCAGCGCGACGCCCATCGTGGTCGCGGCCTGCGCCGTGACATACATCTGCTGCTGGGCGAGCGTCGCGTTGTGGGCGGCATTGGCCAGCGCCTGCGCGGTGGCCTGGTACAGCGTGCCCATTGCCGTGGCAGGCGCCACGCCCAGCACCTGCAGGTTGGCCTGGCTGACCGAGTCGGTGATCTGGTCGTTGACGGCCGTGGGAAATGCCATGGCTCAGCTCCTTGCCTGCCGGCGCATCACGCGCCGAGGATCTGCTTGGTGGCCACGCCGGTGGTGGCGGTGTCGATCGAGTACAGCGTGGCCACGCCCATGGTGGTGGCCGCCTGCGCCGTCACATAGGACTGCTGCTGCGCATTGGTGGCGTTGTGGGCGGCGTTGGCCAGCGCCTGCGCAGTGGCCTGGTACAGATTGCCCATGGCCACGGCGGGCGCGTCGCCCAGCACCTTGGTGTTGGCCTGGGTGACCGAATCGGTGATCTGGTCGTTTACAGCGGTCGGGAATGCCATGTCGATCTCCTTGAGGTTGGCGGGTCAGCGATGGAACGACAGATCAGGAGCCCAGGCCGCGGACGCGGGTGCTGAGGATTTCCTTGCTCGCTACCGCCGTGGTGGCGGTATCGATCGAGTACAGAGTGGCCACGCCCATGGTGGTGGCCGACTGCGCGGTGACGTAGGACTGCTGCTGCGCGTTGGTGGCGTTGTGGGCGGCATTGGCCAGCGCCTGTGCGGTGGCCTGGTACAGATTGCCCACTGCCACGGCGGGCGCGTCGCCCAGCACCTTGGTGTTGGCCTGGGTGACCGAGTCGGTGATCTGGTCGTTTACCGCGGTTGGAAATGCCATGTCCTGCTCCTGCGAAAGGGTGGAAGTGCGTGGTATCCAGTGTCACGGTGCGTTGCCTGCAGCGGCCTGGGCTTCACCGTGGGGCCAGAGTAGGAAATGGCGCCGCCGCCGGATTGGCGGAATCGACGGAGAATGCGGTGGGATCACCGTGAAGGTGCGGCGTGAATACGGCGGAACTGATGATCATCGCCGTCGTCGCCAGCGCTGGCGCGTTGCCCTGGAGCACACACAGGGCCTGCGCGTGGGCAGCGCGATCCGGCGGCGAGGGGCTGTCGGCCACAGCGTCGCCGGATCGGGCGGGTCAGAGCATGTAAGGGATCTTGAACGCCAGCGTGAAGTCCGGTGCATCCGGGGTCAGCCCGATGCCCAGCAGGGTCACCAGCGTGGTGTGCTGGTTGAGCGCATACGTCACACCCAGATTCAGTGACGCCGCGTTGGCGTCGCTGCCAATCACTTTCATCCACTTCCCGCCCTGGAAACGGGTGGAAGCGCGGGCGCTGATGCGGTCGCTGAAGGACAGGCTGAGACTGGTGCGCTCGTTGAACGCAAAGGCCACGCCGGCGCCGAAGTAGACCGAGCCGCCGAGCTTCACGTCACCTGGGTTGACCGTGTCGGGGTTGCTGTCGATGTCACTGAAACCACGCGGGAACGAATGCACGTAGCCGAGGTTGGCGAACAGGATCGCCGGATCGGCTGTCTTGACCATCGACAGCCCGACGTTGGCCTGCCACACGCCATTGCCGGTCGGTTGTTCCTTGGGCACGGCGAAGCGGATGTAGTCATCGTCATCGCGCTCGATCACTTTCCAGTCCAGGCCGTAGGGCGCACGCCCGGTGGGCGCGGTCACTCCGGCGGTGAGTACGGCTTCCGGGCGCCAGCCGCGCTCGCCGAACAAGCGGTAATTCGCACTCAGGCCGATATCGCCCAGGCCGTTGCCATTGGTCTCTTCCTGCGCGATCGCGGCCGCCGCACCGCCGGCACCGCCCTTCTGGTAGACGGTGCGCCGCGCCAGGTATGGCACGTCCAGGTTGAGCGTCAGGTTCGGGCTGACGCCCCAGCGCGCGGCCAGATTGTAGGTGAGCGAATCGGACTCGACGTTCTCGATGGCGATGTTGCCGAGGAAGATCGCATCCAGCGCCAGGAAGCCATTGAGGGTGAGCTGCTTGCGGTCGTAGCGGGCGTAGGTGAGGCTGTTCTCGACGGTGAAGCGGCGCGAGAACAGCGCCGACTGCTGCTGTTTCACATCATCCACGCTGCGCCGCGATTCCTGCTTTGCCTGCTGCGCCTCGGCGGCACTGCTGGCATAGCCTTCGCTGCCCGGTGACGTCTGCAGGGGCGAGCCATGCTCGACGGGCGCAGCCGTAGACGGGGCCATCGGGCCAACCTTCCCACTCAGGCGCGCCTGCATCGCCTGCACCTGCATGTCCAGTTCGCGCAGCCGCCGCACTTCCTGCGCGTAGTTGGATTTGAGCTGCTCCAGCTGGCTGGCCAGCGCCTGCACGTCGGCGCCATCATCCGCCGCGGGTGGCGCGGCGAAGGCGGTGCCCGCCAGCGCCGCCAGCGCCAACGGGGTGATCCTCATCAGGGTGTGCATGTTCGTGTCCTGCGTTGTGGAGCGCTTCCCCCAACGCCGTGCCGTGGTACTACCGGCCCGGCCCCATGCCGCGGTTCATCGCAATCGCCTGGGCCACGTTCTGGCTCAACGGCAGGTTGCCGCCCGCGGTATCCCGCACCAGCTCCAGCCGCAGCTGGTTGCTGGCGATCTGGCCGTCACCGGCCAGGGCGATGCCCTGGCCGACGCTGCCGTTGCGTATCCATTGCTGGACCAGGCCCTGGCCATCTACCTGCAACAGCAGGCGTGCCTGGTTGCCGTCGAGCACCGCAGAGGCCGAGACGCCTGCGGCGTGTGCACTGATCGAATGGGCACCGTCATCCGGCAGGGCCGGCACCGCGCCATTGCGTACCACCAGCGTGGTCGCATTGCGGGCGACGTTGCCATCGCCGGCCACCTGCACGCTCTGCACCACGCCGCTGGCGTTGGCCAGGCCGCTGCTGTCGATGTGGCGACCCTGCGTGTCCGGCAGCGGCGCATCTGCGGCGGTGACGTGCACGCTGGGCTGGAAGCTCAGTTTCGGGCTGCCCCCGCCGCGGAAGTCCATGCCCAGGGTCAACGCACCCTGCAACACGCTTCCGTTGCTGGCCTGCCACTGCGAGACCATCGTCACCCCGAACCAGGCGACAGTATTGCCGCCCACGGTGTAACGGCCCCGCATCAGGTTCAGTTCGGGATCCGGGATTTCCTTCAGGCCGCGCCCGGGCGCCGCGTCCGCCGCCTGCAGGGGCAGGGCGGGGCAGGCCAGCAGCAGGACCATCAACAGGCGGTGACGGAACATGGCGGAACCTCCTTCAGAACAGGTCGGCGTGGCTGAAGCCGAAGTCGACCAGTTCGGCATCGGTGATCGGCCCCTGTCGCGCGTAGAGCGCGCGGGCACTGGGCCGTTCGCTGGGTTGCAGCAGAACCGTGTTGCGATCGAAATCGCTGCCGATCACCACGAAGACGGCACGCGATGGCCACGCAGCGAGGAATTCAGGCAGCGCCAGGCTGCGGTTGCCGAGGATGGGATCTGCCACCTCGACCACACCGTCGCGCACCTGCTTGAGCACCACGAAGTGGCGGAAGCCGCGCACGTCCATCAGCACAAGACCGGGAACGCGAAGCGTGCGCAGGCGTGTTTCATCGATACGATAGCCGCGCCCGCGCATGCCCAGCGATTCCACGTAGCGCTTGATGTCGAGCAGCGAGAAACCACGCTCGGCCACCAGTGCTGGATCGGACACCCCCATCATTCCTTCGATCACCGTCGCTTCGTCGGTCTGCAGGTGATAGGCATGGCGCAGGATGGTTGCCAGTGCGGCCGCCCCGCAGCTGTAATCGGTGTGCTGGCGCACCACGTTGCGGTAGCGCCGTTCCTGCATGCTTTCCACCTTCTGCTGCAGCAGTGCGCCATTGGGTAGCACGCTGGCGAAGCCGACGTCGCCCGCCCGCGCCGATGCACCGCCCAGCAACAGCAGGCAGGCCAGCAGGCATATCGAGAGACGGTGGCCGATCATCACGTTCTCCAGCAGCAGGAGGGAGCCCCTGCCCCAAGGGGGAGGAGGAACAGGGGCTCCCGGGAACCCGGCCATTGGCGGACGGCCGGGGTGGTGCACTTACTCGCCGTTGCCGCCACCACCGCCGGTGCTGGGCTGGGCTACGGCCAGGGCCAGGCTGTTGGCCTGCAGGTTGCCGGTGCCCGCCGCCACGTTCACGCCGATGTTGCCGGAGGCGCCGGAGAAGGCACTGCCGGACAAGGCCGACGTGTTGGTGGCGTTGACGTTCACCCAGCGCGTGGTGCTGACCGTGCCGCTCAGGCTGGCGTACAGATCGGCCACGCCCAGTTCGACGAACTGGCTGGTGCCGCTTTCACGCGTATCGAAGCCCAGGCCGCCCACCCCCGGCCGGTTGGGGTTCATCGTGGCGTTCTGGATCTCGTTGTCCAGGTCGATGTGGCCGGTACTGTTGCCACCCGGGTGCGGCAGTGCGCCGTTCCACGTATCCAGGTAATAGTTGGCCATCTGGTAGGCATTGCCGGTGCCGCGGTAGGTGCCGGCGCCATAGCCCCACGTCAGGCCGCTGACGCCGCCATGCAGGCCGACCTGCACGGTATCGGTGTAGGACTGCACGAAGCCGGCATTGCTGACCGTGTTGCCGGTGGAGACCTGGTTGGAGCTGATGCTCGACTGCGCCACCGCCGTGGTTGCGACCGAGGCCGCGAGCGCGTTCTTCTGCTCGTTGTTGTTGCCCGAGGCGATGTTGACGCCGATGTTGCCCGACGCACCGCCGAAGGCATTGCCACCGAGACCTGCGGCATTGGTGACGCCGGAGTTCATGGTCGCGTTGCCGAAGCCGGCCTGGTTGACGAACACCTCGGCGTCGGCCATGCCGAAGCTGAAGGACGCATCGGCAGCGGACAATGACGCGGCATTGTCCTGGGCGTTGTTGTCCCCCGATACCACGTTGAAGCCGAGGTTGCCGGAGGCGCCGGCACCCACGCTGTCACCGATGGACGCACTGTTGGTGACCAGGCTGTTGCTGGTGGCGTTGTTGCTGATCGACTGGCGGTTGTCGATCACCGCAATGGCCGCCGAGTCGAGGTCGATGTCACCGGTGATGGTGGGGTCGCCGGAGAAATTGACGTCGGTGCTGAGGCGCAGGTCCTTCTCCAGGTTCACGTCGACGCCGTGGTTGTTCTTTTCCTTGCGCTCGTCGGCCTGGATGGTGCTGTGCTTCTGAACATTGACGTTGACGGTGCGGTTGCGTACGTCGTTGTCGGTGTGGTTGTGGGTGTCGTTGCGGGTTTCGCTGACGGTGTGGTTGTGGTTGATGTTCGCGTTGGCGTTCTGGTTGTCCCAGCCATTGGCCGCAGCGGCGGTCGAGGCAGTGGCAATCGCCATGGCGAGCATGGTCCGTTTGACGGTCGCTTTCATGGTGCCCTCTCTCTCATCGGGTGGTGCATCGGTTGGGTGGTTGTCACGGGCGGTCCTGCACGACCAGGCCCAGCACATTGGCCGTGTCGTTGCCGCTGCCCGCGATCTGATTGAGTTGCAGGACCCCGTCGAATCCCCGCAGCGCGGTGCTGGTGACACCGGCGCTGCGGGTGCCGGTCGCGACGCCGCGACCGGCGTCGTCCCGCCCCCCTGCCAACGCGGAACCTTCGGCGGCCAAGGCCGTATCGTCGGATTCGCGTATGCCCTGTCGAGCCAGCGTCGCGCTGACGACGTTGAGCGTCGTGTTGGCGATGCCGCTGGCCTGGTTGATGGATGCGATGCCGCTGGCACCGGCCAGCGCGTTGCCGTCGATGACGGCGGTGGCGTGCGCCGGTGCGCTCAGCACGCGGTTGCCGGCCCGCAGTTGCCGGTTGCCGATCAACACGTCGGCGCGTTCGCCGGTGGCGATGCCATGCAGGTTGGCCTGCAGGTTGAGGTCACCGGCCGCCTGGTTCAACGCGATGGCGCCGTTTGCACCCGCCAGGGCGTGACCGTCGATGCGGGCCACGTCGAGGTAGGCGAGCATGCCGCTGTAGTCGTCGGCCTGCGCCATCAACGGCGTGGCAAACAGGACCAGCAGCAGCCAACGTGCCCGCTTCACTTGCCACCTGCCGGGGCCGGGCCCTGCAACGGGAACTGGGCGAGCGCGCCGCGCACGGTATCGCCGATGCCGCGGGTGCTGTTCCCGACCGCGCCCAGTGGGCCACCCAGTGCGCCACCGAGGCTGCTGCCGAGCATGCCGTCACTGCTGCGTCCCAGCGTGCCGCCCAGGGCCTGCTGGGCGACCCGTTCGACGGTGGTGCCCGTGGGGGTCGCGGTCGCAGCCGTGTGCCCCGCCCCCATGCCGGCATAGTCCTCATCGCTCAGCTCGTCCATCGCGTTTGCCGGGGTACCCGCACCGAGCGCCGTCGCAATCTCGCGCTGCGGTTTCGGGTCGGCGATCAGCGCCATGCCCGGGGGCGCCATGCGATAGGCCGGCCGCGCGGCCACATCCCGCAACAGGACGATTTCGCCCGGTTGTGCCTTCACGCCCTGGCGGGCACCGGAGGCAGAGGCGCCCGCGGCGCCCGACAGCAGGGCCACGGCCAGCATTGCCAGCAGGCCGCGAATGGGGGTGATGCCGTCCATGCCGATCTCCCGTGATGGGTGCGGCGGAACCACGCATCAACCGTGCCAACCCTGAAAGTCTTGGCAGCCAGGGGGGCGGGCACTGGCAGGCGTGGGGCGTTGCTGCCATATCGTTACAGCAGCGTGGGAAAAATGTTGGGATTGCGCAGCGCCAAGCGCCGCAGGGCAAGGCGGGCGCCCGACTGTCGCACGGGTGTTACAGGTGCCGCCGCGGACTGTAACGATGCCGCTTCAGCCAGTGCTTTCTTGACGCGCCGCTCATTGCGCCGCCATTTAGCGCAGCGCTAGGATCCGCGCAACAAAGGCCGCCGCGGTGGCCGTAGAGGTCCCGGCGGAGGGGCGGCACGCCGGTGATTGCCTGACAGTCCGCCAACGGTGTCCGGATGCTGGGGGAAGCATGGCAGCGGTCCCGGAGGCTTCTGCGTCACGATGCGTGCTCTGGTTCGGCGAGCCGCTGGCGAACGAGCGCAGCGCGCTGGCAGCCGCAGGCTGGTACGTGCGTCGCATCCATCCCGACCCGGCGATGGCCATCGGCCTGCGCGGGCGCGACCGGCTGCTCGCCGTGCTGGATCTTCGCCATCTGGATGCGCCGGCCCTGCAATTGCTGGCGCCGTGGATCGAACAGCACGCGCATCTGACGTGGCTGGCGGTGCTGCCGCCTGGCGCAGGGCCCACGCCTGCCGCGTGGCTGCCCTTGTTGCAGCGTTGCATCTCGCGGTTCACGCTGCCTTTCGGCCTGCAGGACCTGGTGGCGGCGATGCGCCAGCAGTTCGACGCGGAGGATACGTCTGCCGACGAAGTGTGCAGCGGGCAGGGGCCGCGCGCATTGATCGGCGAGAGTCCTGCGCTGCATGCGGTGCGCACCGTACTGCACAAGTTCGCGCCGGTCGATCTGCCGGTGCTGGTCACCGGCGAGACCGGCACCGGCAAGGAGTTGGCTGCACATGCACTGCACGCGTTGTCCGGCCGTGCAGGCAAGCCGTTCATCGCGGTCAACTGCGGTGCCATCCCGGCCAACCTGGTGCAGTCGGAGCTGTTCGGCCACGAGCGTGGCTCGTTCACCGGTGCCGACAAGCGCCAGATCGGCGTATTCGAAGCGGCATCCGGCGGCACCGTGTTCCTCGACGAGGTGGGCGACCTGCCGGCCGAAGCGCAGACCAGCCTGTTGCGCGTGCTGCAGGAAGGTACGTTCGAGCGGGTCGGCAGCAGCCAGCCGCTGCGGGCGGACGTGCGTGTACTGGCTGCCACCCATGTGGAACTGGAGCACGCGGTGGCGCAGGGGCGGTTCCGCAGCGATCTCTACTATCGCCTCAACGTGCTGCGCCTGGTGATGCCACCGCTGCGCGAGCGCGGCGCTGATGTGCAGCTGCTGGCCGAGCATTTCCTGCGCTGCTTCCGCCTGCGCCACAGCGTGCGTGCACGTGGCTTTGCACCCGCTGCGCTGCAGGCGATGCGGCGTTTCGAATGGCCCGGCAACGTGCGCGAACTGCTGAACCGGGTGCAGCGGGCGGCGATCATGGCCGAAGGCGAGCTGATCAGCGAGCGTGACCTCGAACTGGGAGGGCCCGTGCATGCGCCGCCGGGGGCGATGCTGCACGATGCCCGCGGCCAGGCCGAACGTGATGTGCTGCTGCAGACGCTGCGGCAGACCGGCTACAACGTCTCCGAGTGCGCGCGGCAGATGCAGATCTCGCGGGTGACCGTGTATCGGCTGTGCCGCAAGCATCGGCTGGAGCTGCCGGCGCAGCGCTGATCAGCCGGCCGGCACGTGCTTGAACAGGCGCAGTGGCGTGCCTGGAAGACGCTCGATCACGCCCTTGGCCTCCAGGTCCAGCTGCACGGCTTTCAGCCACCAACCGGCCGTGGCGCCTTGCGGAAACAGCGATGCGGGCAGGTGCGGCAACAGCGCCTGCTTCGCCTGCGCCACCGTCATCCCGGGAGGTTGCCTGGGCAAGGCACGCAGCAGGGCCGCGCGCATGGCCATGTACTTGGCGCGATCCACGCGCTGGATGTGCCCGGGCGTGGTGATGCTCTCGATCTCGATCCGCTCGGGCTCAGGCATGGCTGTCTCCCGTGATCTCGATGCGTGGGCTGCGGAAGCCCATGGAGATCCACGCCTTCAACAGCCGGGCATGGAACCGCAGCGAGTGGGTCTTCAGGTTGGGCACGTCGCCGGGAAGGACAGACGCGTCGGGAAGATCGTTGACCATCGTCCGCATCTCCACGGCGGGGCGTATCGCGTCCGGCCACAACAGCCCATACAGGCTCAGCCAATGGCCACCGCTGAACTCCAGGAAGAGCGGCGTATTGCAGCAGCCCGCCACGACGCGGCGGCTGCCGGCCGTGCTGGACAACCGCCACGCGTGCAGCCGGGAATGCCCGGCATCGATGCGGACGCGATCCTTGCGCTGCATTACGAAATGCGTCTGGCCCTGAGGCCCCAGCACCTGCGGTACGCCGGGCATCGCCTGCATCCGGACGCCGGCCCTGCGGCAGCTGTCGCAGCAGCATTCGACGCTGGCGATGGGGCTGCCGGTGGTGGTCAGGCGGACCTGGCCGCAGGCGCAGGCAAGGGACTGTTGGGAAGGCATCTGCATTTTCTCCTGGGGTACTCAACCACTCGACGAACGGGCGCGTGGGAAATCGACACCCACTGCCTTCAGGGCGGCATCATCCGGTAGCGGACGCGGTACAGGTCCAGTCCCTCACCACCGGCGCGTCGCGCCGAGTAGGTCAGCGTGTCGCGGCGCGAGCCATCCAGCATCGCGCCGTAGCTGTCGCCGCTGGGCGCGTTCACGGGCGATGGCAAGGCATGGCCTGCGTCATAGCGGCCTCCACGTTCGTAGGCAATGAACTGGCGCACCGGTGCGCTGCCGAAGTCCTGGGCGCGGGCAAATACCACCGTTCGGCCGTCGCCCAGGAAGGTGGCATCGAACTCCTGCGCTGCGGTATTGAGGTCTCCCGCCAGCGGCCGTGCCGGCTGCGCGACGCCGCCGATCATCGCCGCGCTGTAGAGGTCATGGCCGCCAGCACCGCCCGCACGATCGCTGGAGAACAACAGCGTACGACCGTCGGGCGAGAGCATCGGCGCGAACTCATCGGCCGCGCTGTTCACTGCGGGGCCAAGATTGACTGGCTCCCCGAATCGACCGTCGCTCCCCATGCTGACCCGATACAGATCGTCACCGCCCTGGCCGCCTGCGCGGTCCGAGCAGAAATACACGACGCGCCCATCTGCGGAAAATGCGGGATCGAAGTCGCGCCCCGGCGTGTTGAACGGCACTGGCGTGGCCGGCCGCCAGCGGTCACCTTCGCGGTGCGAGATCCAGATGTCGTAGCCCCCAGGCCCCCCCGGCCGGTTGCGGCTGAACCACAGGGCGGTATTGCCGTCCGGACTCAGGGTCAGCCGGATCTCGTCATGCTGTGTGGAGGCAATGCCGGGGGCGAAGCGCTCGGCGGGACCGATGATCCGCAGCACCACGGGCGGGGAGGGCACGGGCAATGCCGATGCCAGCAGCATCACGGCCAGCAGCGCCTTCATGCCTGTCGCTCGAAGTCGCTGACCCAGTTGGTTTCCCAACTGCGTCCACCATCGGCGGAGGCCGCCTGTTCCCAGCGCGCCGAACGCGGGGTGATGCGTGACCAGATCACCCGCGTCTGGATCGCCCGTCCCTCGTGCTGGTCCTCGCCGAAGAAGCGGCCGACACCGGCCTCGAATCCCCCACGCAGTGGCTCGCCGATCCGGGTCGGCGCGCGGCCATCCAGCCACCAGCTGAGCCAGTGCCGCTCGGCCGCATTCCAGGCGCGGATGCCCATGCCGCGCAGCGGTGCTCCAGGCACGTCCATCAGGTTGTCGCCCACGTTGCCGAATCCGCCCAGTACCGGCCAGTTGTGCAGGGTGCCGTTGAACGCGTCCCACGCATCGCTGCCTGCCAGCCGAGCGCGCAGGCGGCGATGGCGCACGTTCCAATGGCCCACCAGGAAATCAAAATCGCCCGGTGCATCCGGCAGCTTCGGAAGCGGAGTGGGGATCGCAGCAGTGCGCCGGAACCAGTTGCGCCAGTTCACTTCCCAATGGGCACCGGCATCGTCGGAGAACGCCTGCTCCCACCACGGCTCATCGCCGTGGATGTCATGCCAGCGGAACCAGACCTCGATGGGGCGTCCCTTGAAGTCATCGCGGCCACGGAAGCTGCCGCCATCGCCTGCGAAGGCGCCGCGCACGGGTGCTTCGATATGGGCAGGGGTGCGCCCATCGATCCACCAGATCGACCAGGTGGAAGACACCGGATCGAAGGCACGCACGCCCAGGCCCCTGTAGGGGCCCGAAGGCAGTGCCATGACGTTGTCATCGATGGTGCCGAGCCCGCCCAGGGTGAGCCAGACCGCGCTGGCGCCGGTGAAGGCGTCCCAGCGGGTATCGCCCACCAGGCGCTCCTTCAGGCGTTGGTGCCGGACCTGCCAGTTGCCCTGCAACCATTTCCAGTCTGCGCTGGGGCTGGCCAGGGCCCACCCGGAGGGCAGGGCGGTGGACGCTGCCGTGGCGGCCAGGGTGGCCAGGAACTGCCGTCGATCCATGTGCGTTATCCCGCGCCGGAGGTGCCTCCATCGTTGCGCGTGCGAGGGGGATTGACCACGCGGAAATCGGGGCTCAGGCTAAGCCACACTTATGGTGACCCAACGCCAGCTGCCATCGCTTGTCGCCATCCGCGCCTTCGAGGCGGCGGCACGGCTGGGCAGCTTCGCCCGCGCCGCCGAGGAGCTCGACACCAGTGCGGCATCGGTGAGTTACCACGTGCGCCGGCTGGAGGCCCAGACCGGTACCTGCCTGTTCCTGCGCCACGCCCAGCATGTGGAATTGACCGCCGCCGGTGCGAGCGTCGCAGTGGAGGCCACCCGGGCCTTCGACGCGCTGCGCGCCAGTTTCATGCGCGCCGCTGACATGGATGCGGCACGACTGCGCCTGTCCGTTCTGCCGACGCTGGGCACCAGCTGGTTGACGCCGCGCCTGGGCAGTTTCCGCGCGCGCCATCCAAGCATCGTGCTGGAACTGGACCTGTCGGCAGAGCCGCAGGACCTGGCCGCCGGGCGTTTCGATGCCGCCATCCGCAACGGGCATGGTGCGTGGCCCGGGCTGCAGGCCACGCCCCTGTTCCCCAGCATTTTCACTCCGCTGTGCGCGCCAGCGCTGCTGCCGGCGGCAGACGGGCTCGGTCGGCGGGCGTTGGAGGTTCCACTGCTCGGCAGGCCTGACTGGTGGGCGCTGTGGTTTTCCGCACATGGTGCTGTTCCGCCACCGGACCCGGAGAGCTTCGTCACCCCCTTTGCGATGGAGCATCTGGATGTCGGTGCTGCCATTGCCGGGCAGGGCATCGCCATCGGCTCGCCGATCCTGTTCCAGGCCGAACTGGACAGTGGGCGCCTGGTGCAGGCACATCCCGGTGTGGCCAGCGACGGGCGTGGTTTCTGGTTCGTGGCACCGACGGCGCGCAGCCGCAGCACCAAGGTCATCGCATTCGGTGACTGGCTGGGCGAGCAGGCCGCGCAGGCCAGGCGTGCGTCGCGACATCATCTGGCACACGCGGTGACGCCATGAACCAGAGCCCGGAACTGTTGCGGCGCCTGCTGCGTGCCAAGGACCGGATGGACCACGCCAGTCACGAGGACTGGCCGGTGGCCCGCCTGGCCGAGGTCAGTGCGGTATCGCCTGCGCATTTCGCGCGTTCGTTCAAGCAGGCATTCGGCCTGCCGCCGCACCGCTACCTGCTCAGCCGCCGCATCGAACGGGCCGTGGCGATGCTGCGTGACACCGAGCTGCCGGTCACCGAGATCGCCGCGCAGACCGGCTGGAGCAGCCTGGGCACGTTCGGGCGCATCTTCCGTGACATCACCGGCGACAGCCCGGGCAATGTGCGCCAGCGCGAGCGCGCCGGCGAGGCGACGCCGGCCAGCGTGCCGGAATGCCACGCACGTGCCGCGCAGCGACCGGACCTGAACATCGCAGTTTTGGAGAAGCGCCGCCGCGAGGCGGTTGCTAACGTGGATCCCACCTGAGGGAGGTCCCATGACAAACACTGTGAACACGGTCGGCCTGTATGTGCGCGACCAGGATGAGGCGCTCGCGTTCTACGTCGGCACGCTCGGCTTCGAAGTGCATACCGACGTGCGCAATGGCAGCTACCGCTGGCTGACGGTGCGCAGCCCCGGCCAGGACGGATTCCAGCTGGGCCTGTTCGTGCCCGGTCCGCCCACCCACGATGCGGCCACCGCGCAGGCGCTGCAGCAGCTGGTGGCCAAGGGCGCAATGCCGCCGCTGGTGCTGGCCGTGGATGACTGCCAGGCGCGCTACACGCAATGGCTGGCGCACGGCGTGGAGTTCACCCAGGCGCCGGTCGAACGCTACGGCGCCATCGATGCGGGGTTCCGCGACCCGTCCGGCAATGGCTGGAAGATGATCGAAGCGCGCTCCGAAGCGAGGCGCCGTCAATGAGCCGCGGTGGCTGGGCGCGGCCCGTACATCGCTGGACCTCGATCGTCTTCACCCTGGCGGTGATCGCCAACTTCGTCGTCCGCGGGCTGGGGCAGGGCGAGCCTGCAGCGTGGATCACCTATTCGCCGCTGCCGCCACTGTTCCTGCAGCTGTTCACCGGCCTGTACCTGTTCGTGCTGCATTACGCCGGGAAACGCCGCGGCGCCGCGCTGGGCGCTGCGGGCTGAGGCCGCCTCAGGCGGCTGCGTCGGCGGCGTAGGCCGCCAGCACTGCCGGCAGCTGCTCCATGCGCTGGAAGATCACCTTCGCGCCCGCAGCGCGCAGGGCCTCCGGCGTGCTGTGGTGCGGGCCGCCCTCGCTGAAACCAAACACGGTCGCACCTGCCGCGACGCCGGCGGTGGCGCCGGTCACGGTGTCTTCGATCACCGCGCAGCGCTTCGGGTCCACGCCCAGCGCTGCGGCGGCGGCCAGATAGACATCCGGGTGAGGCTTGGTGTTCGGCATGTCCTGGCCACTGAACACATGGGCACCGAAGGCATCAAGGATGCCGACCTTGCCCAGCTGCAGCTTCACCTTGAACAGGTCGGCACCGGAGGCGCAGGCAATCCGCCCGCCGGTGGCCGCGGCAATCGCACGCACGGCCCCGGGCGCCCCCTGGATCGCCTCTAGGTCCTGCTCCAGCGCACGGTTGCGCTGCTGGCGGAATTCCTCCAGCCATTGCTCGGTGAACGGCTTGCCGGTGCGCTCTGCGATCAGCCCGGCCAGATGAGCCACGGACTGGCCGAGGAAGACCTCGCCCGCCTGCGCCGGGGTCAGCGGCCAGCCGCGTGCGGTCAGCATTTCCGAGAGCACACGGGCCACCAGCGGCTCGGAATCGACCAGTACGCCGTCGCAGTCGAACAGCACGGCATCGAAGGGGAAACGGGACATCTACTACTCCGGGAACAGCCAAAGGGGCGACGTGCCCGCCATTTTCCCATAGCGGGTCGGGCGGGGCACGCGGGCCACAGGAACGCTAGACTGCCAGGTCAGCCCGCCCAGCGCCTGCACGGGAATACGCCTTGAACCGATTGCGATCATTCTTCAGTGCGTACCCCATCCATTTCGCGATGGCCGCCAAGCTTTACGTGCTCTGCCTGTATCTGCCCGTAGCCCTCCGCCTGGTCGAATTCGGGCGCCGTCTGGGCCCGCCCGAGGCCTCACGTGAAATCGGCTACGCGCTGGCGGAGCTCGGTTTCAGGCTGAGTCTCTTCGCCGGAGCGGCGGTACTGGTGTCGATGCTGCTGTTCGGGCGTCGCGGCGCGCTGCGGATCCGCCACCCGGTGATCGCTTCGATCGCCTTTTTCGGGTTGCTCGTCGTGCTGGATCGCGCCATGCGCATTCCGATGGCGCAGTTGCCGTTTCCAGTCTACAGCGTCGCAGCCATCAGTCTGATGCCGCTTGCGCATGCACTGGTCCTCACGCTGCTGGCCTTGGTGCCGGCGCTGCTGATGCAGCGGCGCGTACGTGCCGAGGGCAGGCACCATCATCTCATCAGTGCCGGCATCGCCGGCGCAGTGGCGCTGGTGGCCGGCAGCTGCCTGCTCCCCATCCTGGTGGCGCAGCTGCCGGTGGGATTCTCGCCCGGCGAGTTCATCATGCCCGTTGCCGACGGCGCCGCGCAGCTGCAGATTGCGAGCCTGATCCTGCTGGTGGCCTGCGCGCTGGCCACGTTTGCCGGCCTATGGGCCGGCGCGCCGTCGCCGGAACCCGCATCGACGGCGCGCACGATGGTGGTGTCGCTGATCCTGCTTGCCACGGCGCTGCTGATCATCCTGGCCAGCATGGCTTATCTTCTGCGAGCGCTGTCCGCTGGGGCGCCGACGACAGGTCGCGGGCTTGTCGTTGCCACCGTCGTCGGCGCCGCAGTGCAGTTCCTGCTGGCCAGAGTGCTGGCGTCACGATGGCTGCGCGCACAGGCATCGTGACGTTCCTCTGCCCCCCGATCAGCCCAGGTCACACCCGGCCGGCTGCGGCCAGGTGGTCGCCGGCAGCATGTTTTTCAGCGAGGCCGGCGCGTTGATCGCCACGTAGCTGGCGCCCAGCAGTTCCTCCAGATCCGCAATCGTCACCAGGTAGTTGTCCAGGCTGCCCAGGTTGGCCTCGTTGGGGATGATCCAGCTGATCGCCTTGGCGGTTCCGGTGTTCGGGTCGCGGGTGATGATCGTCTTCCAGAAGAACTCCGGCGTCGGAATGCCATGGCTGGCCAGGAAATAATCGTTGGCGGCATCGCCGTAGACCACGCCACCGTAGACGTCCACCGGCGCGATGTCGCGGTAGCACTCGGCCACGTTCTCGGCCTTCACCCAGATGCCCTGGTTGAAGCTGGACACCTGCGGCACGATGTTGGTCATGTAGTTGGCGCGACGGATGTAGGTCGCGTCGTAATCCATGTGGTTGGACGTGACCAGATGGCCACGGTCATAGCCGGATTTGATGCTGGCGTAGGACGCGGTGCTGGTCTGGCCCAGGCAACCGGCCGGCAGGTCCGGGTCCTTGTAGAAGCTGGACGGCCGTGCGGCCGAACCGGTATCGGCGGTGAGCGTGTACTCGTAACGGGTGGCGCTGTGGATGCCGCAGTCGTAGGTGAGCACGAAGCCGCCCTTGTTGAGGGTGACTACCTGGGCCTGGGCTGCGCCGGCAAAGGCGCTGAGGACGAAGGCAAAGACGAAGCTTGCAAGGCGCATTGCGATTCTCCAGCAAAGAGTTCAGGACGCAGCTGCCCGCCACGACCAGGCCGGGCCTGTGTCATGTGAAGGCGTTGCGGATACGGGTGATGCGGAGTGCAGTAGAGCGAGGCCGCGATGAGGAGGGCCCGGAGGGCCGCGCGGTGTCGCAAGCGTCACAAGCTGTCGTCTTTTGGTCAACGACGAGAACGCGAAGCTGTGACCGGGTGCAAGCACTGGTGATGTGTCAGATCACGCGGTCCGTGGCTGACATGCGTACGTGCTAAGCACCCTGCAGGTGTGAAGTGCATGCTGGACCGCGCATCCTCCGCGGCCCGGTTCCGCACCGATTGGCTCTACAAGGAAGCCTCTTGCCCAGCATCCGGCGCCAGGCAGGCGGCCCTGCTTTGCTCGCTCGAGTCCGCAATGACCGCCTCGCTGAAACCACTTCGGCTCAAGTACAGGCGATTCCACCGATCCAGGGCATCGCCGTCACGCGCCCAACAGGCGTAGCGTGTAATGGTCTCCAGATTGTCGATGGTCGGGTAGCGCTGTGCGATTTCGTCCAGCCCCTGGCGCATCAGCGGCCAATCGGGTGTCGCCGCGCGGAAGTGATCGGCCGAATACGCGGTGGCTGACCAGTACAGCCGTGCGTAGCGCATGGCCCGCTTTTTCTTCGGGATACTGGCCATCGAGCGCCGTGCGAAGGCTTCCATCTTCCGTGCGCTGCCGCCCCAGGCCGGCGTGAAGTGCTGCAGGGCAATGAAGTGCAGCGGCTCGTAGTCGGGGAAGGCCTTCGCTGCACGGTCGACGAGCGTCAGTAGTTCTTCGTCATCCGCGCCCTCGCGCAGCGCGATCAGCACGCTCATCTCGTGCCAGAACGGGTCGCCGCCGGCAACGCCCTCATGCGATTGCAGGTAGGCCTGCGAAGCCGCGTTGTACTCATGGAACTGAGCCCAGTCTTCGGCATTGACGGTGTTGGCGTAACCATTTCCGCGGTAGCTCCAGGCCAGGTTGAGCGGAATCCGTGCAGTCATCAGGTGGGCTGCCGGCGACTTCGGCGCATGCTGAACCCAGCGCGCCGCCCAGGCCGACCAGCGGTTCCAGGCCTCCACCTCCTGCCGCGCCGTGCCGATTGCACGCGACATGCAGAGGTAGAAACGGCCCAGCCGGGATTCGCCGGCGGCGTTGAGCTCGCCCGTGCGGAGGCGCGCGGCCATCGCGTCCAGTGCCGGAAAGTCGTCGTTGGACATCAACTGCGCGATTTCGCTGCAGTCATCCGTGACGTCGGGGTCCCGGGCCGCCACGGCTGAAGGGGCGAACAGACTGGCCACGCTCAAGAGCGTGCCGACGAAGAGCGTCCTGCGCATCGGGGGGCATCCTTGCATTGATGGGAGCCTGCGGAGGACCGCAGTGCCGCGAAGCATACCAAGGTGCGCTTTGCGCCATGCTGCGTCGCAAGGTGCCAGCCACCATTCGCACTGGTACGGTCCGACCCGTTGCACCACCACCGACGGGGAGAGACGACGATGCGCAAGCTTTTGCTGCTGTTGATCCTGCTGACCGGCCTGGCGCCTACCGCCTGGGCCGCCACGGTCAAGACCACCCATCGCACCATTCCCACTTGGGATGGCACGCCTCTCGGGGCCTTCGTCATCGAGCCGCAGGATGCCGGCAGCGGGCGCTATCCGCTGCTGGTCATGCCCAGCAGCTGGGCGGTGCCCAGCGTGGAGTACGTGGGCGTGGCACAGTCGCTGGCGCAGCGCGGCTATGTGGTCATCAGCTACAGCTCGCGCGGCTTCTGGGAGTCGGGTGGCAGCATCGACATCGCCGGGCCCGCCACGGTCGAGGATGTCAGCGCGCTGATCGACTGGGCGCTGGACAACACCCGTGCCGATCCGGCCAGGATCGGGGTCTCGGGCATCTCCTATGGCGCCGGCACCAGCCTGCTGGCGGCGGCGCGCGACCCCCGCATCAAGGCCGTTGCCGCACTCAGTGGCTGGGCCGACCTGCAGGCGTCGCTGTACAGCCATGACACACCCAGCGCCCAGGGCATCGCCCTGCTGGTGGCGGCGGGCCTGGCCACCGGCCGCCCCGGCGCGGAGCTGGCCACCATCAACCGCAATGTGCTGGTCGGCAATTACCAGGGGGCGGTGGACTCGCTGCTGCCGGTGGCCGCACAGCGCAGCCCGGCCAGCAGCCTTGAAGAGATCAACGTCAACCAGCCGGCAGTATTCCTCGCCAATGCCTTCAATGACAGCCTGTTCCCGCCGGGCCAGCTGGTCGATTTCTTCAACCGCCTGAAGGGGCCCAAGCAGCTGCAGTTGCGCCACGGCGACCATGCCCTCAACGAGGCCTTCGGTGCGTTCGGCATTCCCAATGAGGTCTATGCCGCCGTGGGCGACTGGTTCGACCACTACCTGAAGGGCGTGGACAATGGCATCGATCGCCAGGCAGCGGTGCAGCTGAAGTCGCAGAAGGGCAGCTGGAGCCGCTATCCGGACTGGCAGGCCACCAATGCGGGCGCCGTCAGCTACGGCCTGACCGCACCCTCCGGTTTGTTGCTGCCCACCGGCGGCCTGGCAGAGAACGGTGGCGCTACCGGCTGGAGCTACCGCATCGGCAGCGGGCTGCTGACGGCTGCCAGTTCCGGCGTGGTGATGGCCTCCGGTGCACTGCAGATGATCAACCTGCCGCCCGGCGCCTATGTACCGTTCGTCGGCCGCAACGCCGCCGGCGTCTGGCAGGGCCCGATCTACTGGAGCGCACGTCGCCTGGATGGCGCACCGGAAGTGCGGGTGACGGTGACGCCCAGCCGCGCCAATACCACGCTGTATGCCTACCTGTATGCCGAAGACGCGCTGGGCAACGGCCAGCTGGTCAGCCACAAGCCCTACACCCTGCGCGGGGCCGCGCCCGGCCAGCCGAAAACAATCGATCTCCGCCTGGAAGCCAGCAGCTGGAACCTCCCGGCCGGCAGCCGCCTGACCCTGGTGGTCGATACCGTGGACCTGCGCTATGCAGGCATCAGCCAGCTGGGCGGTGCGGTGACCTTCAGCTCACCGGCCAACGCGCCTTCGGTGCTGAAGGTGCCGCTGCATTGATGTGACGCCACGCCCGTTGCGGCGGGCGCGGCTGCAGGGGTAGCTGGCTCGACACGATTCAATAATGCGCTGTTTCAGCCGATACCGATCTCAGCGGGGCGCTGCGCGCCCGGCTAGACCGGCGTAGGCCAGCAAAGACAAGGACGTGTTTCTGTGAAGATTGCAACGAATCCAGGCGCGAATTGCCGAGCCCGGGATGGAAGCCGGGGGCGTGATAAACAGCGCGGCGTACGCCGAGTGCGCGCTCCGTCAATCCGCCGTTCCCACGGCTGCCAGAAGCTGTCCATCCAATGATCTACGTTGACCGCAGTCGGTATCCCGCCCCAGCGGAGCTGCTCGATTTCCAGCAGAAGAGCCTGGCCACGCTCCGCGAGTTCTTCGCGACGGGCATCGATGATCGTAGGCAGCGCTGGCCGTCATTTGACTTCCCGCCGCGTGTGGCGAGAGCAGTGAGGCACCAGCTGTACAACGTATTCAACGGCAGCTGCGGTTACTGCGGAGCACCGGCAAACATGATTGACCACTTCCGCCCCAGGCGGAATGCGGTGCGCGCCGGCCGTAAGGTGGACACCGATTGCTACTGGTGGTTGTCGGCGGAGTGGAACAACCTGTACCTGTGTTGCGCTGCCTGCAACGTTGCAAAAGCCAATTTCTTCCCCATCGACGGCCCTGTTGCAGAGCCGGAGACCTTCGGCAATGCGCTGCTGGATGAGCGCCCGGTCCTGCTCGACCCCTGTCATGACCGGCCCGAGGAACACCTGAAATTTCTCGCGGACGGTACGGTGGCTGGTTTGACCACGCGAGGAACTGCCACCATTGAGATACTGCAGCTCAATGCGCGCGATCGGCTGGCGTCGCGTCTCGAGATCGGTTTCCTAATCAAGGAAGAACTCCGCGTGTTGCAGGCGCAGGGGGGTGACTCCATGGATCCGCTTCGATACCTGGCAGCGCGCCTGGATGCGGAAACGGCCCTGCGCAATCGCCCTGAAGTTGCGGTTGCCATCCAGGCACTGGTGGAAGAGATCTCTGGCCAGCAGGCCAGTCCGCCACCCCCCGTAGCAGCCGGCGCCGGCACCGAAGCGGAGTCCGGCCTGACCGAGATGGCCTGGATAGACAGGGTCGAAATCAGCAACTTCCGAAGTATCGGCAAGCTCGATCTGGCGTTCCAACGCATCGTGGAAGACCGCGAAGATGAAGAGGATGACCCTGCAGGCACCGGGCAACCCTGGATCATGCTGCTGGGTGAGAACGGGGTGGGAAAGACCAATCTGCTGCAGGCCGTGGCATTGGCGTGCATGCCGGATGACCAACTCAACGAACTGGGGCCGGCGCATCAGTGGCTGAATCGGAATGCTGACGTGCATGACGGCTTCATCCGCCTTACGTTCACCGATGGCACGCAACGCCGGCTCTCGTTCACAAAGGACCGTGCCCGGTTCTCGTCGGACGGGGTGGCGTCCCCGGTCCGGCTGCTGGGCTATGGTGCCACGCGCCTTCTGCCGGAGCGGAGTTCCCCCCCGCCTGCTGCACCTGCGCTCTGCAGCGTCCGCAATTTGTTTGATCAGCGACACCCGCTGGCCAACGCTGAGGCCTACTTCTGCACGGAGGCCAGCACGCGCAGCGAGAACTTCGAGCTGATCGCCAGCAGTGTCGAGATGCTGCTGCCGGGCCAGGACGATTCAAAACTGAGCCGCAATGGAAATCGCATGTGGCGCAACCAGCATCCGCTCGATGCATTGAGTGGTGGCTACAAGTCGATGATCGCCCTTGCGATGGACATCATGTTCCATCTTTCCGGCAACTCGTTCGACATGGAGTCTGCGCGAGGCATGATCCTGCTTGACGAAATCGAGCTGCACCTGCATCCGCGCTGGAAGATCCGTGTCGTCAGTCAGCTTCGAGCGCTCTTTCCCAACGTGCGCTTCATCGTCAGTACCCATGACCCGCTATGCGTGCAGGGGCTCCAGAAGGGTGAACTTGTCGTGCTAGCTGCTGATCCACGCAGCGGAACGCTTGTCCATCAGGGGATCGACGTTCCCCTGGGGTCTGGGGCGGACAAGGTGTTGATGGGGCCCTGGTTCGGAATGACGTCCACACTGGATCAGGACACTCTCCGCTTGATGGAGCAGCATAGTGCGCTGCTGCAAGTCGTTACGCCCGATGAGTCGCAGAGAATCAGACTGAATCGGCTGCAGGACCGACTGGATACGCGATTGACAGCGTTCGGCGCCACCCGGTTGCCGGCTGATGCAGGAATGGCATTCGATGCAGCCCCCCAGGGTGGCAAGCCCGATATCACAAGTGAGGAAGCACGTGACTTCATTCATCAGCGCCTGATGGGAATTTTTGCCGACCCCGTCCAGGATGGAGGGGATGATCATGCGTAGGATCCAGCGACCTGAGGTCAACGGTTCGTTTGATGCACGGGCGAAAGCTGCACGATGCGCAGTGAGGGCCGCGATCGGGAGCCAGCAAGCGCCTGATTTCAAGGATGATCTCTGGGGGGCATTCAAGGCGGATTTCGCCAAGGCGCAGCGGGGCAGGTGCGGCTATTGCGAAGGTCAGGTACTCGGGTTGCACTATGGCGATGTCGAGCACTTCAGGCCCAAGGCCGAGATCAGCGAGCTTGATGACAGCATTCCCGGCAGCTGCGGACATGAGGAGCCGTGGACGTATCACGTGACGGGGCGGATCCTGAAGCCTGAACGCAAGAAGCCTGGTTACTGGTGGTCAGCCTATGACTGGAACAACTATCTCCTGAGCTGCGAGATCTGCAATCGTCAATGGAAGGGCAACCTGTTCCCCGTCGCCGGGCGAAGAGCGACTGGTCCGGGCAAGGTCAGGATAGAAGTGCCGCTGTTGCTTTCGCCCTATGACAATTTCGATCCCGGCGCGCATTTTGTTTTCGGGCGTTGCGGCGAAATATGGGGAATCACTGAACAGGGGAGGGCCACGATCCGTACGTGCGGCCTGGACCGCGCATCACTGCGCCTTTCCCGGCTGCCCATCGCCCGCTGCGTACATGAGCATATCGATGAATTCCTGACCAGCATCCCCGATGGTGAAGCGATTCGGTTGCTTCGCCACATACATGAGGCCGGCAGCGAAGAACGTGCCCACTGCGGAATGGTTCAATCGATCTTCCGCCATCGTACGAAGGTGCCCTGGGAGAAGCTGAATTCATGGATTGCCAGCGCAAGCGCACGTAACTCGTCACGCAGGCGCCTGGCCGGGAATGCTCGGCCTGCAGCCCCGCTGCGTCCCTGCTTGCCGGCGCCCACAACGTAGGAGCACGCGGCCAGGTCGCTGCTTGGGCAGGCATGAGTTCAGGTGGCGGGGCGTCCGCGCGTGCCCGCGCAGCGCTGTCATTCCTCATTCCCCCTGTGGCAACAGCACCCGGATCATCTCGTGCTGCCTGGACAGATTCGCCCGTTGCACGAAACCCTGGACGATCGAGGCTGCCACCTTGCGCTGGTTGTCCATGTCCAGCAACGGTGCGATGGCCTGCCCGGAACCGTCGGGGCTGTCCCGGAACGGGCAACCGACCGGGCCAGCCGTGGTGAATGTCAGGATCGCCTTGGCCACGCGCGCCGACGGCGAACGCGGCGCATCGAAGATCACCAGCGTTCGCTCGTAACTGATACCCGTCGCACGTACGGTCGAGTGCAGGGAATCCTCGATGGTCATGTGCGCGCCGAGATCCTGGGCAAGCGCATTCAAGCAGTTGGCCGCCGTCGCCCTGCGCAGCGTTGCAGGATCGGTGCAGATGATCATCGCGCAGTCGACGCCGGAGATCGGCACCTGGGTGACATCCAGGTAGGGGTTCTGTGCCAGCGTCCCGATCAACGCCAGATCGTCGCTGTAGCCACAGGATGCGGCAGATGTCTGCAGGCGTTGCAGCAGCGTTGCGACCCGCTGCGCGACCCACTGCCGCCCCTGCCGCAGGCGATGCGTTTGGGTGGCCGACAGGGCGCCGTGATCGAATCCCGAAGATGACGCCTGCATGCGCATTTTGACCTCACGCATGCAGGCATCGACCTGCTGCATGCAGTCCATGTCATCGGCGAACACCGGCGCCGCCGAGATGCCATCGATCACCCTGCCGAACGTCGCCAGGTCGCCCTGCTGGTCGCGGTACCAGTCGTGGATGCGCTGCACATTGCGGCGACGCTTCTCCAGCTTGTCCGCACCCGGCCAGCCGGGATAGGCGGCGATCTCGCACAGCATGGTCAGGCCTTCCCACAGGTGGTACTCCATGCTGGGCAGGGGCAGCCGCCAGCGCTCTTCCGCGCCGGCATCCTCGGCAATCACCAGATGGTTGCGGATGATGTCCGACCACACTGTCACGGCCTCCACGGTATCGCGGCGCGGCGTGGTCACATCGATCAGTTCCATCAGGATCGGCCGCGGCGTCACCGGGTCGTCGCCGGCAGGCGCCTTCGGATCCTTCACCCATCGCGCGTGCCAGGTGTAGCCCATGCGGTACAGCACGAACGGCTTGATGCCGTCGTTGAGGATGATGCCGGGTGGCGGCGGAGGGGTAGGTGGCGGCTGCACGGGCAGTGGCGGCTGCGGCGGTGGCAACACGGACGGGCTGGCCAAGGCCGTGGAGGTGCCGATGCCCTTCAGCGGTTCGCTGGTGAACAGATGCAGGCCCGCGCGGTCACGCTGGTAGACCTTCCGGAACGCCTGCGGAGTGTCACAGGTCACCAGGCACTGCTGGCCGGGCGGCACATGGATGTCCACCGGTGCAAGATCCACCACTTGGCCGGCCAGCGGATTCTGGTTGGGTGGGAAGACACTGATCTCCAATGCGATGTTGAGGCCGGCGCCGAGCATCACCTCGATCACGATGTCCTCCACGCCGCCGTGCAGGGCGTCCTGGGCCGGGATCGGAATCCAGGGATTGATCACCACCTGCGTATCCCAGTCGGACCGGCCGAAATCGAACAGCGTCGGTGGCGGCTGGGCCGGGCGTTCAAGCAGTGCGTCCAGTGCGTTGCCGCCCTTGACGTAGAAGAACATCAGCGGCTCGTCGGGCTTCAGGCTGTAGTCGCGCCGTACCTTGCTGGACAGGCTGCGCAGCTGGTCCTTGATGTCCGACAGGGCCTTCACCACGACCGAGCGGACGTCGGGATACGCCTGCGCGTTGTTGATCTGCGCGGTGAGCTGCTTGCTGATGTGGCGCCGGGCCTCGCGCTCGGGCGTGCTCTCTTTCATGGTGGGCCTCGCTGGGCTTGCAGGGGATCACATGGGTTCGCGCTGGACGCTCAGGCGGGTGACAGCAGGGCGGCGATCTCCCGGTACCAGCCGATCTCCTGGCTACCGGGCCTGGCGCCGGCCAGGGCCTCGTCAACCTCCGGTGTTCCTGCGCCCGGAACCTCCACCCTTGCTCCCAGGATGTTGCGCAGTTCGGTCACCGGTACCCGTCCGATGCTCGCCACCTCCCAGTCGGTCACCAGGCAGGACTGGGGGCGCGCAGGGCTGCTGGCACTGGCCTGGACGTTGTTCTCGGCCTCCTGCGCCATCCGCAGGAGCTCCTCGGCCGTGGTGCGGAAGCGAACCAGGGAGAAGCTGCCTCCCCCATCCGGAAACAGCCGGGCACGCAGATCGCATGCGGCGCGTCCCTGCCCAAGCCAGATGCCAAGCTCCTCCTCGAACTCGCGGCGCGCGGCGCGCTCCTTGCGTTCGTTGTTCAGGCGGCCGCCGCCGGGCAGGGCCCATTGCCCCGCCTGGTTCACCAGCGCCGGGGGCAGGCCATCCGACCACGCCCCGACTTCCGCCACCAGGCGTTGTGCCAGTATCAACGCAGCGGCCCAGTTCGGCGCACCCCGGGTGGGTGGCGGCAACGCGATGGAGAGCTCCCGCAAGGTTGCACGCGCAGCGCTGAACGTGGGAGGGGTTCTTGCGTCCTCGCGGAACAGGCTCTGCAGAGCGGCCAGCGTCTCCATGGCGATGTCATCGGTTTGCGGATGCGTGCGTTCGGCGCTTTCAAGCGCCCGGTCCAGTGCGTCCATGGTGCGGGGCAGCGTGCGTTCGCCGCGGTAGGCGACTGACCCTGCGGCGCGCCAGGCGCCGGAAAGCAGCTTCTTCACCAGATCCCAGTCCTGCTCTGTGCCACCGCCGGACGCGTTGCGGATGGCCAGCACAGCGGCCATCGCCTCGGCAGAAAGTACGACCACGGAATTGCTGCCCCACCAGCTGTTGAGCACCCGTTTGCGGACGACCAGATAGTGGGCTCCATCCCAGACTGCGACGTAGACCTGGTTCATGGTGTACCCCTCCGTTCAACCTGCGTGGAGGGGGCTGGGCGCATTGCCGCTGTGCCAGCGATAGTCCGGGAAAGGCATGCCATGTCTCGCTCCTGTGGGCTCGAAAGGTGGGGGCGGCGACGTTGCCATCGGGGGTGCAGGCCGTGCGTCGCCGCGAATCCACTGTAGGAGCGAGGGGCGAGGGAGGATCGGCGCCAGCCACGATGTATGCGGCAGAACCGACGGAACAGGAGCGCGGGTGCATTGATTTCCCCGCGTTGGCGCAGAGCCCGTGGCCGCCCAGGGATCAGCGACTGCCGGCGCCTGCCTCCGGGGCGTGCAGCACGCGCAGCTTCTTCTTGTTGATCTTGCCGACGCTGATCACCTGGCTGTTCCTGAAGGACTACCTGCGTTGAGTGGCAGCCGCTGCAGCGTCAAGCCTGGCGGTCGAGACACCATGCTAGCCTTCCCCTTGGCAGGAGTGCCTGACAGGGGGAAGGCATGGACACACGACGCCGCGTTTCCAGCGTATTGACTGCATCCGGCATGCTCGCACTGGCACTGTCCGCCAATGCGCTCGCGCGTCCGGGCGGGCTCGACAAGCAGGGGTGCCACACCAACCGGAAAACGGGTGAGTATCACTGTCATCGAGGCGCTCCAGCGGCACCTCGATACGTCGACACTCCGCGCAGCAGTTTCGCCCCCGCGCCCGCGCGCAGTTCCCGGGTGTTTGCCAACTGCGCGGAGGCCCGCGCCGCCGGGGCTGCGCCGGTACGGCGTGGTGATCCGGGCTATGGCCCGCACCTCGATCGCGACAATGATGGCGTGGGCTGCGAACCCTATCGGGGCCGCAGGTAGGGCATGGCCCGCCTGGCTTCAACTCCCGTTTCCCCGCATTCGTCGGCAATCGCCGGGGATCGGTCGCACGATCTCCCCGTATGGCAGGGCCATGCCCTAGGCTGTTGGAATTGAACTGCTGGGATGCAAGCAACCATGAACCGCTGGATTTTCCTGGCGTTGGCCACGCTCCCGTTCGCCGCCGGCGCCGTGGTCATCCGCGATGATGTGGACGACGCCCGGTATCAGATCGATGCATCGGCCTTCCCCGCGCTGGCCGACATGCCGGGCGAGGGGCACGGCGTCCTGATCGCGCCGCGCTGGGTGCTGACCGCCGCGCATGCCGCGCCGATGGAAGGGAGGGGCGCCACCATCACCATCAATGGGAACGGCTACGGCGTCGAGCGTGTCTTCCTGCACCCCGGCTACCGGAAGATGCCCGAGGCGCTGGGCAAGGAAGCGATGGCAACCGGGAGCGCGTCGAAAATCCACGCGTTCCTGGCAGCATCGGATGACATTGCACTGATCAAACTCGCCGCACCGGTGAGCGATGTGCCGCCGGTCGCACTCTACCGGGGCGCCGACGAGGTCACGCAGGTCGCCGCCCTGATAGGGAGAGGCGCCACCGGCAATGGTGCGACTGGCCTGATGCCCGGCGGGCCGCATCGTACAACGCTGCGGCGGGCCTGCAACGCGATCACAGGCGGCAACACGCGCTATCTCTGGTACCGGTTTGATCCGCCTCCGCAGGGCCTTCCCCTTGAAGGCGTGCTCGGCAACGGCGACAGCGGCGGCCCGCTGGTGATCGAGAAAGATGGGGCCTGGCAGCTGGTGGGCCTCGGTTCCTGGATCACCGCCGTACCCGAGCATGCGCTGGAAGCGGGTTTCTATGGGCAGGTGGTCTACAACGTGCGTGTGTCCCGCTACATCGACTGGATCGAAAGCATCATCGAGCGTGACGCGTCACTTTAATTCTTGTTCCCGTAGCCCGGCGGTGCGGAGCAGGCGTAGCGGAAGCAAGCGCGCCTTAACGATTCATGGTCTCGAACAAGCGCACGGTGCGGATCTCAGCCGGTGCGACGCGCGCTCGTATCCTTTCCGACATGAGTCCTCCCTTCGATCTTCCAGAGTTCATGACGGTCACCCGGCCCTCCGGCTGGGTACGGAGCGGCGAGCGCTGGGACCTGTGGTGGAACGGGCGCTCGGTGGCCAACATCGTGCCGCATGCCGAACTTGGCTTCCGGGTCTACCTGGATGCACGCAGGATGTCCCAGACCAAGGTGGTGGCCGCCACGAATGTGCGGCAGGCCAGGCGCTACGCCGAGCGCTGGTGTGCTGCGCGGCTCTTCCCACAGCTGCGGCTGCGCGAGGCAGTGGCGCGCCTGGTGGACGTAGCGCCGGAAGCAGGCGCTGCGCCGTCGCCCGCGCTTTCGCGGGAACAACGGCAGCAGGCCCGCCGCCTGGCCGAGGCCGGGGCGGGGGAGGTGGTACGGATCAAGCAGGCACTGGCGCCGCGACAGCCCGCGATGAAGACCCGACCGGAAGTGCAGGGGCGGGGTGGAGCCTGGTCGATACCCGGCCAGGCTCCGTCAAACCGACATTCGAACGACAATTCCTCCCCAGCCAGGGTTATGCCGAGAGTTCTTCGCGAACGATCCTCGCTCCCGCGCTGAGTGCGCGCAGCTTGCCCCTGGCCACGTCGCGCGCCAGTGGCGCCATGCCACAGTTGGTGCTCGGGTAGAGCTTGTCGGCGTCCACGAACTGCAGCGCCCTGCGCAGGGTGTTGGCCACGTCCTCCGGGGTTTCCACCGTGGTGGAGGCCACGTCGATGGCACCGACCATCACCTTCTTGCCGCGCACCAGCTCGATCAGGTCGATCGGCACATGGGAGTTGTGGCATTCCAGCGAGATGATGTCGAGGCTGGAGGTCTGCAGCTTCGGGAACGACTCCTCGTACTGGCGCCATTCCGAACCCAGCGTCTGCTTCCAGTCGGTGTTGGCCTTGATGCCGTAGCCGTAGCAGATGTGCACCGCCGTCTCGCACTTCAGCCCTTCGATCGCACGCTCCAGGGCGGCCACGCCCCAGTCGTTCACCTCGTCGAAGAACACATTGAAGGCCGGCTCATCGAACTGGATGATGTCAACGCCGGCGGCCTCCAGTTCCTTCGCTTCCTCATTGAGGATCTTCGCGAACTCCCAGGCCAGCTTTTCGCGGCTCCTGTAGTGCGCGTCGTACAGCGTGTCGATCATCGTCATCGGGCCCGGCAGCGCCCACTTGATCGGCTGCGTGGTCTGGCGGCGCAGGAACTTTGCATCCTCCACGAACACCGGCTTCGGGCGGCTCACCGCGCCAACCACGGTCGGCACACTGGCGTCGTAGCGGTTGCGGATGCGCACGGTTTCGCGCTTCTCGAAGTCGACGCCGCTGAGATGCTCGATGAAGGTGGTGACGAAATGCTGCCGGGTCTGCTCGCCGTCGCTGACGATATCAATGCCGGCGTGCTGCTGTTCCTGCAGGGACAGGCGTAGGGCGTCCTGCTTGCCTTCAAGCAGGGCTTCGTCCTGCAGCTTCCAGGGTGACCAGAGTGTTTCGGGCTCTGCCAGCCAGGAGGGTTTGGGCAGGCTGCCTGCGGTGGAGGTGGGGAGCAGCGTCTTCGTCGGCATTGTGTCGTGTGTCCTGGGGGCGGTTGGGAAATCGATGGATCAGCGGGCGGCCCACTGCTCAAGCACGGCGCGGTACGGCTTGATGAAGTGCTCTTCGGTGAACCTGCCCTGCTTGACCGCCAGCTGGCTGCGCTCTTCGCGGTCGTAGACGATGCGGGTGGAGGAGTAGTCCTGGTGCTTCAGGCTGGGCTGGTAGACCTTGCCGGCCACGGAATTGGCGTTGTAGATCTCCGGGCGGTAGATCTTCTGGAAGGCTTCCATGGTGCTGATGGTGCCGATCAGTTCCAGGTTCGAGTAATCGCCCAGCAGGTCGCCCTGGAAGTAGAACGCCAGCGGCGCGACGCTGCCCGGTGGCATGAAATAGCGCACCTGCAGGCCCATCTTGTCGAAGTACTGGTCGGTGGGGGAGCGCTCACCCTGGCGGTATTCCACGCCCAGGATCGGGTGATGGTTCTCGGTGCGGTGGTAGGTCCTGCTGCTGGAAACACTGATGCAGATCACCGGCCCCTTGCTGAAGTTGGCGCGGTAGGCGTCCGAGCGCAGGAAGTGCTGGAACAGCTTGCCGTGCAGGTCGCCAAAGCCCTCCGGAATGCCGAAGGTGTCCTTGCCCTCGTTGCTGGCCGGCAGCACGACGCTGAAGTCGTAGTCGCGCACGTAGGACGAGAAGTTGTTGCCAACGATGCCCTCGCTACGCACGCCGGTCTGCGTATCGACGATGGTCGGCCGCAGCACTTCGATCAACGGGAACGGATCGCTGCCGTCGGCGCCGTCGATGTGCATCTCCACGGTGATGATGTCCAGCTCGACCGCATAGCGGTCCGCATTCGGGTTGTCCCAATGTGCCAGGTCGTTGAAGCGGTTGTTGATCATGCTGATCGTGTTGCGCAGGTTCTCCCGCCGCGACGCGCCACGGGCCAGGTTGGCGAAGTTGGTGGTGATGCGCGTGCCCTCGGCCGGCTGGTAATCCTCGTTGAAGGGGATGCGCGTGATGCTGAAGGTGAAGGTATCGGTCGTCATGGCGGCGTTCCGGGTTGCGGGGTGACATCCAGATGCAGGTCGGCGGCGTCTGGCATTCAAAGCGTTGCGGTGGCCTCTGCGGTAGCGGGAGGCGCGGCGCGATGGGACAGCGCCAGCAGGGGCATCGCCCGCTGCACGGCCAGTCGCGCACGCTGGATCAGTGCGTCGTTGTGCACGCGGCCCTCGGCGAAATCGCGGTCGGTGGCGTAGACGCCCAGGGGCAGGGTGCGGGCCTGGAAGAAGCTGAAGAGCGGGCGCAGCTGGTGGTCGATCACAAGGGCGTGGCGCTCGCTGCCGCCGGTGGCGGCCAGCAGGATCGGGGTGTCGACCAGCGCATCCTGGTCGATGAAGTCGAAGAAGTGCTTGAACAGGCCGGTGTAGGAGCCGCGGTAGACCGGCGTGGCCACCACCAGGACGTCGGCCTGTTCAACCGCAACCAGCTGCCGCTCCACGGCCTCGGGCAGCTGCGAGCGCCACAGCGCACCGGCCAGCTGCGGTGCCAGCTCACCGAGTTCGATCAGCTGCTGTTCGCTGTGGATGTCTTCGCCGATCAGGTCCAGCAGATGCTCGGCCAGGGCGGCGGCCCGGGAGGGGCGTTGCAGTCCGCCGGAAACGGCGACGATACGGAGGGGGCGGGTCATCTGTTCGCTATCAGCGGGGGAGGGGAGCGCCTTCGGGCATCTGCAGGTGCGCAGCCCTGCAGGCCGGCTGGGTCAGCAGGCTGGCAGGCAACCGAAGGCATGACCCGATCCTAGCCATGCCCTTCCATGACGTAAAATGGTATTACTTCACCAATCCATGAATGAGATTCATCGTCATGTTGGAACGGATCCACCTCAGCATCGTGCAGCAGGTCGAACAGCAGGGCTCGCTCACCGCGGCCGCCGGCGTGCTCAACCTGACCCAGTCGGCGCTCAGCCACAGCATGAAAAAGCTGGAGCAGCAGCTGGGCACCGATGTCTGGCTGCGCGAAGGCCGCAGCCTGCGCCTGACCCAGGCCGGGCAGTACCTGCTGGCGGTCGCCAACCGGGTACTGCCGCAGCTGGACCTGGCCGAGGAGCGGTTGGGCCAGTTCGCGCAGGGCGAGCGCGGCGCGCTGCGCATCGGCATGGAATGCCATCCGTGCTACCAGTGGCTGCTGAAGATCGTCTCTCCCTACCTGGCGGCGTGGCCGGACGTGGATGTGGACGTCAAGCAGAAGTTCCAGTTCGGTGGCATCGGCGCATTGTTCGGTTACGAGATCGACCTGCTGGTCACGCCCGATCCACTGCTGAAGCCGGGCCTGAAGTTCATCCCCGTGTTCGATTACGAGCAGGTGCTGGTGGTGGCCAGCAACCACGCCCTGGCCAAGGTGGACCACGTAAAGCCGCGCCAGCTCGGCCAGGAAGTGCTGATCAGCTACCCGGTGCCGTTCGAGCGCCTGGACATCTACAACCAGTTCCTGCTGCCGGCCGGCATCACCCCGCGGCGCCACAAGGCCATCGAAACCACCGACATCATGATGCAGATGGTGGCCAGCGGCCGCGGCGTGGCTGCCATGCCGCGCTGGCTGGTGGAGGAGTACGCCACGCGCATGGACGTGGTGCCCGTACGGCTGGGCGCCAAGGGCATCCCCAAGCAGATCTACCTGGGTGCGCGCGAGGCCGATACCGGTATCGACTACCTGCAGGCCTTCATCGAACTGGCCCGCAACAGCTCGCCGCTTGCCGGCAATGCACGCGAGGCGCGCTGATGCCGGCCGGTACCTCAGCGCACGCGGAATCCTTCATCAACGCCTTTTCACTGGAAGTCAGCGCGAAGGCCATGCCTGCGCTGCGCGCCGAGGCGGATCGGATCCCGCGCGGTACGGTCATCTCCATTCCCTGGCTGGCCAGCGAGGATGACGACGCCCGCCTGGCCGCCGTGCGCACCGTGCGCTCGCTCGGATTCGAGCCGATGCCGCATCTCTCTGCCCGCCGCATCCGGTCAGCCGCATCGCTTGCGCGCTTCCTGGAGCGTGCGGCCGGCGACGCCGGGGTCGCGCGTTGCCTGCTGATCGCGGGCGACCTGGCCACGCCCGCTGGGCCGTTTGCCGACAGTGCTTCGATCATCCAGACCGGTCTTCTGGAGCACTCCGGGATCAAGGTCGTTGGTATCGGCGGACACCCGGAAGGGCATCCGGTAATGAGCAGTGACGAACGCTGGCAGGCGCTTGAGCGTAAATGCCAGAGCATCGAAGCGCGCGGCATGGCCCCCTTGGTCGTCACCCAGTTCGCCTTCGATGCCGATGCCGTGCTGGCTTGGCTGGAGGCACTGCGCGCGCGTGGCATCAGCGTCCCGGTGCTGGTCGGCGTGCCGGGCCCGGCCAGCGTCTCTCGCCTGCTGCGCTACGCCGCGATGTGCGGCGTGGGCGCCAGTGCATCGATGCTGGCCCGGTATGGCATCTCGATCGGCCGGCTGCTCGGCGCGGCAGGGCCGGAGGTGTTCGTCGATTGCCTGGTGAAGGGGCTGACCCGCGCCCATGGCCAGGTCAGCCCGCATTTCTTCCCGTTCGGCGGTATTGCGCCGTCGCTGGAGTGGGTGGCGCAGTACCGGCGGCGCATTTCCGGCACCGATCGTTGAATCGCCTCAGCCCGGCAGGTCGCACTTCATCTTTCCGTCCACGTAGTAGGGCTTGGGCACGCTCGGGTTCGGGTTGGTCTTCTCGAAGACCACCTCGAACGAGGCGGTGTCGGGCGAGCCCTTGCGCTCGGTACACGCGTCCTGCAGCTTCTTCTTGACCGCAGTGATGCCGGTATCGCGGTTGGCACCCTCGGCACTGTTGGTCAGATTCACGGTCTCTGCCGAGGCCAGCGGGCTCAGCACAAGCAGGGCGCCGGTCAGTATCAGGGTGTGCAGCTTCGTCATGGTTCGTACCTGGCAGGTCTCCAATGAGGCCCCCAGCATAGGGCAGGGCCGTCAACAGCATGTGCCCGGCCTGGCCCGCCCCAGCCGGGTCAGGCCAGGGCGTGCTCGCCACGGCGTAACCGGCGATGGCTGACAGCTGTCACTGGCTGCAACCCGGGCGGAAGCGAATAGTGAGCGCCAAGGCGAGGACACCTCGCCACCACTCAGCCACCACTCACCAGGGGGACCGCTCATGAACATGCTCCAGCAACTCGCCTCGCAGACGCCGATCTGGGTCTGGCTGCTCCTGGCCTTCCTGGTCACCCGTGGCATTGCCGCCATGAAGCCGGCCCAGACCTCGCTGCAGAAGCTGGCGATCGTGCCCGGCCTGTTTGCCGTCTGGGGTGCGTGGTCGATCAGCCATCGTTTCGGCGCGTCGCTGATCGCCTGGAGCGAGTGGCTGGCCGGCATCGCCACGGGGGCCGCGCTTGCCTGGCTGCTGTTGAGTCGATTGAAGCTGACGCTGGACCGCAGCACCGGCAAGCTCTGGCGCAGCGCGGACTTCAGCCTGCTGCCGCTGCTGCTGGTCACCTTCCTGGTGAAGTACGGCTTCGAGGTCGCATTTGCGGTGTCGCCGACGCTGACCGCCAGTGCCGGCTTCAGCGCCGCCTACCCGCTGCTGACCGGCGGGTTCACTGGCGTCTTCGTGGGCAAGTACTGTCGCTACCTGGCCTCGCTGCGGATGGATGCGGCGGGGAAGGGACTGGAAACCGCAGGTTGATTGACCTGGTAGTGCCGGTCGCTGGAGGCTCCGCAGGTCATCGGCAATCGAGTTTGGCGTTACCATCGGAGCGGCTGCACCTCCCGTGAGAGCCCGGGATGGATGGAACCATCTGAGCAGGAATCGATAGTGGAAGCGATATATCCGGTCGGCGTTGCAGGGGGAATGCGGATCATCTGGTTTGCCTGGGTATCAGGTGACCATGATCGGGTGATGTCCAGCAATGGAAGGCCTGTCTGCGATAGCAGCAAGGAAGGGCTGGAGGGTCAGGTTGCCGCGCGCGGCCGAGTCCTGGACTGGGAAGGAGAGTCCGTCATTGACCTCGACTCGCTGATCTCGTCTGTAGATTCAGGGCGGGAGGTCGACCCCGGGGAGGTCGTGGATGCATGGAATTTCATGACGGACCTCTCCAGGGTGATCGACAACGCCCCCAATCAGCTGTTTCATGCCGAGTTGATGGAGACCTATGACATCTTCTTTTCGCAGTGCGAGGTCGCTCAATCGCTTGGTCTGAGATCGATTTCCATTGCAAGGCGCGATCTGGATCGAGCCCTTGTTGTCCTGCGCGACGGAAGGCGAATGGTGCAGGGCATCCAGTTGAACATCGAACGTCCTGCGTCCTCGCCAACCGTCGGGCGCACGCATGAGATCCATTGATCTGTGGACAATGAAACGGAACGCCAGGAAGGCTGGGTTGCGGGTGGTTGGCAACTTTCTGATTGTTTCGTACACACGCGATGTGATCTCCGGGTTTGCCATGGACCCAGCGCCGTCCTCCATCTATGTATGGACCTTCGCACTTCCGGTCTATGACGGCCTGCCACACCTGCATATGTCTCTCGGCCAGAGGGTCGCTTGCCCGGAAGATCCAAAGGACTTTTTCCGCGGCACGCACGAGGCTCACCTCGCAATGCTCGAAGGGGTGAGAACAGCTGCGGACCTTCTGATGTATGTTGAAGAGGCCGGTTTCGAGGGCGATTACTGCCAATGGGTGAAGTACCTGTCCACCATTCGCCTGGGCGATTTCCCGGCCGCAGACGCTGCACTGAAGAATCTGCTCGCACTGCCGGTGTCCAGCGCGATCCGCGGAAGACTGGACAGGATGCTGGAGGCAATCGGGCGAGGTGGCGAATCAGGCGCGCGGCAGCTTCTGCAGGAATGGTCGATGCAGACGGCCCGATTGATGGGTGGCAGCAGCACATTCGCCTGGAGTCAGGACAGCACAAGCGCGTGAACCGCGCGGTTGCTCACGCCTCCCCACGCCACTGGCTCATCAGCATCTGAAGGAATCGCTCTGCGGTGGGCGAGAGCAGGGCACCCCGTCGGCGGACGATGCCGATCGTGCGCGACACCACCGGGTTGCCGATCGCGCGCGTCACCAGGGTGGGGTGATCCCCGTCCGGCGTGGCCATCTTCGGTAGCACCGACACGCCGATGCCGGCCTCGACCATGCCCAGTGACGTCGACAGGTGCGTCACCTCGTAGTGCCAGCTCAACTTGAGGTTCTCGCGCGCCAGCGCGCCGTCCAGCAGCGTGCGGTTACCGCTGGTGCGATGCACGGTGATCAGCTGGTGCTCGGCCAGATCAGCCCATTCCACTTTGCGCTTGCGGGCCAGTGGATGATCGCGCCGGCAGGCGAGGACGAAGGGGTCCTCGGCCAGCACGTCGAAGTCGAGATTCGGATCGTTGGCGCCCATGAAGTTGATGCCGAACTCGACTTCACCACGTTCCACTGCCTGCAGACCCTCCGTGGCCGGGATATCCAGAATGCGGAAGCGCACGTTCGGGTGTGCTTCGTGGAAACGCGCCATCACGCTGGGCAGGAAGTAGAACGCCGCCGTCGGCAGGCACGCGATGGTCACGGTGGCGCCGCGGGTGTCTTCGCGGCCGCGCAGCGAGAACAGCGAGCCATCGAATTCCTCCAGCATGCGGCGCACCAGTGGCAGCAGGTTCTCGCCGACAGCGGTGGTACTGACGCTGCGCGTGGTGCGCTCCAGCAGCGGCGAACCCACGGCCTGCTCCAGCTTCTGTATCCGTCGGCTGAGCGCCGGCTGGGAGACGTGCAGGATTTCAGCGGCGCGATGGAAGCTGCGTGTCTCCGATACCAGCAGGAACGCGCGTAGATCCAGGATTTCGCAATTGATGCTCATTGGGTATCAATCATCCAAAAATCAGCAATTCACAGATCAATTAGGGTCATGCCAGTATCGAATCACAGAGGGGTCATTCATCCCCTATACGCATCAATCTAGCACACGTATGTCCAACGATCTGCTCAGCATTCCCTGCGTGCTCATGCGCGGCGGCACCTCCAAGGGCCCGTTCTTCCTGGCCAGCGACCTGCCGGCGGACACCGCCGAACGGGATCGCCTGCTGCTGGAAGTGATGGGCTCGGGCCATCCGTTGCAGATCGACGGCATCGGCGGTGGCAACGCACTGACCAGCAAGGTGGCGATCATCGACCGCTCGAGCCGGGCGGACGCCGACGTGGACTACCTGTTCGCCCAGGTCCGGGTGGAGCAGCAGGTGGTGGATACCTCGCCCAACTGCGGCAACATGCTGGCGGCCGTGGGCCCGTATGCCATCGAGCGTGGGCTGGTGCAGGCGCAGGATCCGCAGACCGAGGTGCGCATCCACAACGTCAACACCGGCAAGCTGATCATCGCCACGGTGGAAACGCCGGGCGGCAATGTGGCCTACCGCGGTGATACGCGCATTGCCGGCGCGCCGGGCTCAGCCGCGCCGGTCAGGCTCTCTTTCCTTGATGCGGCAGGCGCCCGCACCGGCAAGCTGCTGCCCAGCGGGCATGCGCAGGAAACCATCAATGGCGTGCCGGCCAGCCTGGTGGACTGCGCCATGCCGATGATGCTGGTGCGTGCCGAAGACCTGGGCGTGCGCGGTGATGCCTCGCCCGCCGAACTGAACGCGGACGCGGCGTTCATGCGCCGGCTGGAAGCGCTGCGCATCGAGGCGGGCGCCCGCATGGGCATCGCCGACGCCGGCAACAAGGTCATTCCCAAGCCGGTGCTGCTGTCGGCGCCGCAACAGGGCGGCGATCTACAGGTGCGCTATTTCATGCCGCACCAATGCCACACCGCACTGGCCATCACCGGTGCGGTCGGCCTGGCCACCGCCGCCGTCACGCCGGGCACGCTGGCCCACACTTTGGTCGGATGCCGGTCCGTTCCCGGCAGCATTACCCTCGAACATCCGAGTGGGGCCCTGGAGGTGGGCCTCAGTCGCAGCTCGGGCGATTCGCCGGTGATTGCCAGCGTGGTCCGCACCGCACGCCGCTTGTTCGAGGGGCGCGTGTACGCGACTTCGCCCGCGCCCGCCACGGCCAGTGCCACCCAAGCCCGCCAATGGACGTCAGCGGCATGATCTGAACCCGGACGGGCCTGCGTAGACGCGCATGCCCGCCATTACAACGTAGATGCTTCACTCCTGGGAGGGATGATGTACAAGCAGTTCTTCTTGGCCGCGCTGTGCGCGGCCGGTCTGGCCGCGGCCGGATGCAGCAACAGCGGGCGCAGCGAAGGCGCATCCGTCGGCGGTGGCGACAATGCCCCGGTACGCATCAGCGTCGGCTCCTACAACCTCAACAACCTGCCGTTCTTCATCGCCGACGCCAAGGGGTACTTCAAGGACGTCGGCCTGCAGGTGAAGACCGAGAACTTCGCCCAGGGCGGCTCCAAGGTATTGCAGGCGCTGGTGGCCAATTCCACCGACGTGGCCGTCGGCTTCTACGACCACACCATCCAGATGCAGGCCAAGGGCAAGGACGTGGTGGCCTTCGTACTGCTCTCGCGCAACTCCGGCCTGGTGATGGCCGGCCGCGAGGATGCCACCTTCGATCCGGCGCGCCCGGAGACCATCAAGGGCCAGAAGGTCGGGATCACCGCGCCGGGCTCCTCGTCCGACTTCTTCGTCCGTCACTTCCTCGCCCAGCACGATATTCCGGCCGACAGCATCTCGTTGATCGGCGTCGGCTCGGGCGCCGCAGCGGTGGCCGCGCTCGAGCAGGGCAAGATCGACCTGCTCGTCAACTATGATCCTGCCGCCACCCTGATCACCGAGCGCAAGGTCGGCAGGATCATCCTCGACGCGCGCAGCGACGACGGCGCCCGCCAGGTCTATGGCGGCCTGTACCCGACCTCGGTGATGTACGCCAACCAGAGCTTCCTGGACACGCGACCCGAAGCGGCCGAGAAGATCGCCCGCGCCGAGCAGATGGCCTTGAAGTTCATCGCCGACAACAGTGCTGAAGACATCGTGGCCGCGCTGCCGGACAGCTACGTCTCCGGTGACCGCGCCACCTATGCCCGCGCGGTGGAGAACGCGCGCGCGATCTTCACCCGGGACGGTCACTTCACGCCTGCCGATCTGGAAACACCGCTGAAGGTGCTGCGTGAGTTCAACACGGATGTCGCCAAGGCCGATATCGATCTGTCCCGGACCTATACCAATGCCTTCGTCGAGCGTGCCAACGCTGCGGCGCCGGCTGCCCAACCGTAAGCGGAGGTAAACCATGGCCCTCAATGCCACCGTGCGCCAGTTCAATGGCGCGCCGCAGCTGGAGCCTGCACAGACCATGGTCGCCATCAACAAGGTGACCATGTCCTTCGGCGAATTCACCGCCGTACGCGATGTCGACATCCAGGTGGGTGACGGCGAGTTCCTTGCCATCGTCGGACCCACCGGCTGCGGCAAGAGCACCATCCTCAATTCCGTGGCGGGCCTGCTGAAGCCGTCGTCGGGCCAGGTCAGCATCGATGGCCGTGCCGTCAGCGGCGTGCAGGAGTCGGTCGGCTACCTGTTCCAGCAGGACGCGCTGCTGCCGTGGAAGACCGCGTACCAGAATGTTGAACTCGGCCTGCGCTTCCGTGGTGTGCCCGAGGCCGAACGCAAGGCCAAGGCCAACGCGTGGCTGGCCAAGGTCGGCCTGGCCGGCTTCGAGCATCGCTACCCGCACCAGCTGTCCGGTGGCCAGCGCAAGCGCGTGCAGATGGCCCAGGCGTTGATCGTCGAGCCGAAGGTGATCCTGATGGATGAGCCGTTCTCGGCGCTGGACATCCATACCCGCCACCTCATGCAGAACGAGCTGCTGCGGTTGTGGCAGGAAGACCGGCGCTCGGTGATCCTGATCACCCACGATCTGGAAGAAGCGATCGCCCTGGGCGACCGCGTGGTGGTGCTGTCCTCCGGCCCGGCCAGCCGCGTGGTGCGCAGTTTCGATGTGGATCTGGAACGGCCGAGGAACGTGGCCGAAATCAAGCTGGATGACCGTTTCACCGACCTGTACCGCGACATCTGGGCCTGCCTGCGCGGCGAAGTGGAGAAGAGCTATGCACGCCAAGACTGACAAGTTCATCCAGCTCGCGCTGGTGGTCGCCGTGTTCGGTGGCTGGGAAGGCGGCATCGCGCTGGGCGTGATCGATCCGTTCTTCTTCCCATCGCCAACCGCCATCGTGCAGCAGGCCTGGACCTGGCTGTCCGATACGTCGTTCTATCAGCATGTCTACATCACGCTGACCGAAACCGCGCTGGGCTACATCATCGGCACCGGCCTGGGTGTGGCCGGCGGCGTCTGGCTCGGCCTGAGCCGCCGCTCGGCACGCATCCTCGATCCCTTCATCAAGGGCTTCAACGCGATTCCGCGCGTGGTGCTGGCGCCGATTTTCGTGCTGTGGCTGGGCCTGGGGCTGTGGTCGAAGGTGGCGCTGGCGGTCACGCTGGTGTTCTTCACCACGTTCTTCAATGCCATGCAGGGCGTGCGCGAGGTGAATCCGGTGGTGCTGGCCAATGCCCGCATCCTGGGGGCGAGCCGCAGTGACCTGCTGCGCCATGTCTACTTCCCCGCAGCGGCGAGCTGGATCCTGTCTTCGCTGCGTACTTCGGTCGGCTTTGCCGTGGTCGGTGCGATCATCGGCGAATACCTCGGCGCCTCGGCGGGCCTGGGCTACCTGATCGCGCAGGCAGAAGGCAACTTCAACGCTGTGGGCGTGTTCGCCGGCATCATCATCCTGGCCGCCTTCGTGCTGGTCATCGACGCGCTGCTGGACGTGGTCGAGAACAAGCTGATCACCTGGCGTCCCAACGCCCAGGCACAGGCCACCAGCTGACCCGGACGGGCTGAGCCCGCCTGCCGCGCCGCCGGGCCGATCCGGCGGCGCGCGCTTCCTTCCCCGATCTTCCCCCGCACCACCGCAACGGGCCAGCGCCAGGCCAGGGGGCCGGCTGGCCGGAGAGAGCCCATGAACCATTCCAACGTGCTGCCGCTGGCAGCGCTGTCGGTCGCGCTCGGCCTGCTGTTGGCCAGTGGCCATGCCGACGCACAGTCCACGTCCTCGCTGCCCGCGCCGCTGAGCCAGGCCGAGCTGTCACGCCTGGTGCAGCAGCAGGCACTGCAGATCCAGCAACTGGAAGCACGCCTCCGCGCCGTCGAGGGCGGGCAGGGCAGCGCGAGGGCACCGTCAACGCCGCCCGCGCCTGCGCTGGAAACGCGGGTGGCCGCACTGGAAACCAGCCAGTCCAGGCTGCCGAAGGTCTCCTGGGCCAAGGGTGCACCGGAGTTCAGCAGTGCCGACGGCACGACGGTGTTCCGCCCCCGTGGCCGCCTGTTCGTCGATGCCTCGAGCACCGACGGTTCGGCGGTCGCCGACCGCAACGTTTCGGGTACCGAGATCCGTTCGGTGCGCCTGGGGGCCGAGGGGCGCTACGGCACCCTGGGCTGGGTCGTCGAGGGCGACTTCGCCGACAACGCGGTGGCGTGGAAGTCGGTCTACGCCACGCTGGACCACACGCTGTTCGGCCTGCCGGCCGATCTCACGATCGGCAACCGCTTGAACGATCGCGGTATCGATGGCTCAAGCAGCACCTCCAACACGCCGTTCCAGGAACGCAACGTGGTCGGCACGCTGCTGCTGCCGCAGCGCGGCCTGTTTGGTGTCGGGCTCACCGAGCGGGTGTATGGAAGGGGCTGGCATGCCAGCCTGTCGGTGGCCGGCAACGACCTCAACAACGCCGGCACCGACAACGACAGCCAGACCTGGGCCACCCGCGTCCACTGGAATCCGCTGGACACCGCCGACGCCACGGTGCATCTGGGCGCATGGGCCTTCCACGAGAAGATTCCCGCCGGGGCCAGCGGCGTGGTGCGCAGTTCGGCCATCGCGGGGCATTTCAACGATCTGGTCAGGATCACACCGGGCACGCTGGTGGGCGCCGAGCGCAGCACCGCCTACGGCGCGGAACTGGCCGGCTTCTTCGGCCCGGCGTGGGCAACCGGCGAGTGGGGTACGCGAAGCCTGCGCGGGGCCGATGCCAGCGGGCGCTATGATCGCGACCACGAAGCGTGGGCGATCTCGGCCGGCTGGTTCCTGGCGGGCGCGCTGCCGTCCTACTCGGGCAAGGCCGGCACGTGGGGCAAGGTGAAGGTGGCCGATCCGGTGACGCGCGGCGGCAGCGGTGCGTGGGAGCTGAAGGGCCGCTATGAGGACGTGGACTATGCCGAACTGCCCAGTGGTGGTACCGGTCACGCGTGGACACTGGGCGCGAACTGGTACCTCAACGATTTCAGCCGGGTGATGTTCGAAGCCGTGCGTTGGCAGACCCGCCACCGCAGCGGCAGTGCTGCGGGCAGGGATGAAGGCACCACCTTCAATACCCGTCTGCAGCTGGTCTTCTAGGGCCGGGCCGCCGCCTGCATTCTGGTCACAGCAGCAACAACGCAGCGATGAGTGCAGGCGGCATTACCAGCGCGCCGACGCGCAGGAAGTCGAGCGCGCTGACATGCTCGCCCTCGCGGCGCAGCGCCACCAGCCACAGCATCGTGGCCAGCGAGCCGGTCACTGACAGGTTCGGGCCCAGGTCCACGCCGACCAGCAGTGCGGCACGGGTCTGTGCGGGCAGTTCAGCCATCTGGCCCAGCGAACCGGCGGCCAGGCCGACCGGCAGATTGTTGGCTACGTTGCTCAGCAGTGCAGCGGCGCCACCGGCCAGCCAGCTGGCCTGGTGGGGAGAAGCCTGCGCCATGGCCTGCAGCGCGCTTGCCGCAGTCTGGATGACGCCGGTCTGCGCCACCGCCTCCACCAGCACGAACAGACCGGCCACCAGCGGCAGCACGCCCCAGGCGACATGCCGCAGCAGCGGCAGCGGGCTATGGCGCTGGCGTATCACCACGACCGCCACGCTCAGCGCGCCGGCGCAGAACGTGGCCAGGCCCAGCGGTCCGTTCAGCGCGGACGTCACCAGCAGTACGCTGCCGGTGAACAGCACGCCCAATGCACTCAGTCGGCCACCCTCGGTCAGCGGGCGATGTTCCGGTGCGGCGACCAGCGGCTGCGCGATTTCGCGCCGGTGTACCCAGCGCAGCACCAGGTAGGTGGCACCGATCGCCGCCGCCGACGGCAGCGCGAACTGCGCCAGCCACTGCAGCAGTGGCGGCATGTGCTGGCCGTACACCACCAGGTTGGCCGGGTTGGAGATGGGCAGCACGAAGCTGGCCGCATTGGCAATGAAGGCGCAGACGAACAGGTAGGGCAGGGGATTGGCGCGCGCCGCCTTGCAGGCCGCGTAGACCGCCGGTGTCAGCACCACGGCCGTTGCATCGTTGGACAGGAACACCGTCACCAGCGTGCCGACCAGGAACACCAGGTCGAACAGGCGTCGCCCCGATCCGCCCGCATGCCGCACCGCGTACAACGCCAGCCAATCGAACAGGCCTTCGCGCCGCGCCAGTTCGGCCAGCACCATCATGCCGACCAGGAACAGGTAGACGTCGCGGCCTTCGGCTACCGCGCCCCATGCGGTCTGCAGCGATACCGCGCCCAGCAGCGGCAACAGGGCGGCAGCGCCCAGCGCCCACACATACTCGGGGATGCGGAAGGGACGGAACAGCAGGCCGATGGTGGCAACGGCGACCGCTGCCCAGATCACGAGGGGGGAATGGGGGGCAAGCATGGAGTGGGGGCTTCAGCGGCACCGGCAGCGACCCCGGCGCAGGTGCTCCTGGCGCACGCGATCAGCGGATGGGCGGCCGCTGCAATCATCGCAGGTTCCGGGATCGCCGCATCATACCGTGCGCACTGGCATGGCGACTGCTGGGGGGCCGGGCGGGTTAGTGACGAACCCGGCGTCCAGTGCGGATGGGCAATCAAGCGCGGTATGACTTCAGGCACTGCAGTTTGACTACATGTGTAGTCAAACTGCGGGCACACTCACTGGAAGAGAACGCAATGCCAACGTCCTGCTGGTTGTCCTGCGCCCTGGCCCTCGTGATCGGCATCGCGGGGCCCACCCATGCGACGCCGCGTGCCGACGCCCTCGCCACGATCGAGCGCAACGCGCGTGCTTCGCATACCGATGCGGTGCTCGTGATGCACGACCGGGACACGCTGCTTGAGCTGAAGCCCGCCCCAGCGCAGGAATCCGTGCACCTGATGTCGGCAACCAAGTCCGTCGTCGCGCTGGGCATTGCGTTGCTGCTGGACGAAGGAAAGCTGGCTTCGATCGACGTACCGGTCAGCCAGATCTATCCGGAATGGAAACAGGGCAGGAAGAGCCGCATCACCGTGCGCATGCTGCTGGACCACACCTCGGGCCTGCAGAACGTGGCCAACGCGGGCGCCGAACTGGAAGGGGCCCCGGACCTGGTCAAACTGGCACTGGCAGCCGAGCTGAGTGACGACCCGGGCGCCGTGTTTTCCTACAACAACAAGGCCACCAACCTGCTGCCCGGCATTGTCGAGCGCCTGGCGGGCGAGCCGCTGGATGCCTACCTGGATGCGCGCCTGTTCAAGCCGCTGGGCATTGCCCACCACGCCTGGATGAAGGATGAGGCAGGCACTCCGCTGGGAATGGCGGGCCTGTCCCTGCGTGCCGCCGATCTTGCCGCCATCGGGCAACTGTTGCTGGATGGAGGCGTGGCGCCGGATGGCAAACGACTGTTGAGTGAACGGTCAGTGGCATTGATCACTGCTGAAAGTGCCCGTTCGCCTGACGTGGGCCTGTTGTGGTGGCGGATACCAGCGTGGGAACGCTATCAGCTCAAACCCCGGCTGGATGACCTGCTGGCCGGGCACGGCGTTGACGATGACGTGCGCCGCGTCGTGCAGGCCAGCGCGGGGCGCACGTTCGACAGCCGGGGGCAGTTGATCGCATTCCTCACCGAACGGTTGGGTGCGGACGGGCCGCAGCGTTACGCCAGCCAGATCGCCGCGCGCGGCCTGAAGCTCGCCGATCTCTACGACATCACACGGGGACCGGTCGTCGGCTTTGCCGCCAACGGCTACCTGGGCCAATACCTGATGATCGTTCCGGAACAACGCGTCGTCGCAGTGCGCCTGATCCATCGGCGCGAGAGCCACCGCGCCCCACAGGACGACTACGCGTCCTTCTTCGCCGATGTCCTGCAATTGGCGCGGGCACTGCAGTAGGTGCTGCCGTCATCATGTCCACGCGCTCTGAACAACTTCCTGGAGCCTTCTTCACTGTCGTGCCGCCTAAGGTGGGATGACCCCTTGGCCGCCGGGATACTGAAGCATGTTTGATTACCAGGACTGGACCTTCCACGCCAATGGGCGCACGGTGGTGGCGCGCGTGGCGCTGGACGGCGACGGGGGCGGCACCATCAACCGATACCAGCTGATGCCCGGGCCGGCGCAGTCGGGGCTGTGCATCAAGGTCGCCTCCCAGGACGAGGCCGCGCAGAAACTGGAGGTCGAAGTGATGAAGCTGCTGGGACCGGAGTGGTAGCCCCTGCGTAGCACCACGGTGAGCGGCTCATCTGCTCCGTCCACGATCACGGCGTTGGCCGCGAAAACGGCGGAGCCGGACGTAACGAGTACGGCGAGCCGACTGCGGCGGCGATGCGCTGGAGAGCGTTCACGGTGCGTTCCTTTCTGGATGACCCGCAGGCGCGGGCATCTTTCCTGCGGCGGGTGAGCGGTGACCGGATGCAGCAGCAGCCCGGTCATCAGTAGCGGGGTGATTCCAGCGCCGCTACGCGCGCTGCCGATTTGCTGCGCTGCATGGTGACAAGCGCGAACCCGGGTGATTACTCTCCGCTGCAACGCGATGGTAGCGCTACCAGTCGGACGGGGATCCAGGGTCCAGGGGCTGCCTTCTTTGCCGCGTGTTTGTCCTGGCAGGCTTGAAAAGCAAGTGTAAGTCGCGGCGTGCTCCAGCAGCCGTGCTGTTCGGTTTGGAATGCGGGCCACGCCCGTGCGTGCCCCTGGGAGGGGGCGGTACATCCATTCGATCGTATGTCAGAGGGGACTTTCATGAGCACTTGCAGTTTCCGTGGCACCCCGGGCCCGAGGTCCGGTTCATGAGCCGCGCGTTGGCGAAGTTCCGGTCCCGGGCCATGTTCACCTTCGTGGGTGGCGCCCTGGTCATCAATCCTGCGTTTGCGCAGGACGCAGCAACGGCAACCGGGCAGCAGCCGCAGAGCCAGTCGCAGCCCACCCAGCTCGATGCAGTGCAGGTCACGGGCATACGCAACAGCCTGAGCCAGGCCATGGACATCAAGCGCGACTCGGCGGGCGTGGTCGATGCGATCAGCGCCGAGGACATCGGCAAGTTCCCCGATACCAATCTTGCCGAGTCGTTGCAGCGCATCACCGGCATCTCCATCGAGCGCCGTGACGGCGAGGGCGCGCAGGTGACCGCGCGTGGCTTTGGTCCGCAGTTCAACATGGTCACGCTCAATGGTCGCCAGATGCCCGGCGCCGATGCATTCGGTGCCTCCGGGCAGGTGGCCATCGGCGGTGTCGACGGCGGCACTCGCGCCTTCAATTTCGCGCAGCTGGCCGCCGAGGCCATCAATGGCATCGAGGTCTACAAGACCAGCCAGGCACAGGTGCCCAGCGGTGGCATCGGCGCGACGATCAACATCCTGACCTCGCGCCCGCTCGACCACGCCGGCATCGTGGCCAATGCCGGGGCAAAGCTGGTCTCCGACCAGAGCCAGCCGTTCGACAACGACCTGACGCCGGAGCTGTCGGGCATCTTCAGTTACAGCAATCCGGAAAAGACCTTTGGCGTCAGCCTCAGCGCGAGCCAGCAGAAGCGCAAGGGCGGCTCGGTGCAGGCCACGGAGAACTACTGGAACGTGCAGCCCTGGACGGGGTCGATGCCGGGCAACCCGACCGTGGTGAACGCCCCGGCCGTCGGCCAGCTCTATGCGCGGCCCAACGACCTGCGCTACGCGTTCTCCGAATTCGAGCGCGAGCGAGTCAATGGCCAGGCAGTGCTGCAGTTCGCACCGACGGACAGCCTGACCCTGACCATGGATTACACCTACTCGACCAACGAGATCACCGAGAATCGTGGCGAGCAGGGCATGTGGCTGCAGAACAGCAACTACACCAATGTCCAGTTCGACACCTCCGGTGCGGTCGCCACCCCGGTCTACATCCGCGAGATCGCCGGCACCAAGGACTTCGGGCTGGAACAGCAGCGCAGCATGCAGGAGTACAAGCTGGGCTCGCTGGGCTTCAACGCGGTCTGGAATGTCAGCGACCGTTTCAAGCTCAGCTTCGATGCGCACAATTCGAAGAATGAAAGCCGCCCCAATGACCCACTGACCGGCGGCGGCTCCATCTTCATGAGCATTGCCGGCACCAACAACTGCACCCGTGGCCCGCATTGCGGTGGCTCCTGGGTACAGGAGTTGAACTTCAACAATGGCCTGCCGGTCGGCACCCAGGTCTGGTATCCCAGTACTGCCGATGCGATCGCCGGGACCAATGGCGTGGTCAACCCGGGCTTCCAGGAAGGCGAGATCGGCACCCAGGTGCTGCGCGTCAACGCGCAGACCCAGATCAGCAAGATCAAGCAGGCGCGTGTCGACGGCGAATGGAACTTCGACCACGGCCGCTTCCAGTTCGGCGTGGATACGAACAAGTCCACCACCCACCGCATCCAGGCCGCCGAGGCCTATTCGACACTGGGCGACTGGGGCGTGGCCAACGTGGACCGGGATACCGCCGCCGGCCTGATGGACCTGCTGCAGCCGGTCAGCATCGTCGGCCTGTTCGATGACTACAGTGCCAACAGCTGGCCGGCCTGGCGCGGCAATGCCGGGCAGCTCGCGCAATGGGCGTCGCGCGAGTACGGCGTCGGCCTGGGCGTGGATCCGCAACGCGCGGCGGACAACTTCGTGGAAGAGAAGACCAAGGCGGCGTACTTCCAGGTGGAGCTGGACGGGGAGCTGGGCGGCATGCGCACCAATACCCGCCTGGGCGTGCGCTATGAAACCACCGACGTGGTGTCGACCTCGGTCATTGCCGTTCCCGAGTCCATCGAGTGGCAGGCCAACAACGATTTCCGCATCGTGCTGTCCGATGAGCAGCAGCCCTTCACCGAGAAGGCGCGGTACAGCTACATCCTGCCCAACCTTGATTTCAGCATCGACCTCACCGAGGAACTGAAGGGCCGCGTTTCGTTCGGCAAGAGCATCGCCCGCGCGCCGTACGGCAACCTGTATGCAGGGCCCGGTGCCCAGCAGCCGTTCGGCTCGGTGCTGATCGATCCGTCGTCGCGCGCCAGCGGCAATTCGCAGAACCCGAGCCTGAAGCCGCTGGAATCGGACAACCTCGACCTGGGGCTGGAGTGGTACTTCGCCGATGCCAGCTATGTGTCATTGACCTACTGGAACAAGTCGGTCAGCAACTTCATCGGCAACACGGTCGTCCAGGAGAGCCTGTACGGCCTCACCGACCCGACCTCCGGGCCGGATGCGCGGGCGGCGTTGGACTTCCTGACCAGCGGCGCCTGCGTGGCCCAGGTCGGGCCGGCCAATGCGGCCGCCTGCTCAGCCAACGACACCTCGCTGTTCACCGCACTGGCGCTGCTGCGCAACAATCCAGCTGGCCTGGGCGCCTACAACGGCACCGATGCGCAGGTACTGGCCACCGAAGCGGCCTACGATCTGTATGGGCAGGCCAACGACCCGCTTTACCAGTTCAACGTCAATCGCCCGATCAACCAGAACAAGTCCAAGCTGCATGGCTGGGAACTGGGCGGCCAGTACTTCTTCGGTGACACCGGCTTCGGCGTGCTGGCCAACTACACCGTGGTCAAAGGTGATGTCGGCTACAACAATGGCGGCGATCCGGGTATCGACCAGTTCTCGCTCACCGGCCTGAGCGACACTGCCAACGCCATGCTGATGTACGAGAAGTACGGGTGGTCGGTGCGCCTGGCATGGAACTGGCGCGACCAGTACCTGATCCTTGCCAACCAGGGTTCCAGCCGCAATCCGTACTACGTGGAGCCGTACGAGCAGTGGGATCTCAGCGTCAACTACGCGCTGGATGACCACTGGTCCTTCAGCCTGGAGGCGATCAACCTGACCGGCGAGGATGTGCGGTGGCGCTCGCGCACCTCGCAGATGATCGTCAAGCTGGCCGACCAGAGCCCGCGCTACATGCTGGGCGTCCGCTACAAGTTCTGAGCCTGGTTGCCGATGCGCCCGGCACGGCACCGCTGTCCGCGGCGGTGCCGCCCGGGGCCGAGTCGCCGCACCTGTCGCGCGCCTGCGCTACCCTGCTGGCCAGCCACCCCGCACTGGACTGGATACCTCGATGGCCCGCTATGAAATGCTCAACAACATCGCGCATCGGGACCTGAGGGTCGCCACCGGATTCGGGCCGCAGTTCGGCGATGCGGTGGGCATGGTGCCGGCCTATCCCAGCGAGTTCGCCGAACTGCAGCGCGAGTATCCGATCTTCCTGCGCCGGGAGGCCGGGACCGGGGCGTGGCAGTCCGTGGCCCTGCTGGGTTTCGAGCAGCACGAGAACCTGTACCTGCAGGACGGACGCTGGAATGCCTCCTACCTGCCCGGCGCGGCCGCAAAAGGGCCGTTCCTGATCGGCTTCCAGGAGCACTACGTGGACGGCCTGCTCACCCAGGACGCGGTGATGCACGTCGACCTGGACCATCCGCGTGTCACCTCCGGCGCCGGTGAGCCGGTGTTCCTGCCGCAGGGTGGAAACACGCCTTACCTGGACCACATCGCCGGCGTGCTGCGCGGCATCCACGAGGGTAGTGCCTTCGCGGCCAGTATGTTCACGATGCTCGACGACTGTGGCCTCATCCAGCCGGTCACGCTTGATGTGCAGCTCGCGCCGCATCACCGCGTGGGCGTGAGCGGATTGCACGGCATCGACCGCGAGCGCCTGGCGGCGCTGGACAGTTCACGCCTGGCGGCGTTGAACCGCGCCGGTTACCTGGAAGGTGCGTACCTGATGCTTGCCTCGCTGCATAACATGCGCCGCCTGATCGCCGAGAAGCAGCGCCGTCTCCGCGTCCAGGACGGCAACGCGCAGGCGGTCAGGAACTGACCGGTGCAAGCCTGCCTGCCGATACGGAGCCTGGAAGGCATCGATCCTGCTGCCTTGCCATTGGCCGCCCTGGTGGAGGCCGGTGAGCCGGTCGTACTGCGCGGCATCGCCAGCGGTTGGCCACTGGTCCAGGCCGGACTGGGTGGCGTGCGTGACGCGATGGCGTACCTGTGCAGCGTCGATGCGGGTGCGCCCATCCAGTACTCGTTCGGCGGCGCCGAGATCGCGGGCCGCCCGTTCTACAGCGCGGACTTCACCCGGCTGAACTTCGAAGTGCGGCGTGGTGTACTCGCCCAGGTGCTGGAAGAGATCGCCGCGACGCTGCATGCGCCGCGGCCGCCAACCTATTACGTGGCCTCGCTGCCGATCACGCGGGCACTGCTGCCGGCATTCGCGCAGGCCAACGATGCCGGGCTGGCGAAGCAGGGCATCGACGCCACAGCCAGCATCTGGATCGGCAACCGGGTGACGGCCTCGTGCCATTTCGACACACCCGACAACCTCGCCTGCTGTGCGGTGGGGCAGCGCGAGTTCACGCTGTTCCCGCCCGCCCAGGTCGACAACCTGTATCCGGGCCCGCTCGATCCCACGCCGGGCGGACAGGTGGTCAGCGTGGTGGACTTCGAGCGCCCCGACTTCGATCGGCATCCACGTTTCCGCGAGGCGCTGGCGCATGCACGCAGCGCGGTACTTGGGCCCGGCGATGCGATCTTCATTCCCAGCATGTGGTGGCACCATGTACGCAGCCTGGAACCGTTCAACGTGCTGGTGAACTACTGGTGGCGAAGCTCACCGGCCTGGCTGGGGTCGCCGCTGGCGGCGCTGCAGCACGCGATGTGGTCCGTGCGCGACCTGCCAGCGCGTGAGAAGCAGGCCTGGGAAGGGCTCTTCCGTTACTACGTATTCGGCCCCGGCGAGCGCGCCGGTCAGCACCTGCCTGAGACGGCGCGCGGGGATCTGGCACCGTTCGACGAGCAGCGCGCCCGCCGCATGCGCGCGATGCTGCTGGGCAGGCTCAACCGTTGAGAGAGGGCACCGTGTTGGATACCCAGAGCACGCCTGCAGGGCGCATCCGCAAGGTGGTCATTGCCGGTGGCGGTACGGCGGGATGGCTGGCCGGCTGCGCGCTGGCGCATCAGTTCCGTGACCAGCTGCAGATCACGCTGGTCGAGTCCGAGCGGATCGGCACGGTCGGCGTCGGTGAGTCCACCGTGCCGCCGATCCGCACCTTCCATCGCTTCCTGCAGATCGACGAGCAGGAGTTCCTGCGCGCGGTGGCCGGCACCTTCAAGCTGTCGATCTCGTTCGAGAACTGGCGCCTGCCGGGGGATCGCTTCTTCCATCCGTTCGGCACCATCGGCCACGGCACCTGGGCGGCACCCTTCCATCACTTCTGGCTGGACAGCCTGCGCCGCGGCATGCCCTCGGAGCTGGGCGACTTCAGCCTGGAGAGCATCGCATCGCATGGCGACCGCTTCTCGCTGCACACCCAGCCGCAGGCCAGCTATGCGTATCATTTCGATGCCAGCCTGTATGCGCGGTTCCTGCGCCGCAGGGCTGAGGCCCACGGCCTGCGCCGGATCGAAGGCAGGATCGCCCAGGTCAGGCAGCACGTGCACGACGGTTCGGTGCAGGCGCTGGTACTGGACGACGGCCAGGTGATCGAGGGCGATCTGTTCATCGACTGCACCGGCTTCCGTGGCCTGCTGATCGAGCAGACGCTGGGCACCGGCTACGAGGACTGGCACGAATGGCTGCCGTGCGACCGCGCCGTGGCGGTGCAGACCGAAGCGGTGGCGCCGCCGGTGCCCTATACCCGGGCGATCGCCCACGAAGCGGGGTGGCGCTGGCACATCGCGCTGCAGCACCGCGTTGGCTGCGGGCTGGTGTATGACAGCCGCCACCTGTCCGATGACGAGGCCGCAGCGAAGCTGCTGCGCGATGCCGGGGCTCCACCCTTGCGCGATCCATGGAAGGTGCCGTTCCGCAGCGGGCGCCGGCTGAAGGCCTGGAACAGGAACGTGGTGTCGCTCGGGCTGGCCAGCGGCTTCATCGAACCGCTGGAGTCGACCAGCATCCATCTGACGATCAGCGCGGTAGTGCGCCTGATCCAGCTGTTCCCGTTCGACGGCATCAGTGCGTCGCTGGTGAAGCTGTACAACGATGTCAGCCGCCAGGAAATGGAGCACGTGCGCGACTTCATCATCCTGCACTACCACGCAACGCAGCGCACCGAACCGATGTGGAAGGCGTGTCGCGAAATGCGCGTGCCCGAATCGCTGCAGCAGCGGCTGAGCGCGTGGCGCGAGCGTGCACATGCGTGGCAGGACCCTGGCGAGGTTTTCCGCGTGGAATCCTGGACCAGCGTGCTGCTCGGGCAGGGCATCGCGCCCGGTCCCGCCCACCCGCTGGCGCGGGCCGTGAGCGACGCCGATCTGCGCACCCTGTTGAAGGGCATCCAACAGCCCGTGCAGCAGGCTGCCGCGCAGATGCCGGCGCAGGCGGAGTTCATCGCGCAGTACTGCAGGTCCGGCGTGGACGTGTGGCGTTCGACGGCAGCAAGCGCGTAGCAGGGTTTTGCGTTGCAGCACGCTTTTTCCGCTGCAGCTGGTTACAGTGCGGCAACACCGCTGGCGATGATGCGCGCGGTGGCAACGAGGGGGCCGGACACCACGCCCCCTTTTTGAGTCCACGGAATGTTAGCGCTACCTTTTTGATCGGAGGCGGTTTCGATGGGTCTGGTTGCAGGGATCGATGCAGGGACGCAGAGCCTGAAGGTGCTGGTCTATGACCCGCGGACGCAGGTGGTGGTGGCCTCGGCCAGCGTGCCGCTCGCGCTGGACAGCGGTGCCGACGGCAGCCGTGAACAGGCGCCTGCCGGCTGGGTGTCGGCCCTGCGCGACTGCTTTGCCAGGATCGACCCCTCGCTGCGCGCTCGCATCGTCGCACTGGCGGTATCGGGGCAGCAGCATGGGTTCGTGCCGGTTGATGATGCTGGCGAGGTACTGGCGCCGGCCAAGCTGTGGTGCGACACCAGCACCTCGGCCGAATGCATCCAGATCATGGACGCCGTGGGCGGGTTCCAACGGACCATCGCGCTGGCGGGCAACCCGATCCTGGCCGGCTACACAGCGTCCAAGCTGCCCTGGACCCGGATCCACCGTGCCGACGCCTATGCGCGGCTGGCGACCATCCTGCTGCCACACGACTACCTGAATTTCGTGTTGACCGGGCAGCGGTTCTGCGAGCTTGGCGATGCGTCCGGAACCGGCTGGCTGGACGTGCGCACACGCACCTGGTCGCAGGAACTGCTGCGCGCCACCGATCCTGATCGTGATCTTGCCGCCTGCCTACCGCCGATCGCCGCACCCGACGCCCTGTTCGATATCGCGCCGAAGGCCGCGGCCGCGCTCGGGCTTGCAGCGGCGGTGAAGGTGGCCGTTGGCGGCGGCGACAACATGATGGCGGCGATCGGCACCGGCTGCGTCACGGAAGGTCGACTGGCGATGAGCCTGGGAACCTCCGGAACGCTGTTCGCCTATTCCGGCTCGCCAATGATCGATCCGGACGGCGCGTGGGCGGCGTTCTGCTCGTCCACCGGTGGCTGGCTGCCGCTGATCTGCACCATGAACTGCACCGTAGCCACCGAACGCGTGGCCAGCGCCTTCGGTTTCCGCACCCGCGACGGCGATGCGCACCTCCACGCGACGCCGCCGGGCGCAGGGGGGCTGGTGATGCTGCCGTTCCTCAATGGCGAACGCACCCCCGACCTGCCGCTGGGCAAGGGCGTGCTGGCTGGCCTGGACATTGCCAATTTCACCCCGGCGCACGTGTACCGCGCCGCCGTGGAGGGCGCGACCTACAGCCTGAAGTACGGCTACGACGCCTTCGTCCGCGCGGGCATGCAGTTCGATCGCATCGTGCTCACCGGCGGCGGCAGCAACAGCGCGGCCTGGCGTCAGCTGGTGGCTGATGTGTTCGGCCTGCCGGTGGACGTCCCGGTGCAGGCCGAAGGCGCGGCGTTTGGTGCGGCACTGCAGGCGCTGTGGGCGCTCGCCCGGGCGCAGGGAGACGCCGCCTCGATCAGCGACATCACCGCGCGCCACGTCACCGTCGATCCCGCGCAGTCCGCACGGCCGGATCCGGATCGCAGCGCTGCCTATGCACGGGCCTACGCACGCTTCCTCAGCCATCTTGATGCCATCACGCCGCTGCAGCGCGGCTGATGGCTCCTCCACGACACCCCGTACAACGACAGGAGCACGCACCATGAGCACGCAGCCCTTCATCGGCGCCAAGGAATACTTCCCCGGCGTCGGCCGCATTCCGTTCGAGGGCAAGGGCTCGGACAATCCGCTTGCCTTCAAGGTCTACGATGCAAACCGGGTCATCGGTGGCAAGACCATGCAGGAGCATCTGCGCTTCGCCGTGTGCTACTGGCACACCTTCTGCAATGCCGGGCACGATCCGTTCGGCCCGGGTACCCGGCAGTTCCCGTGGGAGGCAGCCTCGCCACTGGCCACGGCCGAAGCGAAGGTGGACGCGGCGTTCGAGTTCTTCACCAAGCTGGGCGTGCCGTACTGGTGCTTCCACGATATCGACCTGGCGCCGGATGCCGACGACATCGGCCAGTACCAGAAGAACCTCTCGCACATGGTGGCCCTGGCCAAGGCGCGCCAGGAGGCCACCGGCGTCAGGCTGCTGTGGGGCACGGCCAACCTGTTCTCGCACCCGCGCTACATGAACGGCGCATCGACCAACCCCGACTTCGCGGTGGTCGCGCGCGCAGCGGTGCAGGTCAAGGCCGCGCTGGAGGCCACGGTCGAACTCGGCGGCGAGCACTACGTTTTCTGGGGCGGACGCGAAGGTTATGCGTCGCTGGCCAATACCCAGATGAAGCGCGAGATCGAACATTTCGCGCGCTTCCTCACCATGGCCCGCGACTACGGCCGCAGCATCGGCCTGAAGGGCAACTTCCTGATCGAGCCCAAGCCGATGGAGCCGATGAAGCACCAGTATGACTTCGACAGTGCCACGGTGGTGGGCTTCCTGAAGGAGCATGGGCTGGACAAGGACTTCAAGCTCAACATCGAAGCCAACCACGCCACGTTGTCCGGGCACACCTTCGAGCACGACCTGCAGGTTGCGTCCGACCATGGCCTGCTCGGCAGCATCGATGCCAACCGCGGCAACGCGCAGAACGGCTGGGACACCGACCAGTTCCCCAGCGATCTGTACGACACGGTGGGTGCGATGCTGGTCGTGCTGCGCCAGGGCGGGCTGGAGGGCGGGTTGAACTTCGATGCCAAAGTGCGCCGTGAGTCGACCGACCTTGAGGATCTGTTCATTGCCCATATCGGCGGCATGGATGCGTTCGCACGCGGGCTGGAGGTTGCCCATGCACTGCTGACCGAGTCGCCCTGGGAGCAATGGCGCAAGGAGCGCTACGCGAGTTTCGACAGCGGCGCCGGCCAGGAGTTCGAGCGTGGCACGCTCAGCCTGCCGGACCTGGCGGGCCTGGCCGCCCGCCTCGGCGAACCGCACCAGGCCAGCGGCAAGCAGGAGCGTTACGAAAACCTGCTCAACCAGTACCTGCTGCGCTGAGCGCGGCAACGGTGCACTCAAGGGGACGGGAATGAACCAGGCAGCAGGCAGCGGTGAGAACACCCGGCTGATCGTACTGATCAGCGTGGTAGCGACGATTGGCGGTTTTCTGTTCGGCTTCGACAGCGGCGTGATCAACGGCACCCAGGACGGCCTGCACCTGGCGTTCCGGTCCGGTGAATGGATGCAGGGGTTCGAGATCGCGTCGATGCTGCTGGGCTGTGCGGTGGGCGCGTTCAGTGCCGGCCGCCTGGCCGACCGCCTCGGCCGTCGCAACGTGCTGATCCTGTCGGCGGTGATGTTCCTGCTGTCGGCACTCGGTGCCGGGGCGGCGGCCTCGTCGGGCTGGTTCATTGCGGCGCGGGTGGTGGGTGGGTTCGCGGTAGGCGCGGCGAGCGTGATCTCGCCGGCCTACATTGCCGAGGTCGCTCCGGCCCGCTATCGCGGCCGCCTGGCCACGGTGCAGCAGATCGCGATCATCACCGGGCTCACCGCTGCCTTCCTGTCCAACTACCTGCTGGCGGCCGCAGCGGGCGCGTCGACCGAGCCGCTGTGGGCCGGGCAGGCTGCCTGGCGCTGGATGTTCTGGATGCAGGCCGCGCCATCGCTGGTGTTCCTGCTGCTGTTGCTGACCATTCCTGAGAGCCCGCGCTACCTGGTGGTGAAGCGGCGCAAGGACGACGCGCTGCGCGTGCTGACCCGGCTGCTCGGCAACGACAAGGCCCGCGCCACGCTCGAAGAGATCGATGCCTCGCTGTCCAACGACCACCATCGCCCGCGCCTGTCCGATCTGAAGAGCCGGGCAACCGGGCGGATCCGCCCGATTGTGTGGGTCGGCGTCGGACTGGCCTGCTTCCAGCAGCTGGTCGGCATCAACGTGGTGTTCTATTACGGCGCCGTGCTGTGGCAGGCGGTCGGCTTTTCCGAAAACGACGCGCTGCTGATCAACGTGCTGTCCGGCGCGCTGAGCATCGGCGCCTGCGTGGTCACGGTGCTGCTGATTGACCGGATCGGCCGCAAGCCCCTGCTTTGGTTCGGCTCGGCCGGGATGTCGCTGTCGCTTGCACTGGTGGTGGTCGCGTTTGCAAGTGGTTCACTGGCCGACGGGCATCTGCAGCTACCCGGGCGCATGGGCACGCTGGCGCTGGTGGCGGCCAATGCCTATGTCGTGTTCTTCAACCTGTCGTGGGGGCCGGTGATGTGGGTGATGCTGGGCGAGATGTTCCCGAACCAGATCCGCGGTTCGGCACTGGCGGTCGCCGGCGCAGCGCAATGGACCTCCAACTTCGTGGTGACGGTGACGTTCCCGATGCTGCTGGCCGCGGCCGGGCTGGCGGCCACCTACGGCATCTACCTGGTGGCGGCGATCATCTCGGTGATTTTCGTGGTCCGGCATGTGCACGAGACCAAGGGCAAGGAACTGGAGCAGATGGAAGGATGAGCGCCATGACATCGCAGACCTCCGTATCCCGCAGCGGCATGCTGCTGGCAGTAGTGATGCTGGGATTGCTCGGTTGCCACGGTCAGGACCGGCCCGCCGCCACTGCGGGAACCGCCAGCGACCCGTGGCCGCAGGTCACCTGGCCACTGGCCGCGGATCCTGCTCTGAAGAAGCGGATCACCGACCTGATGGCCGGCATGACGGTGGAGGAAAAGGTCGGCCAGCTCGTGCAGGGCGACATTGCCAGCCTGACCCCCGATGACGTGCGGCGCTACCGCCTTGGTTCGATCCTGGCCGGTGGCAATTCCGACCCCGGTGGCCGCTACGATGCGTCGCCAGCCGAGTGGCTGGCGCTGGCAGACGCCTTTTACGACGCGTCCATGGACACGTCGAAAGGCGGCAAGGCCATCCCGCTGCTGTTCGGCATCGATGCCGTGCACGGGCAGAGCAACATCATTGGCGCCACGTTGTTCCCGCACAACATCGGGCTGGGCGCCACACGCAATCCGGAGCTGCTGCGGAAGATCGGTGGCATCACCGCGCTGGAAACCCGCGTCACCGGCATGGAGTGGACGTTCGCGCCGACCGTTGCGGTACCCCAGGATGATCGCTGGGGCCGCAGCTACGAGGGCTACTCGGAATCGCCCGAGGTGGTGGCCAGCTATGCCGGCGCCATGGTGGAGGGATTGCAGGGCAGGGTGGGAACACCGGAGTTCCTCGATGGCCGCCATGTGATCGCCTCGGTGAAGCACTTTCTCGGTGATGGCGGCACCACCGACGGCAAGGACCAGGGCGACACCCGCATCAGTGAGCCGGACCTGGTACGCATCCACGCCGCCGGATACCCGCCGGCCATCGCCGCCGGCGCGCAGACCGCGATGGCATCGTTCAACAGCGTCAACGGTGAAAAGATGCACGGGCACCGGCACTACCTCACCGATGTGCTCAAGGGACGCATGAACTTCGGTGGCTTCGTGGTGGGCGACTGGAATGGTCATGGCCAGGTCAAGGGCTGCACCACCACGGACTGCCCGGCCACGATCAACGCGGGCCTGGACATGGCGATGGCCTCGGACAGCTGGAAAGGCTTCTACGAGACGACGCTGGCTGCGGTGAAGGACGGCCGGATAACGCCGCAGCGCCTGGACGATGCGGTGCGCCGGATACTGCGGGTCAAGTTCCGCCTGGGGCTGTTCGAGGCCGGCAGGCCGTCCACGCGGGCCGTTGGCGGGCAGTTCGCACTGATCGGCGCGCCGGCACATCGCGCGGTGGCCCGGCAGGCCGTGCGCGAATCGCTGGTCCTGCTGAAGAACCAGAACGGCGTCCTGCCGCTGTCGCCGAAGCAGCGGATCCTCGTGGCCGGCGACGGTGCCAACGATGTCGGCAAGCAGGCCGGGGGCTGGACGCTCAACTGGCAGGGCACCGGCACCACCCGCAAGGACTTCCCCAATGCGGACTCCATCTATGAGGGCATCGCGCACCAGGCCAGGGCGGCCGGTGGTGAAGCCATGCTTGCCGTTGACGGTCGCTATGCAGTGAAACCCGACGTGGCGGTGGTGGTGTTTGGCGAAGACCCCTATGCCGAGTTCCAGGGAGACCGGCCGACGCTGGCCTACAAGCCCGGCAACGAAACGGATCTGGCGCTGCTCAAGCGGCTCAAGGCCGATGGCATACCGGTCGTCGCGGTCTTCCTGAGCGGGCGGCCGCTCTGGGTGAACCGGGAAATCAATGCCGCCGATGCCTTCGTGGCCGCGTGGCTGCCGGGCTCGGAAGGCGCCGGCATTGCCGATGTACTGCTGCGCGGAAGCGATGGCGGGGTGCAGCACGATTTCAAGGGCAAGCTCAGTTTCAGCTGGCCGCGCACCGCCACCCAGTACGCCAACAACGTCGGCCAGAAGGACTACGATCCGTTGTTTGCGTTCGGCTTCGGCCTGACCTACGCCGACAACGGCGACCTGGCCGCGCTGCCGGAGGCATCGGGCGTGACCGGCAACGAGGGCGCGACCGGCGTGTTCTTCGCGCGCGGTGATGCAGGCCCCGGCATGGCGCTGCGCCTTGAGCAGGCCGCAGGCCAGGGCCTGACCGTGACCCGCGTGCCGGACGCGTTGCCCGATGATCGGCTGAAGATCACCGGCGTGGATCATCTGGCGCAGGAGGATGGGCGACGCCTGGCCTGGTCGGGCAAGGGCGAGGCCGTTGCTGCACTGCAGTCGCACACGGCGCTGGACCTGCAGCGCGAATCCAACGGTGACCTGATGCTGCTGACCACGCTGCGCGTGGACGCTGCGCCGGAGGGTGAGGCGTGGCTGTCGGTCGGTTGCGGCGTGGGCTGCTCGGCACGCATCGCCATCGGGCCGTCGCTGGCGGCCCTTCCACAAGGCCAGTGGAAGCGCGTTGGCGTGCCGCTGAAGTGCCTGGCCAAGGCGGGTGCAAAGCTGGACGCGATCGACCGACCGTGGTCGGTGGTGACGGCCGATGCGATGACGATCTCCGTGTCACGCGTCGCGCTGGGCGCACTGAACGAAGCCGAGGTCGCCCTTGGATGCGGCGCATGATTGCTGCCGGCCTGACCGGCACCCTGCCGCCTACTGCGCAGGCGCAGGCATGAGGGCGGGGCCTTCGCTACCGGCGCGTGGGCGGTGCGGCTACCGAACCGCGTGCGATCAGCCGATGCGGCATCACATGTTCGCGCAGCACCGTTGCGTCCCCCGCAGGCCGGCGGATGGTGCGCAGCAGGATGTCGATGGCCGCGTTGGCCATCGAGGCGATGGGCTGGTGGATCGTGGTCAGTTCCGGCCACACGGTGGTGGCGGCCGAGGTGTCATCGAAACCCACCACCGACAGGTCGCGTGGCACTTCCAGCCCGCGCCGATGCGCCACGGAGATGGCGGCGGCGCCCATGTCGTCGTTGCTGGCGAAAATCGCGGTCGGTGGCCGGCGCTGGGACAGCAGCTTCTCGGCCGCTGCCAGGCCGGACCGGTAGGTGTAGTCACCGTGCTGGACCAGGCCGGGCTCCACCGCCAGCCCGGCCTCGCGCAGGGCGGTGACGAAGCCGTCGTAGCGGAGCGCACTTGCGCTCAGGTCATCGCGCCCACGGATGAAACCGATGCGGGTGTGTCCCTGCCGGAGCAGGTGATCGGTCATTTCCCTGCCCGCACTGAAATCGTCGATGCGGACGCAGGACAGGGCCTCGCTCAGGCGACCCGATGCGATGGCCACCACCGGAATGCCAGCCTTGACCAGTTCGCTTACGGCGGCCTGCGATTCGCACAGCGGCGGCGGCAGGATCACGCCGTCGACGCGTCCGGCGAGCGCACGCGCCGCCCTGCGTTCGGATTCGGCATCCAGGTTGTCCCAGTAGTCGATGACCAGCTGGATGGCGGAACTGGAGGCGACGCGCAGCAGGCCCACCAGCAGTTCGCGCAGGTAGGCGCCGCTGGGGTTGGTGTAGATCAGCGCAATGCGCGTGTGCTGTGCAGCGGCCAGCGAACTGGCGGCAAGATTGGGCGTATAGCCCAGCTCACGCACGGCGCGCAGCACGCGCTCGCGGGTGACGTCGCGCACCTTGCCCTGGTTGATTACCCGCGACACGGTCATCGGCGAAACGCCGGCAAGGGCCGCAACCTCGTCGATCGTCACGCCTGCGGTTCTGCGGCGAACCGATTTCTTCGGCTTGTCCAATGCACGATCCCTTTGTTCTTGGTGGCGCTGCCGCGCGGGTGCGAAGGACGATGATGCGCTGCCCCGGGCCCGGACGTAGTCTACAAAGGCGCATGTTAACGCCGTTGTTGCGCGCTGTCGGCACGCAGCTGTGGGCCCTGCTCGTGCTGCTGGCCTGTGTTGGCGGGGCACGGGCGGAGGATGGCTATGCGCTGTGGATGCGCTACCAGCCGGTTGCCGCAACGGTCGCTGCCGATTACCGCCGGCAACTGGCCGAAGTTGTGGCCCCGGATCGCACGCCGATGCAGCGCGCCACCCGCGACGAGCTTGCGCGCAGCCTCCCTGGATTGCTGGGAGCGGCGCCGCCAATGCGAACGGCAATCAGTACCGAGCGTGCCCTGGTGCTGGGCACGCCGCAATCTTCGACACTCGTCGCCGCGTACGGCAACGAGATCGCCACGTTGGGCAACGAGGGGTTCCTGATCCGGCGGGTCCGGATCGAGGGGCGCGATGTGCTGCTTGTGGCGGCACGCCAGGATGTCGGCGTGCTGTATGGCATGTTCCATCTGCTGCGCCTGCTGCAGCGTGGCACCCCGCTGCAGGCGCTGGATGTGCGTGAGTCGCCGCAGGTCGCACTGCGTGTGCTCAACCATTGGGACAACCTGGATCGTTACGTCGAGCGTGGCTATGCGGGCAGCTCGCTGTGGGACTGGCAGACGTTGCCGCAGTGGCGTGACCCGCGCTACACCGACTACGCCCGTGCCAACGCCTCGCTCGGCATCAACGGCACCGTCCTCAACAACGTCAATGCCAGTGCGCTGAGCCTGTCGCCGGCCTATCTGGCCAAGGCCGCCGCGCTGGCCGACCTGTTCCGGCCCTATGGCATCCGGGTCTACCTGAGCGCGCGCTTCAGTGCGCCCATCGAGCTTGGCGGCCTGGCAACGGCTGATCCGCTGGATCCGGCTGTGCGGCGCTGGTGGCGCGACAAGGTCGATGAGATCCATGCGCGCATTCCGGATTTCGGCGGTTTCCTGGTCAAGGCGAACTCGGAGGGGCAACCCGGCCCGCAGGATTACGGTCGTTCCCATGCCGACGGCGCCAACCTGCTGGCCGAGGCACTGGCGCCCTACAACGGCGTAGTGATGTGGCGCGCCTTCGTGTACTCGCACCAGGTTCCCGAAGATCGCGCCAAGCAGGCGTACAGCGAGTTTGTCGGGCTGGACGGTGCCTTCCGCCCCAACGTGATCGTGCAGGTGAAGAACGGTCCCATCGACTTCCAGCCGCGCGAGCCGTTCCATCCGCTGTTCGGCGCCATGCCACGCACGCCGCTGATGATGGAACTGCAGATCACCAAGGAGTACCTGGGTTTTGCGACGCACCTGGTGTACCTGGGAACGCTTTACGAAGAAGTGCTGCAGGCCGACACCCATGCACGTGGCGAGGGCTCCACGGTCGCCCGCGTGGTCGACGGCTCGTTGGAAGGTCATGCACTGACCGGCATCGCCGGCGTTGCGAACATTGGCGTAGACCGCACCTGGAGCGGCTCGCATTTCGACCAGGCCAACTGGTACGCGTTCGGGCGACTGGCATGGAATCCGCAGCAGTCCGCGCGCGGCATTGCCGAGGACTGGGCCGCGCTGACCTTCTCGCCCGACCCGCAGGTGACCGGCCCGATCGTGCGGATGATGATGGACTCGCGCGAGGCGGCAGTGGACTACATGACGCCGCTCGGGTTGCATCACCTCATGGCACGCGGCCATCACTACGGTCCCGGCCCCTGGGTGGACGGCGGCCCGCGTGCGGACTGGACGTCGGTCTACTACCACCGTGCAGACCGCAACGGCATCGGTTTTGACCGCAGCGCAAGCGGAAGCAACGCCGTGGGGCAGTACTTCCCGCCGGTTGCCGGGGTTTATGGTGATCCGGCGCGGGTGCCCGAGTCGCTGCTGCTGTGGTTCCATCACGTGCCGTGGGACCGCCGCATGCGCTCGGGCAGGACGCTGTGGGACGAACTGGTCGGGCGCTATTCGCGGGGTGTGCGCCAGGTGCAGTCGATGCAGGCGACCTGGGCGGGCCTGCGCGATCGGATCGATCCGCAGCGGCACCAGCAGGTGGCGGCGTTCCTGCAGATCCAGCGCGAGGAAGCGCAGTGGTGGCGCGATGCCAGTGTGGCGTACTTCCAGTCAGTCAGCGGCCGACCGCTGCCGGCGGGAGAACGGCCACCGCCACAGCCGTTGTCGTACTACCAGGCGTTGCAGTTTCCTTTCGCACCCGGAGATGGGCGATGAACCGGTTCGGATGGTCCGCGCGCGCGGCGGCGTTGATGGTGCTGGCGTGGCTTGCCGCACCGGTGGCGGCCGGCGATACGACGGGTTTGCTGCACCCGCTGTTCCAGGACCATGCGGTCCTGCAGCGCGACCGGCCGATCACCGTCTGGGGCCAGGCAAGCCCTGGGCAGGCGGTATCGGCCACCTTCGCGGGCCAGGCGGTGGCCACACAGGCCGATAGGGCAGGCCGCTGGCAGGCCATGTTCCCCGCCATCGCCGCAGGCGGCCCGTACACCCTCGAGGCAACCGCCGGGACCCGGCGTGAGACGGCGCGGGATCTTCTGGTCGGCGACGTCTGGTTGTGCGCGGGGCAGTCGAACATGGAGCTGCCGGTCTGGCGCTCGCTCAACGCAGCCAGCGAGATCGCCTTGGCCACGCTGCCACGGATCCGGCTGTTCAGCGTGCCGAAGGACGCGGCCGTGCAGGCGCAGGAGAGCTTCAAGGGTGACCCTGGATGGACGCGGGCAACGCCCGATTCGGTGCGCGGTTTCTCTGCAGCCTGCTTCTATTTCGCCCGCGAACTGCAGCGCACGGTTGCCGTACCGATGGGGCTGATCCAGGCAGCGTGGGGCGGCTCGCGGATCGAGGCCTGGACCAGTACCGATGCCCTGCGCGGGCAAGGTGGCATGGACGAGGCCCTCGATATTCTCGCGCGCTCTGCCCGTGATCCGCTGGAGGCACGCGCAGCCTGGGGCCGCCACTGGCAGCACTGGTGGGAGACGCGCGAAGGGGCGCTGCCGGGCGACGCACCTTGGCGCGCGGATACCGATGACCGCGCATGGTCGCACGCACCGGCCACACTGGGCGCATGGGAGCGGTGGAACGAGCCCGCGCTTGCCGATTACAACGGCATGGTCTGGTATCGCACGCAGGTGGTGCTGAGCGCTGAACAGGCTGCACGCGGCGCGACCCTGGAGCTGGCATCGGCCGACGAGGTGGACGTGACCTGGGTGAACGGGGTCGCCGTCGGCAGCCAGTACGGCGCCGGCCAGAGGCGCTATCCGTTGCCGAGTGGCCTGTTGAAGGCGGGATCCAACAGCATTGCGGTCAACGTGCTGGACACCTACGGCGAAGGCGGCCTGGCCGGCCCCTCAACGGCATACGGCCTGCAGTTCGACAACGGCGAGCGCGTGGCACTGCAGGGCCTCTGGAAATACCGGGCGGCGGCGGGCCAGCAGGCGCCGCCTTTCGCGCCATGGCAGGCCGCCACCGGGCTGTCGACGCTGTACAACGGGATGATCGCACCGCTCGGGGGCTTCGGGCTGCGCGGCATGCTCTGGTATCAAGGTGAATCGAACACCAGCGATGGTGCGGCGTATGCGATGCGGTTGCGTGCGCTGCGCGAGGACTGGCGGCGGCAGTTCGGTGCGCGCACGCCACTGCTGCTGGTGCAGCTGGCCGGCTACGGCCAGCCGCCGGTTGTGCCCGCCGCCAGCGGTTGGGCGCAGGTGCGTGAGGCGCAGCGGCGCGTCGCCGCCGAGGATGCGCGGAGCGGGCTCGCCATTGCCATCGACATCGGCGACGCCTACGACATCCATCCGCCGAACAAGCAGGAGCTCGGGCGCCGCCTGGCGCGCGTGGCGCGCCACGTGGTGTACGGCAAGCAGGACGTGGCGCCGTCGGGTCCGCGAGCGGTAACGGCCGTGCGGACGCCCGCTGGCGTGGCCATTGCGTTCGAGGATGTCGAAGGCGTGCTCACCGCGACCGGCGCGCTGCGTCCGATTGGTTTTGAACTGTGCGGGACCAGGGGTGATGCCCGCCACTGCGACTACGGCGACGCCGAACTGGATGGGCGCCGGATCCTGCTGCGCGGCCCGCTGTCGACGCACGCAACGCATGTCCGCTATTGCTGGGCCGATGGCCCGGTGTGCACGCTACGCGACCGCAGCGGGGCACCGGCAGGCCCGTTCGAACTTCCCATTGCCGAAGCCGAGACGCGACGATGATGACGTTGTCCAAGCAGTCCCCTCCGGTCCGCGACAGGGCCGGCCTGAGGTCGATGGCGCGCCACCTGCTGGCGGCGGCACTCCTGCTGTCGGCCGCAACCAGCCCGGCCAGCGCGCCGCCGGACGCACCGCCGGTGTACTTCGACTGGTTCGAATACCGCGGCCACGACGCGGCCTTCGACACGCCGCTGCCGGCCGGCCACTACCGCAATCCGGTGCTGGCCGGCTTCCATGCCGATCCCAGCATCGTGAGCGCGAACGGCCGGTTCTACCTGGTCAATTCCAGCTTCACCTATTTCCCGGGCATTCCGGTGTTCGAGAGTGCCGACCTGGTTCACTGGAAGCAGATCGGCAACGTGATCGACCGCGCCACGCAGCTGGATTTCGACGGACTGAGCGTCTCGCGCGGCATCTTCGCGCCCACCATCGAATACCACGATGGGGTCTTCTACGTGGTGACCACGGCCACCGACAGTGGCGGCAACTTCATTGCCACCGCGCGCGACCCGGCCGGTCCGTGGTCCGATCCGCACTGGCTGCCCGGCATCGATGGCATCGATCCATCACTGTTCTTCGATGACGACGGCAAGGTGTACCTGGTCAACAACGATGCACCGCCCGGCCCGCCGCGCTACGACGGGCACCGCGCCATCTGGATGCAGCAGATCGATCTGGCTGCCTTCAAGCCGGTCGGGCCGCGCCGGGTGCTGGTCGACGCGGGCGTGGAGCCGGCGAAGAACCCGATCTGGATCGAAGGACCCCACATCTACAAGCGCCAGGGCTGGTATTACCTGTCCGATGCCGAAGGCGGCACCGGGCCGCAGCACTCCCAGGTGGTGCTGCGCAGCCGCACCGTGTGGGGCCCGTATGACCCCTACGCGGGCAATCCGATCCTGACCCAGCGCGAGCTGCCCGACGACCGACCGTTGCCGATCACCAATGCCGGCCATGCCGACCTGGTCGAAGGCCCGGACGGTTCGTGGTGGGCGGTGTTCCTGGCCAGCCGCAACTATCAGACGCGGCACTACAACACCGGGCGCGAGACCTATCTGCTGCCGGTGCGCTGGCAGGACGGCTGGCCACGGATCCTGCCGGCCGACCAGCCCATCCCCTATGTGGTCAAGGCGCCGTCGTGGATGCAGGGCGAGGCATCCCAGGCCCCCTCGACCGGCAACTTCGTCGAGCGCGACAACTTCGATGGCCCGAGGCTCGATCGCCAGTGGCTGCGCGTGCGGGTGCCCAAGCACGCCTGGGCCGACCTGGCCACGCGCCCGGGAATGCTGGCCGTGCACCCGCTTGCCGAGGATCTGGACACGCTGCGCAATCCCGCGTTCCTTGGCCGACGCCAGCAGCACCTGCGCTTCGAGGCGAGCGCCGCGATGAGCCGGCCGGGGCCTGGCGTGGCGGCCGGCCTGGCGGCGTTCCAGAGCGAGGCGTACTGGTACTTCCTTGGCGTTCGCAGCCTTCCGGACGAGCGACTTTCGCTCTTCCTGGAAGTTCGTGATGGCGGTGGCAGTACGCGCATCGTGGCGACCCGCGAGGTGCGGGCACCGGACGCGTTGCGCCTGAAGATCGACGGCAACGAGGGCGACTACGCGTTCTCGTTCGATACCGGCGACGGGCAGGGCTGGCAACTGCTTGCAGGCAAGGTGGATGGCACCGTTCTGAGCACGGACCGGGCGGGCGGCTTCGTAGGCGCACTGCTGGGTCCCTTCGCGCGCGATGAGCGCACCGGGAGAAGCAAATGAGGCTGTCGCTGTCGTCCAACGCCCGTCGCCGCACGTTGCGCCGCGGGCTCACTGTGTTCGTTCTGACCTGCATCGCGGCGGCCGCATCCGCAGCCGCGCCGCGGCCCTGGCTGGACGTTTCGGCCAGCTTCGAGCAACGGGCTGCCTCACTCGTCGCGCAGATGACGCTGGATGAGAAAGCCGCGCAGATGCAGAACGCCGCGCCGGCAATCGAACGCCTGGGTGTGCCCGCCTACGACTGGTGGAATGAGGGACTGCATGGCGTGGCACGGGCAGGGCAGGCCACGGTCTTTCCGCAGGCGATCGGCCTGGCCGCGACCTTCGATGTGCCGTTGATGGGGCAGGTGGCCACGACGATCAGCGATGAGGCCCGCGCAAAGCACCACCAGTTCCTCCGCGAAGGCGCGCACGGCCGTTACCAGGGGCTGACCTTCTGGTCGCCGAACGTCAACATCTTCCGCGACCCGCGCTGGGGCCGCGGACAGGAAACCTATGGCGAGGACCCGTACCTCACCGCGCGCATGGGCGTGGCCTTCGTACGTGGCCTGCAGGGCGACGACCCCGTCTACCGCAAGCTGGACGCCACCGCCAAGCATCTGGCCGTGCACAGCGGGCCGGAGGCCGACCGCCATCACTTCGATGCACGGCCCAGCCGGCGCGACCTGTATGACACCTACCTGCCGGCATTCGAGGCGCTGGTCAAGGAGGGCGACGTCGATGCTGTGATGGGCGCCTACAACCGCGTGTACGGCGAGTCCGCCAGTGCCAGCCGTTTCCTGCTGCGCGATGTGCTGCGACGCGACTGGGGCTTCAAGGGCTACGTGGTCTCGGACTGCTGGGCCATCGTCGACATCTGGAAGCACCACCATATCGTGACCACGCGCGAAGCCGCTGCGGCGCTGGCGGTCAGGAATGGCACCGAGCTGGAATGCGGCCAGGAGTACGCCACGCTTCCGTCAGCCGTGCGTCAGGGTTTGATCAGCGAAGCGGAGATCGACGATGCGGTGACCCGTCTGTTCACCGCACGGATGCGCCTGGGCATGTTCGACCCGCCGGAGCGGGTGCGCTGGGCGCGCATTCCGGCCTCGGTGAACCAGGCCCCGGCCCATGATGCGCTGGCGCTCAAGGCCGCGCAGGCGTCGCTGGTGCTGCTGAAGAACGACGGCATCCTGCCGCTGTCACGCGACATCAAGCGCATTGCCGTGGTCGGACCCACTGCCGACGACACCATGGCGCTGCTCGGCAACTACTTCGGCACACCGGCCGCGCCGGTCACGATCCTGCAGGGCATACGCGAGGCGGCCAAGGGCGTCGAGGTTCGCTATGCCCGCGGCGTGGACCTGGTGGAGGGCCGCGACGATCCCGGTGCCACGCCGTTGATCGAGCCGACCTTCCTGCGGCCTTCGGCGGACTCGCCCGAGCGTGGCCTGCGTGGCGAGTACTTCCGCACGCCCGACCTGTCCGGTACGCCGGCCCTGGTGCGTACCGACGCGCAGATCGGCTTCCGCTGGGACCGCGGCTCGCCGACCGACAACCTGCTGGCACGCGGCGAAGCGGCACCGGGGCAGGGGATCCCGAACGACCGCTTCAGCATCCGCTGGAGCGGCCAACTGCTGCCACCCGTGTCCGGCCGCTACCGGCTGGAGGTGGCCGGCGATGATGGCTACCGCCTGTATCTGGACGGGAAGCGCGTGATCGATCACTGGGTGAACACAGATCGCCTGCATGCCGAGGGCATCGAACTGGAGCTGCAGGCCGGGCGTGCCTACGCGCTGACGCTGGAGTACTACGACGACGAGCGCGATGCCGGCGTGCGCCTGGGCTGGCGCATGCCCGGCGCCAAGGCGCCGTTCGATGAAGCGCTCGATGCCGCACGCGAAGCCGATGTGGTGGTGTTCGTCGGTGGCCTTACCGGCGATGTCGAAGGCGAGGAAATGACGGTCAACTATCCAGGCTTTGCCGGTGGCGACCGTACCGACCTGCGGTTGCCCGCGCCGCAGCGCACCCTGCTGGAGGCCCTGCACGCTACCGGCAAGCCGGTGGTGATGGTGCTCACCGGCGGCTCGGCGATCGCCGTGGACTGGGCGCAGTCGCATCTGCCGGCGATCCTGATGAGCTGGTACCCCGGGCAGCGCGGCGGCACCGCCGTCGGCCAGGCGCTGTTCGGCGACGTCAATCCCGCCGGCCGGTTGCCAGTGACGTTCTACAAGGCCAGCGAAGCGTTGCCGGCATTCGACGACTACGCCATGGAGGGCCGCACCTATCGCTACTTCCGCGGCACGCCGCTTTATCCGTTCGGTCACGGTCTGTCGTACACGCGGTTCGACTATGGAACGCTCCGCCTCGATGCAGGCAGCCTCCGCGCCGATGGCCGCCTGGGCGTTGCGGTCGATGTGACCAACGCAGGCACGCGCAGCGGTGACGAGGTGGTGCAGCTGTACGTGCGGCGCGAGCAGGCTGGCAGCGGCGATGCCGTGCAGGAGCTGCGTGGCTTCCAGCGGATCCATCTGGCCCCGGGCGAACACCGCACGGTGACGTTCACCCTGGAGGCAGCGCAGGCCCTGCGCCACTATGACGAAGCGCGCGCCGCGTATGAGGTGCGGCCCGGTGCCTACGAGGTCAGGGTGGGGGCGTCCAGTGCCGATGCACGCGCGCAGGGCAGGTTCACGGTGGTGTCCGCGCATGACTGATCGCTCTCGCCGGCATCGATTTCCCTCCGCCCAGATCCCTTTTCCAGGACGTCCGCTGCATGGCAAGCACTGAACACGCGCTATCGGTACGCGAGAAGCTCGGCTACAGCCTGGGCGATCTCGCCGCCAACCTGATCTTCCAGACCCTGATCACCTACCTGGCGTTCTTCTACACCGACGTCTACCGCCTGCCAGCTGCGACCGCGGCCACGATCATCTTCGTGGTGGGCCTGCTGGGTGCGTTCGTGTTCACGCCGTTGATCGGCATCGCGGCTGACCGGACGACCACCCGTTGGGGCCGCTTCCGGCCGTGGATCCTGTGGACGGCCATTCCTTTTGGCGTACTGTCCCTGCTGGCGTTCAGCACGCCGGACCTGGGCGAGCGCGGAAAGGTGATCTATGCACTGGCCACCTACGCGCTGCTGGTGTGCGTGTACGCAGCGAACAACCTGCCGTACTCGGCGCTGAGCGGCGTGCTGACCGGCAGCATGGCCCAGCGCAACAGCCTTTCGGCCTACCGCTTCGTGGCCGTGATGATCGCGCAGTTCATCATCCAGGTGCTGCTGATGCCGCTGGTGCTGATCCTGGGTGACGGCGACCGGGTGCGCGGCTTCGAGCAGGTCATGACCGCATTCGCCATCATCGGCACGGCGTTCTTCCTGATCACGTTCGCCACCACCCGCGAACGCATCGTGCCGACGCGCGAACAGACCGGCGGCATAGTGCAGGACCTGTCGGACCTGCTGCACAACCGTCCGTGGCAGGTGATGCTGGCCCTGACCGTGCTGGTGTTCATCAACCTGGCATTGAAGGGCGGTACCTACATCTATTACTTCCAGTACTACATGAGTGAAGCGGCGCTGGCCGGTTTCCTTGAAAACTCGGGGTTCAACGGCCTGGTCAGCGCGTTGAATGCTGCGCTGGCCAGCGCCGGCTTCGCGGCGTTCACCTGGCCGAAGGACGCGGCCACCTCGGCGTTCAGCCTGTTCAACGCGTGCGGCATCCTCTGCATGATCCTGGGTATCGGCGCATCGCGACGGTTGGCGGACCGCTTCGGCAAGCGCGACGTCTTCGGTGGCGCCCTGTTTGTCTCGACCCTGTTCCTGCTTGCCTTCTACCTGTTTCCACCCACGGCGGTGGCGGTGGCGTTCGGCGCCTTCATGCTGCATGGCTTCTGCTACGGCATCACCATCCCGTTGCTGTGGGCGATGATCGCCGACGTCGCGGACTACTCGGAGTGGAAGAACCATCGGCGGGCAACCGCGATCATCTTCTCGGCGATGCTGTGCGGGCTGAAGATCGGCCTCAGCGTGGGCGGCGCGCTGGTCGCCGCGATCCTCGCCCACTACGGCTACCAGGCCGGCCTGGCGCAGCAGCCTGAGGCCGTGGTGCAGGGCATCCGCCTGACCGTAAGCGTCTACTGCTCCCTTCCTTTCCTGCTCGCCGTGGCGCTGCTGGTCTTCTACAGGATCGACAAGCGCACCGAAACCCGCATCGAGCAGGACCTCCACCTGCGTCGCCGTTCCGCCGACGCCTCCGTGTAACCCCAAGATGACGACCATGATCGACCTCTCTGCCGGCGAAGACGGCCAGGCCAGCGAAGCCCGTCTTGCGCAGCTCACCGCGCACGCCATTTCGCAACCGCTGGTGACCCACATCTATACCGCCGACCCTTCGGCGCATGTGTTCGAGGGGCGCCTGTACATCTATCCGTCGCACGACATCGACGGCGGCCAGCCATTCGACGACGAAGGTGGCCACTTCGGCATGCAGGATTATCATGTGCTGAAGATGGATACGCCCGACGGCACGGCCGTCGATTGCGGCATGGCGTTGCATGTGCGCGATGTGCCCTGGGCCCGGAAACAGATGTGGGCCCCCGATGCCGCCTGCCGTGATGGCCGCTACTACCTCTACTTCCCGGCCAAGGATGCCGAGGGCCGGTTCCGCATCGGCGTGGCGATCGGTGCGCGGCCGGAGGGCCCGTTCGTGCCCCAGCCGGAGCCGATCAAGGGTGCGTACTCGATCGACCCGGCCGTGTTCGAAGACGAGGATGGCAGCCACTACCTGTACTTCGGCGGCATATGGGGCGGGCAGCTGCAGAAGTATCGTGACAACCAGTACAGCGAGGCCCACGAGGAGCCCGAGGGCAGCGCACCGGCGCTGGGCCCGCGCGTGGGCCGCCTGGATGCCGGCATGACCGAGCTGGCCGAACCCACCCGCGAAGTGCATATCCTGGATGAGCATGGCCAGCCGCTGCGCGCGGACGACCATGCGCGCCGCTTCTTCGAAGGTCCGTGGCTGCACAGGTACCAGGGTCGCTACTACCTGTCGTACTCCACTGGCAACACCCACCAGCTGTGCTACGCCATCGGCGACAGCCCGTATGGACCGTTCACCTACGCTGGCGTGATCCTCACCCCCGTGGTCGGTTGGACCACCCACCACTCCATCTGCCAGTTCGAAGGACAGTGGTACCTGTTCTATCACGATGCACTGATGTCCGGCGGCATCACCCACCTTCGCTCGGCCAAGTGCACGCCGCTGCACATGGAGCCGGACGGAAGCATCCGCACGATCAACCCGTATGGGGCCTGAGCGGATGCTGCCGGTGGATGATGCGCTGGCTCCGCTGCCAGCCGGCGAGCTGCACTGGCTGAGGTGCGGCGAACTGGAGGTTGCGTTCGCCGCAGGGGCGGGCGGGCGCGTGGCGCACCTGCGCTACCAGGGCGTGGAATGGCTGGTGGATGCGCAGCAGGCAGGCCCGGCGGCGATCGCGTGGGGCTGCTACCCGATGGTGCCGTGGGCCGGGCGCATCCGCCGTGGACAGTTCCATTTTGACGGCAGGCCGCATCGGCTGCCGCTCAACTTCGACGGGCATGCCATCCATGGGGTGGGTTTCTCGCGACCCTGGCGGATCGACCGCTTGGACGCGGCGGCAGCCCGGTTGTCGCTGGAGCTGCCGAGCGACGGCTACTGGCCTTTCGGTGGCGCTGCCGTGCTGGACCTGCAGTTGCAGGCTCACAGCCTGCAGATGGACCTCTCGGTCCAGGCCGGCGGCCAGGCGATGCCGGCGGTGCTGGGCTGGCACCCCTGGTTCCGGAAGCCGGAACGACTGCTGTTCAGTCCTCGCTCGATGTATCCGCGGGACAGGGAAGGTATTGCCACGCTGCCCCGCGTGGAGCCCACCACCGGCCCCTGGGATGACTGCTTCATCGCCGACGGTGACGTCACGCTGATACGCGAAGGCCAGCACCTGCGGCTGAGGTCGGACCACGACCACTGGGTGGTCTACGATGGTACGCCGCACGCCACCTGTGTCGAACCGCAGAGCGGCCCGCCAGATGGCTACACCCTGGCACCGCACCGGCTGGAGCCCGGCCAGCGCCTCGCGTTGACATTCGAACTGGCGTGGGCGGCGGACAGCACCTGAAACCCCGGCCAGGGCAGGCGATCACCCGGGTGCCGGGCGGTCGGTACGCCGCCTGGACCGGCCGTGGACCCGGTGCCTGACACGGGCCGCGCCCCAGGACCACCTGACATTTCCTACAGGTTCCAGTCGATCCGCATGCCCGCGATCAGCGCATCCGGCAGGTCGTGCTGGCGTGCGGGCTCATTGAACTGGTCGGGGTGCACGATGTAGTGCAGGTTCGGTGCAACACGAAGCTGCGGGGTGAGCTGGATGCCATAGCTCAGCTCCATCATCACCTGGCTCCCGTGCGGGGTGCCGCTGCCACCGGCTGCGGCGCGGGCGAGGCGCAGGTCTTCCAGCGCGATGCTGCTGTACTTCTGCTGGGTCACGACGAAAGCGATGCTGTCCTGCGGCCGCCGGGCGAACGTGCCTTTCTGCACCAGCCCGGCCTGCAGGAAATGATCCTCGATCAACTGGCCGGAGGTGCCCTTGAGCGCCGCACCGAAAAGGGTCAGGCCGCGGCCGGCACCATCACTGGTGAGTTGCTGCTCGAAGCGGGCGAACGCACCGGAGCGACCGTGACGCGTCGCGTACTCCTGGCCACTGAGCAGCGCGGGAATGCCGTTGGCATCGCGCAGCGGATCGCGATAGGTCGAGTTGTCCTGCCAACCACCGAGTTCGTAGCGGGCTTTCAGTCGTGCCGAAGCAGGGCTGCGCCAGCCGATCGTGTAGGGCACGATCCAGCCGGTGGCCTGGTTCGTATTCCACTTCAGGCCATGCTGGCCATCCTCGGCCTGGCTGGGATCAACCTGGTAGGCGCCGACGCGGACATAGACATCGGGCGTCACCCAGGCCGTGGCATCGGCCATCCAGCTCGATACCGGCCACCAGGTGAAACTGCTGGTGCGGAATACGTAGGTCGGGTTGCCACAGGCCGAGTTGCCCTGGAAGTACTGGCACAGGTCCGAACCCAGGTGGTGGATGTTGGCGACGCTGCGCCCTGCTTCCAGCACCAACCGGTCGTTGAACAACTTCTGTTCGAGGGTCAGGTTGGCCAGGCGCGTGCCCTGGCCGCCGTAGATTTCCTGCACCGAGGTGCTGTTGCCTGTACTGCTGTTGGCGAGATTGGTGCCATGGCGGTTGATGCCGTAGGCCTTGACCGTCGCACCTCGCCAGCCAAACGCCGCGTCCAGGTCCACGTCGGCACCGAACATCAGCTGGCCGGCATAGGCCGTGCCGCTGCGCTTGCCACCGTCGAGCGTGGCGGCCGCTTCGCCGGTGTAGGCGAGCTTCGGAGCGAAGACGTCGCTCGCGTCGGCGGCTGCGGCCAGTGATGGCAGGGCCAGCAGGATCACTGTCGGCAGCAGGCGGCGGGAAGGGGAGGTCATGGGCGGGTTCCTTTTACAGGGTGGGAGCCGTGACCGGCTTCTTGAGCACGCGCAGCGCGACCGCGGTGACGGCCACGCCGGCCACGAGTGCCAGCAGGTAGATGCCAAGGTGGGTGACTGCGTTCGGGATCGGCAGCACGAACACGCCGCCATGCGGCACCTTCAGTTCGACGCCTGCGGCCATCGAGATCGCACCGGCCACGGCAGAACCAAGGATCAGCGCCGGAATGGTGCGCAGCGGATCACGCGCGGCATAGGGGATCGCGCCTTCGGTCACGAAACTGAGGCCAAGCACGCCAGCGGCACCGGCCGTGCCACGCTCCTCGGCAGTGAAGCGGCTACTGAACAGCCATGTCGCCAGTGCGATACCCAGCGGCGGCGTCATGCCGCCGATCATCGTCGCCGCCATCGGCGTGTAGACCTGGCTGGAAATCAATGCGGTAGAGAAGGCGTAGGACGCCTTGTTGACGGGTCCGCCCATGTCCACCGCCATCATGCCGCCCAGCAGCAGGCCAAGCAGGATCGCGCTGCTGCCTTGCATGCCGCGCAGCCAGTCGGTCAGCCAGGCCAGCAGCCCAGCCACCGGCGTACCGATCACATACATCATCAACAGGCCGACCAGCAGCGTGCCCAGCACCGGCAGGATCAGCACCGGCTTGAGGCCTTCCAGGCTGCGCGGCAGGCGCAGCGCACGGTTGATCCAATGCACGCCGTAGCCGGCGATGAAACCGGCCAGGATGCCGCCGATGAAGCCCGCATCCATGTTGACTGCCACCAATCCCCCGATCATGCCCGGGGCGATGCCCGGGCGATCGGCGATGGAGTAGGCGATGTAGCCGGCCAGTGCCGGCACCATCAGCATGAAGCCGGACTTGGCGCCGATCTGGAACAGCGACCAGGCCAGCGTGCCCTTGTGTGCATCGTCGAAGGCATAGATGCCGCCGAGCGCGAACGCCAGTGCGATCAGCAGGCCGCCGGCAGTGACGAACGGCAGCATGAACGACACGCCGGTCATCAGGTGCTTGTAGGGGCCGGTGACCCTGGCCTTCTCGGTGGTGCGACCTGAAGCCACCCTGCCGGTCTGCACGCCAGCCTCGGCCAGCGCCTTGCGGATCAGGTTCTGGCCGTCATTGATCGCCGGCTTGGTGCCGCTCTTGAACAGGCGTTTGCCAGCAAAGCGCGACAGATCGACTTCGCGGTCGGCGGCGATCAGCACCAGGTCGGCGGCGGCGATTTCGTCGTCGCTCAACGCGTCCTGGGCGCCGACCGAGCCCTGGGTTTCCACCCGGATCGCGTGGCCCAGTGCCTTGGCCGCCTGCTGCAGGCCTTCGGCCGCCATGAACGTGTGGGCGATGCCGGTCGGGCAGGAGGTGACGGCGACGATGCGCTTGCCCGCGTCATCCCTGGAAGGGGGTGCCGATGCTGCGGCGAGCTGCGCCAGCACGGCGAGCGGGTCGTCCAGCACTTCACCGAGGCCGGCGCGCACGATCTGGGCATTGCCGAAGCGGGCGCTGTCCGCCTCGCCGTCACCCACCAGCAGCAGCTGCGTTGCGGCGGCAGCCTGCGCGTCGGACAGTGCCCCGGTCACGCCCTGATTGCTGCGGATTTCGATCGCCAATTCGACCCTTTGCTGGCGTGCGGCGCGGCGCAGCGCTTCGGCGGCAAGAACGGCCTCGATGCTGCGTTCGCCAGCGGCGATGACTACGGTGGAAGCTTGCATGGCAACTCCTGGAATTCTTCGGGTTCGTCCTTGCAGCAGGGGCCATCGGTGGCCCAAGGCCAGCCGCAGCCCCCTCTGCAGGGGTTTCAATCCAACCGCTCGATCAGTACATCGCCGGTCCACGCGCGCACCTGCGCCGGGTCCAGCCGTCGCGCGTCGCCACTCTCCAGCCGGCTCATCGAGAACGCCGTGGCCAGTCGCGCACAACCGGCCAGGTCGGGGGAGGGCTCCAACAAGGCGGCGGCGATGCCGGCGACCATGGCGTCGCCGGCACCGACCGTACTGCCCTGCGCCAGTCGCGCCGGTCGTGCGACCAGGGCGCCGCTGCGATCAATGAACAGCGCGCCGTCGGCGCCCATCGAGATCGCTACGAGTGCAACTCCGCGTTCGACCAGGGCCCGGCCCGCGGCGCGCAGGGCGCTGCGATCCAGCAGCGGCGTGCCGGCCCAGGCCTCCAGTTCAAGGCGGTTGGGCTTGACCGCGTAGGGCAGTGCACCCTGTGCACCACTCAACGCGGCGGCAAGCGCGTCGCCACTGGTATCCAGCAGTACGCGCGCGCCGGCGGCGCGCACCTGCGCCTGCAGTCGGGCCCATGCATCGGCTTGCAGCCCGGACGGAAGGCTGCCGGACAGCACCACCGGCAGCTGCGGCTGGAGCAGTGCGTCGAGTCGGCGCGATACCGCGTCCAGATCGGCGTCGCACAGTGACAGGCCGGGCAGGTTGATGTCGGTGGTCTCGCCGTTGGCATCTTCCACCAGCTTGATGTTGGTGCGGGTACGGCCCGGAATGCGCAGACACGCGTCTGCGATGCCCCGATCGGAAAACAGTGCGCTGAACACGCCGTCGTTGCCATCGCCGAGCACGCCCAGCGCAGTGGTCGGCACGCCCCAGTCTGCCAGGCAAGCGGCCACGTTGATGCCTTTGCCGCCGGCGTCGTCGCGGGAACTGCGGGCGCGATGCACGTGACCCGGTTGCAGGTGCGCCAGCCGCACGGTCTGGTCGATTGCCGGGTTCAGGGTAATGGTGACGGCGCGGGCGCTCATGCGCGCACTCCATCGAGGGCACGCACCTGCTCGGCGGTTTCGCAGTCCAGCGCCGTCGCAGCCAGCGTTCGCAGATCGGCCAGCGCGCTGCCACGCAGGCGTGCTTTCACGGCCGGGATGTCGTTCGGGGTCATCGACAGTTCGTCCACGCCCAGGCCGGCCAACAGCAGTGCGCCGAACGGATCGCCGGCCAGCCCGCCACAGACGCCCACCCAGCGCCCATGCAGTCGTGCGCCTTCCACCGTGGCGCGGATCGCGCGCAGCACGGCCGGATGCAGGCTGTCGGCCTCGGCGGCCAGCTCCGGATTCTGGCGGTCGATCGCCAGCACGTACTGGGTCAGGTCGTTGGTACCGATCGAGAAGAAGTCGGCGTGGCGGGCCAGCACATCGCTCTGCGCCGCAGCGGCCGGCACTTCGATCATGATGCCGATCGGTACCGCGGGCGCCTGCAGTGCTGCGCGCTGGCGCTCGCAGATGGCGCGCAGTGCGACCAGCTCGCTCACCGAGGTGATCATCGGGAACATGATGGACAGGCGCGCGCCGTCTTTCGCCGCGCGGTACAGCGCACGCAGCTGCGGTTCCAGCAGGTCCGGCCGGCGCAGCAGCAGGCGCGCGCCGCGCACGCCCAGGAACGGGTTTTCTTCATGCGGCAGCTCCAGGTGCGCCACCTGCTTGTCGCCACCGATATCGAGCGCACGCACGATCAGCGGGCGGCCGCCGAGTGCCTTGGCCATCGCCACATACGTGGTGTACTGCTCATCCTCGCTGGGCGTACTGCCACGTTCAAGGAACAGGAATTCGGTGCGCATCAGGCCGACGCCTTCCGCGCCTTGCTCCAGTGCCAGCGGCACCTGCTCGGGCAGGTTGACGTTGGCGCCGATGTCGATGCGGTGGCCGTCCGGCGTCTGTGCCGGCTGCGCACGTTGCGCCGCTTCACGCTCGCGGATCTGCTGCTGTTCGGCGATCCACGCCCGTGCCGAGGCGAGATCGGCCTCGGACGGAGACAGGTAGAGCCGCCCGCTGCTGCCGTCGATGATCGCCTCGCGACCGGCGCTGATCGCAAGCAGTTCGGCCCCCCCGGCGACCAGCGCCGGTAGGCCGAGGGTGCGCGAGAGGATGGCGGTGTGCGAGGTCGGCCCGCCCTGCGCGGTGGCCAGGCCAATCACGCGGGTAGTGTCGAGGTTGGCCGTGTCGGACGGCGACAGGTCCGCCGCGATCAGGATGCACGGGTGCGCGGGCAGGTCGGCCAGGCCGCCACCGGCGGCCGACGGATCAAGCTGTGCCAGCACTCGGCGGCCAACGTCACGCAGGTCGGCGGCGCGCCCGGCCAGCACCGGGTTGCCCAGCGCGGCCAGGCCCGAGGCGATGTGTTCGATGGCCTGGTGCCAGGACCATGCGACGCCATGGCCTTCGACCATCAGCTGGCAGGTACGGGTAATCAGGTCGGTGTCGTCCAACAGCGCGGCATGGGCCTTGAAGATGGCTGCGTCCGAGGCGCCAAGCCGGCGCTGGGTGTCATCCTGCAGCGCGGCCAACTGCTGGCGGGTACGTGCGAGCGCGTCCTGCAGACGCGCCCCGCCTTCGCCGAGCGGGGCCGGGCGGTCGGCGACCTCGGCCTGCGTGTTGGCCAATACATGCACCGGGCCGATTGCCAGCCCAGGGCTGGCACCGATGCCGACGATGGCAGCCTGTGCCTCGGGCGGATTCCAGCCTGCCACCGGCGTGGCCTTGCGTTGTGCTGCGCGTTCGGCGTCGGCCTTTTCCTGTGCCACCAGGTCCTCCATGACCCTGCGCAGCGCGGTCAGCAGGGCAGGGGCATCCGCCCCCTCGGCAGACACGCTGACGGCATCGCCATGACGCAGGCCAAGTTGCAGCAGCGCGACCAGACTCTTGGCGTCCGCTGCCTGGTCGCCGGCACGCACCTGGGCGCGGGCCGCAAAGCGGCGCGCCGTCTCTGCCCAGCGCGTGGCCGGGCGCGCGTGCAAGCCGCTGGGGTAGGCAATGGTCCAGTCAAAGCGCTCGGCCAGATCGGTGGCCGGTACCTGGGCGGTCGTGATCGCAATGTCGCCGGTCAGCGCGTTGACGATCTCACCCGCATCGGTGGTCGCAAACAGGCGCTGCAGCGTTGCCTCATCCTGGATCAGCCGGGTCAGGCGGCGCAGCAGGGTAATGTGGGTATCGGACTGGGCAGCGATGCCAACCACCAGACGGGTGACCTGCCCCGGATTCCATTCCACGCCTTCCGGCAACTGCAGCACGGCAATGCCATCGCGGCGCACCAGATGGCGGTCCTCGCCAAGCCCGTGCGGGATTGCCACGCCATGGCCGAGGAAGGTGTTGGCCAGCGCTTCGCGCCGTCCCATGCTGGCCTCGTACCCCGGCGCCACGCAGCCGGCCGCGACCAGCATCTGCGCGACCTGGGCGATCGCATCGGTCTTGTCCTGCGCCCGCGCGTCCAGGCGGATCAGTTCCCGGCTGACGGGGGAGGGGAAGGTCTGGGGCGACAAAGGGCGGCTCCGGCAAAAGGATGGCTGGGCATATTGGGAACGTTCCCACCGCCTATTTCAATGTGCACTGCACAAAATGCCAATAGCTCTTTGGCGTTAGCATTGTCCTGAACAGCCGCCGGGCCATGGCAGGCGCACTTTTCCGGGAACGTTTCCAATGAGTATCAGCATCAATGACGTCGCGCGTGTAGCGGGGGTATCCAAGTCCACCGTGTCGCGGGTGCTCGGGGGCGGCCCGGTCAGCGAAGAGGTTCGCGGCCGGGTCGAGGTGGCGATCCGCCAGACCGGCTATCGGCCGAACCTGCAGGCAAGGCGGCTGCGCTCCCGGCACACCGGCATCATCGGGTTGATCGTTGCGGATATCCGCAACCCGTTCTTCACTGCGCTTATCCGTGCGGTGGAGGAGGTCGCCTATCGCGAAGGCCTGCGCGTCACGCTCTGCAACACCGACGAAGACCCCGAGCGCGAGGCGCTGTACCTGCAGTTGATGCACGAGGAGCGCATCAGTGGACTGATCTTTGCGCCCACACGGACCACGGTGGGGCGGCTGGAACGGCTCACGCTGGACTTCCCGACGGTACTGGTGGACCGCGCCGCGGCCAGCGGGTCGATCGACAGCGTGGTGCTGGACAATCCCGCGGCGATGGGCGCCCTGGTCGAGCATCTCGTCGAGCGTGGCTATCGCCGCATCGGCGGCCTGTTCGGCAGCACCAGCACCACGGCGGCCGAGCGCCGCGACGGCTATCTTGCTGCGATGCGCACGCACGGATTGGAGCCGGATTACCGTGAAGTCGAGCCAACGGCCGAGGCCGCCATCGCAACGGTCGACCAATGGCTGGCCGGCCCTTCGCGTCCCGACGCGCTGGTCACCAGCAACAGCCTGCTGCTCATGGGTGCATTGAAGGCGGCACGCAGCGCCGGTCTCGCCATTCCAGGAGAGCTGGCGCTGGCAGGGTTCGACAACGAGCGCTGGACCGAGCTGGTCGAACCTGGCATTACCGTGGTCGAGCAGCCGGTTGAAGACATGGGGCGCGCTGCGATGTCGCTGTTGCTGGAACGCCTGCGCATGCCGGAGCTGCCCGTGCGCAGGCTGGTGATGACGGGAAGGTGCGTGGTGAGAGGGTCGACGGCTGGGCGATAGTCCGGCACCGGCCTGCGGCAGCCGCCAGATGTTGGCGGGTCATGCGTTGTCTGCTACAAGCCAACTGTACGCAGACACAGTGGAGGATCGCCTTGTCAGAGCCCTATTCAGCACTGCTCCGCCTGAAGATTTCCCACCACGATCTTTCCAGATGGCTGGCAGCGCCCGTGCCTTCATCATCCCGTTGGTCCGACTGGCGAGGCATCTCCGGGCAGTGGCGCATGGAAAACGGTCAATACCTTGCCTCGTGCAGCGACGAGGCGTTGGACCACCTGCTCGCGGATTGCCAGGCGCTGTTGGCCCGCTACCCCGACAATCGCGCCGCATTGAAGGCTTTCCTTGCCTCTGCACAGGCCGGGAATATCCAGATTGCCGCCTATGACCGCACTGCTACGCACTTTGTCGCGGGATCGCTGACGTATTCGGAGAGCCTTTACGATCTCATCGCGTTTCTTGCCGTGGCACGAGGCGCCGCCGACTTCCTGAAGGGGGGCGACGAAGGCGTGGCACTGATCCACGACTATCTCTGGGCCGAGGAAGGTGAGCAGGAGACGGTTGCTGCGATTGGGCTGGCCGGCCCCGGGGAATCCGGATTCCTGTCATCCGCAGACCTGGATGCCGCCACCGAGCCCTTCGAAACATTGGTGGAGGCCATGCTGGAAGCCGAGGACGACCCTGAGTTTCGTCCGCGCAACCAGCTTGATCGGCTTTGACCTCTGCCGCGTGGCGTCCATGAAAGCAACAGCCAGGGCCTCAACATGAAGAGACATCACCAACCCCAGGCGCGCCGCGTCATGCGTCGGCTCCTCGCACTTGGCCTCTGCGCGCTGGCTGGGTCCGCTTTGGCAGGAACAATGCAGCCGGTACGGACCTGGCTTGTCAGCGGCACGGAACTTATTACCCTCCTGCAGGGGAAAGGCGATGACGGGTTCTGCGACGGCGAACAGTGCCGGAGCCTGTCCAGCGCTCGCGCCAGCGGCTATATCCTGGGCGTCGCCGATGCCAGCCGCGGACAGTGGTGCGGGCAGCGCCAGATCCTTCCGCATGAACTGGTCGACCATGTGTCTTCCCATCTCCGGCAACTGCCCCGCGAGCGATTGCAGCAGGATGCGTCGCCACTGGTTGTCGAAGGGCTGCGCACGGCGTTTCCCTGTGGTCGCGGCACACCACGTGGCAACAGTGCCGAGCCCGGCAATGACCAATGAAGCACGCCGCGCCCGCTTGGCGACGATGCGGACGTCCTACACCCTCGCGACACGGTGCATTCACGGCCACCGACATTCGCGCTCGCCACACTGCATGTTCCTTCCACAGCACGAGGTGCCCCATGGCTACCTGTGATGTCTGCGGCAACAACTACGACAAGAGCTTTACCCTGCAGCAGGGCGGGCGCAGCGGCACGTTCGATTCGTTCGAGTGCGCGATCCACGCATTCGCACCCCGCTGCGCACACTGCAAATGCGCCGTCATTGGGCATGGCGTTGAAGGAAATGGCCAGATCTTCTGCTGTGCACATTGCGCCGGTCATGCCGGCGTACAGGGTATATCCGACCGGGCCTGAGCTGCCTTCAGCGCCCTCCTGCTTCCTGCCCAGAGACAAGCGAAGAAAGCCGCGCGATCCGGGCTGCACCCGAATCAGCCAGCAGCGCCAGTGCGCGCCGCTTCCGGGATGGCAGCCCCGCCACGACCTCCGATGCCAGCACGACGTCGAACTCTCTGGCGTTGGCATCCAGCGCGGTGGCCAGAACGCACGAATCGGCCGTCATGCCACTCAGGCACAGGCGGCGCACGCCCAGTTTGGCCAGCAGAATCGGCAAGGGACTGGCCAGGAACGCCGAGTGCTTGGGCTTGAGCACGAAGTAATGACCGGGCAAGGGCGAGAGAAGGCTGGCAATTCGTCCCGCCGGACCGCCGTCGCGCCGGCACTGTTCCACCTGCTGGCGGAAATCGCGCTTCCAATCCGAGAAATTGTCATTGGCGTAGATGACCGGCCACCCGCGTTCGTCGAAGCGATCCCTCAGGCGCCGGATCTGCCGGGCCGCCCGCTCTGCCGCGGGCGCCAGCTCCTGCGCGCCCGGGAAATCGAAACGGCTGAACATGTCGATGATCAGCAAGGCCGTCGACGGATCATCTGCCATGGTTCAATCTCCTGTCTGGGTATGCGGCGCCTCGACCGGCTTGGACTGCGGCGAATCTTTCTGGCGCAGGAAGATCGTCAGCACCACCAGAGACAGCACGGCCAGGAACTCGCTTTGCCAGTTCTGCATGGATTCGAACCAGAATGTGCTGCTGGCGAGGTGCTCCACAAAGCCTGGTGGCGGCAATCCCTTCAACTGCTGTTCGGCCTCCTCGGCGCGCCAGCTTCCCAATGCATGCAACGTAAAGCTGAACAGGAACAACAGCCCGAACGCAATCGCCAGCGAATGACCGTAAAGAACCTTCCACAGGCCACCGCGCCTGACCGGCCAGGGCGTGCGGCCGGGTTCGATGCGATTCTGTTCCTGCGCGGGGTCCAGCGGCCGCGATTCGGCCGAACCGCGCTGGCGCAGGCTGACCGTCAGCAGAACGTACATCCCCATCTGCAGGAATTCGCTCTCCCAGTTCTCGAACGTAGCGCTGACGAAGTGCCCGGTAGCCAGGTAGTGCGAGAAATCGATCGGCATGCGTCCGTGCTCGACCAGTTCCTGGTTGTGCACGTGATGCCCCGCAACTGCCTGCCCCACAATGAACACCAACGTGAGCGCAAGCAGCACCAGCGAGAGACCGTTGCGTTTCCACATGCAAGACCTCGTTGAGGCTGCTCCAAAGACCGTCCATGAAGCTTGCGCCGACAAAGAGCCATGCCTCGTGATTGCTGCGCATCCGGAATGTGAGGCGGACTCAACGCTTCCCCGTCGGATCGGGATCAGGGCGCTCGTAGTCCTCCGGTACCGCCTTGGGGCCATCGCCGTCGTCGGGCATGTCGTGCTCCTTCCATCTGGCTCGATCATTGCGCCGTTTGTCCGGCGTGTGCGCCTTTGACTGATCGTCCACATCCGTCGTTGGATTGAAGGGCAGTTTGTCGTTCATGGGCAGCTCCTGCGGCGAGAGAGTGAAGCCTGCGGCGCGCCGGGTTAACGCCACGACGCTGCAGAATGAACGCCGCGCACACCGGGATGTCACTGCAGCCGGATGGCGGCCTTGCGATGCTGAAGGCCCGAGCTCCTGGAGCAGCACGATGCAGGCATTGACCTATCACGGCCGCAGGGATGTGCGCGTCGAGACTGTGCCCGACCCGGTACTGGCGGCGGATGACGATCTGATACTGCGGGTGACCGCCACCGCCATCTGCGGTTCAGACCTGCACCTCTACCGCGGCAAGATTCCTGATCTGCACGATGGCGATGTACTGGGCCACGAATTCATGGGCGTGGTGGAAGAGGTCGGCAGCGGCGTGACCCAGGTGAAGCCGGGCGATCGCGTGGTGATTCCCTTCGTGATCGCCTGTGGCGAGTGTTTCCACTGCAGGCTGGCCGAATATGCCGCATGCGAGACCACAAATCCTGGCAAGGGCGCGGCGCTCAACCAGAAAGGGCTGCTGCCTCCAGCTGCTTTGTTCGGATACAGCCATCTGTATGGCGGCGTAGCCGGTGGCCAAGCCGAATTCGTACGCGTGCCGAAGGCCAACGTGGGCCCGTTGCGCATTCCGGAAGGCGTGGCCGATGAGCAGGTGCTGTTCCTGTCTGACATTCTCCCGACCGGCTATCAGGCCGCGCTGAACGCGGGTGTGAAGCCCGGCTCGACGGTGGCCATCTTCGGCGCCGGTCCGGTTGGGCTGATGAGCGCGGCCTGTTGCCGACTGCTGGGAGCAGAGACCATCTTCATGGTCGACCACCTCCGTTACCGCCTGGACTATGCACGCCGTGCTTACGGCGTGACCCCCATCGACTTCAAGGAGATAGAAGACCCGGCCGATTACATCCTTGCCCAGACCAGTGGGCGGGGCGTAGACGCCTGCATCGAGGCCGTAGGCTTCGAGGCCGAGGGCAGTGCGTTGGAGTCAGCGTTGACCGCTGTAAAGCTGGAAGGCAGCAGTGGCGTGGCGATACGGCAATGCATCGCGGCAACGCGCCGTGGCGGCGTGGTCAGCATTCCAGGCGTCTATGCCGGCTTCATCCATGGTTTTCTGCTGGGTGATGCGTTCGACAAAGGACTGACATTCAAGATGGGCCAGACCCATGTGCAGGGGCTGATGCCGGAACTGCTCGACGCAATCATGGAAGGAAAGCTGGATCCGGGTGACATCATCTCGCACCGGATGCGCCTGGCCGACGCTGCGCAGGGCTACGCGATATTCGATGCCAAGGATGACGACTGCCGCAAGATCGTGCTGACACCCTGAGCATGCTGCCATGAGCGCGATTGCCGCCGGTGTCTACGCACTGTGGCTGGCTGCCGGCTGGCTGGACTTCCATTTTCACCGGCGGACCGACCTTCCACACACCTCCGCGATGCGCGAAAGCCTGTTGCATGGGGTGCAGTTGCTGCTGATCGGCAGCGGGGTGCTCGCATGGCTCCTGCTGGAGAACACGCTGTCGCTCGTCACGTTTCTGGCACTTCTGGTCCTCGCGCATGCAATCGCCGGCTACTTCGACACCGTCAGCGCGGACGGCAGACGACGCATCAGCCCGGCAGAGCAGCATGTGCACAGCGTGCTCGATGCCGCGCCGTGGGTCCTGCTGGGCTGGGTGGGCTGGCAGGTCCACCCCCGGTGGTCGCTCGAAGTGAAGCCTGCAGCACCGGGCGTCTGGTGGCTGGTCCTGCTGCCGGCGCTGGGCGTGGTCGTGCTGCCATGGTTGTGGGAGCTGCTGCAGTGCCTGCGCGCACGACGGCAGCGCGGGCAAGCGAGCGCGTGAGGATGATCGCGCAGAGAATTCATGCGCCGGCTACGCCTCCCAGACAGTGATGCGACCGCTTGCGGCCTACGTTCGACATGTCTCTTCATTTCAGACCCCTTCATGCAGCATGTGACGTCGCCATCCCCGCTGGAGGGCCGCGCTCGCGAGGTAGTGGTCCAGCGGCCCGACCTGCCATTGCCCGGAAGCGGCCTCACGCTGCAGCGCTGGCAGGCGCTGGCGGCATGGGGGGCGGAAGACCTGTGCCTGGCCAAAGTCCTTGAGGCGCACTACGACGCCCAGGCGATCATTGCCGAACTGAACGCGCCCGCCCTGGCTGAAGGCCAGCTACTGGCGGTCTGGGCCGCGGAAGGTCCAGCCAACACACTCCGCTTCGATGCCCACGGCCAGCTCCATGGTGACAAGCCCTGGTGTTCCGGCAGCGCGTGGGTGGATGCGGCATTGGTAACCGTCCGCAACGCGCAGGGCGTGTGGCTGTGCCAGGTCGCGGCGAAACACTGGCGCACGCTTGCAGATGAGCCCTGGCCGGCCGTTGGCATGGCCGGCGTTCCGTCCACCACGGTGCGGTTCGACGGCGCACCGATGGCGCTTCTGGGAACGCGCGATGAGTACCTGCAGCGACCGGGTTTCTGGCACGGCGGTGCGGGCATCGCGGCAGTCTGGTTCGGCGCGGCGGCCGCCTTGGCCGAGCGCATGCGGCCAGCCTGCACCGAGGGAAATCGCGCGCGATTACTGGGTGAAGTGGACCTCGCCTTGGGCCCGGCGGCGGCGCTGCTTCGCGAAGTGGCGGCACGCATCGACGCCGCGCCGGAATCGGCGCACCGCGAAGAGGTCGTGCGCCTGCGCTGCGTGGTCGAGCGCGCGGCGACGCGTGTCCTGGATCTGGCGGGGCGCGCACTGGGCCCGGCGCCGATGTGCCTGGAGGATGCCCACGCCCGTCGCTGCGCGGACCTGACCGTGTTCCTTCGGCAGAACCACGCAGATCGCGATTGGGAATGGCTGGGCGGCCAGCGGGCGAGCCAGGAGGCGACATGGGCGCTGTAGCCAGGACACCCCTGCAGGGGGAAGGAACGCAGGAGCAGGCATGGCTGCGCTGCGATTGGCTGTGGCAGCGGCCGGCAACATCGGCCAATGCCCTGTGCGCCGGCCATGATCGCGTCGTGGTGGTCGCACCCCATCCAGACGACGAGATCCTCGGCTGTGGTGGACTGCTCCGTCACGCTGCGGAGCAGGGCATGGAGGTACGCGTCGTCGCCGTGACTGATGGCGAAGCGTGCTATCCGGACGAGCACTGGTGGACGCCAGAACGCCTGCGCTCGGCGCGACGCGCCGAGCTTGCCGCAGCGCTGGGCGAACTCGGTATCCGGCCTGGATCCGCGTTTCATCTCGGCATCGCCGACGGCGCGGTCAGTGCGCACGAACAGGGCCTGGAAGACTGGCTGCAGCAGCACCTCCAGCCGAGCGACCTGGTCCTGGCACCCTTGCGCTTTGATGGGCATCCCGATCATGAAGCCGCAGGGCGTGCTGCCTGCAGGGCGGTGCGGGCAGTGGGCTGCCGACGCCTGGAGTACCCGGTGTGGGGCTGGCACTGGCTTGACCCCGCCTGCGCACACATGGCGTGGGAGGTTCCCAGGCTGATCGACATTTCAGCAGTGGCTGCCGCAAAACGAAACGCCATCGCGCACTTCCGGACCCAGACCGGCGAGGTGCCGGAACTGAACAGCCCGCCGGTGCTGCCCGCACATGTACTGACCCGATTCTTCCGGAACTACGAGGTATTCCTGGCATGAGCGCGCAACCGTACTTCGATGAACTGCATGAGCAGGAGGATCCCTTCGGCTATCGCAGCCGGTGGTATGAAGAACGCAAGCGTGCGCTGCTGCTGGCCAGCCTGAGCCAGCGCCAGTTCATTCGGGGCTGGGAGCTGGGATGCTCCAACGGCGTGCTGACCGAGGCCTTGGCCGCCCGCTGCGAGCGCCTGCTGGCCACCGACATCAGCCCACGCGCAGCGTTCCGGGCCCGCCGCAACCTGGCCCACCTGCCGCATGTGCAGGTCCATTGCGCCAGCCATCCCGAGCAATGGCCGCCGGGCCGCTTCGACCTGATCGTCTGCGGGGAAATGGGCTACTACCTGGGTGCAGCAGCGCTGCACGAGCTGCGCGCCGGCATCGATTCGGCCCTTCGCGACGACGGACTGCTGGTCGCCTGCCATTGGTTGCCTTCGTTCCATGGGCGCGCAAGTCGCACCGACGTCGTGCATCGGTGCCTTGGCCAAGGCCTGCACGAAGCCTTCCACTATCGTGATGCGGACTTCGTGCTGCAGGGCTGGACGCGCAGCGCACTATCGCTGGCCCGCAACGAGGGCCTGCGATGATCGGCATCCTGGTTCCGGCCCATGACGAGGCAGCCAGCGTGGAGCGCTGCCTGCAATCGATCCGAAGGGCAGCCCTGCATCCCGGGCTGCACGGCGAAGCAGTGCAGGTGGTGGTTGCACTGGACAGCTGCTCGGATGCCACCGCGTCCATCTGCCAGCAGCAGCGGGTCGATACGGTGCGCCTGGAAGCACGCTGCGTCGGCGTTGCCAGGGCAGCGGCCGCCGCTGAGCTGCTCGGACGCGGTGCGAGATGGCTGGCGAGCACCGATGCCGACAGCGAGGTACCTCCCGAATGGCTGGTTGCCCAGCTTGAGGGCCGGTGCGACGCCTTCTGCGGACTGGTGGACATAGCAACCACCTCCAGGACGGAGAAGCGCCTGCGACGCGCGTTCCAGAAACGGCAGCAGTGGGGCGACGATCATGGGCGCATCCACGGTGCCAATTTCGGCGTCTCCGCCCAGGCCTATCTGGCGGCAGGGGGATTTGCTCCCCTGCGCTGTGGAGAGGATGTTGCACTGGTGAGGAGGCTGCAACGCCTCGGCGCTGACGTAAGGTGGGCCGGCGCTCCCATCGTCATGACCAGTGCCCGCCTGGTGGGACGCGCGACCGGAGGGTTCTCGGCCTACCTGGCCGGAATGGAGGGTGCGCGCCCCGCCACGGCGGCAGATCGGCGGATGGCGGTACCTGGAAGCGCCTCGGAAACCACGCTGAATTGGGCATGATGTGATGTTTTCCCGGCTGGCGTTTACGGTTTCGCCACGATGCCCGTCCTAGAGTGAAGCGCTGGAAGAGCAGGAGTGGCACCATGCCGAATCGAGCCATCGCCTACGTCAGCGAGGCCGTCAGTGGATTCTCGCCGGAACGTCTGAAAGCGCTGATGGACGATGCCGCGCGCTTCAATCGGGGCGCAGGGGTGACCGGGGTGCTGCTGTTCGACGGCGAACGCTTCCTGCAGTACATGGAGGGCCCTGCCGATGGACTGGATGTGGCCTTCTCCCGTGTCGCCGGCGCCAGCAGTCACATCCACCTGATCGAACTTGCGCGGGGGCGTGTCGGCCAGCGGCGGCTGCCGTTCTGGCCCATGCGTTGCCTGTCCGTCACTGCAGATGAGCTGCGCGAGATCGCCTGTGCCGACTGGACCAGCTTCATCCAGCGGGCAGCGACCGGACAGGCCGATGCCACGGCGATGGACAAGCTGCTGCTGATTGTCGAGCCCTACGCAAAGGCCGCCTGAGCCGGAAACCTGTTACTGCAGTGTGCCGCAGGGGAGAGGATGGAGCGAGGCAGGTTGTGAACCGCCTCATTTGGCTCTACGGCAAGGGCAGCATCATGGAAGGGCAGGACACTTCCTGCGTCAGAAGGAATCAACGTGCCCCTCCGCGCAATCGCTTACGCAAGTGAGGCGATACCGGGGCTTTCCATGGACCCTGTGGACGACCTCGCCAGGGCCGCTGCCCGCTTCAACTTCGAAGCAGGCGTGACGGGTGTGCTTCTTTACGATGGGCACCGCTTCCTCCAGTACATCGAGGGGCCGGAAGACAGCATCAACGTGGTGTACAGCCGTATCCTCGGTGCCCGCAGCCATTGCGAACTGCTTGAGCTGGGCCGGGGCAGGGTGTCCGGCCGGTTCTTTCCCTATTGGTCGATGCGGCTGCTCTGGACCGACCCTGCCGACATCCGCAGCGTCGCTCGTGGCAACTGGAGCGGGCTCTCCCGCGGTGGTGCGCTGCGCCAGCTGGGGCAGGTGGTAGCCCCACACCTGGCGTAATCCCGGCGTCTGCCGCTCAATGCGTGGCAGGGGGCGCGCAGGCGTCTCCCACGACCTGCTGGACGGCTTCCTGCAACTGGCCGATGTGGAACGGCTTGGCCACGAAGGTTGCGCGGCGGTGGCGCAGCGGCACCAGCTGGTCATAGACCGCAGAGACGAACAGGTAGGGAATGCCGAGTTCCGCCAGTCGATCGGCCACCGGGAACACCACGCCATCGCGGAGCTCCACATCCAGAACCGCGCCATCGAAACGTTGCGTATCCAGCAGCCCCAGCGCATCGAACACGCTGTAGGCGTGGGTCACCCGGCCGCCGCCGTCTTCCAGCGCCTGTTCCATCAGTGCAGCCAGGTCGAGCTGGTCTTCAACCAGCAGCAGGTTGCACCTGCGCTGGTCCATTTCCGATTGCATGCGCGCATGCCTGTGTTGCCTTGGGAACTGCAGTGTGTGCTGTATTGCATCAACGGCGCGCGTGGGCCGTGTCAGCCCAGCGCGAAGCCGCCCCGCGCAGGTGGTCCATGCCGTAGATGCGGCGTGGAAGGCGGTGCGCCTTTTTTGACGGCGCGTTGGCGGCGGCCATGGATACTGCCGCCGTCCCCCAGCACTGGAGCCATGACCATGCCTCGATCCGCCACCGACCCCACCGCCCCCTGCGCATTGCGCGTGGAGTGCATGTCCCTGGATTGCGGCGGCGCTGCGATCGTCGTGGAGCTGGATCGCACCCCCGAACGAGCATGGATGAAGTCGCTCAAGCGCGCCCTGCAGGAGGATGACGTGCTGGAGGGTGCCCAGGCCAAGTTCGATGGCCGCTTTGTCTACGTCGTGGGCGTGGAAGGTGGCGCGCACCGTGCGCAGCACCGGGTGATCCAGGCGTTGAAGGCGTCCGCAGGCGCGCGCGCACCCGCAGCAAGCCCCCGTCGCGACGCCGGCAGCGCTGTAGTGTCCGGCGCGATGCCCGCCTGAGTTCGCGGCAGGCGTTGCCACGCAACAGCGGATGTTATGACCGCATCAGCGCCAGGTGCAGCGCGCACGCCCGCCGGCTCACGCCGGCCGACGGGGCAGTGATTGCTGCCTCGCCACCATGGTCTCCGGAGGCATGTCGCCCCACTACCGGAGACCATGATGGCAGACCAGAACACCGTCCGCAGCGAGCGCCTGCTGAAATGGCTGCAGGATGCCTACGCCATGGAGCAGGAGGCGGAGACCATGATGAAGGCCATGGCTTCGCGCATCCAGAACTATCCCCATCTTGCCGCACGCATCGGCCAGCACGTGCTGGAGACGCAGCAGCAGGCCGCCTCCCTGCGCGAGTGCATTGAAGCGCTCGGCGGAAGCGTGCCCACCGCCAAGGGGCTGTTCGCGAGCATGACCGCAGCGATCCACGCTGCCGGCAACACCCTGATGGAGGACGAGGTCGTCAAGAGCATCGGCATCTCCTTTGGCTTCGAGAACACCGAGATCGCCACCTACCGGGCGCTGGTGATCGCGGCCGAGCGGGCCGCTGCGCCGGATATCGCGGCCGTGTGCGGCCAGATCCTGCAGGAAGAGATCGCCATGGCGCGCTGGCTGGAAGAGCACCAGGACAGCCTGGTCGGCGCCTTCCTCAACCGTGACGAAACGCCTGGCGCCCAAGCCAAGCGTTGATCCCGGTCCCGCCTGCCATACACAGGAGACAGTCCCATGTTCTTCCACCACAGGAAGCTGATGTACACCGTGCGCGTGCGCGAATCCAACCCGCAGCTTGCCAGCCTCATGCTGGAACAGTTTGGCGGCCCCCAAGGCGAACTGGCGGCTGCAATGCGTTACTTCACCCAGGGACTCGGTGAATGCGATCCGGGCCGCAAGGACCTGCTGATGGACATTGCCACCGAAGAGATCAGCCACCTGGAGATCATCGGCACCATCATCGCCATGCTCAACCGCGGCCCGAAGGCCATCCAGTCCGAGGGTCTTGCCGAAGCCGAGGACATGCGGCTGCTGGGCCAGAACAGCACCAGCCATACCGAACAGATCCTGTATGGGGGCGGCCCGGCGCTGGTCAATTCCAGCGGGGTGCCGTGGACGGCGGCCTACGTCGATTCGATCGGGGAGCCCACCGCCGACCTGCGCTCGAACATCGCCGCCGAAGCCCGCGCCAAGCTGGTCTACGAACGACTGATCACGGTGACCGATGATCCAGGCATCAAGGACGCACTGCGCTTCCTGATGACGCGCGAAATCGCCCACCAGAAGTCCTTCGAAAAGGCATTGCGCAGCATCCAGCCCAACTTCCCGCCGGGCAAGCAGCCGGGTGACCCCGCCTTTACCGACCTGTACATGGACATGTCGCAGGGCGACGGCGCCGATGACCTGCTGGGCAGCTGGAACAGCGGCGAGCTGTGGGAGCGGGTCAGCGACCGCGAGGCCCAGGCCGCTGTGGACGGCGGTGACGGCAGCGCCACGGTGGGCCTGGACCCACGCGAGCAGGCGGCGGTGCAGGCCATGACCCTGCGAACGCTTTCCGATCCCGAAGCACGGCCGACAACCGGTGCCGAACTGGGCGCCGGGCCGGGCGCCGGTGCGCTCGACCTGCCGCCACGGGAGCCTTGACGCGGGACAGGCCGGGGCGGGCCTCCGCCCCACGTTTCGCGTGAAAAAAAGTGGGCGGACACGCTGTCCGCCCACATGGGGTGCAACCGGTCAGTCTCGATCAACGCTGCTGGCCACTGCGGTTGTTGTTGCCGCCACGTTCCTGCTGTTGCTGACGAGCGCCCTGGTTGCCACCCTGGTTGCCGCCGCCATGGCTGTTCTGGCCGCCTTCGCGGCCGATGTCGGCCATGTGCTGGCGATCCTGGCTCACCGCTTCGCCGCCCTTGCGACCGGCTTCGCGCGCTTCTTCAGAGCTGAATTCATGGGCGTTGCCCGACTCATGCGCGGCGCGGCCGCCCTTGGCGGCGATCTCGCGCTGCTTGTCTTCGTCCATCGAAGCGAAGCCGCGGTTGCTGCTGCCCTGGTTCTGGTTCTGGTTGGCCATGGAAAGTCTCCTTGGAGTGAGCCGCCCGATTGGCGGCAGCGACCATCTTCCAGATCCGCCGCTAGACGGCGGTGGCACCACCGCCAACGTGATGTCATGCGCAGGCACGCGCTTCCTCATGCATTCTCCACGAAAGCAAATCCATCGGCGGAAGACACGGCATGCCGGTCGTGGTGCTCGAGCCGGGTGTCAACGCAGCGCGGCGTTGGCACGTACAGGTTCAACGCCGCCTCCACGCAGGTGTCACCGCGCGTTTGATCCGCACCGCTAAGGTAGAGCCATCTGCAACAACCCGGTGCTGTCATGCCTCTTCGTGCCATTGCATATGTAAGTGAAGCCACCCGAAACCTGACTGCAGAACGGCTGCAGCAGCTTGTCGCGGACGCGATGCTGTTCAACGAGTCGGTTGATGTGACCGGCGTCCTCCTGTTCGACGGCACGCGCTTCCTGCAATACCTCGAAGGTCCGGAGGCCGGCGTCAGTGCGGCGTACACCCGCATCCTGGCGGCCGGCAGCCACAACGGTCTGGTCGAACTCAACCGGGGCAGGGTGGGGCGGCGTCAGTTCCCGCACTGGCGCATGCACAGCGTGCGCGTGGATGAGCTGGCGCTGGGAAAGATCGCGATCTCCGACTGGACCGGCTTCGTGCGCAGCGCCTCCGCGCTCGCTCCTGGCACCAGTGCGCTTGATCGACTGCAATCGGTGGCGCAGGCGCCGCCAGGCGCCGGCGATGGCCGGTTGCTGGAGCCGGACGGACCGGTGGCACGATGAGCGCAGCCAACGCCCCGGGCACGCCAGGACAGGTACGCATCGGCTGCGCAGGCTGGTCGCTGTCCCGCGCGGCGCAGACGGCGTTCGGCGCAGGCGACAGCGTACTGCAGCGCTATGCCACCCGCCTGCCGATGGTCGAGATCAATTCCTCGTTCTACCGCCCCCACCAGGCGGCGACCTACGCCCGGTGGGCGGCGAGCGTGCCCGCGGGTTTCCGCTTCGCGGTGAAACTGCCGCGCGTGATCAGCCATGAACGCCGGCTGCGCGACGCGATGCAGCCGCTGGCGCTGTTCCTTGATGGCGTGATCGCGCTGGGGGACAGGCTGGGGCCGCTGCTGCTCCAGCTGCCGCCCAGCCTGGCGTATGAGCCGGCAACCGTAAAGGCATTCCTGCACGGACTGCGCGCACGCACCTCGGTTGATGTCGCCTGCGAACCGCGCCACCCCAGTTGGTTCACTGCAGACGTCGATACGCTGCTGAGCGACCATGGCATCGCACGGGTCGCGGCTGACCCGGCCCGGGTACCGGCAGCAGCTGTCCCGGGCGGTGACCGCACGTGGAGCTACTGGCGCTGGCACGGGCAGCCGCAGATCTATCGCAGCCCCTACAGCGAACAGGCGCTGGCGGCGCTGGCCCAGCACCTGCAGCGTGAAGCCGCTGCGCAGCGCCGCGCCTGGTGCGTACTGGACAACACCGCGCTGGGCCACGCGACCGGCAACGCCCTGCACCTGCAGGCACTGCTGCAGGAGAACGCGCATGCCTGAGGGCCCGTCCATTGTCCTGCTGCGCGAAGCCGCCAGCCGCTTCAAAGGTCACGTCGTGCGCGGCGTCTCCGGCAACAGCCGCATCGATCTGTCACCGCTGCAGGGACGCAGGGTCAAGGCGGTTCGCAGCTGGGGCAAGCACTTCCTGCTGGAGTTCAGCCACCACACGCTGCGCATCCATCTGATGATGTTCGGCAGCTGGCGCATCGACGAACGGAAGCCAGCTCCTGCACGGGTGTCGCTGGCATTCGACAACGGGGAACTGAATTTCTACGCGTGTTCCGTCCGGCTGATCGACCAGCCGTTGGACGACGTCTACGACTGGCGGGCGGACGTGATGAACGACGCCTGGGATCCAAAGCTGGCCCGGCGCAAGGTGAAGGCACTGCCGGACACCCTGGTCTGTGATGCGCTTCTGGACCAGACGATCTTCGCGGGCGTCGGCAATATCATCAAGAACGAGGTGCTGTTCCGCATCCGCGTGCATCCGGCCACGCGACTGGGCGACCTGCCACCGCGCAAGCTCACCGCCCTGATCAACCAGGCCCGTGCCTACAGCTTCGACTTCATGGAATGGAAACGGCGCTTCGAATTGAAGAAGCACTGGCAGGTGCATACGCGAAAGGTGTGCCCGCTCTGCGGTGGCCCGATCAGCAAGCTGTACATGGGTACGACGCGGCGACGCACGTTCTTCTGCCCAAACGATCAGGTGCTCTACCCACCCTGAGGCCGCCTTCCATGGCGGCCGAGGGGCATGCGATTCGACTCAGGCGGCCTGCGTGGCCTTGGCGTTGCCGCCGCCCTTGGCCAGCAGGGTCAGCTTCTCATCGGTCGCCTTTTCTTCCTCCAGCGTCTCCAGCAGCAACGGCAGGGCGTCCTTGTAGCCCAGCTGCTTGGCCAGCGCGGCGATGGTGCCGTAGGAGGCAATTTCGTAATGCTCGACCTTCTGCGCGCCACCGATCAGGGCAGCGTCGCGCACCGGCCCCTTGTCGATGCTGTCGATCACCTCCTTGCCTTCCTCGACCAGGCCTTCCATCGCCGCGCACTTGATGCGCTTCAGGCGGATGCCGAGCACCTCGACCACCTGGTCGATGCGCTCGATCTGCCCCTGGGTTTCTTCCAGGTGCGTTTCGAACGCTGCGGCCAGATCCGGATTATCGGCCGCACGGGCCAGGCGCGGAAGCGCCTTGGTCAGCTGCTTCTCGGCGCTGTAGATGTCCGAGAGCTCGTGGATGAACAGATCTTCCGCCGTCTTGATAGCCATGCTGGGCTCCGCTGTGAATGGAGTGCTGAGAGTAGGTCCCGTCCGGTTGCGATCAGGCGGGGAAGGAGTGAAGGCGGCATGTGAATTCCCACGCGGACCCTGCGCGCTGCCTTCACGAAGCAGCGTCTTTCGCGCATCGGCAGGACGCCGTGCCGGCGGCCTTCGCCATGGCTTCACAGTGGCATCGCTCCGTGCCCATGGAATGGCCGGTACGGTCAGTTCACCCCCGATCACGCTGGAGACTCCCATGAGCGATGACAAGAACAACGCCGGCAGCCCGGACCGGGACCGCATCAACGTCAATGAGGATTACGAACTGCGGTACTGGACCACGACGCTGGGCGTGTCCGCCGACGAACTTCGCGCGGCCGTCGCGGCAGTCGGGCCCACGGCGGTTGCTGTCCGGAAGCACCTGGGCAAATAGCGCGGAGCTGGCCATGTCCCTGGTCGAGTATCGCCGCAAGCGTCGTTTTGACCAGACCAAGGAGCCCGAGCCGGGCAAGGCGCTGCCGAAAGGCCAGCGCGCCATTTTCGTGGTGCAGCTGCATCATGCCAGCCGCAGGCACTATGACTTCCGCCTGCAGGTTGGCGATGCGCTGAAGAGCTGGGCGGTGCCCAAAGGCCCCAGTTACGACCCGAAGGTCAAGCGCATGGCGGTGGAAGTGGAAGACCACCCGGTGGACTACGCGGCGTTCGAGGGTGATATTCCCAAGGGCCAGTACGGCGGCGGCCATGTCGCCCAGTTTGACCACGGTGTATGGGCCACGCAGGGCGATCCGGAAGCCCAGCTCGCCAAGGGCCATCTGCGCTTCGAGCTGTTCGGTACCAAGTTGAAAGGCGGCTGGCATCTGGTCCGGTCGGGAAAGCCCGCGCGCCAGCCACAGTGGCTGCTGTTCAAGGACGACGACGGATTTGCCAGCGATATCGAGGCAGACGATCTGCTGGGGGACGTCGCTGAAGCGCCACCGGAGGATCTGAAGCGTGCCGGCGCTGGCAAGGCCGCGAAGAAGCGGCTGACGGCGGTACCTGCCAGACGCGCCCGGCGAAAGAACTGGGCGAAGAAGGCCCTGGCGCTCAGCAAGGCGAAAAGGGCGGCAGCGCCGTCCGGGCCGTTTGAGCCGCAGTTGGCCAAGCTGGGCGAAGCGCCGCCCCAGGGCGGGCAGTGGGTGCATGAGATCAAATGGGACGGGTACCGCATCCTTGCTACGGTGGCTGAGGGCAGCGTGCAGCTGTGGTCACGGAACGCGCTGGAATGGACCGCCAAACTTCCCGAAATACGTGATGCGATCGCGGCCCTGGGCCTGACTTCGGCGGCACTGGACGGCGAGCTGATCGCCGGCGCCGGCACCAAGGAAGACTTCAACCTGCTGCAGGCCACGCTTTCCGGCGAGAAGCAAGGCGTCCTGACGTATGCGCTGTTCGATCTGCTGCATCTTGATGGCGTGGATGTGGCCGATGCGCCCCTGCTTGAGCGCAAGGCCTTGCTGCAATCGGTGCTGGAGGGGCAGGGCAGCCCATTGGCCTTCAGTTCGCATGTGCAGGGAGATGGTGAGGAGGCCTACCGCTTGGCCGGTGAGCAGCACTTCGAGGGCATCATCTCCAAGCGCGCCGATCGCAGCTACCACAGCGGCCGCAGCGAGGACTGGCGCAAGACGAAGCAGCTGGCCAGCGACGAGTTCGCGGTGGTGGGCTACACCGCACCCAAAGGCAGCCGCACCGGCTTTGGTTCGCTGCTGCTGGCCCGGCCAGACGCAACGCATGGCTGGCTCTACGCAGGGCGCGTCGGGTCCGGGTTCTCGGATGAACTGATTGGCGACATCAGCAAGCGCATCAAGGGCGGCGGCAGCCGCAAGCCAACCGCGTACGTGCCCACGCAAGACACCGATCTGCGCGCTGCGACCTGGTTCGAACCGCGTTTCGTGGTGGAGGTCTTCTACCGCGGAATCGGTGGGCAGCAACTGTTGCGCCAGGCGTCGCTGAAGGCGGTGCGGGCGGACAAGGATATCGCCGACCTCGCCGATTCCGATCGCGCCGGAGCGGCCCCGGCCGCTGCGCGGTCGCAAGCGCCCGCGCGGCGTGGGCGCCGGGTGGAAAGGGCGCCGGCAACGGATCGCGCGCCCCCCGTGCTGTCGTCCCCAGGCAAGATCCTGTTTCCCGGCGACGGCTACACCAAGCAGGACGTGTGGGATTACTACGCAGCAGTGATGGAGCACCTCCTGCCCGAGGTGGTGGATCGTCCGCTGTCGATCATCCGCTGCCCCAGTGGCACCGCAAAGCCCTGCTTCTTCCAGAAACACCATACGGCCGGGCTGGCGCTGGTCGATTCGGTAAGGCTGAAGGAGGAAAGCGGCATCAACGCCCATTACCTGGTGGTGCGGGACGCAGCCAGCCTGCTGGAACTGGTGCAGTTCAACGCGTTGGAGTTCCACCCTTGGGGCAGCCACGCCGAGGCGCCCGACAGGGCCGACCGGGTGGTGTTCGATCTGGATCCCGGACCGGATGTGCCCTTTGCCGAAGTCAAGAAAGCGGCAACCGACATCCGGAAACTGCTGGCGCAGCTGGAGCTGGAATCGTTCCTGCGAGTCTCCGGCGGCAAGGGCCTGCACGTGGTCGTGCCGCTCAACCCAGGGTGCGATTGGGACCTGACCAAGCGTTTTGCGAAGGGTTTCGCCGATGCATTGGCACAGTCCGAACCGCAGCGGTTCCTGGCAACCGCCACCAAGAGCCTGCGCAACAAGCGGATCTTCGTCGACTATCTGCGCAATGGGCGCGGTGCAACGGCGGTCGCGTCCTATTCGTTGCGCGCCCGGCCGGGCGCACCGGTGGCACTGCCGATCGCCTGGGGTGATCTGGCGAAACTCAAGCGCGCCGACGCCTTCACGATCAAGGACGTGCCCGCAAAGCTCAGACGTCGCCGCAAGGACCCTTGGGCCGGCATCGCGGAAGTGAAGCAGAATCTCGCCCGATGGGCCCGGGCAGACCCGTAGGCCAGGCCCGTGCTGCGTACCGTCTGTCAGCCCGAACCCAACTGATTCGCAGAATACACAGGGCCGGAACATATCGTCGGCGCGGTTGGCCTATGCTTGCGATACGGAATCTGGGGGGATTCGCTACAGGAGCAGCCAATGCCGATCAGGGCAGTCGCATACATAAGTGAAGCGGGCCCGGCCGTTGCGGGTGATCCTTTGGGCCTGCGCAGCGGGAAGCTGGACGACCTGGTCGATGATGCCTCCCGCTTCAACCGGAATGCCGGCGTTACCGGCGTACTGCTGTTCGATGGCGCCCGTTTCCTGCAGTACATGGAAGGACCCGAAGATGGCTTGAATGTGGCGTACTCGCGGGTACTCGGTGCTACAAGCCACACGGGACTGATCGAACTGCAGCGCGGCAGGGTAGGCAACCGGCGTCTCCCGTTCTGGCCGATGCGCTGGCTGCCGACGCAACCCGAGCAGTTGAAGAGTCTTGCCCGCGCAGACTGGTCAGGGTTCGCCCAGCGGACCGGTGACGATGCGCCAACCGAGACGGCGATGGATGTCCTGGCCAGGTTGGTGGAACCCTATGCCGTCGCGGCGTGATCGATCGGCCTAGCGGTCTCCATACCGCGCCGCCCAGGGGATCTCGCCGCTGCACAAATCGAGGTGCCCGGTGCGCATCACGCAGTACAGGCGGGCATCCGGGTCAGCACTGGCAGCGATGTAGTCCAGCGCCTCGGCGAGCATGCGGATGAACTGCGGCTCGGGATAGAACGCCGCCCAGGTGGGCAGCATTTCCTCCAGTTGCGCGATCATCAGGTCGATTTCCAGGTGCGTGCTCACTGCCTGGCCCTCCATGCAGCCACGTTAGCAATCACGCTGCAAGCAGAGGGTCGCGGTTCGCACAGGCGACGCTGGCATCGTGTCGATGCGGCACTCACCCCGTCTTGATCCTCACCGCGGCAGTGCCACGCACGTGAGCATTTCCTGCACGGGCACGCCACCGTCGTTTCACCCGGCAGGGCGTATCAGGGAAGGCTCTCCGGTGAACCTGCAAGGATCCTTTTCATGGCCGACCCGTCCCCGCGCGCCAGCTTATGGTCAGCTGATTCCGATCCGCACGGCTTCCGCCCGCTCGCCGGGACCACGCGCGCGGACGTGCTGGTGGTCGGTGCAGGCATGACCGGCCTGTTGACCGCCGCCCGCTTGGCCGACAGCGGCCTGGATGTGGTGGTGGTGGATGCCGGCCCCATCGGCGGGCGCAACACGGTGATGTCAACCGGCAATCTTTACGCTCCCGTGTCCCGGATGGCAGACCTGATCGCGCGTTGGGGCGGTGACACGGCACGTCGTGTCGTGCAGTGGCGGCAACACGCGCTGCGTTCCATCGAAACACTGGTCCACCGCTACGATCTGCACTGTGGCTTCGAGCGCGTGGCCATGCAGTACGGCGTGCAGGAGCGTTCGCGCGAGGCCACGGCGCAGTTCGAACGCGAGCTGCAGGCCTACCAACGCGTTGGCCTGCATTGCGAGCACCGCCAATCCGGGCTGCCGTTCACCTTGGCCCACGCTTTCCGCGTTCCCGGCCAGGCGCAGTTGCATCCGGCGGCGTTCTGCAGGGAACTGGCCCGTCATCTGGTGGGCCGCGTGCGCATCCACGACTGGACCCGGATCACCCGCATCGAGGCTTCAGCCGGAGTGGCGACGGCCCCTGGTGCCCGCATCCATGCCAGGCACTTTGTGCTGGCCACCCACTCGCCAGCAGGATTCAACCTGGTGCAGGCCGAGATGGAGGTGTACCGCGAATACGGCGTAGCGGTACCGGTGGCCAATCCGCCAGCGGCAGGCATTCACTGGATCGCCGACCGGCACCGCTCGCTGCGCGGGGTGCATGGCGCTGATGGCCGCGACTGGCTGGTGCTGGTCGGGGAGACACATCGCACTGGCGAAACCCCGGCGATGGATCCGGCCCAGCATCTGGTCGCCGACGCGCGTCGCAACTTCAGCGTGCAGGGCGAGCCGCTGTGCTGGTCCGCGCAGCAGTTCCGGGCCGCGGATCAGCTGCCCTACATCGGCAGCAGCGCGCACGACAATGTATGGGTCGCTACCGGCTATGGGCCGGACGGATTGACCTGGGCGGGCGTGGCCGCGCGCGCGATCACGGAGGGAATCACGGGAACGACCAGCGAGATCGAGCAGCTGCTCAGCCCCATGCGCTTTACTCCGCTGCGCTCGGCTGCAGGCTGGGCCCGCACCAACGCCACGGTTGCGCGGCACATGGTGGGCGATCGCCTTGGAACCGCGTCGTCGCGCGCTCCCAGCGAGCTGGGCCGCGGGTGCGGTGCGCTGCTGGACGTGGGCGGAGAGCGCACCGCGATCTACCGCGATGATGATGGCCAGCTGCACGCAATGTCGGCGCTGTGCCCGCACCTCAAGTGCGTCGTCCAATGGAATGGCCATGAACGCACATGGGACTGCCCGTGCCACGGCAGCCGCTTTTCCGCCACCGGGGCCCTGCTGGAGGGCCCCGCCAGGCAGGGCCTCACACCGGCGGCGCTGTAGGCCGCCGCCGCAGCGGTGACCTCAGGCTTCGGCGGTTGCATCCGCTTCGCAGGGCATGCAGCGCTCCTTCTTGGACTTGATGTCCGCCGCGGTCTTCGCCAGTGCCTCGTAGCGCTGGCGTATCTCTTCAAGATGGGCCGGCTCCATCGATTCCAGGTTCAGCAGCTCCTGGTTGGCGTCCTTGCTGACCCGGATCAGCTCATCCAGCTTGATGTGCAGCGCAGCGGTGTCAGCGTTCTGGGTATGCTGGATCAGGAATACCATCAGGAACGTCACGATGGTGGTGCCCGTGTTGACCACCAGCTGCCAGGTGTCATTGAAGTGGAAGGCCGGCCCGCTGGCGGCCCAGGCGATGATCACCCCCAGTGCCGCGACGAACGCCCCAAGACTGCCGGACAACCGCGCCGTGGCCGCCGCGACGCGCGCAAAGCCGCGCCGGATCACTGCTCACCTCCGCCGGCCTCCTCATCCGTCCGGCGGTCTGGCAGTGTGACCCGCTCACCCAGACGCGCGGCCTGCTCGTCGGGCGTCGGGGCTGCGACGAAGGGCGAGATCGGGTCACTGGCCGGGAACGTCTCCTGCAACGCCTCTTCATGATTGCGATGGTTATGCAGCTTGGCCTGAAGCGGGCTGACCGGATCGGTGCGCTGTGCTTCCGGGTCCGGGTGGGGCAGGTCTTTCTGATCGCGTTGCATGGTGAATCTCCAGGTTGGGTCCCACTGCCGTAGTGGCGGGCCCAGCATAGGAGCCGCACTGTGAGCGGCTGCATCAAGGGTGCGGCAACGTGGCGTCAAGCCTTCAGCCAATGCAGGTTAACAATCAGCCGCGTAGCGCGGTTGGCGTCGGTCACCTGGTGTTCCGACGCTGCACGCAATCACACATCCCCTCACTCCATTCACCCTGCAACAGCGACAATAACCGCCCGTGTGCGCATGCACGTATTCCACTGATTGGCAGCAGGATCGCGAAGATGTCCAACACCCCCTTTGGCGAGTCGTCATGCGCAGCCGCGGCCAGCGGCTGCATCGAGGTCCGCGGCGCACGCGAGCACAACCTGAAGAACGTCGACGTCTCCATTCCACGCAATGCGCTGGTGGTGTTCTCCGGGGTATCGGGTTCGGGCAAATCCTCGCTGGCGTTCGGCACGGTCTTCGCCGAGGCCCAGCGGCGCTACTTTGAATCCGTCGCACCGTATGCGCGCCGCCTGATCGACCAGGCGGGCGTGCCCGACGTGGATGCCATCGACGGCCTGCCGCCGGCGGTGGCCCTGCAGCAGCAGCGCGGTGCCAGCAACGCACGTTCATCGGTGGGCAGCGTGACCACGCTGTCCAGCCTGGTACGCATGATGTATTCGCGTGCAGGCGCGTATCCGGCCCACCAGCCCATGCTGTACGCCGAGGACTTCTCGCCCAATACGCCGCAGGGGGCCTGCAGCACCTGCCATGGGTTGGGCCACGTCTACGAAGTGACCGAAGCGCTGATGGTGCCGGACCCGTCGCTGAGCATCCGCGAGCGCGCCATCGCCTCCTGGCCGCCGGCCTGGCATGGCCAGAACCTGCGCGACATCCTGGTCACGCTGGGCTACGACATCGACGTGCCGTGGAAAAAGCTGCCGAAGAAGGACCGGGAGTGGATCCTGTTCACCGAGGACACGCCGACCGTGCCCGTCTATGCCGGCTTCACGCCTGCCGAGACGCGTGCCGCACTCAAGCGCAAGCTGGAGCCCAGTTACATGGGCACCTACACCGGCGCCCGCCGCTACGTGCTGCACACCTTCGCCAACACCCAGAGCGCGCTGATGCGCAAGCGTGTCTCGCGCTACATGGAAGGCAAGCTGTGCCCCGCCTGCAAGGGCAAGCGACTGAAGCCCGAAGCGCTTTCGGTCACCTTCGCCGGTGTGGACATCGGCGAGTTCATGCGGCTGCCGCTGGATCAACTGGCCGGGCTGCTCGAGCCCATCGCGCAGGGTGACTTCAGTGCACACAGCCACGGCGCACGCACCCGCAGGAGTGCGACGCCCCGCGATCGCGCCAAGCGGGCAGCCACTGGCCGTGCGACCCACGAAGGCGCGCCCGATGTGCGGCTGACCTCGGCCCTGTCGGAGGAAAAACGCCTGGCCGCGCAGCGACTGGCGGGTGGGGTCATGGCGCGGGTACGGCAGCTGCGCGAGCTGGGCCTGGGGTATCTCTCGCTGGATCGCGCCACGCCCACGCTGTCGGCCGGCGAACTGCAGCGCCTGCGGCTGGCCACACAGCTCAGCTCGTTGCTGTTTGGTGTGCTGTACGTGCTCGATGAGCCCTCGGCCGGCCTGCATCCGGCCGACAGCCAGGCGCTGTACGACGCGCTGGACCGGCTGCGCGATGGCGGCAACTCGGTGTTCGTCGTTGAACACGATCTGGAGCTGATGCGACGTGCACAGTGGCTGGTGGACGTGGGACCGCAAGCGGGCGAGCACGGCGGGCGCGTTCTCTACAGTGGCGAGCCCGACGGCCTGCGCCGCATCGAGGACTCGCGCACCGCGCGGTACCTGTTCGACCAGGTGCCTGCGCCTGCCAGCCGGGAACGCAGCGCCGACCGCTGGCTGGAGCTGAAGGGCATCCACCGCCACAACCTGCAGGGCGTGGACGCGCAGCTGCCGCTGGGAGTGCTGACCGCAGTGACCGGCATTTCCGGATCGGGCAAGTCCAGCCTGATGGCGCAGGCGCTGCCCGAGCTGATGCTGCTGCACCTGGGGCACGAGCCCGTGGACGACAGCGCCGACAGCACGCCCGAGGACGGGCCAACCGTGATCGAAGCGACGCGGGGCCAGCTTGCCGGAGCCGTGGACGCCATCCAGCGCGTGGTGCAGGTGGACCAGAAACCGATCGGCCGCACGCCACGCTCCAACCTGGCCACCTATACCGGCCTGTTCGATCACGTGCGCAAGCTGTTCGCCGCGACCCCCGACGCGCGACGCCGCCGCTTCGATGCAGGTCGCTTCTCGTTCAACGTGGCCAAGGGCCGGTGCGAGACCTGCGAAGGCGAGGGTTTCGTCAGCGTCGAACTGCTGTTCATGCCCAGTGTCTATGCGCCATGCCCCGCCTGCCATGGCGCCCGCTACAACGAGGCCACGCTGAAGGTGTTGTGGAACGGCCGCAACATTGCCGAGGTCCTGCAGATGACGGTCGACCAGGCACAGGCATTCTTCGCCGGTGAGGAAGCCATCGCGCGGCCGCTGCAGCTGCTGCAGGAGATCGGCCTGGGCTATCTCAGGCTCGGTCAGCCGGCCACGGAGCTTTCAGGGGGCGAGGCGCAGCGCATCAAGCTGGCGACCGAGCTGCAGCGCAGCCAACGCGGCCGCACGCTCTATGTGCTGGACGAACCCACCACCGGCCTGCATGCGTTGGACGCAGACAGGCTGCTGGTGCAGTTGCAGCGGCTGGTGGACGCGGGAAACACCGTGGTGATGATCGAGCACGACATGCGTTCTGTCGCACAGGCCGACTGGGTGATTGACGTCGGCCCGGGCGCAGGCGGCGCAGGTGGAACCATCGTGGCGAAGGGTACGCCACGCCAGGTGGCCCGCGCCAAGGACAGCAGGACGGCGCCGTTCCTTGCCAGGGAACTGGCGCTGTAGCGACGTCATCCCCGGCTATCGCACTCCACCACGCCGGGCAGCTGCAAGCCGTTCGCCGATCAGGCGCCGCTCACATAGCGCGGCGCCGGCTGCGCGAGCGAAAGGCCCGGTGCCATCGCCTTGCGTGCGTGCTCGAAGGCGTCCCACTCAGCGATGTCCGGAAGCGCGGGAATGGTCACAAGCTCACCCTGCGCCAGCCCGGCCAGGGACGCATCCACCATGTCTTCGGCGCTCATCACGATGCCCTGTGGCAGGTGCTCCACCGGCAGGCCGGAAAGGTGCCAGAAGTCCGTCGCGGTGGCACCCGGCAGGACGACCTGGACGCGCACGCCCTTGTCGGCCAGCTCATGGTGGAGCGACTGCGAGAACGCCAGCACGAACGCCTTGCTTCCCGCGTAGACCCCGTTGAGCAGCTCCGGTGCCAGCGCGACGATGGAGGCGATGTTGATGATCGTGCCCCGGCCACGTGCCACAAACACCGGCGCTGCAGCATAGGCCAGGCGCATCGCGGCGTTCACGTTGAGCGTGATCATGCGCTCCATCTCGCCGATGTCCGACTGCAGCAGGGGCGCCGTAGCGCCGATGCCGGCATTGTTGACCAGCACCTGGATATCCGCTCGGCCTTGAATGACCTTTTCAACTTCGGCACGCCCGTCGGGGATGGTCAGGTCCGCGGCGATGATGTCCACCGTGCGGCCGGTGCTGCGGGCCAGCGCCTCGGCCAGTTGGCGCAGGCGGTCGGCGCGTCGCGCGACCAGGATCAGGTCATGGCCGGCGTGGGCCAGGCGATCGGCATAGATCGCCCCGATGCCGGACGATGCGCCAGTGATGAGTGCGGTGCCGTGATGGGTAGGGTCGTTCACAGAGGTCAGTCCGAACCGGCGAACGTCGCCGGGGTCAGGGGAAATCTAGGCCAGCTTGTACGTGGCGTAAATGTCGTATATACCTCGTTTACGGCCACCCCTGAAAAACCGTCATGCCCAGTGTTGGATTTGTCCTGCCCGCCGGATTCCAGACCATGGCGATCGCCGCGGCGTCCGCCTTCGAACTGGCCAATGCCACCGAAGGCGCGCGCCTTTACGATCTGCACATGCTGTCCGAACAGGGCGGGCTGGTGCCCAGCTCGCTTGGCATGGCCATGCAGACAGCGCCGCTTGCGCAGCAGCCGCTGGATACCATGATCGTGGCCGGCCTGCTGGAGCCAGCCCCGTCCAGCGGCGCGCTGATCGATCCGATCCGTCATGCGGCCGCACGCACGCGCAGGACCGCGTCGGTGTGCACCGGCGCGTTCCTTCTCGGCGAAGCGGGGTTGCTGGACGGGCGCCGCGCCACTACGCACTGGTTCCACGCACGTGCGCTCAGGCAGCGCTTTCCCGCCGCGCAGGTGGAGGAAGACCGCATCTTCATCACCGATGGCCCGATCTGGACCTCCGCCGGCATGAGCGCGGGGCTGGACCTGGCGCTTGGCATGATCGAGCAGGACTTCGGTGCGGATCTGTGCAGGGCGGTGGCCCGGAAGCTGGTGATCTACCATCGGCGCGGAGGCGGGCAGTCCCAGCATTCGGTGCTGCTCGAGCTGGATGCCCGGTCTGATCGCATCCAGAACGCGCTGACCTTTGCACGCCGCAATCTGCGCGCCACCTTGTCGGTTGAAGAACTGGCGCAGGCCGCGCATCTGAGCACCCGCCAGTTCAGTCGCGCGTTCCGCGAGGAAACCGGACAATCCCCCGCCAAGGCAGTGGAGGGCCTGCGGGTGGAGGCCGCTCGCGTGTTGATCGAGCAGAGCCGCTACACGATGGATGAAGTGGCGACTGAAACGGGCTTCGGTGATACCGAACGCATGCGACGTGCCTTCCTGCGCGCCTTCGGCCAGCCCCCGCAATCGCTGCGGCGCAACGCACGGGGCGGGGCGGACTGAGTGTTCGTGGCTGGATTCATGGGATGATGCACCACTGCGCCCGACTGCCACTACATGCACACACTGACCGATCCCCACCTGCTGAATGACATCGCTGAGATCGGTCGTATTGAAGCAGTGCCGCGCATCCTTGAAACCGTCGCCCATATCACAGGCTCAAGATTCACCGCGATTGCCCGGGTGACAGAAACCACGTGGACCGCCTGCGCCACCCTGGACACCTTGGGGTTCGGGCTCGTTCCGGGCGGGCAGCTGGTCCTCGAAACCACCCTCTGTGACGAGATCAGGCAGTCATCGACCTCCGTGGTGTTCGCGCACGCCAGTGCACATCCGCTGTATTCCAAACACCATACGCCCAGGATCTATGGGCTGGAGAGTTACGCCTCCGTGCCGATCCATCGGCCGGATGGAAGTTTCTTCGGCACCCTGTGTGCCATTGATTCGTCACCGGGCAACTTTGATGAGGCGCATGTCCAACGATCCATGGAGCTGCTTGCCGACCTCGTTGGCAACTACCTCGACAAAGAGGATCAGCTGCTGGAGGCAGAGACAGCCCTTTCAACGGCACAGCGTGTTTCCGATCTGCGCGATCAGTTCATCGCGGTGCTGGGCCATGACCTCCGCAGCCCGCTGCAGGCCATCAGCGTGGCCGCCGATTCACTGGAACGTGAGGCAACATCCGAGCGCCAGCAGCGGATGCTCGCGCACATCGCCGCCGGCGTCACCCGGATGGATGGCCTCATCGGTGATGTGCTTGATTTCGCCAGGGGGCGGCTGGGAGGAGGCATTCCGGTCTCGCTCCAGGAAAGCCACACCTTGCAGGCGGCGCTTGAACAGGTTGCAGAAGAAGTGGCGATCGCTACCGGTCGGCAGGACATCAACGTCCAGATGCGGATCGAAGGTGGCGTGGTCTGCGACACCGGCCGGCTGTCGCAGCTGCTGGCCAACCTGCTGACCAACGCAGCCCAGCACGGCGAGCGTTCCGCCCCAGTCACGCTGAGGGTTCAGGCCGCATCCCATCGCCTCACGCTGGATGTGCATAACGCCGGCTGCATTGCGCCTGAGCGGCTAGGGACGATTTTCAGCCCGTTTTCGCGTGAGCAGGGCGAGCTGCCCAGGCCAGGGCTTGGCCTGGGCATCTACATTGCATCGGAAATTGCCAAGTCCCACGGCGGCACACTGGACGTGCAGTCGAGTGAGAGCGACGGCACCGTGTTCACATTCCAGATGCCGACCGCGGCGCGTCCATGAAGGTGGGCGCCAGGCAACAGAAGGGCTCCGGCACCGCGCCGGAGCCCTGGCCACTCACTTTTCCTGCAGGAACGTCAGCAGATCCTGATTGACCTTGTCCTTGTGGGTGTCGGTCAGGCCATGCGGCGCACCCGGGTAGACAATCAGCCTGGCACCCTTGATCAGTTTCGCTGACTGGCGGCCAGAGATATCGATCGGCACGATCTGGTCGTCGTCACCGTGGATCACCAGGGTGGGGACATCGAACTTCTTCAGGTCGGCGCGGAAATCGGTGGCCGAGAACGCGGCGATCGAATCGTAGGTGTTCTTGTGGCCGCCCTGCATGCCCTGCGCCCACCACGCATCGATCAGCCCCTGCGACACCTTCGCACCGGGGCGGTTGAAGCCATAGAACGGGCCCGACGGAATGTCCCGGTACAGCTGCGCGCGGTTATCCATCTGTGCCTTGCGGATGCCATCGAACACTTCGATCGGCAGGCCGTTGGGGTTGTCGGCGGTTTTCAGCATGAACGGCGGCACCGAGCTGATCAGCACGGCCTTCTTGACCCGGCCGGTGCCATGCCGGCCGATGTAGCGCGCCACTTCGCCACCACCGGTGGAGAAGCCCACCAGGGTCACATCGTGCTGGTCCAGTGTGTTGATCACCGTGGCCAGGTCATCGGCGTAGTGATCCATGTCGTTGCCGTCCCACGGCTGGCTGGAGCGCCCGTGGCCGCGACGGTCATGCGCGATGACGCGGTAGCCATGGTTGGCCAGGAAGATCATCTGCGACTCCCAGCTGTCCGAATTCAACGGCCAGCCATGGCTGAAGGTCACGACCGGGCCGTCCTTCGGGCCCCAGTCCTTGTAGTACAGCTGCACGCCGTCGGCGGTGGTGATGTAGCTGGCAGTGCGCGCGATGGCGGTGACCGGAGCCGGCTTGGCTGGTTCGGCGGCCTGCGCGGACAGGCCGGCCTGGACCGAGAGGGCAAGGGCGGCAACGGCCAGGGTACGGGCGAAGGTGTTCATGCGGAAACTCTCATGGGTGGGTGGTGAGACGTACTTTGCGCCTGCAATCAGGCGTCCGGGTGATGAAGTGTCCGGATTTCTTGATAGATCGTCTTGCATGGATGTGCGCACACCAATCGCTCGCGATCGCCTGTTGACAAGGTAGAACGAACGTTCTACCTTGCAGCCATGAGCAAGCTCACCACCGACACCCAACAGAAGATCCTGGCCACGGCCGAGGCGCTGATCTACCAGAACGGGATCCACGCCACCGGCATGGACCTTCTGGTGAAGACCTCGGGCGTGGCGCGGAAGAGCATCTACCGCCACTTCGAGAACAAGGACGACGTGGCCGCCGCTGCATTGAAGGCGCGCGACGTGCGCTGGCTCGCCTGGTTCCGGCAGGAGTGCGAGAAGGCGGACAGCCCGGAAGCACGCATCCTCGGCATGTTCACCGTGCTCAAGAACTGGTTCCAGTCCGAGGGCTATCGCGGTTGCGCCTTCATCAATACCGCAGGGGAGGTCGGCGACCCTGCCGATCCGATCCGGGAAATCGCGCGGAATCACAAGCAGAAGCTGCTCGATTACACGCGGGAACTTACCGAACAACTGGATGTGGAGCAGCCGGCGGACCTGGCCCGTCAGCTGCTGATCCTGATGGAAGGCGCCATCACCCTGTCGCGCGTGATGGGTGATTACGGCGCCGCAGACACCGCGAAGGACGTTGCAAAGCTGTTGTTGGAACAGGCCAAGCGTTAGCGCCTGGGTACGCCAGATCCTTTGAAGCAACCCGTATATCCATTTCTATTGGAGGTCTCCCCGTGTCCGCAGAACAGCCCCGTCCGCCGCTTCCTCCGTTCACCCTTGAATCGGCCACGCAGAAGGTGCGTCTTGCCGAGGATGGCTGGAATTCCCGCGATGCCGACAAGGTGTCGCTTGCCTATTCGCTCGACACCCAGTGGCGTAACCGTGCCGAATTCACCAATGGCCGGGAGGAAGCCCGGCAGTTCCTGGCACGCAAATGGAACAAGGAACTTGAGTACCGCCTGATCAAGGAGCTCTGGGCCTTTACCGAAAACCGCATTGCGGTCCGCTACGCGTACGAATGGCACGACGACTCCGGCAACTGGTTCCGTTCCTATGGCAACGAAAACTGGGAATTCGGAGAGGATGGCCTGATGCAGCGCCGCTTCTCCTGCATCAACGACCTGCCGATCAAGGAAAGCGACCGCAAGTTCCATTGGCCGCTGGGGCGTCGCCCGGATGGTCACCCGGGGTTGTCGGAGCTGGGTATGTGATTCCCGCTGAGGCGCCTTCCGAAGCGCGCTCAGGTACGATGGGGCGGCCGGCATCTGCGCCGGCCGGGGCAGGGGCGCAATGGACATGCAGGCAGGGGGCGGCGTCGATCCGCCGGCAACGACCGATTCGCAGGAACTGACATTCCACTGGCTCTATCAGCGGGTGCAGGGTTTGGTTGAGCACAGCATCTACCCGAAGGCGGGCAGGGTGGAGACGTGGGCGTTCCGCATCGGCATGGGTGCGGCGATCGTCGGCATTCTCACAGGCCAGCTTCCGGATCGATGGCTGCCTGTTGGCGTAGTGCTCCAGGTGGTTGTTGCCTGCCTGGCAATCGAAATTGGAGGGTTCATTGTCGGGGGCGTCCTGGCCGCCCGCAGGGGCATTCGCCAGTTCAGTCAGCCTCGGCTCTCGCACGCGCGGGAGATGGATGGCGATTTCGCGCACTGGCAAGCGGTGGTGACCGAGCTTCGCGGATTCCCGCGCGTCCAGCGCGAGCGGCGCCTCAAGTACGTCAGTCACCTGCGCACAAACATGATTGAGCGCATGGGCATGATGTATGGCGGGCTGCAGCGGCTTGGACCATTCCCGCTGTTGATTGCCCTCTACCTGCAGTTCCGCGGATGGAAATGGGGCGACTGGGCGGGCGCTTTCGATGTTGGATTGCTAGGCGCACTGCTTATCTTCGCCATGGTGCTGCTGTACCTGCTGGACTGGATGCTGATCGGCCTTCGCACCAGGCTGGATACCTACGTGGCATTGTTGGAGGGCTCTATCCACGAGCCCGAACCCTCGAAGCCAGCGCCGTGAGGGATAAACAGAACTGTGAGCCATCCAGTGAAGCATACGCATGGCTCAAGAGTGCCGCGCTGAAGAGTAAAAGTCGCGGTTGCCTGCATTGGTCGGATCGTACATGTCGCCGACTTCACAGGCCTGTACCCCGCAGATGGGCATAGTGCCCCTTGGGTAGTGTGAGCGCGTCCATCCAGCCACGGGATTTTCCCGAACGCCAGGAGGTCACTGTGCCAAGTTGTGATGAAGGAATGAAGTTGACGCGTCGCCAGGTGATCGCCGGCGGCGTCACGACCGTGGCAATGTCCGCCGCACCGGGGGCGTCATCGCTCGCCGCCGAACTGGCGACGCCCCCGCCGCCCAGGCCGCCGGTCATCAGCACGGTGGCGTTGACCGTCAACGGCAAGCAGCGGGAGCTTGAGCTCGACACGCGGACTACGCTGCTCGATGCCCTGCGCGAACATCTGAAGCTGACCGGGACCAAGAAGGGCTGCGACCACGGTCAATGCGGTGCCTGTACCGTGCTGGTCAACGGTGAGCGCATCAATGCCTGCCTCAGCCTGGCGGTGCAGCACCAGGGCGATGCCATCACCACCATCGAAGGGCTCGGAACCCCCGATGACCTGCATCCGATGCAGGCCGCCTTCATCAAGCATGACGGCTACCAGTGCGGGTACTGCACGCCGGGGCAGATCTGCTCGGCGGTGGCGGTACTGGACGAGATCAAGCGGGGTGTCCCCAGTCATGTGCAGGCAGACGTCAGCGCACGGCCCCGGGCCACCAACATGGAGATGCGCGAACGCATGAGCGGCAACCTCTGCCGCTGCGGGGCCTATTCCAACATTGCCGAGGCGATGGAAGAGGTTGCTGGCGTGACCTCTGCAGGGAGGCGCTCATGAGGGCCTTCAGTTACGAACGCGCCAAATCCCCCGCCGAGGCCGCCAAGGCCGTCGCCGGTATCGAGGGCGCGAAGTTCCTGGCCGGAGGGACCAACCTGCTCGACCTGATGAAGCTGGAGGTCGAGACGCCAGCGCACCTGGTCGATGTGCAGGACATCGGCCTGGACAGGATCGAACCCACCGACGAGGGCGGCCTGCGCATCGGCACGCTGGTCACCAATACCGCGCTGGCCTCGCATGAGCGCGTGCGCCGCGACTACGCGGTGCTGACCCGCGCGCTCGTGGCAGGCGCCTCCGGGCAGCTGCGCAACAAAGCCACCACCGGCGGCAACCTGCTGCAGCGCACGCGCTGCCCGTATTTCTACGATCCCCATCTGCCCTGCAACAAGCGCCTGCCCGGGTCGGGCTGCGGCGCACTCGAGGGGTTCTCCCGGCAGATGGGCGTGATCGGCACATCGGACAGCTGCATCGCGACCTATCCGGGCGACATGGCGGTGGCCCTGCGGGTGCTGGACGCCTCGATCCAGACCGTCAGCGGTGACGGCAGTACGCGCAGCATCCCGATTGCCGATTTCCATCGTTCCCCCGGCGACAGGCCGCAGCAGGACAACGTGCTGCAGCGCGGTGAGCTGATCACCCACGTCACGCTGCCGAAGCCCCTGGGCGGTCGGCACGTGTACCACAAGGTACGTGACCGCGCGTCCTATGCGTTCGCACTGGTGTCGGTCGCTGCGGTCGTGCAGCGAGACGGTTCGGCGCGGTTCGCCTTCGGTGGGGTTGCGCCGAAGCCGTGGCGCGTCGAGGCAGCCGAACCGCTGCTGCGCGATGGCGTAAAGGCCGCGACCCGGCAGGTGTTCGCCGGCGCCCGTCCGACGCCGGAGAACGCGTTCAAGATCGCGCTCGCCGAGCGCACCCTCGCGGCCGTGCTGGTGGAAGGAGAGCGCTGATGCCCCTTCAATTCAACGCCCCCGCCGGCGACAACCTGTTCGACAAGGCCAAGGTCGTCGGCAAACCGACGCCGCGCATCGACGGTCCGCGCAAGACCACCGGCACCGCCCCCTATGCCTACGAGCGCCATGACGTGGCGCCGAACCAGGCCTACGGCTACATCGTCGGTGCGGGTGTCGGCAAGGGGCGCATCATTTCGATGGATGCCTCCCGCGCACGTGCCGCGCCCGGCGTACTGGCGGTCATCACCGCACCGGAAACCAAGCCGGTCGGCAAATCGAACTGGAACAACGCGCCGTTGTTCGGCGGACCCGAAGTGGCCCACTACCACCAGGCCATCGCCTGCGTGGTGGCAGAGACCTTCGAGCAGGCCCGCGCCGCCGCGGCGCTGATCCGCACCCGCTACGAGCGCAGCAAGGGCCGCTTCGATTTCCCGGCCCTGGCACCGTCCGCGCCGCTGGCAAAGGGGCGTGACGGCAAGCCCGACCGGCAGGCGCTGGGCGATTTCGACACCGCCTACGCGAGCGCCGCGGTCAAGCTCGACGAGACCTATCACACCTCCGACGAAAGTCATTCGATGATGGAGCCGCACGCCACCATCGCCGCCTGGGAGGGTGACACGCTCACGCTGTGGACGGCGAACCAGATGATCGACTGGGCCAGGCAGGGCATGGCGGCGATCCTCGGCATCGACCCTGCCAAGGTGCGCGTGGACTCGCCCTATATCGGCGGCGGCTTCGGCGGCAAGCTGTTCATCCGTGCCGACGCGGTGCTGGCCGCATTGGCGGCCAAGCAGGTCGGGCGACCGGTGAAGATCGCGCTGCAACGCCCGTTGATGCCCAACAACACCACGCACCGGCACGCCACCCTCCAGCGCGTGCGGATCGGCTGCGGAAAGGATGGCCGGATCTCCGCCATCGCCCATGAGAACTGGTCGGGCAACATCAACGGCGAGGATGGCGAAAACGGCACCCTGCAGACGCCCAAGCTCTATGCAGGCGCCAACCGCCTGGTGGCCAACTACATCGCCACGCTCGACATGCCCGAAGGCAATGCGATGCGCGCACCGGGTGAAGCACCGGGCCACATGGCGCTGGAAGTGGCGATGGACGAAATGGCCGAGAAGCTGGGCCTCGATCCGATCGCGTTCCGCATCCTCAACGAGCCCGAGGTCGTGCCCGGCGATCCGTCCAAGAAGTTCTCCGACCGCAACCTGGTGCGCTGCCTGCGCGAAGGCGCGGAGCGCTTCAACTGGAACAAGCGCAATGCCAAGCCGGCGCAGGTCAGGGAAGGGCATTGGCTGGTCGGCATGGGCGTGTCTGCGGGCTATCGCGGCGCACCGACGATGAAGTCGGCGGCGCGGGTCCGGCTTGACGGCCAGGGCGGGGTGGTTGTCGAGACCGACATGACCGACATCGGCACCGGCTCCTACACGATCATCGCGCAGACGGCAGCCGAGACCATGGGCGTGCCGCTGGACCAGGTCCAGGTCACCCTCGGTGACTCCCGTCATCCCGCCTCCGCCGGTTCCGGCGGCCAGTGGGGCGCGGCAAGCTCCACCGCGGGCGTGTACGCGGCGTGCGTCAGCCTGCGCCGCAAGGTGGGCGAGAGACTCGGCTTCGACGGCGACACCGCAAACTTCGCCAATGGCCGCATCCAGGCGGATGGGCGGACCATCACGCTGGCGGAGGCGGGAACCCTGTCGGCGGAGGACGGCATTGCCTTCGGCGACTTCAAACAAGGCTACGACGTCGGCACCTATGCAGGACATTTCTGCGAGGTCGCCGTGCATGCCTACACTGGAGAAACGCGCATTCGCCGCATGCTTGCCGTATGCGATGGCGGCCGGATCCTCAATCCGCTGTCAGCACGCAGCCAGGTCATCGGCGGGATGGTGATGGGCGCGGGCGCGACCCTGATGGAGGAGCTGGTGGTCGACAAACGGCTTGGTTTGTTCATCAACCACGACCTGGCCGGCTACGAGGTTCCCGTGCACGCCGACATTCCGTACCAGGAAGTGGTCTTCCTCGACACGCTGGATCCGGTGATCTCGCCGATGAAGGCCAAGGGTGTGGGTGAACTGGGCATCTGCGGGGTTGGCGCCGCGATCGCCAATGCGATCTACAACGCAACCGGCGTGCGCGTGCGCAGCTATCCCATCACCCTGGACAAGCTGTTGCCCGGCTTGCCCGACATAGGCTGACGTTGCGCATGGACCGACCCGTAGCCTCGCCCACTCTGGAGGTCTCCGCCGCAGGCGGAGGGGAGCCCGGCGATCTTGCCGAGGACCTGTCCGCAGCGCCGGGCTTCCTCGCCGAAGGCAGCCCGCGCGGCGTGCTCGAGACGGCCTTGACGCGCGTGAGTGCGGGGGAGCACGCCGTGCTCGCGCTGGTGCTGGAAACCGATGGCTCCACCTACGCCGGTGCCGGCGACATGGTGCTGTTCTGCAACGGCAGCCAGGTCGGCTGGCTGAGCGGCGGATGCCTGGAGCCCGAGCTCGCGCGACGCGCGGAGCAGGTGAGCGCGGCAGGGCGGGTCGACTGGATCGAGATCGACACCCGCAGTGACGACGACCTGTTGAGCGGGTCCGCGCTCGGCTGCCGCGGCCGGCTTCGGATTGCGCTGCTGCCGTTGCGTGCCATGGCCGGCATCGACAACGTCATCGAGGCTTGGTTGCGCGAGGGCGTGTCACTCCAGCGCGACCTTCGCAGGTCGGGGCAGGTCGTTTTCCGTGCCGGCCATCGCGAGCAGGCGTGGCAGCTGCATCCGATGGAGGGTACGCAGCCCTTTGGCGAGGGCGCGTGGCGTTTGCCGTTGCCCCGGCTTCCGCGGGCCCTGGTGTTGGGGGGCGGTCCCGAAACGCCCTTCCTGGTTCCGCTGCTGCGCGGCCTGGGGTGGCGGGTCAGCGTAGCCGAACGGCGAGCGCGCTGGGCCTCAGCCGGGCAGTGCGCGGATGCGCATCTTCAGACCAGCCCGGCCGAGGCCCTTCATGGCGACTGTTGCGACGCGGCACTGGTGATGCATCACGATTTCGAACTGGACCGGGAGGCGCTGGTGGCCCTGGCTGATACCAACGTCGCGTTCATTGGACTGCTGGGTCCGCGGCGAAGGCGCGAGGACCTGTTCAAGCTGCTGACACCGGATCAGCGCCACCGGCTTTCCCCGAGACTTCGATCACCGGTCGGCCTGAACATCGGCGGCCGAGGGCCGGAGGCGATTTCGCTCAGCATCGCCGCACAGCTGCAGCAATGGCGAAGCGCGCACGGCAGGTGACTGACGCGCATGCGGTCGTCGTGCTGGCTGCCGGCGGGAGCACCCGACTTGGCCAGCCCAAGCAGCTTCTGACCCGGCAGGGCGAGACCCTGGTACACCGCGTGGTGCGGTTGGCGCGCGAGCTCGCGCCAGCGCAGGTACTGGTCGTGGTGGGCGCGAACGCACAGGCAGTGACATCCAGCATTGCCGGGCTGGATGCCACACCGGTAACCAACCACCACTGGGAACGCGGCCTGGCGAGCAGCCTGCAGGTTGCCGGCGCGCATCTGCTGCCCACGGTGACCGCGGTTATGGTCGTGGCATGCGACCAGCCCGCAATCGAGCGCTCCCATCTGCAGGCGCTGCTTTCCGGTGCCCGCGCCGCAGCGTCAACGTGCGCGGGCACCCGCCACGGAAATGCGCTTGGCGTTCCCGCAGTCGTGCCGCGCGCCTGGTTCACCCCTGTCGGTGCATCCGGTGACCGCGGCTTCGGAGCGCGCCTGCGGCAACTTCCTGTCGATACGGTGCATGTCCTGCAGGCACCGGAACTGGGCCTGGATATCGATACGCCAGAAGATCTTGCGCGTGCGCGCGATGCGGGCTGGATCGATGCCGGGAGGTGACCCGCATGGTCACTTGGCCAATGCCTGTCGCGCAGGTGACCAGTGTGGGCCACATCGCGCGCCCTCAGGCACCCCGCCCCCGAACATCTGCAGCACCCGATCCGACAGAACAGGTTCCGGCACGTCAGCCAGCACCTGCTCCAGATAGCCCACCGGCTCCAGCTGCCATTGAAGCAACGCACCAAGCTGCACAACGACGGGCGCCCGCTGCTCCGCGTCCAGTGAGACCTGCAACAGCAGATGGTGCGAGCGCCTCTCCAGCCACAGCACGGGTATGCCCCGGCAAAGAACCTGGAACTCGGCATCTCGGTGCCGCTCTACGAACTGGAAGCCCTGTCGTGGCCGAGAGTCCACGAACTGCATCGCCTGGCGGCGCAGTTGTGAGAATCGATCGTCGTTGATGCTTTGGAACGCGACAGGCGAGGGCGCCGGCGTCGCCGGCCACTGCGCCTGTGCCGCGACCACCACCACAAGACAGAGCGCGTTGGCCGCCCAGCGGCACCACGCCACTCACCCCTCCGGATGCAGTCGGGTACTGGCGTGTGCGGTAAGGCCGATGCCAGCCATGATCAGGCCCTCCATGACGCGAGGGCCGACGTACTGCTCCAGCTCACCGTTCTCGCGGGCACGCTGCGCGGCCAGCAGGATCTCCAGCACCACGCGTAGCCCGGCCAGCGAGCAATCGGTATCCGCCAGGGCGATGCGTCGGCCGGGCATCTGGTGGCGCTCCGGCCACGGCTGACCATCGGAGGCGGCGCCGGCGCCGATGCTGTGCAGCAGGGCGATGAGGGTGTTCGGGTCCAACGCGGGGCCGTTGGCGGGCGCATCGTGGATCGGGTGCGGGGCAGGGGAGTGGGGCTGGGTCATGGCTGGGCTCCTTGCGTGCATGCAGAAGCCGCCACCGATAAAGGTGGCGGACGGTGCGAGGTTCGAAACCCGGTGTTCGCTAAACCGGCAGGCACAAGGCCTCCACGCACCGCCCGCCATAGCCGTCCGACGGATTGCCAGCCGGCACCACACAGGGTGATGCCGGCTGGCAAGCGTTTACTTCAGCGAACTACCGGGGTTTCGAATCCCGGCCACCTGTTTCCGGTGGCACGGAGAGGAATACGCCCGGCTGTGCGCGATGCCAATGCAGTAAGGCCGATGCCGTCACCACATTCAACATTTTCAGAATCGTTGCATATGGCGCAACGGGCCTGGAGCCTTGCGCCGCAAGGCTGTTGTCGATGTCGGCGGTGCACGCCTGACGAGTGTCGGCATCCGCCCGGCGAGGCCGTGAACGAGGCGGATGCGACAGGGTTGCCAAAGGCCGCCAGGCGTCAGTAGCCCTTCAACGCGACCTTGGTCCGCTCCAGCCATGCGGCATTGTGGCTGCGTGCGTGACGCGACCAGTGCTGGGCATCGTCGATGATGCTGGCGAACAGGCTGCGGGCCTGCTCGCGATCGTCGGGTTGCGGCTGCGCCATCAGCCATTCGGCGTACAGGCAGCGGGCGGCGGCATCGTTTCCGCATTCCACGGCTCGCTCGAACGCGGCACGGGTGCCGGGCGCTTGGGCAGCCGCCAGTGCCTGCGCGTAAAGCAGGGTCTGTTCCGACTTGCGGCGCACATCCGGATGGCGGGCGAACAGGCCGTCCAGCGTCTCCGCCGCAAGCGCGGGCTGCCCGGAATCGAGGCGGGCACGCGCCAGGCCGGTCAGAATGTAGGGATCGTCGCCCAGCGGCGAGCTGGCCGCCTGCTCGAGCAGGGTCCTGGCTTCCTCGGCCTGGCCGGCATCCAGCAGCGTCATGCCCAGGAGAACCCGATTCTGCACGGTGGGCGTACGTGCCAGTTCGGCGCGGGCATTGCGCAGGTCCTGGCCCGGGTCCATGAGCTGCTTGGCGGAACGGACGACCTGCCGGGCGCCGCGCGAGTGGCGGGCTTCCGGGAAGTAGATCGCGAGGAAGTAGACGATGCTGCCTAGCAGTGGGAAGGAGAAGAGCAGGATGAGCCAATAGAGGCTCTGGCCCGAGCGGATGGCGTGCACCGCGAAGTAGATGGCCGCCAGTACGTGGAGTCCGATTCCGATATAGGGCATGTGGGGTGCCTCGTCCGTGTGGGGGGGAACTATAGTGGGGGAGGGGTGGGGCGCCAATGGGGTGGGGGTGAGCGGGCGTGACGCGTCACGTTAATAGGGTGGGTTCTGCAGGGTCGAGCGCTGCATGCCACTATGTGGCGGGGCTGCGATGGAAGGGGGATACATGGAGCGTACGAAAAAGACACTGACGATGGCCGACGTTGCTGGATGGGGTTCGGCGCTCGTCACCTTTGGATTGATTCAAGGGGCCTTCTATCTGAAGGCGTATTGGGGACACTTCGGCCTGGATCCCTTTCAATTTGTTGCGGTGAGTGAGCTTGCGCTGGCAGGGCTTGCTGGGATCGGCATGGTGTTATTTCTCATGCTGCTGGCCTCGCTGTTTGGCGGCTGGGTGGAGATTAAGGTCACGAGCGGCAGCTCCAGAAGCAAGCTGTTCGCATGACTGTTTCCAGTGCTTTTCTTCACTGCCCTCGGGCTGCTGCTTTGGTGGTCGAACACGTGGCCTCTTCTGATAGGGATTCTTCTGACGGTCATCTGTGCGCTGATCGTGCACCTTTCGCCGGTGGCGCCCACCGCAGTGAAAGATTCCCCTTGGCTGATCTACGCTTTGGTGATGCTGGTCTACGTCTCGATAGCGTCAAACATGCTTGGCTCCCAGCGCGCCGAGAAGATTTCCTCTGGCGGCGGCAAGCACGTGACGACTGTGACTGTTGATGGAAAGGTGCACGGCGACCTAAGCCTGATGGGTCGTCTTGGTGACAGCTATGCACTGTGGGACCCGGCGCGGAAGGCTACAGTGCTTGTGCCTGTTGGCGATGTTGGGAGGTTAGAGATTGTGCGGAAGGGTGTGATTCCTGTTCCGGCAGCCCAATAGGGTTGGATCTCCGCGAGCGCCAAGCTGAGAGTGGCAGTGCACTTCAGTACGGGGGAGTAGCGATAAGTGCACCTCTCGACCCCTAGCAGACGTCCGCTCGCTCGGATCAAGTACGGCTCTCTGTCCTGATATCTGGGGCTGGCTACACATCGGCTCGCAAGCCGCACTCAGAGGCCCTAAGATCGAGAGGTAGAGAGGCGGTGGATTGGATCACTATACGATCCGCTCTGGATAAGGAGCGCGGCTGGATCCAGAGGTCCGACCTTCAAGTACCTAGTTGTGAAGGAGGCTTACTCAGCTGCGAGTCTACGAGAAGTCGCACAATGCGGGTATGGGGCTAGCATCACATGGAACGGCCTAAAGGCCACAACAAGATCTAGGGACAGCGCTTGAATCAGCGGAAACTTGAGCTGCCAGGCCTCTTGCGCTTGGCCGACGACCTCGACGACGATGGCGGCGTGCGAGCCCGCGTCCATGATCGGGGGGAACTCCACCTGCATATGAACGGCGCCGTCCCTGTATCGACCATCCGGGAGATCATGGCCGACGAAGCAACTTCGCTTCCGGCAGGGTTCGACTTCGGGCGGGACATGACCCGCGTTGTCCCTTGCAAATCGCTGGCGGAGTACCTCACGCCGTGGCAGGTGTTGCGGCTGTTCCCTAAGAAGCGCGCAAACCTCGACCGCCTCGCCCGCGCTGTTCTTGCGAGCCTAGCAGAAAATGCCGTTCGTTTCGTCGAGCTCCGCAGCAGCGTCCTGTACTTGACCGGACTTCAGAGCTGCACGCCGGCGCAAGCATTGGAACGCATCATCGAGTCGACAGGCAGCGCTTCTCAGCAATACGGCATCCGACGGGGGTTGATTCTTACCGTAACCCGGGGCGCCTACGGCGCCTCCAATCTCGCCACTCTTTTGCAGGCCTACGAGGACATCGGACGGCCGAAGGATGTCGTTGGGCTCGACCTTGCGGGAGATGAAGAGACGCCCTATTCGGCTGAGCTGCCCGCGATCATTCGTGAGGCCAAGGACCGGTATGGCTTCGGCATCACGATCCACGCTGGAGAGACTGGACGCGTGGAGAATGTCCGAGCGGCCGTGGAGCTCTTTCACGCTGACCGGATCGGCCACGGCACGGCTGCAGTCAAAGATCCTGACTTGATGGATCTACTGGCTAACAAGGGGGTCTGCGTCGAGGTCTGCCCAATCAGCAACCGGCTGACGGGCGCCGTTCCCAGTGATGAGGCCCATCCCTTGCAGGAGTTCCGACGCCGTGGCGTGCCGTTCGTCATCTGCTCCGACAACCCGGCGATCCATCAACGCGGCTTGGCTGACGACCAAGCCGCCGCTATGGCCGAAGGCTTGTCCATCTGCGACATACAGCAGCAGTACGAAGTGGCCAAGCGCTTTTCATTCATGGAGGGTCTGAAATGAAGATTCGATTCATGTCCGGCAATCAGCACAAGATCAAGGAAGTACAACGCATCCTTGGCCCTATTGGGGTGGGCATCGTGCCTGTATCCAGAAAGATCGAGGAGCTGCAGACTCAGGACGTCCATGCGCTCGTGCGGGACAAGCTAATCAAGGCGTTTCACGAGATTGGCCGCCCCCTGTTCGTCGAGCACACAGGCCTGTATCTCCGGGGACTGAACGACCTTCCCGCAGGCCTAACCCAGATTTTTTGGGACCGATTGGAGGCCAAGCGCTTCGCGGCTCTCGTGGCCGCTCTTGGTGACGACAAGGTCATCGCAAAGACGGTTCTTGGATACTGCGACGGGCGCCAAATACACCTGTTCGAAGGCGCAATCGAGGGGACGGTTCCGCGCGCACCTGCTGGGCCGGAGGATTTCCAATGGGACTGCGTGTTCATACCTGACGGCTACACGACGACGTTTGCCCAAATGGGTGCCGGAAAGGACGACATATCCATGCGCCGCCTAGCATTGGACAAGTTTGCCGCCCACCTTGAAATTTCGAGAGTCCCGGCATGAGAGCTGAACTTCTAGATGCCCACAGCAATGGCAAGCTAATGCTGTTTGTCGGAGCCGGTGTGTCTGCGAACCTTGGCTTGCCGAGTTGGAGCCAACTGATCGCGCATATTGCCGAGGAGCTGGGCTACGACCCGGCAGTGTTTGCCACCTATGGGAACTATCAGACTCTGGCTGAGTTCTACAAAAAGAAAAGAGGTGGCCTCGGCGAGCTACGGAGCTGGATGGACCGCGAATGGCACAAGCCTTCCACGAACATCAAGACCTCCGATATTCACAGGCTCATCACCCTGGGTAACTTCTCGCGGATCTACACCACCAACTACGACCGGTGGCTTGAGATCGCTCACGCTGAGTTCGATGTGAAGTACGACAGGATTGCCAGCGTAGCGGACATGGTCGCTGTCAGAGACGGTCACCGCCAGATCATCAAGTTCCATGGTGATTTCGCAGCCGACGAGTCTATCGTTCTCGACGAGACGAGCTACTACCAGCGACTGACTTTCGACACGCCGCTGGACATCAAGCTCCGCAACGATGTGCTAAGCAACTCTGTTCTCTTCATTGGCTACAGCCTGACAGACTTCAATATCCGGCTGCTGTTTTATCGACTGACCGAAATGTGGAGGAAGTCGCCGCTGGCTTCGGCGAGACCCAAGTCGTACGTCTTCACCAATCGCCCGAACCCAGCGGCAGAAGAGGTTCTGAGGCATTGGGGAATTGAGATGATCGTGTCCGATCAGGACGATCCCAAAGCAGCGCTCACCGACTTCCTGCAAGAGCTCGTGACCTGACGAAGCGAGCAGGCTCGCACCGCCCGTCGCAATGCTAGGCACAGCATTTGTTCACGAGTGCACCAACGTACATGACTTCAAAAGCACCGTGGCAATCATTGCTGGATCGCGAAGAGAGGCTGCCTGAGCAACTGCGAATCTTGCCTGCATCAGCGTCCAAGATAGCGGCAGTCTTCAGGCGGCCAGGTGGCATGAAGACCGCTGCGTCTGCTTCTAGCCGGAAGTTGACATCGGCAGGACAGGGGATTAGGAAGATTTATCGGGGGTAGGGAAGAGGGGCGGACGATCCAGTACGAACGTGGTGTCGCCCCCCCCCCCGTAAACTAGATCCAGGCATTTTTAGAGGTCTCCGGGCAAATTGACAGGGCCCGCCAGGCGTTGGAGAAGAGTTTCAGAATGGGCTGTGCCTAAGCGCCGCCGCATGTGGTTGTTTGTGATGACGTTGAAGCCGCATTGAGCAAGGAGGTGGACGGCAATTGAAGCCCCGCAGGCCGAGCACGTCGGCGTGATGTTAGAGTTCAGGCCAGCGTTGCCTACAACGTTGTGAGATCAGGAGTAGTCATAAGATGGAGTTTGATAGGGCCAGAACGGTGATTCAGCTCGCGGAACACGTGGTCGTAGGAAGCACACCCTTCGGAAAGCGGGATGATGCGTTTCGCGCGCTATCGGAAGAGCTTTTGGTCGGTCCGTGGCTAATCCTTAGCGGTCTTGGGATTCTCTGGAAGCGTCTTGTCTGGGCCTTGGTCCTGGCGCTTATCATGGCCATATACCTTCGATTGTTCGAACATGCCTTCAGCGCCGCAATGGCATTCGCGGCGCTGACCATTGCGATGCTGTGTGTCTACTTCGGACTTCCAAGCCGCACAGTGTTGGCAGGGGTCAGCGGTAAGGCCATCGATGCGCTTGCTGCGGCTATCGTTAAAAAAATCAGCGACAAGGATGAGTTGGAAAGACTGTCCGCTAGTGTGCAGCTCGTGAAGATCCAAGCTATGGAGCGTTTAGCGCGCTTCAATGTGTTCGCCGGTATCGTCTGGGGCGCGCTTTTTTGGTTTGCTGGTGCACGTATCTTCTCGCCAAGCACTTCGCCTGAGGTCATCGAGGCGAGCATCTTTCCCCTGATTGCAGCTTCTGGGCTCTTCCTTGTCCTTTTCACAGCTGCTGTGGGCTATGCCACAGCCGTTCGGGTGGTGTATCAGACGCTAGATTTCGCTTTGATGGAGGTAAAGGCGGCGCTTGCAAGCAAATGTGACGCCTAGGGAGGGACGGCTGGGCCATGCTCGATCACCTTCTTAGTGCCATTCTTGCGCGACAAAGGCCATCTTCTTGCCTCATCCATGTGGCGAAGTCGCCGTTGACAACACTTAATCACCATCAACCCTGCGCATCACGATGCATAAAGGTATGGGCGTAGCCTGGGAGTGGATTTTCGCGATGCATCGTTGGTAAGATTCGGAGTTGATAAAACAGGGGGCTGTTTTCATGTCATCAGAGCGTAGTAGCGCGCCTAGTCAAGGGCTGCTGCCGCTGGTCGCACCTGGCCAGTTGGCACTCCCCAAAGGCGAGCTGTTCCCAGGTGGCAAGCTCCCCTTCGATGCCACACGGCTCTCAGAAGCACTCAAATATCAGGTGCACGTAGCCATCGACTATTGTCATACACTAAAACCCGATGACGTTCTCTGGATCGAGGTGTATGGAGACGTCACGGTCGAGGGGCGAGAGCAAGTTGAGGTCAAGGACTACCATGGCGATCTGACTGATAGTCACGAGAACATTTGGAAGACGCTCAACAATTGGTTGAATTCCGATTTTCGGCAGGAGAGCTATGTTTCTTTGGTGTTGCTGACAACGCAGAAGTTTGGCGATCGGGCTGCGCTAGAACGATGGAACGAAATGGATGCGGATCAGCGTCTAGTGACGTTGGAGCGCATCCATCAAGAAGCTGAAAAGAGGCATAAGGACCGATCCGCATCCCGGAGTGGTGGCGTTGCAGAAGGCAACGGGTCTAATTCCAAGAAGTCAGAACAGCAACATGTTCCAGGTGTTCTGAAACTTCAAAGGCTCGTTATGAGGCCGGATGTACGGGAAGTGTTGAAGCAAGTGTTGGCCAAGGTGAAATTGATCACTAAGCAGCCAGACCTTCTGGGATTGATCGATCAATACAAGATGAAACACCTAAGGGCCGTGCTGCCTCATCGACAGGATGAGTTTCTGGATGATCTTTTCGGGTTCATGACCAATGCAATGAAGATGACTAGCGGATGGAGTTTCAAAGGATCTCAGTTCACAACGAAGTTCGCTGATCTCACCAAGCGATACATGATCGGCACTGTCAAATTTCCGTGCCTTGACGAACGAGAGTTGGGGTTGGAGGCGCAAGAGGCCATTGTGCGCGATCGTTTGTATGTCAAGAAGTTGGACGAGATCGGAGCGGGTGAGGTCGTCATTCAACAGGCCACAATCGATCGTCTGTCTGCTGAGAAGTTCATCGTCGAGCTTTATAAAGACGGTGCGACATCGCAGGAGGATGTTGAGAGATACAGCAACGATCACCTGAGATTGCATTGTTCTTCCCGCCTAGCTCTGATCTATCGGAGTGACGCATCGCTAACCCATCCAGAGCGACAAAGGGCGTCATGCGCTTTCTATCACGACACATGCGCTCGACCGGTGACGGGATTTGGGAGCTTTGATCAAACACCGGTTGCCTTTCGCAACGGCATCTACCATCTCTTGGCCGATCAGGATGCGCTGGGCTCGCCTAGCGACTTCCAGTGGAGGCTTTGGGAATGATGCCAGGTGCCATTGAACATCTTTATACGCTTCAACGCTCGCCATTTGCGCTGGCGCCAGTTATTCACCAGTTTTACGATGAGGCGGCGCTTCGTGAGCGCGATCTGTTGCTGAGCTACTTGGTTCTTCCTATGGTTCTTTTTCCGGCGATGCAAAAATACCTCCTCGCCGCAAATAGTCGAAGCAGCCTGCGCACTCTTTGTCACGAGCAGTCCAGACTTGTGGGCCTAGTCCAGAACACCGCTCGGTTCAAGGCGCTGACTCATGCCGCGCTGCTCGTTTTAAATGCCGAGCGCAGGATTGAGATCACTGACGCGTTGGCGGTGAAGTCCGTCGGTGAAGTTCGTGGGATCAATGCAGTCCAGAAGCACCTGGATGCGGCTCGCCGGCTGTCCTTGATCTTTTCGGAGGCGGATGTCGTATCCATCTACAGGATGTTGGGGTTCAAGTCGCTATGAAATGCTTTGTCCGCTACATCGGTGTCGTTGACACAGACGGCGATCTGCACCATGTCAAGTTCGAGCGGGGCCTTAATGTCATTACGGGCAAGTCCTCGACTGGCAAGAGCGCAATCCTTGAGATTTTTGACTACTGCCTGGGAAGTCGTGAAGATACGATCCCGGTTGGAATCATCACAGAGCGAGCAGAGACGTTCTTTGTGGTCTGGCAGTTCCATGGGTATTTTTTGGTAACTGCACGCAAAAAGAATTCCAATCGATGCTTCCTGCTTGAACAGCAAGGCACTGATCCTGATGCACTCTTAGCGCTAATCAAGCAGTCAGCGGCTTTTTTTGCTGAGAAGCACTTCATGCCGCTGGCTGATTTCATCAAGAGTCTCGGCCGCTACTTCTCAATTACGCTAGAAAACATCGATGAGGATCCATACTCCAAGCTCGCTGGCCGGAAGAAGGCTGCCACTCCGTCTGTGCGAAGCTTCTCTTCGTTCATGCTTCAACATCAGAACCTCGTCGCCAATAAGCACGCGATTTTTTATCGGTTTGATGAGAAGGAAAAACGCGACCAAGCGATCAACCACTTCAAGATATTCATGGGCTTGGTCGATGAGGCCTATTTCGATCTCCTGAAAGAGCAAGAAATTGCCAGAAATGAGCTAAGGAGAGTTCAAGCTCAGATCCCAAAGCAAGCCGAACGAAAAGCCACTGCTATAGGGAAATACCGGGAACTCCTCGCGCAGTTCAAGGCTTTGGCCGGGGTAGACCTGATCGAGGCAACCCCAGAGCAGATTCATGCGCGCCCACGCGAGATGCTCCATCAAATTTCCGGGCGGAAGGTCAGAATTGATGTGCTGTCTGATCAGATCGAGTTCAGAAAGGAGGCGCTTAACCGCAGGCGGGCTGAGGCACTTCTTGAGAAGCGCCAGCTGCAAGCCCAGCTGAGGCTGGTCACAGAGTCGGTGAGTTCCGCAACGCAATTTAGCTTGGATTCGAGGGCAGATCGGCTGCCTGCTTCGACTGAGCTTTTTGAAGCCCATTGTCCTGTTTGTGCATCCGAGACGGCGTTAGCGGCAACTGAGGCCAATCGGCTCGTAGACGCCATCAACTGGCTCAACGGTGAGCTCACACTGTCGACCTACGCGCGCGAAAGCTTTGCAGCAGAGGGGCGAAAGGTTCAAGAACAGATAGGCATCATCGATGGACGGCTGCGTTCGATCATTGCTGAAATGCAGCCCATCGAGGAGGAGGCCGAAAGGCTTAAATCGTCGGGGTCCATCGACGAGCAGGCGACTAAGGCGAAACTGTTACTTGAAATTGCAATCCAGGAACAATTGGACAAGCCTGAGTCGGAATTGTCCGAGCAGGCCGCACGCTTGTCCGTAGAAGTTAGTCGACTCGGTCAGCTGCTGGCGCACTACAAGATTGAGCAGAGGCTTGCAGCGTTGAGCCAAAGCATCAATGCCAAGCTATGCATGTTCGGCGATCGGTTTGGCTTTGAAAGCACCTACAAGCCTTCGAGGTTGCGCTTTGATATCGAGACCTTTGAGCTTTGGTATCAGCAAGACGATACGAGCCGGGTCTATCTTCGGTCGATGGGAAGTGGTGCGAACTGGCTCTACTCACACTTGGCGCTCTTTTTAGCCTTGCATGCTCAATTCGCGGCTGAAGCCAATTGCAAGATCCCACCCGTTCTCTTCCTGGATCAGCCAACCCAGGTCTACTTTCCGGCGTCGTTGGATGACGGAGAGCAATTTGATCCGGAAGATTTGGCCAAGCAGTCCCGGCGTGAGACACGAGTTGACGAAGATATGAGTGAGGTGAACAACATGTTTACCCAGCTCGCCAAGTTCTGCGACCAGACGGCAAAGGCAACGGGCGTGATGCCACAGATCATCGTGTCTGATCACGCGGACAAGCTCTCTCTGGGAGACCATTACGATTTCGGTAGCTTTGTTCGCGCCAGGTGGAGAACCAGAGGCTTTATTGAGTGAGGCTCGACACCGTTTGAGATCGCGGGGCGAGTTCCTTGATCTGAATCGCCAAGGGGACGCATGCTACCCAGACACTCAGCAGGACACAATTCGGCGGGTTAGGTTAGGGGCGTTACTTCGAATTCCACTCTCTTCGCCACTCCTAATCGTCCTCCAAAAGACGAGCGGCGGGATTCGCCGTGGCCCCGCCTGTCTGGAAGTAGCCCACCACGCTCGACACCGACCGGTGCTCGGTCAACTGCATGATGGCAGGCAGCGCCACGCCTCGGCGACTCGCTTCGGTTACGAACCCCGACCTCAGACTGTGCCCGCCAAAATCTCCCCTTCAGACCCGCCAGACGCGCCCGTCGCTGTACGATCTCGGCAACGGAGGCCAGGGACAGGGCAGGGCCCACGCGCTGTTTCCATAGCCGCCGAAAAATCTCCCCTTCAGTGATCCCGGCTGCGTCGAGCCAGTCCTGCAGAGCGAGGGCGACCCGATCCAGCACCGGACCTGCAACTAACGCTCCTCGTCACGGTGTACCCGGCGAGCGGGGACTTACCGGATCGGATCCAACTAACGTCGCTTACTTCCCTGGATCTAGCCCGAGTTGGCTCAGATTCGTGCCCGTGTCGAGCGCGCATGCTGCTACAAAACGAGGAAGTAGCACTTTTACCTGGCACGATCGCCTCCGAAGGACGAATCGACTCGCCCGAGTTCCTCCAATTGAGCTAGTCGCCCGCCAACTAAGTGCGTTGCTTACTTGACAGGGGCGCCGCCTTCAGAAAAGTAGCGCTAGTAAGTTGAGCGGCGTAGCACCTTTAGTTGGGTCGGCTCCGAGCCAACGCCCAGCCATTGCCACGCAGAGCCAACAAAGGCCAAGATCCGGCGAATATACGATTTCGCAATCTTGGTACTTGTTTGTACTGTTGCGCCCCGGAAATGGCTGTTTCAGCGAGCAAAATGCACGAATCCAGAGCATTTAAGTGTTTCGCCGACGTCGAGGGCCAAGTGTTGCGGCTGATGCTTGAGCAAGGCGCAACGGAACTTCATGATCACGCAACGGGCAGGCACCTGCCGTTGCGCGACCCCGGGGCACGTGATGGCCCTCCAGACTGTGGCGCAGTCAGGAGTATGCGCTTTCTTCAGCTCGCGAGATTCAAGCGGCTGTGCTCGAAAAGCACGCAGGACGTAGGGTTGCCGGCGTCCGACTTCCGGCGGCTTCGGCGCGGGTACCAAGAGGTGAACCCGGACCTAAATCAGATCCAGATCGTCCGGCGTCAGCCCTGCCAGCGCCAGCACCCTGTCTTGCCTCATCTGTTCCCCCCAGAGACTCCATGCCCGGTCAGTGGACAAGATCCCCGTCACCCTGCAGGCTGGGCAAGTCAGTTCGACGCCACCATCTACATCGACAAGTCCGCATCCCCGAAACATGCGTGACTCGTCCCCACATGCGCCGCACTTGGCCTGAAGCGTCTCGACGCGCTCGATCGTTCCGTTGAGGCGCAGCAAAGGACGGATCCTCAGGATCCGAAAAGCAGCTGGAGAGGTCATGTGTCGTGCCGGTCAGGGGCTAGACACGGAGGCGAAGGATTCGCGCCCAAGAGGAGCCAAGTGCGGCCAGCGTACAGCATAAATTGTTAAGAATCCTCAAGTTGACTTCACCCGTTGGTGCCGGCGCGAATGTCCTGGCGGGGACTCGACTCAGCAAGGCCTACCGCAATGGTTTGGCCTACAGCTGCACTTCATTCGGGCCCGGGCGGCTGGGAGAGTAAGCTCACCTTCAACCATTGGACCGGGCGCGCTTATGGATCTCATCAGACTGCTGCGATCGCTCGAGGAGTTCCTCTATGAACTCGTAGGGTGGCTGGTGTTCTATCCGCGGACCCTGTGGAGAGTGCTGGCGCAGCCGGGCGAGGTAGCGCACTACACGCGTCGAGAATTCTCCAAGGATCCGGAACATCGATTCGCCGATGCCATCAGCCCTGTGCTGATGTTGATTCTGTCAGTGGTGCTGGCGCACGCATTGGAAATGTCTACGCGCACCGCCCCCCTCGCAGTATCAGGACCGGTGGGCAAGCTGCTGTTTGGAAGCGAGCAGGGGCTGCTGCTCACCCGTTCGGCGGCCTTCTGCATCTTCGCCCTGGGGGCGGCGCTAAGCACGCTGTGGCGACAGCGCCTGCCCATCAACCGCGACACGCTACGGGAGCCCTTTTCCATACAGGCGTTCATTGCGTGCCCGTTTGTGATTCTGCTTGCAGTTTCGCAGGCAGCGGGCTCTGCTGGTGGAGACATTGCGCATGGCTGGGGTGTGGGGATCGGAGCGCTGGCAGTTGCATGGTACTTGTGGGCGCGCACGCGCACCTTCGTAGCACTGAACGGCACGGGGTACCTCCAGGCATTTGGCTTTGTACTCGGCTCCTTCCTGGTGACGCTGGCCCTGGTCGTCGCACTGACGCTCGCGTTGGTTCTCTAGATCAAGAGACCGGGTTAGCAGCCGAGCCTGAAAACGAAATCCGATCAAATGACTAACAATCGGCTAACAACGGCCTAATTCTGCCTTAATCGGTGCGATTCAGGATGCTGTCCCATGGACATGATCCCAGCGCCGATTCCCATGGCCCCGCATCCGGGCAGATTTGCCGAAGCAACCCTCATCGGGCCTGATCATCCGCTGCGTGGTCAGGTGCAGTCCTTCATCGCCGAGACCTATCGTCAGCGCTTCGGCGCGGAGATCCGCGAGTTCATGCCACAGCTGCTGGCCTACCGCGATTCGCAGGGCGCACTGGTGGCGGCAGTCGGGCTTCGACACGCAGACAGTGGCCCGCTGTTTGTGGAGCACTATCTGGATGCGCCCGTCGAGGCCGTGCTGGCGCAGCATCTTTCCAGTGCGCCTCAACGAGCACAGATCGCCGAGGTGGGCCACTTTGCGGCCACGACGGCGGGCATCGCACGCGAGTTGATCTTGCAGCTGGCATGGGTTCTGCGCGCCGCCGATGTGGATTGGGTGATGTTTGTGGCGACGCAACAGCTGCGCAACGCGTTCGTCCGTCTGCATCTGGCACCGCTCGAACTGGTGCCCGCGCGTGCCGAGCGCATGGGCGACAGCGCGGGCGACTGGGGCCGCTACTATGAATCGCAACCGCGCGTGATGTGCGGCGATACCCGCGAAGGCATCGCCTTTCTTAGCGGAAAGGCCTGCTCGATAGACCCAATGGATACGGCCAGTTCCGTGGGGGTGGCCGGATGAGTGTTGATGCACAGCACGTCCTGCGCCTGCTGCAGCAGCATAGCCAGCCAGTGCTGACCGCTCAGGAGACGCTGAGTGCGTCCGAGCTGCGGTCTCGCGTAATGGAACTGACACAGTGGCTGCAGCGGACAGGTATCACCTGCGTTGCCAGTCGCCTGGACAACGGCCCCGACTGGGTGGTGCTCGACCTGGCCCTTCGCATTGCCGAAGTGGTGCACGTACCGTTGCCCACCTTCTTCTCGGATGAACAAGTGCAGCACGCACTGCAGACCAGCGGTGCCCAGCTGCTGGTGCTGGCGGAGGGCGCGCCGCCGCCGTGCGGGATCACGGCCGCACCAATGGCGTTGCCGACACTGAGTGCGCACGGCTTAGGCCTGGACGCTCCTGCTGGCAGTACCCTGCCGCTTGGCACGGCCTGCGTGACCTACACCTCGGGCAGCACAGGGCGCCCGCGCGGCGTATGCCTTTCTGCCGGAACGTTGATGGCCACCGCCGCGTCATTGGCAGACGCCGCAGGTGACATCGCACCACGCCGGCATCTGTGCCTGATGCCGCTGTCGACGCTCCTGGAGAACGTCGCAGGATTGTATGCGGCGTTGTTGTCGGGCGCCGAGATCGCGCTGCCGTCCCTGCAGGAGATCGGTTACACCGGCGCAGCAGGGCTGGATATCCCCATGCTGCTGAGCTGCCTCAATCGTTACCGCCCCGAGAGCATCATCCTCGTGCCGCAGCTGCTTCTGGCCCTGGTCATGGCGGCAGAGCAGGGCGCTGAACTGCCAGCATCACTGCGATACCTGGCCGTTGGGGGAGGCCGGGTTTCTCCCGGTCTTCTGTCGCGGGCACGGCACCTGGGGTTGCCGGTGTTCGAAGGCTACGGCCTGACCGAGTGTGGGTCGGTGGTGTGCCTGAATCGTCCTGGTGCCCAGCGCGATGGCACGGTGGGGCGGCCCCTTCCACACGTGAGGGTGCAGATCGTGGACGGAGAAATCGTGGTGTCCGGCGCGCGTGCACTGGGCTATCTGGGCGACGAGTCGCTGCCGGAGGGGCCGATCCACACCGGTGATCTGGGACACATCGATGCCGACGGCTTCGTGCATGTGACTGGGCGGCGCAAGAACGTCTTCATCACGGCGTTTGGCCGCAACGTGTCGCCCGAATGGGTGGAGAGCGAACTGCTTTCGCACCCGGCCATCGCGCAGGCCCTGGTCTGGGGGGAAGGGCAGGCCGACAACCTGGCATTGCTGGTTCCGCGCATCGCGCAGCAGGGCTCCGGCGCGCTCGACGCGGCGCTGTCCACCATCAACGCCGGCCTGCCCGACTACGCGCGCATCGCGCGCTACGTCACCGTCGCGCCATTCAGTGCGAACGCCGGCCTGTTGACCGCCAATGGTCGCATTCGTCGCGAGGCCATCCTCGCCCACTACCAGGCAGAGATCGACGCCGCCTACCGGCGCCCTGCGTTCAGCACCATCGGAGACCCTGCATGAGCTTCCACGATCACCTTCTTGCCCAGACCGCCAGCGAGCGCCAGTCGCTGCTGGAGATTCCCATCATCGGCGATGCACTGGCGGGCCGCATCGACCGCGACGACTATTTGGCGTTCCTGCAGCAGGCGTACCACCACGTGCGCCACACGGTACCGCTGCTGATGGCCTGTGGCTCGCGCCTGCCTGCGCGCCTGGAATGGCTGCGGACCGCGATCGGTGAGTACATCGAAGAAGAGATGGGCCACCAGGAATGGGTACTGGACGATATTGCAGCTGCCGGTGGTGATCGGTCCGCTGCTGCAACATCCGAACCCGCACTGGCCACCGAACTCATGGTCAGCTACGCCTACGACACCATCCAGCGCGGGAACCCTGTGGGCTTCTTTGGCATGGTACTGGTGCTGGAGGGCACCAGTGTGGCGCTGGCAACGCAGGCTGCAAACACCCTGCAGACGTCGTTGGATCTTCCGCGCAACGCCTTCAGCTATCTGCTTTCGCATGGCGATCTCGATATCGAGCATGTCGGCTTCTTCAAATCGCTGATGGACAGGCTGGATGATCCTGGCGACCAGCAGGCCGTTGTCCACGCGGCACGCCGCTTCTACGTGCTGTACGGCGATATCTTCCGCACCCTGCGCAGTGGCGGTGCGCGTATGGCGGAGGCGGCCTGATGGACCTGCGTGGACGTACGGTCGTTCTGACCGGAGCCAGCGGCGGAATCGGAAGGTTGCTCTGCGGCGGCCTGGTGGGCGAGGGCGCGCAGGTCGTGGCGGTGGGGCGGGGCCGCGATCGGCTGCAGGCGCTCACCGACACGTTGCCGGAAGGGGGTGTCATACCGGTCGTTGCCGATATCGGCACGGCGGCGGGCCGCGGCACGTTGCTGGCGAAAATCGATGCGCTATCCAGGCCGCCTTCGGTGCTGGTCGTAGGCCATGCAAGCGCCGCCTTCGGACTGTTCGGCGCGCAGACCGAACAGGCGTTGGAGCAGCTGATGCAGACCAACCTGGTTGGCTCCATGCTGCTGATCCGCGCCTTGTTGCCGTTGTTGGAGCGGCAGTCGCACGCCAGCGTGGCCGTTCTCGGCTCGACGTTCGGCAGCCTGGCCTTCCCGGGTTTTGCCGCTTACAGCGCCAGCAAGTTCGGATTGCGCGGCCTGGTCGAAGGACTGGGCCGCGAGTATGCCGGCAGCACAGTCAAGTTCCAGTACCTCTCACCACGCGCCACCCGCACCGATTTCAACAGCGGCGCCGTGGATGCCATGAACGCTGAACTGGGCGTTTCCCACGACTCGGCCGAGAAGGTCGCGACGGCCTTGTTGCAGGCACTGCGCTCTGGCAATCCGCGCTTGCAGATTGGCTGGCCAGAGCGGCTGTTCGCCCGGTTGAACGGCCTGCTGCCCGAGCTGGTGGACCGTAGCCTCCGCAAACAGTTACCCATCGTCAGGCGCCACGCCAGCAGTGGCACCACCGCAGCGAGTTCTTCCGCATCCCCTCCCAGCAAGGACACCTCCCATGAAGCGCACGCAGGGTAAGACCATGTTCTATCTCATTCTTATTGCCGCCGCCGTATTGGTCGGGGTCGCTGTGGCTGCCGAACCATCAGTGCCGGTGGCGCAGATCCGTGACCGCTGGGCCCAGATCAACTACCAGACGCCCAAGCCGCAGCGCGAGGCGGCGTTCATGGCCCTGTCCAAGCAGGCCGCGCAAGCCCGGCAAGCGGCCCCCAGGGATGCCGGTGCGCTGATCTGGGAGGGCATCGTGCTGTCCAGCCTTGCGGGCGAAAAAGGTGGCATGGGCGCACTCAGCCTGGTCAAGCAGGCCCGCGCCGATTTCGAGGCCGCGCTGAAACTGGATCCCCGGGCCCTGGATGGTGCGGCGTATACCAGTCTGGGCGCGCTCTACTACCAGGTTCCGGGGTGGCCGCTGGGCTTCGGGGATGACGATCAGGCGCGGCAGATGCTGAAGAAGGGGCTGGATATCGACCCCAATGGTATCGATGCCAACTATTTCTACGGCGACTTCCTGCGCGATCAGAAGGAGTGGGGCCCAGCACAGGCGGCGCTGCAGAAGGCACTGGCAGCACCAGCCCGGCCAGGAAGGGATGTGGCCGATGCCGGCCGCCGGCATGAGATCGAAGCCAAGCTGCACGATGTGATGGGCCATCTTGCAAAGTGAAGTCCGCGACTGGACACTGCCTTCATGCGCATCCTCCTCGTCGAAGACGACCGCTCCCTGGGTGAAGGCATCCGGACCGCACTTCGACGGGGCGCCTTCGCCGTGGACTGGGTGGAAGACGGTACGGCCGCACTCCTGGCTGCGCAGGATGGGGATTTTGATCTGGTGGTGCTCGATCTGGGTCTGCCACGGGTAGACGGCATCGAAGTGATCCGCCGCCTTCGGGCGGCGGCAAACCCGGTGCCGATTCTGGTCCTCAGTGCCCGTGAACGCCCGGCCGACCGTACGCTCGGGCTGGACGTTGGAGCAGATGACTACCTCGGGAAGCCCTTCGATACCGCCGAGCTGCTGGCACGCGTCCGCGCGCTCGTCAGGCGCAGCAGCGGACGTTCGCATCCCACGCTGGACGCCGGTGACCTCCATCTTGATCCGGCGACGCTGGAGGCGCGATGGAAAGGACGGACGCTGGATCTGACCCGCCGCGAGTTCGCGCTGCTGAGATTGTTGATGGAGCAGAACGGGCGGCCAATGGCGCGAGAAACGATCCAGAAGCACCTCTACGGCTGGGATGAGGACGTCGCCAGCAACGCGGTGGACGTTCATGTGCATCAGCTGCGGCGCAAGGTCGACCCTGCGATCGTGCGTACCGTGCGAGGCATCGGGTATGCGCTGGGGCAGTCGCCGGAGCCGGATGCATGAGGTCGATGCGACGCACCCTGCTGCTGACCCTGCTGAGTACCCTGGCGGTTCTGATGGCCGTGGCTGGATTCTTCAGCTATCGCGCCGGCCTACAGGAAGCGGGGGAAATGTTCGATGCCCGGCTGGTGCAGTCCACGCGGGTACTGATGGGCCTGGTAGATGAGCCGCTAAGTGATCTGACTGCGTTTCCGGGCGACCCCATTGTGCTGCATGGTTGGCACGGGCACGCTGAAGGCGTGGGCGACGCGCTTGCGTTCAGCGATGGACATGCCTACGAGAGCAAGCTTGCCTTCCAGGTGTGGGACGCGAAGCAGCGCCTGTTGCTCCGCTCGGATAGTGCTCCCACCCGGCCACTGGCTTCATTGGTGGCCGGGTACGCCAGTCCCGTGATCGACGGCGAACAATGGCGCACCTTCACGCTGCAGACCCGTGGGGGCCGATGGTTCCAGTCTGGCGAGCGGTCGGACATCCGCGAAGAGTTGGCCGAAGATATTGCAGGAGGCACCTTGCTGCCGTTGTTGCTGGCGCTGCCACTGATGGCGCTGGTGATCTGGTGGAGCGTCAATTACGTGACCCGCTCGCTGCAGAGCGTCTCGGACCAGATCGGCAGGCGTGATCCCGAGCGCATGTCGCCACTGGACGCGGCTGACGTGCCGCGCGAGGCGCGAGGACTGGTGCAGGCAGTGAACGGTCTGCTTGGGCGATTGAACGAGGCACTGGCGCGTGAGCGGCGGTTTGTAGCCGATGCCGCACACGAGTTGCGCACACCGATCAGTGCGCTGAAAGTGCATGCAGACAATGCACGCATGGCGCCGGATGATGCAGGAAGGGTTCGCGCACAGGAGATGGTCAGCGACTCAGTGGCGCGGCTGGAGCGCCTTGCTTCGCAGCTGCTCACACTCAACCGCGCAGAAGCCGTATCCCGATTGACTTCGGTGCGCCTGAGCCTGGATGGCTTGGTCGGCATGGAGGTGGATGCGCTGCGTCCTATCCTTTCCGTAAATCGACAGTACATCGAACTGAAGCTGGACAGCGCGGAGATCAGGGGTGATGAGGCCGCGCTGAGCGCGCTGGTTCGCAACCTGCTGGAGAACGCCGTGCGTTACACCCCCGTCGGCGGTCGCATGAATGTCTGCGTGATGCAGGAGGAGGGCAGGGTGTTTCTCATCGTCGCCGACAGCGGTCCCGGCATCGCCAAGGAAGAGCGCGATCGCGTCTTTGACCGCTTCTACCGAACGCTGGGGAGCCGGGTGCAGGGCAGCGGGTTGGGGCTGTCCATTGTCAGGGAGGTGGCCGATGCCCACGGCGCGGGCGTGACGCTGGGCACCTCTCAGAAACTGGGCGGGCTTGAGGTGAAGGTGAGCTGGCCAGCAGGCTCGGCGTATCAAGGCGCCACTGACAGCTGATTGCCAGGTGACCGCGCCTGGCAGGGCCGTCAGGTGTACTGCACTGCTGCCCTACATGCTGCGGCATGCGCCAAATAACCGACATTTGGGTGTCCTGCGTTGCTTTGATATTCTCCGGCATGCCGCCTCGCTCCAGCACGTGACGCCCTCCAAAGGCTGAGCTGCCATTGCCAAGCACGGGCGGATTCAGGCTAGTGGATGGGCAGTCAGAGGAGCCTCTGGTGATGAGGGATGGCGCGGTACACGCTGGGCTTGGGGTCCTGAAATTCAAAGGCGCAGCTCGCCGCGACAAGGTGTCGGCCATACTGTCCCTCGCAGGAATCTCCTGCATCTGCCTGGGCCTGGCCTGGACATCCTGTTACCTGTACTTCGGTCGGGCCGAACTATCCATTGTGTTTGTTGGCTTGATAGCCGTCGGCATCCTCGCGCTGCTACGAAGCAAGCGCAGTGACGGCACATCAATTCTGATCGTCGCCCACGGAGTGCTGGCAGCTGTGTGTGCGATTGCGGCCATTGATGCGCCCATTGCAGGCGTGCCACGTTCGGTTCACCTGTTCCTTCTGCCCTTGGCCGCAGGTGCTGCTTTCACATTCGAAGCGCGCGAACGCTATGGCTCCCTGGTCTTTCCGTTGCTTTGCCTGGCAATGTTTGCAGCGTTTGCGCTGGGGGCACTCGATCGAATTGCACCTGGCATCTCACCGCCAGTAGAGGTTCGCCACTGGGGCGCACGCTTCAACACAGCGATCTCCATGGTGCTTCTGGCGGCGATCTTCGGCATCTACCGACTGGATATCGGCAAGCGCCTGCGCCTGGAGCGTGAGCTCGGACGCGCAGTGCGCAACGGTGAGATAGAGGTTCACTACCAGCCACAGGTGCATGTCGACGCCGACGTGATCGGCGTTGAAGCACTGGTTCGCTGGCGGCATCCGTCGGCGGGCCTGTTATCGCCAGACTCGTTCATACCGCTGGCCGAAGAAAGCGCATTGATCAACGAGATAGGGCTGGAGGTACTTCGACAGGCCTGCGAACTGCTCGATGGATGGTCCGGGCACGTCCATACGCGTGGCATGCGGGTGGCCGTAAACATCAGTCCGGTTCAACTCTTGGGTGAGGCATTCGTCCCCTCGGTAGCCAAGCTGGTCAATCAAAGCGGAATCAACCCAGCCTTGCTGGAACTGGAACTCACCGAATCCGCACTATCCACTGATACGGCAGAGATGATCGACCGAATGCTTGATCTTGAGGCACTGGGCGTGACCTGGGCACTGGATGATTTCGGCACGGGCTATTCGTCCCTGTCCACACTGCGGACCCTGCCCATTCGCAAGCTGAAGATCGACAGGCAGTTCGTGCAGGAGGTCGCCACCCAGGAGAGTGCTCAACGTCTGCTGGGCAAGATTGTTGAGATCTCCCAGGTGATGGACATGAGCGCGCTGGCGGAAGGGGTCGAGACGGCGGAGCAACGCGACCTGTTGATCTCGCTGGGCTGCGAATCTTTCCAGGGCTACTTCTTCGCGCCACCGATGCCGCTGCCCATGCTGTCCGCTTGGCTGGAGGAACGCCGCGGTTTGTCCGTATCGCACTGCACCGGCGAGATTGAGGGGTCGCTGAGGTCGGGCGCTGTCACCTCGGGCGGGAGCGATACAAGCCGCCGCAGCCTGCGTTGACCTGCCGTTGACAGCAAAGGGACAGACTGCGCAGGAGCAAAGGGCGCCTGGGGACATCATGGACACGGGTGAGGGAAGCGATGCCATTCTTCACTGATTCGGACGAGGTTGCGGTTGAGGGCCTGGGGGCTGCCCGCCGGATTGGGTGGATGCGCTTCGTGGGCGCCTCGCTGGCTGCGCTGCCCATTGCATCGGTGGGCCTGGAGCGCAGCATGGGCAGGTCGGCATGCGTGTTTCTTCTGGTCAATGCGTTGGTCTGGCCGGCCATTGCACAGCTGCTGACACGGCACGCCGCCCGGCCCGCTGTCGTGCAATTCCGTTGCATGGTTGTCGACTCGCTGCTGGGCGGGGCATGGATCGCCTTCATGGCTGTCAGCGCTGTGCCCAGCGCGCTCTTCGCTGCGCTGCTGGTGGCAGACAAGATCGCGGCCGGCGGTACACGGCTGGCGCTGAAGGCCACGGCTGCGCTTCTGCTCGGTTTCCTTGCTGCATGGCTTGCTATGGGCACGCCCTGGCAGCCGGCCACTTCTTCCCGAACATTCCTGCTCAGCCTTCCGTTTCTGTTTGTCTACGGGATCGGATTGAGTGCACTGAGTTGGCGTCTTGCGCGCCGGGTCAGGTCACAGAATCGGCAGTTGCAGCGACTCAGCCGAATGGATCCACTGGTGGAACTGGCCAATCGCGGCTATCTCATGCACCGCGCTCAGCAGATGATCGAAGCGGGGCGCGCTCTGGGCCGCAGGGATTGCCTGCTGATGCTGGACGTGGATGATTTCAAGCGCATCAACGATACCTTGGGCCATCGCACTGGCGATGAAGCACTGCGTCGTATAGCCGCGGTCCTGCGCAGCGTGTCACGCCCTGGCGACACACCGGGACGCCTGGGCGGAGATGAGTTCGCGCTTCTGCTCGCCGGGCAGACGCCGGCTGAGGCCATGCTGCTGGCAGAGAAGATCAGGAGCCTGCTCCACGCTGATATGGGCATTGATGCCACAATGCTGGACCTGAGCGTGAGCATCGGCATTGCCGCCGCGCCCACGACGACCAGTGCTGAAGAGTGGCTCGCAAGAGCGGACCAGGCACTGTATGAAGCCAAGCGACACGGCAAAAACACGGCGAGCTGCGGCACGGATTGCTGAGCAAACCTGACGCATCGTGGTCGACGTCAATCGCTGACATCTTGATCGTTGCCGACATCTGACGGAAAGATCGCCTCGTTCGCTGGGAACACTTTCCACCCCTGATGACACGGGACTGCACTGCGTCGGCCGTCGGCCGACGCGTTCTTCACAACATGCAACGTTACACTGGCGCGCTTTCGCATGTGGAACTCGGAGGCAGATAGCCCGATCGTGAGAGTAATTTCCTCTATTGCCATTGCCTTGCTCGCCAGCGTTTCCTTACCCACAGAGGCATCCGAACCTGATCGGAACGGCGATTCCTACTTCAAGCTTGGTGGTGCGGTAAGGTTCAATTACGGCTGGCTCGACTACGGGCCGACCAGCCGCCTTCAGCTTGAACTGATGCGTGCAGACCTTGACGCTGGAACCGGACCGTTTTCCTTCTCTGCCCAATACCGCTGGTACGATGGCTTCGATGCCGTGCATCACGCCTACGCGGGCTGGCAGTTCTCCGATGCTACCCAGCTCAAGGCAGGTATCCAGCAAGTCCCGTTCGGGCTGCTCCCCACCGTTTCGCAGAGTTTCTGGTTCGGCTCCGGCTACTACCTGGGCATCGAGGATGATTACGATCCGGGCCTTGTGGTGATTCACCGCAGCGGCAGCACAACTTGGCATCTTGGCTGGTTCTCCGGAGACGAATACGGGTCCGGGGCTCGCTACGATCGCTACTCCTTTGATGTCGCGCAGACCGAGGCGTTGCCGTATCGCGAGCGGCAACGACTGCATGCACGCGTGGAGAGCGCGCGCGACTGGGGCGGCGGCCAACTGTTGCTGGGCGCATCAGCGTTTGCTGGCAAGGTGCAGAACACTCAGACACGGCGTCACTACGGTCATCAGGGCGCGGCACTCCACGCACAGTGGCAGCGCGATGGTTGGACCGCGCAGTTGCAGTGGGCGCGGTACCGGTATGACGTGCCCGGAGATCGCATCGCAATGTCGGCGTTCCAATCCCCCTTCCAGGTTGCAGCGCAGGCGGATGTGCCAAGCGCCAACATCGCCTATTCGTTCGGCCAGAAGGGCTGGCTGGATGACATCACCTGCTATAACAACCTCAGCATGACCCGCCCGGTCGGGCACCGCGCTGGCCTTCGTGATTCGTGGCAGAACGTGACCGGTTGCAGCCTGCAGAAAGGCATCATGCTCACCTATGTCGACTGGATCGCTGGCCGCAACATGTGGTTTGCCGGTGGTGATGGTATCGGCATCGACGAAGGAGGCCTTTCCAGCTGGCATTCGCGGCTGAACCTCAATATCGGCTTCTACTTCTGATCGGCCTCGCGCAAGCCGCAGGTTTTTCCACCCAATAACACGGAGGTATCCATGCAGAGCACGGCTCCGCAACATCCCCCCGTTCGCCAGCGGATCCTTTCGCAGGTGTTCATTCCCACGGCAGCCATCGTCATCGCGCTGCTGGCGCTTGCCGCCTTCGCGCCCGAAATGGCCACGCGGTGGTTCACCGCGGCCAAGTCATGGGCCGCCAATGATGCAGGTTGGTTCACCATCCTTGCAGTAGCCGGCTTCCTGGTCTTCGTCGTCGGCGTCGCCATCAGCAGTTACGGCCGCATCAAGCTCGGCCCTGACCACAGTACGCCGGACTACAGCTACGGCTCCTGGTTCGCAATGTTGTTCGCTGCCGGCATGGGCATCGGTCTGATGTTCTTCGGCGTTGCCGAGCCCATCATGCACTACGCCACGCCGCCGGTTGGTTCGCCTGAGTCCGCCGCCGCTGCCCGCCAGGCAATGCGCATCACCTTCTTCCACTGGGGCATCCACGCATGGGCGATCTACGCGGTGGTTGCGCTGTCGCTGGCGTACTTTGCGTACCGACACAATCTCCCGCTGCGTGTCCGCTCCGCGCTGTATCCGCTCATCGGCGACCGTATCCACGGCCCGTTGGGACATGCCGTAGACACGTTTGCCGCGCTGGGTACCATCTTCGGCCTGGCCACCTCGCTGGGACTGGGCGTCATGCAGATCAACGCCGGCCTGAACTACCTGTTCGGCCTGGAGGTCAGTACGCTCGTCCAGGTTGGCTTGATCACCGTCATCACACTGGTGGCGACCGGCTCGGTCGTGGCTGGCCTGGACAGCGGCGTACGCAGGCTGTCCGAGCTCAACATGATCCTGGCGGCAGCGTTGCTGGCCTTCGTGCTGGTCTGTGGACCCACCGTGCACCTGATGCAGGCACTGGTGCAGAACACCGGCATGTACGTTTCCCAGCTGTTCTCGATGACCTTCAACCTTTATGCCTACGAACCCACGGGTTGGCTGGGTGGCTGGACGCTGTTCTACTGGGGCTGGTGGATTGCCTGGTCGCCCTTCGTTGGCATGTTCATCGCGCGCATCTCACGTGGACGCACCGTCCGTGAGTTCGTGGTGGGGGTGTTGCTTGTGCCGCTTGGCTTCACATTCCTCTGGATGACCATCTACGGCAACACCGCGTTGCACATGGTGCGGGCGGAGGGCATCCAGCAGTTGGTGCAGGCGGTCTCAACCGACAGCTCGATGGCGCTCTTCGAGTTCCTGGAGCACCTGCCGCTGACCATGCTGACCTCTTCGCTGGCGGTCATCCTGGTTGCGCTGTTCTTCGTAACCTCAGCGGACTCCGGTGCCCTGGTAATCGACATGCTTACCTCGAAGGGTGAGGAGGAATCGCCGGTCTGGCAGCGGATCTTCTGGGCGCTGCTGGTCGGCGGCCTTGCGATTGCCCTGCTGGTGGCCGGCGGCTTGGAATCATTGCAGGCGGCCACCATTGCCAGTGCGTTGCCATTTACGATCGTCATGATCCTGATGTGCTGGGGACTGCTGAAGGCCATGCATCTGGATGCAACCAAGCGCTCGATCCTGCGCGAGGCACGTATCTTGCCGGGTACCAGCGAGGATTGGCGGGCGCGCCTGCGCCTGCTGGCGCACAATCCGTTGAAGATCGAGGTGACCGGCTTCATCGAGCAGCGTGTCATCCCGGCATTGGATGAGGTTGCGGCTGAGCTGCGCAAGCAGGATCTGCCGGTCCAAGTCTCCAAGGAGGAGGATGGTCGTGCGTGGCTGCAGGTTGGCCATGGCGAGGAGATGGACTTCTTCTACTCGGTACGGCCCCAGCCCTATGAGCCGCCGACGTTCGCCCTGCAGGATCCCCGTCGGCCGGTCAGCGAGGGTACCCGTCATTACCGTGCGGAGGTCTATCTGCGGGAGGGCGGGCAGGACTACGACGTCATGGGATGGACCAAGGTTCAACTCATCCACGATGTGCTCGATCAATACGAGCGCCACCGTCAGTTCCTGGACAAGGTGCGCTCGTAGAATCTGCACACAGATGCCGCCCGGAGTAGCGGCATCTGCCTTGGGTCGGGCATGACCCTGCGTTGACGTGGCCTCGGCGCCCGGCCGTGCTATTGATGGTCGAACTTCCCAGGAAGTAGCCCATGCTCACCAGATTGAGGCTTGCAGCCAGCAAAGTTACAAAGCGGATGTGGTTCCGCTCGACCCTGTATGGCGCCCTAGGCATCATCACGGCGTTGGCGGGCGCGTTCCTGAAGTTCCTCATTCCCGTCGGCCTAGCCGCACGGATCGGCGCAGATTCCGTCGGCAACATTCTTGGCATTCTTGCCGCGTCGATGCTGACGGTAACCACCTTCTCGCTGTCCACCATGGTCTCGGCATACGGGTCCGCGTCCAGCAGCGCCACCCCGCGCGCGGCCCGCCTGCTGATCGAAGACACCCGGGCCCAAGGTGCGCTGGCCACCTTCATTGGTGCCTTCCTGTTCTCGATCGTGGGCCTCATCGCGCTCAGCACCGGCATCTACGGGGACAGCGGCCGGCTTGTGCTGTTCGGGGCAACCATCGCGGTCATCATTGTCATCACAGTGACGTTGCTCAGGGCTATCGAGCAGTTCTCACGCTTTGGCCGCGTTGGCGAAACCATCGATCTGGTGGAGCGGGCGACCAAAGCGGCAATGAAGCGCCGCGCCGCGGAGCCTCGGCTCGGCGGAGCCAGTGCTGTCCCGGTAGGGGAGGGGGCGGTACTGCTGGTTGGCGATCAGGTTGCCTACGTTGAACATGTGGACGTCGCCCGGATCGACGGCATTGCACAGGAACATGATCTGCGCGTTCATCTGCTCTGCCAGCCGGGTACGTTCGCAACTCCGGCCCGTCCCTTGATAGCCATCGAGGGAAATCCACTTCCGGACGTGCAGAGTGAAGTGATCTCAGCCATTTCCTTCAGTGACGCGCGCTCCATTGAGAATGACCCACGGTTCGGACTGGTCGTGCTTGCGGAAATTGCCCAGCGAGCCATGTCACCTGCGGTGAACGACCCTGGCACCTGCATCGACGTCATCGGGACCTGTGTCAGGCTGCTCTGTGCATGGGCCAGCCACGCTGGGGACGCTGCGACGTGTGATGTGCTTTATGCGCGTGTGCACGTGCAGTGCCTCGATGTCCGCGACATGTTCGAGGATGCATTCACACCAATCTCCAGGGATGCGGCCGGCTCGCTGGAGGTCAACATCCGGCTGCAGAAGGCATTCAGGGCGCTAGCACGGTCAGCAGACCCCGCTGTTGTGAACGCGGCAGGAGAGCACGCCCGTACAGCACTGTCCCGAGCTATCCAAGCACTCGAATTCGAGCTTGATCGAAAGGCAATTCAAGCCGCGGCGTTGGAGCGATGATCCTGCCGCGAGGTACTCTCAAGCTGGGGACAACCTGTGGCAGCTGGTTGAATTGGGCTTGCTAGCGAGCATGAGTTGGTACCCGGGCGGTTCAGCCCTTGCTTGCGCGCGACCCCTGGTCCAGGCGCTCAGCGATGCCCTGCGGGCCGATGTCTCCGGCGCGATTGACAAGCACTACGACGGTTCGCCGCAGCGAAGGAACGTGTCGGATGTATCCCGTAAAGCCTGCGGTTCCGCCGCCATGCCCCACCACGTCGCCGTCCTCAGCCAACTCCCAGCCAGCGCCCCAGCTGGCTGTAGTACCGTCAGCAAGGCGTGTGCCGCGCCACATCTCACGCAGCAATGCATGGGGTAGCAGCTCGCCCCGGTCCAGCGCTACGGCGAAACGTGCCATGTCGTCGATGCTGGCGAGCAGCCCTCCAGCAGCCCAGGCGGAGCCTGGTGCGGTGATGGGCGGATCGAGCCAATGTCCATCCTGGTAGAGGTGTCCTTGGGCAATGCTGCGGCGGTCGCCGATGCGACGAGGCCCGGCATCGCGCATGTCCAGCGGCCCCAGGATTTCGTCCTGCAGAAACTGCCAGTAGTCCATGCCCGTCACCCGCTCAATGGCAAGGCCGAGCAGTATGTAGTTCGTATTCGAATAAGCGAATCGTGTTCCTGGGGCGAACTCGAGGGGCGCTTTCCCGACCATTGCCAATAGTTCTCTAGGCGCAGGATCCATCGGCATCAATTCGAGAAAGTTGCGCTCGTTCAGATAGTTCGGAATGCCGGATGTATGGCTCAGCAGGCGCGACAGTGTAATGGGCTCCCATGCCACTGGTAGTGCATCCAGGTAGCGTCCTATAGGGGCGTCCGTATCAAGCCAGCCCCACTGCCGGAGCCGGAACACCAGCAGGGCAGTGAATACTTTGGTGATAGAGCCGATGTCGAACACGGTATGCCGATCGACCCGCGCGGCGCTGGCATCCCTGCGCAGTCCCGCAGTGCCTGTTTCGGCGACCCGTCCTCGCTCCACGACGACTGCAGCCATTCCCGGCTGGTGCTCAGCCTCAAGCAGGGCCGTCAACGACTGGCGGCTCCCAGACAGCCGCCTGCTTGCTCGGACGCCAGGCACAATCAGCCCAGCACCTACGGTGAGCAGGGCGGTACAGAGGCGGCGTCGTGTCGGGGCGTTCGGCATCGGCGATGAGTTGTTGGCTCCGTAGGTGGCGATGATAGAGGGACAATGGCGACCACGACTATTGACGGACCCTTTCTAACGCGCCGACCTTCCCCATCTCTACGGAACGCTTTAGCCGTGCACGCGATGTGGCTACCCCGGGTCGTCGGGCCGGTAGGGAGCTCAAGATTGGGGCTTTAGTCGCCAGCCCAAGCAACCTTGAAAACGCGGCTGCAGCTCGGTAGCCTCAGATAGGCTTCCAGGCATATGGTCCATTTCCTCACCTATTCAGGAGTGAAGCAGTGAGCGTGAATGTCCGTGTCGCAGACGTGGCTGACCTTGAACAACTCGCGGTGCTTTTTGATGAGTACCGCCAGTTCTATGCGCAACCTACTGACCTGGGTTTAGCAAAGCGATTTATGCGGTCGCGCCTATCTGAGGGTGATTCATTAGTTTTGGTTGCCGAGAATGAAGGAACGGGCGTTGCGGGGTTTACCCAGCTTTATCCGTTGTTTGACTCAGTAAGTACTTGTTCGAGTTTCATTCTCTACGACCTCTACGTCAACAAGCCCTCGCGGCGTTCGGGATTGGCGCGAGCACTCATGGTCGAGGCGGTCGAGCAAGCGCGCCGACGCGGAGCAGGTAGAGTTGAGCTTCAGACCGGTCGAGCTAACATCCCTGCTCAAGCACTCTACGAAGGGCTTGGATGGGAACGCGATAACGACTTTTACATCTACGCCATCCACCTGTGAGCATATTGTTGGGGAATGGCGAGATCTAATGGGGTAGGTCAGATGTCCACTTCTGGCCGGAAGCGAACATCTCCGGGGCATGGGATTAGGAGGATTTATCGCGGGTAAGAGGGGGGGGGCAGTCCCCTAACACGTGTATCGGCGACTGAGGCTATTGCACGTCAATGCGTAGACTATGGGCATGAAGAAAGCTCTGCCACCCTCTTCTCAAGGACACGACTGATGCCCAGGGTCAGTCGGCGCAGTAGATCAACGTACTCTCGAACGTCTGAAGGTAGCGGGGGGTCCTTTGCAGCTCCCGTGTGCGCGCACTCATTTCTAAGTTTGATGAAACTAGTCAAGCTCGCTCTGAGAAAATTGGGATCAATGTTGCCTGCGACTGCGATCTTTCGCAGGCCATCAGCCACCCCAAAATTCCTCATGTACTCAGCTATAACTTCTGGCCCCGGATTTCCTTTCGTAACGGCGAATGCTTCCCACAACAGTGCCGCCAAGTTCTTAGATGGCGGCTCTGAAACTCGAGCCAGAGCGGTAATCGTGTCAGCAAAGCCGCTGTCAATCTCGCCCTTTCTCGCAGCACGCTTTGCCATCCAATCCAGGCCTTGAACAAAATGCACTTTATGCATTTCGGGCGGTAGCTGGGAGTACTTTAATCCCTTATTCGAAAGCTCCAAAAAAAAGGCCTCAGCGCCCTGCCGCAAGAACGACTCTAGGAACCCGCTCAACAACACCAGGGACGCGCTTCGAACGGCGACGTGCTTAGCTCGAACGGCACCGTTTCGAAGCGCCGCAGATGCCTGTGCGTCAACGTCATCCATAAGAGCAGCGATCGGTTTCGCTGCCTCGCTGAATGTGCGGAACTGTAGCCTCAATCCGGATGCCATGTCATGCCTTCGCAGCGTGAGGGAGCGCCGCTTCAAATGCATTTCGAGCTGCACTCGTTCGAAGGCCGATTGCCCCCTTCCCGTTCGTTCCTGAGGTAATAGCCCCAATGAAGGCGGGATCAGTCAGTAGGGCGTCCTTTGCCTCTCGGGCAAGCGCCTGATCACCGTCCACAATCAATGTACTGTCTATGCGCGCCATTCCATAGAGAATTGCATCTGACAGAGGCGCGGAGCGTCGATCCTTGCCGTCCTTAGACTTGCGCATGAAGGCCTCGTCCCCTAGAAGATTAGCGGCGTTAGACACTGCGCGTTCGAACAGGTGTCGATCCTGATTGACCAAGCCCGCGTCAGCTCCATAGGCCTCGTTGCGCTGCTTTAGATAAAGACTTAGGTAATCTTTGAAACGGCCGTCGATCGCACCGGCATCCTGTACAGCAAAAAACCTCAGCACAAATTCTACATCTTCCATTGCGCTGTAGATAGGATCGTCTTCAAGCTTATGCTGGTCAGTGGGGATTCCCCAGAGCCTTCTGAAAGTTGTTGAACCAGAAAGATCATGCAGCAAAGTAGTAAAGCCGCCTCGGAAGACGGCATTTCGAATTTCCATCTCATTTGCGCGCACGCCACCAGTATTTAGGCGATCAAATACGTCATACTTGACCTCGGGCGATGATTCTTTTAGAAGGAGAATTGCAGGAATGAATCGCCTGGTGAGCGCTTTATGAAGACCCTCTTTTACGAGATCTACGTAGCGCTTAGTGTTTAACTCGGACCAAACAGTTAGACCCTCAAGCTCATAGGTATTACTGAGAAATTCGTGCAGGGCGGTGAGTCTCTGCCGACCATCCAACACAACGTACGACCCGTATTCATCCTCTCCCAAAAACACAGGGGGGACCGGCACGTTCATGATCAGCGACTCGATGAACCGAGATTTCCGCTTATTGTCCCAGCGGCCGCGACGCTGGAATTCGGGATTGAGTGTAATCTGATCAGATATCATTTGCTGGAGCGTTGATATAGGAAGCTCAATCTTCTGCGGATAAATTTGCCGCATCTGCTTTCTATATTTATCTTCCAGGAGGTTGGCAGATCCTTGGTTCTCATCACCGCCGTCTCCATACTCCAAGTGCTGCGAACTCGACATTTGAAAATCCTCAGTTCTTTTCGAATAGCAATACTGATTCTGTTGGGCGCCAATTGGCGCTGTGACTGCGGGCACCGGTATGAATTTGCCGCATTGATCGTAAGACTGGGAAATTCCAGCGTTCGCTGGCCGTCACATCCAGCTTTGAAAACGTCTCTGTGACTGCCGTCGCGAGGTCAACATGCAACTCCTTGTATGACGAATCTTGAACCACGAGGGTCGCCGTCCCGCGAGACTTAAGGGTGCGCGCAATCTCAGCGAGAGAGGATTCCAACTTAAAAAAGTAGTCCGAGTAGGTCGAGTAATAGTAGGTCGAAGATGCCTTTGACGGGTGAGATCGAATCCTATCTAGAAGAATGTTTGCAGACTCACTTTTAAGGGGTTGGCCGACAGTCTTGTTGGCCAAAGTTGTACCAAGCATTCCGCGCCGAAGCTCTTCAAATTTAGCCGGGGAATCCATGTTCAGCACGGCTAGTTCAACGCGTGTTGCGACCGCATAGTCGATTCGAGTGCAATAGGGTGGGGACGTAATTACTGCATCCACACTGCTGTCCGCAACATTAATCTTAAGGGAATCACCAATACTCACATGCGCCTGTGCAAAGGCAAACCGCTCCTGGTTGCAGTCATCGAAGAGCCTAATCCCTTGGAGCTCTGCGGTAAGCCCCTGTGCAATGTCGGTCCACGTGAGCATAGCGCGCACATTCTTTGCTCTCGCTCTAACCCAGGTCGGATTGGTTGTAGCGGAACTTTTCAGCGCCCTTCTTACTAGGCGGAAGAGCAGCACGTAAAAGAATGCTGAGAGCGACGAGAGGTTTTCGACCGCACCAAGACTCTGAAGGGTACTCCGCGCATCCTCAGTTAACAGGTGGCGGATGGAGCGTTCTACCGCTCGCAACTTTATCGAAGTCTCCGGACCGAACCAAGCAAGCAAAGGCTCCTCCAGCACAGCAGGACCGGAGGAGGCTTTTGCATGCTGAACGATTGCTTTAAGGAGCGGAGCCAAACTAGATGCTGTGTTCTCGGGCAGTAGGCGCGCCAGAGCGACGACAATCATCGCCGGGTTAATGTCGAAGCCACGCGAATGCACCCCTTTCAGCGAGCAAACGGTGGTCGTTGTTCCCGATCCGTTCCATGGATCAAGAACAGAGGCATCAGGACCAAGCTGCAATCGATCTAGGATATCTGCGACAAAAGCGGGCGAATATCCCGCATAGTAGGGATACCAGTGGGCGCGACCTTCGGCTGATTCGCGTCGGGGCTTCGGATTAGTCAGCTCGCGCTTATGCGACATTGATGTCTCAGAGGGTATCGGCGGAAGTCGAACACGGATGGGCTACAAGATGGCATCCCGGCTGTATTCTATTCCGTCTGGCGGCGGCACTCACCATTGCACACGCCTGCACCCCATTTCCCCTTGGACCGCGGCGTAGTCAATCCTCCAGCAGGCGAGCCGCAGGGTTGCTAGAGGCTTCGCCGGAGTGAAAGTACCCAATGACACTCGACACCGACCGGTGCTCGGTCAGCTGCATGATTGCCGGCAGGGCAACGCCCTGGCGGCTGGCCTCGGTCACGAACCCCGAGCGCAGGCTATGCCCGCCAAAATCGCCCTCCAGTCCGGCCAAGCGAGCCCGCCGCTGGACAATCTCGCCCACAGCCGCCGGGGACAAGGCGGGGCCGACCCGCTGTTTCCAGAGCCGCCGGAAGATCGCCCCTTCGGTGATCCCGGCTGCGTCCAGCCAGTCCTGCAGCGCGAGGGCGGCCCGATTGAGCACCGGCTTGTCCGGGGTCGAGGTGGCCGTAACCCCGGCCTGCTGGGTCTTGCTGTGCTCCAGCCGGTAGATGTAGCCCGCCTCGCCGATCCGCCGCAGGTCGCGCAGGTCGGCGGCGGCGATCTCGCTGCGCCGGCGGCCGCCACTGGCGAACCCGAAGCAGAGTAGGGCGCGATCCCGAATTCCTTCCAGGCTGTCGTCGCAAGTGGCCAACATGGCCTCCAGCTCGGCCAGGGTGATCGCAGTCTTCTTGCGTGGGCGCTCGCCGCGCCTAACCGCGGCCCGCGCCGCGCGACTGAGTACGGTGCGGATAGCCGGCTGCTCGCAGGGATTGGCCACTTGCTTGAGTCGGTGCGCGGTGGACAGCACGGCAACGCGGTGGCGCACGGTGGCCAAGGTCCACGGGCCGACCTTGGCCTTGAGGCCAGCGGCCACCAAGGCCTGGTCGATGGCTGGTGGAAGTTCCCATGCCAACTCGCCATGGATCGAGCGGCGCTGTACGTGATCGACTACGAACTGGAGCACGGTGGCCTCGGGTACCGGCAAGGCCAACTCGATTCCGTAGCGCGCCGCATGCCAGCCAGCCCAGTAGCGCAGGGCGCTGGTGTAGCTGCGGGTGGTGTTCTCAGCCGCGGCTTCGGCCAGCAGCTCGCGGACCGCATCAGCAGCCTGTCGGGCCAGCTGTTCGGGCAGGGCTAGGTTGGTAGCCGCCGCGGAGAGCATGGGAATTGTGGAAACATCTTTCATACTATGTAATGTACGCTACGCCGAGAGGAGCGTACCCTCGATAATCATCACTTATCACGAGTACGTTATCAGCAGAGTAGGGTGCCAGTACAGGAGACTTCGCATGGCCCGCGGCATCACCGAAACTGACGTCCATACCGCTGCCGACGAGTTGGTCGCCAAGGGCGAACGCCCAACCGTAGAGCGGATCCGGGCTCACCTGGGGACAGGCTCGCCGAACACGGTGACCCGCTGGCTGGAAACATGGTGGAACCGACTTGGCACTCGCCTGCAGCCAGCGCGTCCGGACCTGGAAGATGCGCCAGCGGTGTTGGTAGAACTCGCCGGGCAATGGTGGGAGTTGGCGCTGAAGCATGCCCAGGAGGCCGCCCGTCGAGAGCTTGCATCGTCCGAGCGGGCCCTAGCTTCCGAGCGTGATGCGCTGGAGGTCAGTTCCCGACTTGCGGCTGAAGAGCTGGCGCAAATGCGTGCAGAGCGTGACGTTGCAATCACCGGGGAGAGAATTGCAACGACCCAAGCTTCAGAGCTACAGCACCTGGTCGACCAGCTTCAGCTACAGATCTCTGAACTTGCAGAGCAGCGCGACCTCGAGCGTCGAAGAGCCGACCGAACCGAGACAGCGAGACAGCAACTCGACGTCCGGCTTCACGAGGCCCTAGAGACGGCGAAATCTGAGCGGGAGGACTGGACCGAGTACGTCAGATCTGTCGAGAATCGAGCGCTCAGCGATGTGGATCGAGCCCGCCAGGAGGTGAAGGAACTCCAGGTGCAGCAAAGCAAGGCATCCGAACAACACAGGGCCCTTGAGAAGCAGCTGCGTCAGGACATCCAGGCCGCCCAATCAGCGGCCGCCACGGCTAGTCAGTCTGCCGATATCCTGCGCGGCAAATGTGACGCGCTTGAGGGGCAACTTTCAGGGCTTCGAAATTTGCCAGCGCAGCTGGAAGTGGCGCTCAAGCGATCCAAAGAAGTTCGTCCGCCTGCGGCTCGCAGACGCCCAAAACAATAGCGCTGTGCCGCCTTCCAGGGCACACGAAAGAACGGGCCGGCTTCATTTGCGCCGGAGGCCAGTTCGCTGACTCCGCGCAAGTCGCGTTCTGCGAGCTAGCCAGGCAGCCCAACAGACGAATGAGACCGCAAATCCGACGATTACCATGGCAACCAGCATGATCTCTCGATCAGTGTCGTTCATTGAGGGAGTCTCGGAAGTTGAGCCTTAGCATCTATGCCATGGTACCTGACGCTTCGGAGTGCAAGTGCGGGCGCGATGGCTGCATTTGAAGTTCTTTCGAAAGAATCCTTAGCTTGAGCCCGCCCAAGCGCGGGCAGCATGGCTGCATCTTGGCTTGAAGCACTCGGCATGCCAGGCCGGAATAGGATCGTAGGATGATGAGCAAAGGCTCATGTTCTAAAGGCGCTGTGTTCGAACACGTAACACTTTTACCTGGCGCTTGGTAACAGATTTACCTGGTTCGTCAGCAAGAGCCAAGCCAGAGCCGCAGCCATTGCCAGATCGAGCCGACGAACCGGATCACGCCCGCTACAGCATTTCGCATAATGTATATTATGTTCTCGCCAGACTGGCCCGGGCGACCGCCGCCCGGGCCCAACCCGCGCCGCAGGCTCCCCCTTCAAATGGCCGCCCCAACACCGGCAGAACCGCGCCCCACAGGCCGAGCCTTTCTCACCCCGTATCCAAACGCCCTCGTGTAGGCTCGGCGCACCACTTAAGGACGGGTTTGGCGATGCGCCTGGCTGATTTTATCGAACGGAATGCGCGGGAAATCCTCGACGACGCGGTGGCATTCGCCGAAACGCAGGCACCCGATACCGTCGAGTTCAGCGCAAAGCAACTTCGGAATCATCTTCCCCAGATTCTTCAGGCGGTCATAGACGATCTCAGATCGCCGCAGACAGACTCCCAGCAGCTCGCAAAGTCCCACGGGCTTGCACCGTTGAAACCCGGCCCCGAGTCCGCCGCGTCCTATCATGGCCGAACCCGCGCCATCGCCGGCTTTGGCCTCAACCAGATGGTGGCTGAGTATCGAGCGCTTCGGGCTTCGGTACTTCGGCGATGGGCATCCGACCAGCGGCTGGTCACTTCATCGATCGATGACATCCTTCGTTTCAATGAGGCCATCGACCAGGCGGTGGCCGAATCCCTTGCTCAGTTCTCTGCCGAGGTCGAATCCTGGCGGCAGATCTTCCTCGCGGCGCTCGGGCATGATCTCCGAGGCCCCTTGGCAGCGATCATCTTCTCGGCAGACACCCTGGCCAGTGGGCTGCAGGACCCAGCTTTGGCCAAGCAGGCTGAGCGGATCATCAACGGCAGCATGCGCATGAAAAAGCTGCTGGACGACCTGCTGGCTTACAGCCGCAGCAAGCTGGGCGATGGGATGGCCATTCATCCGGTGGACTGCGATCTTGCCCAATCGCTTGGCGAGGAAGTCGAATTGCTCCGCGCTGCCCTGCCCCACGTCCCCATCACGTATGAGGTTGAAGGCGATGCCCGCGGTTGCTTCGATGCCTCTTCGATGCGCGAGGCGGTTCACAACCTCACGACCAACGCCGCAAAGTACGGCGAACACGGCACCGATGTGCGGATCAGCCTTGAGAGCCTCGCCGACCAGACCCTGATCACGGTGAGCAACGCGGGGGCCGAACTGTCGGACGAAGCGTTCAACAGCCTGTTCGATCCCTTGCGCCGAGGCTCGCTCAACGCGTCACAGGGAGAACACGCGAGCCTTGGCCTCGGCCTGTTCCTGGTGCGGGAAATCTGCCACGCGCACCGCGGCACTGTTCGTGGACGATGGCGTGATGGCCGCACCTCATTCGTCATCACACTCCCGAAGAATGCTGATTGATGCGGCCGACCTGGCGACGGCACTACAGGAACCTGTGCATCACGAAGACATCGACCAACCCGCGCCTGCCATGCCGGAAGGCCTCTGGCAGCGTTCCAACCACCGCAAACCCCAGCTTCCGGTACAGCGCCACCGCCGGGCCGTTGGTGCTGACCACGTAATTGAACTGCATGGCCAGGAACCCTTCCGCCCTCGCCAGCTCCAGGCTGTGTTCCACCAGGGCTCGGCCCACGCCCCGCCCCTGTGTCGCGGCGTCGACCACATACGTGGCGCTGGCCACATGCGCCCCAAGGTCAGGGAAATTCGGGCCCATCTTGTACATGCCCACAACCCGGCCCTCCAGCACAGCTACATGAGGTGCCTCGGCCTGGCACCAATGCGCGCGAAACGTCTCGACAGCGAAAGAGCCAGCAAAGGGCAGCGCATCCTGCGTCGCAATGGCTTGCTTGAACATGCCCCACATCACGTCGAAATCGCCTGCACGGGCGGGCAGGATATCCATGCGACTCCTGCAGATCTGTGGTGGTGACCAGGCCGGACACTACCAGAATCCAACGCCTGCTCCGTAGCTGCTTCACGCGCCACCGCCATCGGCTCGGCAATAGTTGCAGATATTCCGGCCTTCAGAGCAGTAGATGCCCCCTGTTTCCGCGCACATCCCGCACCGGCTTCGACGGTGGCGTGTTCCTGCCTGCGTCCTGCTGGGCATCTACCTGCTGTACCTGCTGGCCGGCAACATCTTCCTCAACACACCCCTGTTCGACCAGGTCACCAACCGCAAGCCGCACAAGTTCGTGATGACCACTGGGCCGGCCATTACCGTGCTGCCAGGCCACGTGATCGCCTGGAATGTACACATGCGCGGCCATGTGAACCACACGGTCTACGTGCTGCACGCCGACCGCGCCAGCGCTCGTCTGGCGGTGCTGCCCCTGTTCCAGCGCGAGGTGCGGGTGCCCCGGCTGCAGGCCACCGGGGTTTCGGCCGAGATCAGCCGCGTGGAAGAGGCCATCCCGCCACCGCCGCGCAGCAACCGGGGCTGGACCCTGCGCTTCGACGCCATCCACAGCGACAGTATCCGCAGCGCACGTTTCGGCAAGCTGCTGATCATCGGCCAGGGCCAGGGCACGGTGGGCTTCCTCAAGCAGCTGCGCGGCGGGCCGTCGGAACTGTTCGAATCCGAGGTTGCATTCAGCGATGCGGACACCAGTTTTGACGGCGTGCAGCTGTTGGGCGACATGGATCTCACCGCGCGCTTCAGCTATCCGCGCCATTATCGGGACCAGGCGCCCGGCCTGGCCAAGTTGAAGCTGCTGCATGCCCAGCTCGAGGTCGATGCCCGCAGCCAGGGCCTGCGCATGGACACCAATGCCACAACGCCGAAGATCTCCAGCGCACCAGTGCCCGGACGGCTGCAGGCAGCACTCCACCTGATCGATGGCCAACTGCAGCCCGGCGACCACGCGCTGTGGCAGGTGCCGCTCTACCTGGGCGACGGCGCCCCCGATCGCGGCATGCTGGCGCTGCAACTCAATGTGGCCAAGGACCTGCGCCTGCAGGCCCGCTTGCCGCCAAAGTCCGGTTCAGGCAGCGAGGTGGATGCCGATATGCATATCAGTGGCCGGGACATTCCCTTCCAACAGCCCGCACAGCTGCTGGAACGCAGCTCTGGCACAGTGCGCGGCGAATGGACGTTCACCTCGCTCAACTGGATCCCTGCCCTGTTCGTGCGCAAGCCGTGGCTGCAGCTGGATGGCGGCGGCACGCTGAAGGCGGACCTGCGCCTTCGCAACGGCGAGCTGACCGAAGGCAGCACCGTGGACATTCCTGCGGCCGAAGCCGTGGCCGAGGTGGCGGGTGTGCGCTTGGCAGGCACGGCCAGTGCCCACGGCGAACTGAAGGCCGGCACGCCCAGCCAGGCGCGGCTGGCCGTCCGGTTGCCCCGCTTCACCGCGCGGCCAGGCGATGCCAAGGACGTACGCCTGTTCGACGGCCGGGATCTGGCCCTGGACCTGACCGGCGATGGCCGCCTGCAGGAACTGCGCAAAGGCGTCCGCGCGCAGCTGCGCTTCAGTGAAGCCACCATCCCTGATCTGACCGCCTACAACCGCTACCTGGGTTCGCCCCAGGTGCGACTGCTCCGTGGCACCGGCACCGTGAGTGGTGATGCGACCCTCGATACCGACGGGCGTGTCGGCCATGGCACGGCCCGGCTGTTGGGGCGCAACGCCAGTGCAAAGGTGGCAGGGCTGGACATGGGCGGCGATATCGACGTGAACGCAACACTGCGCCGGGGAGACTTCAACCAGCGTCATTTCGATCTGTCCGGCACCACGGTCGAGCTGCGCAACGTGCAGGTGGCGGGCACGCAGGGCTCGACGGCATGGAAAGGCCGCGTGGACTTCAGGCGTGGGCGCATCGATGCGCAGTCGCCGTTCCAGGTGGATGCCACCACGGACCTCGATCTCAGCGATGCGCGACCGTTGCTGGCGCTGTTCGCAGAGCGCACCGACTACCCGCGCTGGACCTTGTCCCTGCTGGATTCCGGACAGGTACAGGCGCAGGCGACGCTGCGCTGGCGCCCTGGCCATCTGGTCATCGATGGCCTGCAGGCCGAGAACGACCGCCTGTCGGTACGCGCGCGGCTGGATCTGCTGGAACAGCGCAAGCGCGGTGATCTCTATCTACGGTGGGGGCTGCTGGGTGCGGGCATCGAGCTGGACGGCGACCAGCGCCAATGGCATCTGGCCAGGGCACGCGAGTGGTTTGACCAGCAGCCTTCGCTGCTGCCAGCGGGCCAGGGCGCGGGTGCTGCAGGCTCGTCGCACTGAAGGCAACCGTCTGCATCCATTGGCGGCCCCGGTGCGTATACACCGACGCCCCAATTGACGAGTTGCACGCAATGAACAAGCGCACACAGGCCTATGGCCTTCTGGGATGGGTGGCGATCACCTTCGCCGCCGCCGCACTGGGCGCGTGGGCCTCGACGTCCGCCGCCAGCTTCTATGCCACCCTCGTCCTGCCTGCATGGGCGCCGCCTGCCGGTGTGTTTGGCCCGGCATGGACCCTGCTGTACGCCATGATGGCGATTGCGGCGTGGCTGGTCTGGCGGGAGCGCGGCTGGCGCGGCGCGCGGCCTGCGCTGTGGCTCTATCTGGTGCAGCTGGCCATCAATGCACTGTGGAGCTGGCTGTTCTTCGGCTGGAAGCTGGGCGCCCTCGCCTTCGCCGACATCCTGGTGCTGGTGGCGCTGGTGTGCGCGACGATGCTCGCGTTCGTGCGCGTCCGCACGATGGCAGCCGTGCTGCTGCTGCCCTATCTGGCCTGGATTTGCTTCGCCTCGGCGCTCAATTTCGCAGTCTGGCGAGCCAACCCCGGGCTACTGTGACAGCGCGCCGCATCACTCACGCCTGGGCCACGACCTGTGGGCGCCAGTTCCTCAACAGCGCCGGCTTGAACGCCTGCTGCCCGCAGCCGGTGGGGCAACGCACCACACGCGCCGACGAATGGCTGACCAGGCCTTGTCCTTCTTCGGCCTTGAACACCGTCTCGCAGGACAGGCAACGGGCCACCAGCGAATACAGGTGCAGCAACCGGCCACTGGCGGGGTCCTGCAGGGCATCCACATCCAGCAGTTCGAACTGGCAACTGTCAGCCAGCATGCGGTACGGCGTAGAAGGCAGGGTCTGCAGGTTCACGGGCGTGGTATCCGACGGAAGTCGAGCCACCCTAGGGCAGCCGCTGTCGAGCCGGCGTGCAGCGCAGATGCACTGGCCGCGAAGCCGGCAGAGACGCCTGCCGCATGCGCATCGCTGCTTGTATGAAGAATTCAGTTTCAGATGGAGGACACGCCACATGCACAGGGAGGTAGGCGGATACGCTCTTTTGCTTCACCATCCATGGTTACCGGATACACCGCTGGGTCGTTCCTGCCCTTCACGAATCATGAGTCCCGCCCTTGATGCCTTCTGCTGAGCCCACGCACGACGCTGCCCTGTCGCGTTGCGCGCGCGAACCGATCCATACCCCCGGCGCGATCCAGCCGTACGGTGTGCTTCTGGTGGTGGAACCGCACTCGCTGCAGGTGCGTGAGCGCGCCATCAGCCACCCCGCCCTGCTGCAGCAGTTCGGCGAGCCATTGATGCAACACGTCGCCGAGGTGCTGGGTGGCGTGCTGGCGCCGTTCCAGGCGGTGTTGCAGCAGGCCACGGTCGGCAGCAGCGCACACGTGGGCGCGGTGCATCTGGATGGCCATGGCCGCCACCAGCTGCTCGTGCACCGGTCTGCAACCGACCTTCTGGTTGAACTGGAGGCGCCGGTTCCGGGCCAGCCCGGTTCGCTGGAAGAGCTGTACCCGGCGATCCGCGAGCTGATGTCCGGCATCGAGACCGCCACGACGGTGGAAGACCTGTGCAGGCTGGCCGCCGCGCATGTGCGACGCCTCACCGGCTTCGACCGCACCCTGGTCTACCAGTTCGATGCAGGCTGGAATGGCACGGTGGTGGCCGAGGACGGCAACGGCCTGCTGCCATCCTATCTGGACCTGCGCTTCCCCGAATCGGACATCCCCGCCCAGGCGCGTGAGCTGTACCGCCGCAACCGGGTGCGCCTGATTGCGGACAGCGATTACACCCCTGCGCCGCTGTTGCGCGCGGAAGCGCATCGCGACGCGCCTCCCACCGACCTGAGCCTGGCCGTGCTGCGCAGCGTCTCGCCGGTGCACCTGCAGTACATGCGCAACATGGGCACCGGGGCATCAATGTCGGTGTCGCTGGTGCACGAAGGGCGGCTGTGGGGCCTGGTGTCCTGCCACGCGGTGCAGCCGCGCCGCCTGCCGTACCACGTGCGTACGGCCTGTGAGTTCATGGGCCAGATCCTGTCGCTGCAGATCGCGCTGAAGGAGCGCGCGCGCGCGATCGAGGAACGCGTGGCCCGTCGCTCGGTGCTGGTCAAGCTGCTGGCACGGATGGCCGGGGACGAAGAGTTCATGGCTGCGCTGCGCCACGATGAGGCCAGCCTGCTGTCCCTGACCGGCGCGGCCGGCGCGGCCATCGTGCACAAGGGGGACTGCATGCGCGTGGGGCAGTGCCCGCCCACCAGCGAGGTGCTGGCCCTGGCCGACTGGCTGGCCAACCAGCACGCCGGGCAGGAGATGTACTGCACCGATCATCTGGCCGCCGACTGGTCGCCTGCCGCGCGCCTGACCGACGTGGCCAGCGGCCTGCTGGCGGTGTCGATCTCGCAGCTCCATCACAGCTACCTGATGTGGTTCCGGCCGGAGGTCGTGCGCACCGTGCGCTGGGGGGGCGACCCGCGCAAGACCGAGGCACCCGGCGTGGCCCTGTCGCCGCGCAACTCGTTCGAGGCGTGGAAGGAGACCGTGCAGCAGCGCAGCCTGCCGTGGAGTGATGCCGACTGCGATGCCGCGCACGAAATGCGCACCGCCATTGTCGACATCGTGCTGCGCAAGGCCGAGGAAATGGCGGAGCTGAACGAACAGCTGGTGCGCAGCAACAAGGAACTGGAAGCGTTCTCCTATTCGGTCAGCCACGACCTGCGCGCTCCCTTCCGCCACATCGTCGGCTACTCGGAGCTGCTGGGCAGCTCTGCGGGCGAGCGTCTCAACGACACCGAACGGCGCTTCCTCGACACCATCGTGGAATCGGCGAAATCGGCCGGCACGTTGGTGGACGACCTGCTGAGCTTCTCGCAGATGGGCCGCTCGACGGTGGGCCGGGTGCGGCTGGACATGGCTGCGCTGGCCGAGGACGTGCGCAGGTCCTTCGCCTTGGACTATGCCGGCCGCGACGTGCAGTGGACGCTGGCGCCGCTGCCGGAAGTCGAGGCCGATCCGACCATGCTGCGCCTGGTCTGGCAGAACCTGCTGGGCAACGCGATCAAGTTCACCCGCGAGCGCGAGCAGGCGGTCATCGAGATCGGCCACGAGCGCAACGACGACGAAGACCACTTCTTCGTGCGCGACAATGGCTGCGGCTTCGACATGCGCTACGTGGACAAGCTGTTCGGCGTATTCCAGCGCCTGCATCACGTCGAGGAATTCGAAGGCACCGGCATCGGCCTGGCCAATGTGCGCCGCATCATCGGCCGCCACGGCGGCCGCACCTGGGCCGAGGGCGAGCCCGGCAAGGGCGCCACGATCCATTTCACCCTACCCCGTTCCACAGGAGATCACCCATGAGGGACCTGCGGCCGATCCTCCTGGTCGAGGACAGCCCCAAAGACGCCGAGCTGACGATGGCCGCGTTGTCACGCTGCCAGCTGCTGAACGACGTCGTCCACGTGCGCGATGGCGCCGAGGCGCTGGACTACCTGCGCTGCGAAGGCAAGTTCGCCGGCGCCATGCACGGCGGCCCGGTCGTGGTGCTGCTGGACCTGAAGCTGCCCAAGGTCAACGGCCTGGAGGTGCTCGAGCAGGTCCGTGGCGACGCGCAGCTGAGCAGCACCCCGATCGTGATGCTGACCTCCTCGCGCGAGGAACAGGATCTGGTGCGGAGCTACGAACTGGGCGTCAATGCATTCGTGGTCAAGCCGGTCGATTTCAAGGAATTTTTCGATGCCATCCAGGGGCTGGGCATGTTCTGGGGCATCACCAACCAGCCACCGCCGCACCGGCCCAACGGTTCGGGGCAGCACCATGCGTGATGGATCGCGCCGCAGTGAGCGCCTGCGCATCCTCATGCTGGAGGACAGCGCGCTTGACGCGGAGCTGATCAGCGCACAGCTGCAGCGCGCAGGCCTCGACTTCGAGGCCGAGCGGCTGTGGACCCGCAATGCGTTCATCGAGGCGATCGACAATCGCCCCTTCGACATCATCCTGGCCGACCACGTACTGCCCGGATTCGATGGCGATGCCGCCCTTGCGCTGGCGCGCGAGCGCATCCCGCACACGCCTTTCATCTTCGTCTCCGGCACCCTGACCGAAGAGCTGGCCGTGCAGGCCTTGACCCGCGGCGCACGCGACTATGTGGTGAAGCAGCGCCTGCAGCGCTTGCCGGATGCCATCCGTCGCGCGCGGCAGGAAGCCCACGAGCGCAACCAGCTGGTGCAGGCGCAGGCTGCGCTCAATGAGAGCCAGGCGCAGCTGCAGCAGGTGACCGACGCCGTTCCGGCGCTGATCGCCCGGCTCGACAAGGACCACCGCTACCGCTTCGCGAACAAGGCGTTCCTGGATTGGCATGGCGTGAGCCAGGCCGAATTGCTGGGACGCCTTGCCCGCGATGTCAGCGGCATCAGCGCCTTCGAACGTGCCCTCCCCAGCCTGGAACGCGTGCTGCAGGGCGAGCGCACCAGCTTCCAGGTCGAGCTCGTGCATCGCAGCGGCCAGTCACGATTCGTGCAGATGGACTGCGTGCCGGAGCATGCCGCCGATGGCAGCGTGGCCGGCTACATCTGCATGGGCAGCGACGTATCGGTGTTGAAGCAGGCCGAACTGGCCCTGCGTGAGGACAACCAGGCCCTGGAGCAGCAGGTGCAGGCGCGCACCGCCGAACTGCGGGCCAGCAAACGGCGGCTGCAGGCAATCTTTGAATCCAGCTTCCAGCATCAGGTGCTGCTGGATCTGTCCGGGCGCGTGGTCGATGCCAATGACGCTTCATTGGCCGCCGTGCTGGCGGACAAGAAGGACATTGTCGGCCAGCGCTTCGGCGAATCCCTGTGGTTCGCCAACACCGACGGCGTCGGCGCGGTGGTTGACCAGGCCGTCGCCGCGGCGGCGCAGGGTCGCAACTCGCTGCATTCCCTCGAGCTGGAACTGCCCACCGGCCGGCGCAGCTTCGACGTCTCGCTGCGCCCGCTGCTGGACGCCGACGGCGTGGCCACTGCCGTGGTATCGGAGGCGGTGGAAACTACTGCGCGGCGGCAGGCCGAGCATGCGCTTCGCCAGTCGCAGAAGATCGAGGCGGTCGGCCAGCTCACCGGCGGCATCGCGCATGATTTCAACAACATCCTGACGGTGATCTCGGGCAACATCGAGCACGCCATGCTGCTCAGCGAACGGGCCGGCGAAGCCGGCGCGATGGCCAGCCGTGCCCTGGACAATGCCCTGAAGGGGGTTGGCCGTGCCGCCAGCCTCACCCAGCGCCTGCTCGCCTTTGCCCGGCGCCAGCCGCTGCACAGCCAGGCAGCCAACCTCAACGAGTGCCTGCTGGACATGCAGGACATGCTGCGGCGGGCGCTGGGCGAACTGGTGCAACTGGACATCCGCACCGCCGAGGACATCTGGTGCGTGGAGATCGACATCAGCCAACTGGAAGCGTCGGTGCTGAACCTGGCGGTCAATGCGCGCGACGCGATGCCGCACGGCGGCCGCCTGGTGATCGAAGTCGACAACAGCCACCTCGACCACGACTACGCCGCATTGTTCCCGGATGCTTCCCCCGGCGAGTATGTGATGCTGCGGGTGCGCGACAACGGCCACGGCATGGACGCGGCCACCCTGGCGCGCGTGTTCGAGCCGTTCTTCACCACCAAGCAGGTCGGCCGCGGCACCGGGCTCGGCCTGTCGATGGTGCACGGCTTCGTGAAGCAGTCCGGTGGCCACGTGCTGATCGATTCGGTGGAAGGCGGCGGTACCAGCATCACCATGATGTTCCCGCGCTCGCCTCTGGCGCTGCCTTGCGAGGCTCGCGTCCCGCAGACGGGCCTGGCCGGCTACTCGCCACGCGAGGAAACCGTGCTGGTGGCCGAGGACAACGACGATGTCCGTGCGCATACAGTCGATGCGCTGCGCCTGCTGGGCTACCGCGTGCTGGAAGCGCACGACGGCCCCTCGGCGTTGCGGCTGCTGGAACGGCCGGACACCAAGGTCGACCTGCTGTTCTCGGACGTGGTGATGCCGGGCATGTCCGGCTGGGAGCTGGTGCGTGAGGTGCGTGAACGCTGGCCGGCAATCGCGGTCCTGTTCACGTCAGGCTATCCACGCGACCACGATGCGGTTGGCGCGCAGGGGCGTGCAGCCGCCCTGCTGCCAAAGCCATTTACCCGCAGTGACCTTGCGCTGGCAGTGCGCACCGCGCTGGAGGCTGCGCCGCGCTGAGGTCAGGCGGACGCATCGCGCATGCCTGCCGCGATCCGGTTGATATCCGCGCACTCGATCGTGGCCGGCGGGTTTTCTCTTCCGGCCAGGGCGATCATGGCCATGCCCAGCGCCAGGTTGCTGGTCATCAGCGAGGGCGCGAGCGCACCGGCCAGTTTCATCAACGGTGCGCCGCCCCAGTACAGGGGTTTCAACAGGGCATGCCGGGTACCTGTCCCCGGCACCGGCCGGACCCCGCCCGGACGCAGCATCACCGCGCGCAGCGGCAGCGCCTGCAACGCCCGCTCGGTCTCGCCCTTCACCCGCAGCGGCATCAGCCGGCTTTGCGGGTCCGCGCCTGCGCCGGAGACATACAGGAAGGACCCCTGCGGATTCACCGCAGCCCAGGCGCGGGCCACTGCCAGTGTGGTGTCCAGGGTCACGCGCCGGTACTCGGCCTCGGCAGTGCCAACCGGTGGCGCACCGGCACAATAGAAGCATGCGTCGTACCCGGCCAGTTCATCACGCTGCGCGTCGATGTGCAGGAAGTCCGGGACCACCCGTTCGCTGCCGGGTCCGCGCAGGCTGCCCGGGCGACGCACCAGCGCGGTCAAGCCGGCAACCTGCGGCGAACGCTGGCAGGCCAGGGCAACGCCCTGCCCCACCAGGCCTGCAGCGCCGGTCAGGAGAATCCGCAATGTCTGTGCCTGAGCCATGGCCAGGGCCGCACTAGAGTTTCACGAACCGCTGGATCTTGCGCGCCAGCCACCCGCTGAACACCAGCGGTGCATCCAGCGCCGACACGCAGATGCACGGCACCCCCGGCGCGGTCACCGGCTGATGCTCCACGTCTTCATCCAGGTCCGCCACGTCGCCGGGTGCGAACAGCCCCAGCGCATCGTTGTAGGAACCGCGCAGGATCTGGGTCAGCTCGCTGCGGCCATGGCTGTGCATGGGCAGGCATTTTCCCGGGGCGATCTTCAGCATGATCAGCGAAGGCATCTGCTCGGCACGGATGCAGTGCACGCCGGGCGCCATCCAGCGCCAACGCAACCCACTGAGCGATGCCCCGAAGTAGGGGTGCAGCGAGGCAGGCAGATGGTCCGGGTCGGCCTCGGGCCGCTCCTTCGGCACGGGACGCGCGGCCTGGTCCATGGCAATCGGCATTTCCGCAGCCAGCTGCATCAGCATGGCCTCGCGCAGCTGTTCGCGGCGTGGATCAGGCGCGGGCGGCTGGGTCTGCTCGAGCAGCACCGAGCCGATCGCCTCGGCCTCGCGCAGGCGCTGGCGGCAGTGCGGGCACTGCTCCAGATGCGTACCAACGACCACGCTCAGTGGCGTGGGCAGCGCGCCTGCGGCATAGCTCATCAACGTCGATTCGTGCAGGTGGTGGCGCGGGTTCACAGCGCACCTCCCACTTTGGCCTGCAGCTGCAGGAACGCGCGCCGCAGATGAGACTTGACCGTGCCCAAGGGCATGCCGATCGCCTCGGCGATCTCGCTGTGGCTCTTGGCCTCGAAATAGGACATGCGCACCAAGCGCGCCTGCACGGCGGGCAGTTCGTTGATGCGCTGGCGCAGCCGGGCCTGGTCGGCAAACTGTTCGGCGCTGCTGCGTTCGATCACATCCAGGGTTGCTGCGTCCTCGACGGCTGCCTGCACCTGCATCCAGCTGCGCTCGCGGCGGATGCGGTCAATGTGCAGGTTACGGGCGATGCGATACAGCCACGTGCTCAGCGCACCCTGCGCGGGATCGAAGTCGGCCGCGCGCAGCCATAGCCGCAGCAGGCTCTCCTGCGCCAGTTCCTCGGCCACCGCGTCAGGCACGCCCAGGCCCCGCAGGTATACGCACAGCCGCGGCATGAAGTAATCATAGATCCGCATGAAACAGTCGCGGTCACGAAGCCGTGCCACGCCGTCCATGTCACCGGCCCAGTTCGTCGGCTCGCTGCTCGGCTGCTGGGAACTGGACACGATGCGTGCGGTATCGAAGTTGAGGGGGTTGCTGGCGGCGTCAGGGTACATCGGCGTTCGCGGCGGGCGGGTGAAGGTCTGTCCTCTTTACGCGCAGGGGCCGTGATTGGATGCAGCCGCTGCAGGCGCATCCAACCGCCCATCCCCGCCGTATGACCTCAGCCCTCCTTTCCCGGATGAACGCGATGCGTACCGCTTGGCTGCTGCTGTGCCTGCCCCATGTTGCGCTGGCCGCGCCCTGGCTGCGAAGCGAGGGGGTAGCAACGTCGTCGCGCGGCGACCTGCTCTACCGCGAGGTGCACTGGCGACGCGATGCGGCCGAGGGTGCCGAGCGCTGGGTGCTGTACCAATGCGCGGACGGGCGGCCTTTCGCCCGCAAGCACCTGCCGGCCAGCGCGGCCCCACAGGCGCGCGGCTATACCCTGGAGGACCGGCGCAGCGGCCAGAAGGCCGAGGTCGAGGCCGCCAGCGGCAGGGTCTCGATCGCGTGGAAGGAGGATGCCGGCAGCCCACCGGTGCAGCGCGAGCTCGACCTGCCGACCGGCGCGGTCATCGACGCAGGGTTCGACGCGGCGGTGCGCCTGCATTGGCAGGCGCTCATGCGCGGCGAGCGTGTGACCCTGCCCTTCCTGGTCCCAGCGCGGCAGCGCTACTTCCCGGTGCAGGTAAGGCGCATCGGCCCGCAGCGCTGGCAGGGGATCGATGCGCAGTCGATCGAGGTCAGCCTGGACACCTGGTACGGCGGCATCGCGCCACGCCTTGCGCTGGTATACGCCAGCGCTGACCAGCGCCTGCTGGAGTTCCGTGGCACCAGCAACCTGCGCGATCAACGCGGTGCCTATCCACAGGTGACGGTGCGCTTCATCGCCGCAGCGGCTGGTCGCCCCGCCAGCGAATGGCAGCAGGCCTGGGCGCAGCCGCTGACAGATCGCTGCACCGTTACGGCCAGGTGAAATCTAAATTTCCTGCCGCGCTCCGCATCCAGTGGGCCTTCTGCCGCGTAGAGGAAGACACGAAACCCGCCGAGATCCGCCATGGCCTCTGTAGCGCCCCTCCCCCGTCAACGCTGGCGCCTGCTGCGCACGCTGCAGCGCTGGTTCGATACCGGCAACGCCGCAGAGGCCACCGACGAGCGGCCGGGGCGGATCGACTGGGTGCGCGCCGTGCCCTTCGCGCTGATGCACCTGGCCTGCATCGCGGTGATCTGGGTGGGCATCTCGTGGACAGCGGTGATCGTGGCTGCAGCACTCTATGCGGTGCGCATGTTCGCCATCACGGCGTTCTACCACCGCTACTTCTCGCATCGCACCTTCCAGGCATCGCGGCCGGTGCAGTTCGTGTTCGCGGTGATAGGCGCCTCCAGCGTACAGCGCGGGCCGCTGTGGTGGGCCGCCCACCATCGCCACCACCACCGTCACGCCGACCAGCCGCTGGACCCGCACTCCCCCCGTGAGGGCGGCTTCTGGCGCAGCCACATGGGCTGGTTCCTGACCCGCGAGGCCTTTGCCACCGACCTGTCGCGGGTGCCCGACCTGGCGCGCTACCCGGAGCTGCGCTGGCTGGACCGCTTCGATACGGCTGTGCCGGTACTGCTGGCCGCAGCGCTGTATGCACTGGGCGCCGGGTTGGAGCGCTGGGCGCCAGGCTTGCATACCTCCGGCTCGCAATTGCTGGTGTGGGGCTTCTTCATCTCCACGATCGTGCTGTTCCACGCCACGGTCACCATCAATTCGCTGGCCCATCGCTTCGGTCGCCGCCGCTTCGAGACCCGCGATGACAGCCGCAACAATCTCTGGCTGGCGCTGCTCACCTTCGGCGAAGGCTGGCACAACAACCACCACTTCTTCCCGGGCACCGTCCGCCAGGGCTTTCGCTGGTGGGAAGTGGACCTGACCTGGTATGGACTGCGCGCGATGGCGGCGCTTGGGCTGGTCAAAGGGCTCAAGCCGATTCCCGAATGGGTGCTGGCCAAGGCGAGGTACTGACATGCGCATCGCGATCATCGGTTCGGGCATTGCAGGACTGGCCAGCGCCTGGTGGCTGGACGGCGAACACGACGTCACGCTGTTCGAGGCCAACGACTATCTGGGCGGCCATACCCACACCCACGACGTGCAGGTGGATGGCGTCCGCATGGCGGTGGACACCGGCTTCATCGTGTTCAATCCCCAGCACTACCCGCTGCTGACCGCACTGTTCGACGAACTGGGCGTAGCCTCGCAGCCGACCACGATGAGCTTCTCGATGCACAGCGAGCGCAGCGGCGTGGAGTACAACGCCACCTCGCTGGATGGCCTGTTCTGCCAGCGCCGCAACCTGGTGTCGCCGCGGTTCTGGGGCATGCTGGCCGACCTGCGCCGGTTCTACCGCGATGCCCCCCTGTTGCTGGCAGAAGACGAGGGCCCAACGTTGGGGCAGTACCTGCGCAGCCAGCGCTACGGCGATGCCTTCATCGACGAGCACCTGCTGCCGATGGCCTCCGCGCTGTGGTCGTCCCCGACGGCCACGGTGATGGACTTCCCGGCGCGCTATCTGGCCCAGTTCATGGCCAACCACCAGATGCTGCAGATGACCGGGCGTGCACCGTGGCGGGTGGTGAGCGGTGGATCGGCCCGCTATGTCGATGCCCTGCGCGCCCGCTGGCGGGTGCATGAGCGGCTGGAGTGCCCGGTACAGTCGGTCGAGCGCATGCCGTGGGGCGCTCGCGTGCACAGCGCGGCCGGCGTGGAAGGCTTCGATGAGGTCATCCTGGCCTGCCACAGCGACCAGGCCCTGGCGCTGCTGCGTGACGCCGACCCCATCGAACGCGACGTGCTCGGCGCCATCCGCTACCAGGCCAACGAAGCGGTGCTGCACACCGACGCGTCATTGCTGCCGCGCAACCGCAAGGCGTGGGCGGCATGGAATGCCCATGTGCCCCGCGACCCTGCCGCGCCCTGCACGGTCAGCTACTGCATGAACCAGCTGCAGGGCCTGCCCGGCAGCACGCCCCTGGTGGTCACGCTCAACCGCAGCGAGGCAATCGACCCGGGCAAGGTGCTGCGCACCCTGCATTATGCGCACCCGGTGCACGACCATGCCGCAGTGCGCGCGCAACAGCGCTGGGCCGAGCTGCAGGGCCGCCGCCACACCTGGTTCGCAGGCGCCTATTGGGGCTGGGGCTTCCATGAGGACGGCATCCGCAGCGCCCGCCGCGTGGTCGATGCACTGCGCACCTGTGAACCGCACCACGTCATGGCGGCTCCCGGCGAGGTGGCCGCATGAGCGCCAGTGCGCTCTACTTCGGGCAGGTGGCGCACCGCAGGCACCTGCCACACCCGCATGCGTTCCGCTATCCGATCGCACAGCTGCTGCTCGACCTGGATGAACTCGACAGCGTGTTCGCCGGGCGCTGGCTGTGGTCGATCAATCGCCGCAATCTGGCCGAGTTCCGTCGCAGCGACTACTTCGGCGATCCCGCGCGGCCCTTGGCCGATGCAGTGCGCGACCACGCTGCATCAACCCTGGGCTACCGGCCCACCGGCCCGGTCCGCCTGCTCACCCATCTGCGCTTCGCCGGTCACGTGTTCAACCCGGTCAGCTTCTACTACTGCTACCGGGCCGATGGCAGCACGCTGGACTGCATCGTCGCCGAGATCACCAACACACCCTGGAAGGAACGTCACGCCTACGTGCTGCCGGTCGCAACGGCCACGCAGGAAGGCACCTCGCTGCGCTGGCGGTTCGACAAATGCTTCCATGTCTCGCCCTTCATGCCGATGGATTGTCATTACGACTGGCGGTTCAACTGCCCTGATGAGGACCTGCGCGTGCACATGCAGGTCTGGCGCGACGGCGCGCGCCAGTTTGATGCCACCCAGGTCATGCAACGACACCCCCTGGATGGCCGCGGGCTGGCCCGCGTCCTGGCCTGCTATCCACTGATGACCACCCAGGTGGTGGCCGCCATCCACTGGCATGCGTTGCGGCTGTGGCTGAAACGCAATCCCGTACACGACCACCCTACCCTTGCCGAGAAACCGCGATGAATTCGATGATTCCTTCGGTCGCGCTGCCGCGCCCCGGCGCATTGGATGCCTTCCTGCGCCGCCGCCTGCTGACCCAGCTCGCCCCGATGCGCGACGGCCGCCTGTGCGTGCGCGACGCGCTGGGCGAAGTCTGGTTGGGCGATGCCCGCGGTGAGCTGCATGTCACCGTCACCATCGAGGACCCGGCGTTCTATCGCAAGGTGGCGGCCCAGGGCAGCGTCGGCGCCGGCGAAAGCTACATCCATGGCGAATGGCGCTGTGACGACCTGGTCGCCCTGATACGGCTGCTCGTGCGCAACCGCGATCTGCTCGACAGCATGGAACACGGCCCAGCGCGCGTGGGAGGCTGGCTGCTGCGCGGCTGGAACCGCCTGCGCCGCAACAGCCGCGAAGGCAGCCGCCGCAACATCGCCGCGCACTACGACCTCGGCAACGACTTCTTCGCCCTGTTCCTGTCACCGGACCTGATGTACTCCTCGGCCCTGTTCGCCGAAGAGGGCGAGTCGCTGGAATCCGCCTCGCGGCGCAAGCTGGACCGCATCTGCCAACAGCTGCAGCTCAAGCCGGGCGACCGCGTGGTGGAGATCGGTACCGGCTGGGGTGGTTTTGCGCTGCACGCGGCGCAGCACTACGGCTGCCACGTCACCACAACCACGATCTCCGCCGAGCAGCATGCACTGGCCAGAGAGCGCGTCCGCGTCGCCGGGCTGCAGGACAAGGTCACGCTGTTGATGCAGGACTACCGCGACCTGCAGGGCCAGTTCGACAAGCTGGTATCGATCGAGATGATCGAAGCCATCGGCGCCGAATACCTGGACACCTACATGGCAACGCTGCAGCGCCTGCTCAAGCCCGATGGTGTCGCCCTGCTGCAGGCCATCACCATCGAAGATCACCGCTACGAGCAGGCACGGCGCAGCGTCGACTACATCAAGCGCTATGTGTTTCCGGGCAGCTTCATTCCGTCGATCAACGCGATCATGGCGGCCAAGACCCGATCCAGTGACCTGCAGCTGGTCGCCCAGCAGGATTTCGGCCACTCCTACGCACTGACCCTGCGCGCCTGGCGCCAACGCTTCCTTGCCCAGCTGCCCGCTGTGCAGGCACAGGGCTTTGATACGCGCTTCTGCCGGATGTGGGAGTTCTACCTGGCCTATTGCGAGGGCGGCTTCCTGGAGCGTTCGATCGGCGTTTCGCATCTGCTGCTGGCGCGCCCCGGGCATCGTCCCGCTGGCGCATCGGGTCAAGGCGGCTGAGGTGCGCCGGTTCTGGGCCAATCTGCTTGGCAACCAGCTGGTCTGGCTGTGCGCCGTGGCCGGCGCCGGGCGCGGCTGGCAATGGCCGGCGCTGCTGGCAGCGTCGCTCTACATCGGCAGCCAGCTGCTGACCTCGCCGCAACCTCGGCTGGATCTTCGGCTGATGCTGTTGGCGCTGGCCTGCGCGTGGCTGGTCGACGCCAGTGCCGCCGCCAGCGGCACCGTACGCTACGCCGCGGCCCCGCTGGGCTGGACGCCACCCCTTTGGATCATGGCGTTGTGGGCCGCGTTTGCGATGACGCTGACCACTTCGATGCGCTTCCTGCTTCGCCACCCTGCCCTGCCAGCCGCGTTCGGCCTGCTGCTGGCCCCGCTGGCCTATCTCTCCGCAGCGCGCGGTTTCGATGCGGTTCGATTCACTACGCCGCTGTGGCAGGGCCTGCTGGTACTGGGGGTGGGCTGGAGCATCGCGCTTTCGCTGCTGTGCATGGCCGCTCGTCGCGGCTCCCGCACCATTCCACCGCCCTTGGCCGGAGCGCCGTCATGATCAATCTGGTGTGGGTACTGCTGTATGCCGTGCTGGTGATGAGCTGGGGCTGGGCCTGGCAGCGGCGCCACCGCAACATCGGCGTGGTCGATGTGCTCTGGGCCAAGGGCGTGGGTGCTTCGGCCCTGTTGCTGGCGTGGCTCGGCGATGGTGCGGCGGCGCCACGCATTGCACTGGGCGTGCTCGGTGGCCTGTGGGGCAGCCGACTGGCACTGCACCTGTGGCATCGGGTCCGCCATGAACAGGAAGACGGTCGCTACCGTTATCTGCGCGAGTACTGGCAAGGGCATCAAGCCAAGATCTTCGGCTTTTTCATGGCCCAGGCACTGCTGGTCGTGCTGTTCGCCCTGCCCTTCGTCGCGGTGGCTGCCAATCCACAGACCAGCATGACGTTGTGGGTCGTGGCCGCCGCACTCGTCTGGCTGCTGAGCGTCGGCGGCGAGAGCCTGGCCGACCATCAGCTGGCCCGGTTCCGCGCGAATCCGGCAAACCAGGGTCGCACCTGCCGCGACGGGCTCTGGCGTTACTCCCGCCACCCGAACTACTTCTTCGAGTGGCTGCACTGGTTCAGCTATGTCCTGCTCGCGGTCGGCTCGCCGCTGTGGTGGCTGGCGTGGTCCGGCCCGCTGCTGATGTATGTGTTCCTGCGCTACCTGAGCGGCATTCCATTCACCGAAAAGCAGGCGCTGCGCAGCCGCGGCGACGATTACCGCGCCTACCAGCGCAGCACGCCGATGTTCTTCCCCTGGTTCCCTCGTCCTTCCAAGGAGCATTCCGCATGAGCGCGATTCCGTCACTGACCCCGGCCGACGACGCGGAAACCGGGCTGATCGCCTGGGCCGAACGCGGCCTGGTTCCCGATGCCGCGCTGCGCGCCGGCATCCGTCGCCTGTGCGCGCAACGCCTGCACGAGGAAATGCTGGGCGGTATCGAAGCACAGTCCGCACGCTTCGGCCGTCGCATCGCCGAGCTGGCCGACAGCCCGCTCGCGCTGCATACCGACGCGGCCAACCGCCAGCACTATGAGGTTCCGGCGGCCTTCTTCCAGGCCTGCCTGGGCAGGCGCCTGAAGTACAGCAGCTGCTACTACCCCACCGGGCGCGAAACGCTGGACCAGGCGGAGGACGCCATGCTGGAGCTGTACGGCCAGCGCGCCGGACTGGCCGATGGCCAGCAGATCCTCGAACTGGGCTGCGGCTGGGGTTCGCTGACCCTGTGGATGGCCGAGCGCTATCCCACCGCCGCGATCACCGCCGTGTCCAATTCGCACAGCCAGCGCCAGCACATCATGGCGCAGTGCCAGGCCCGGGGGCTGCACAACGTCGAGGTGATCACCCGCGACGTCAACCAGCTCGAGCTGCCAACCGCACGCTTCGACCGCTGCGTCTCGGTGGAAATGTTCGAGCATGTGCGCAACTACGAGCGCCTGCTGGCGCGCATCAGCCAGTGGCTGAAGCCCGACGGCGCGCTGTTCGTGCACATCTTCGCCCACCGCACGCTGATGTACCCGTTCGAGACCGAGGGCGGCGACAACTGGATGGGCCGCCATTTCTTCACTGGTGGCCTGATGCCGGCGGCCGACACGCTGCTGCATTTCCAGCGCGACCTGCGGCTTGACCAGCGCTGGTTGCTGGACGGCACCCACTACCAGCGCACGGCCGACCACTGGCTGGCCAACCAGGATGCAGCACGCGAGGCGGTGATGCCGGTGCTGGTCGCGACCTACGGCCAGGCCGCCGCGAAGATCTGGTGGCAGCGCTGGCGCATGTTCTGGATGGCATGCGCCGAGCTGTTCGGCTACGACGACGGCCAGCAGTGGCTGGTCGCCCACTATCTGTTCCGCCCCCGTTGAGGTGTGACATGCGCATGCGCTCGCTGCTTCCCCTGCTGGCATTGAGCCTGTTTGGTTCCGGCTGCAGTTCCACCGATACCCGTCCCCTGCCCCGCCCGCCCTCAGTGGACGTGCCACGCTTCATGGGCGACTGGTATGTGATCGCCCACATCCCCTCATGGCCGGAGCGCAAAGCTTTCGACGCGGTGGAGAGCTACGCATTGAAGCCCGACGGGCGCATCCAGACCACCTTCACCTATCGCAAGGGCAGCTTCGACGCCCCCCAGAAGTCGATGCACCCTGTTGGACGGGTCGAGAAGGACGGCAACGGCGCCATCTGGGGCATGCAGTTCATCTGGCCGATCCAGGCCGAGTATGTGATTGCCTGGCTGCGCGATGACTACGGCCAGACCATCGTCGCGCGCAGCAAGCGCGACTACGTGTGGTACATGGCACGCACGCCACAGGTGTCCGAGAGCGACTACCAGCAGGCCGTGCAGCGCATCGCGGCCATGGGTTACGACACCGCAAAGCTGAGGCGCGTGCCGCAGTCGGTGCGCTGAGCCATCGGTCATCCCCACGCAGCACCTGCTGACGGCAGGGCGTGTCGACATCTGCTTGCGCCGGATGTCGCATTCATCACCGCTGCCGCACTGTTCATCCGGCACGCGCGCAGCCGCTGCCGGACCCGTGCGTACAGCGACGCCGCACCTGCCCTGCCTGCAGTAGCTGGCGCTGGGGTCGCGAACACTCAAGACTCGACCGCGGCGGCCGCTAATGGCCAATGCAGGGCTGTGCGCGCCGGCCACAATGGCCGACGAAGGGTGCATTCCGGTCGTGGCCGATTTCACAATGGAAGGAACAGGCAGTTGAGGGAAGAACGACGCAACACGTTGCAGGCCAGTCATCGCGCGATCCTCAGCTTCTGGCACAGGGTTGAGTTCTTCATACCCTACGATCTGCAGGGCCAGGTCCTTGAGTCGAAGGACGCGGACTGGAGCGTACGGCAGCTGTCCAGGGATCAGCTCGAGCGATTGGACCCGAAGGATCTGTGGTCCCCGCCCCTGCCATTTGGTCGCAGGCTGAGCGGATTCGATGTCTACCTCGGCATATTCGACAAAGCCCAGCTGGCCGATATCACCCAGCGGGTACTGGCTGAGACGCCAAGCGGAGACGAGTCGCTGGAACAGGACGAACGGGCCGAACTGGAAGGCCTGACCTGCGCGGCCAGCCTGCGGGCAAGCGCCGAGGGCGTGCTGCAGCTGGGTGAAATCTCGGTATCGACCGTTCCGTGGGCACTGGGCACGATCTCCAGGCGTGGCTTGCAGGGCCTGGACTTCGACGCCTTCCAGGCAAGCCTTGAAGCACTCAAGCGCGACGTAGCAACGTTCCGCAGCGCCGCTGCCACCCCCGCCGGACAGGGTGAGGGCCCAACGCCCTGCAGCCCCGACGACCTGTTGCGCCTGCTCGACATCCTGTGCAACTGGTCGGGTCATGACCCTTCCGCGGGCGACGCGTCCGCTCCGCTGCTGGTCATCCGGGCGAAAAGCGTTGAAGACAAGCCGAAGCCGGGACGGGCAGCAAAAGCCACACCCCCAGGGCCGGACAACGAGCCAACGGCGGAAGCGGACGACGCCGAGGACGACGAGGCCCAGCCCGAAGAGGACGCGGAGATCAGCATCCTCAACAGTTTCTTCGTCGAGGATATCGCGCGGGCCATCGGCGCACTCGACCAGGGCAAGGCCAGTGCGCCCCTACGCGCCTATCTGAGCCCATTGCCTGAAAGCCGACGCGAAGACCTTTACACCCCAGAAGGCCATGCGCTGATTGCCGACCGGCTGCGCCCGCGCCACATCAATCGGGGCCACTGGCCCGGCGATCCTGCACACACGATGAGCCTGATGCAGCAGTTCGCTGTGAACAGCATCTTCGAGCAGGTGCGCGATTCAGGCATCTTCTCGGTCAATGGCCCGCCCGGAACCGGGAAGACCACGCTGTTGCGTGAGGTCTTCGCTGAGAACATCGTGCGGCGTGCACGTGCATTGTCACAGTACGCGACGCCAGCCGCTGCGCTCGGCCCAGCCCGCGAAGTGAACTTCGAAGGTGAGAAGCCGTGCAGGGTCTCGCCACTGAAGGCCGACCTGGCCGACTTCGAGATGGTGGTCGCATCGTCGAACAATGCCGCCGTGGAGAATATTTCGCGTGACCTGCCGAAGAGCCGGTCACTGGGCAAGCCCGGAGGATCGCGCTGGCGCAACAGCACAGGGGACGTGACCTTCGGCTACCTGCGGCCACTGGCCCGCAACCTGCTCGAATGGAACGGCAGGGGCGCCTATGAACGACCGGCGGCAGACAGCGATGCCTGGGGGCTGATCAGCTGCGCGCTGGGCAGGAAGGCCAACCGCGAGGCACTTGTGCGGGCCATCAGCAGGAGCGCCCCAAAAGATGGCAAAACCCCCGCACCGCAGGGCTACGACCGCGCCCGCCACCAGTCGCTCTGGGAGTGGCGGGACAACCCAGCAGCGATGAGCTTCCAGCAGGCCAGGCAGGCGTTCGGCAAGGCCGATGCGATCGTCAATGGCCTGGTCGAAAAGCTGGATCGGCTCGCCTCGCTCAGCCGTGAGATCAGCGGCAACGATGAGGAGAGCTTCTGCCGGCAAACGACTTCTCAGCTTCGCGATGCACAGCGCGCGCATGAGGAAGCTGCACAGCAGTGCCGTGCACTCGAGGGCCAGCGCAGCAGATCCGATGAACAGCTCGCCCTGCTCAAGGCGCAACGCACCCTGCTCAGGGAAGAGAAGCCTGGCTGGTGGGCCCGCATCTTTGACCGGCAGCGCGCGCACAGCCATGCGGCCGCAATGGTGCAGAACGCAGATCATCAGCACCGATGGACCCAGCGCGGGCTCGAACTCGGGACGCAATGTGATACGGCGCAACAGCACCTGGGCCAAACCGCGAGCACCCTGGCCGAGGCATCGGCCGCCGCGCAGGCACGGGCGCAGCAATGGGCTGGAATGACGCAACAGCTCGAACAACTGAAAGCCGAATTCGGCACCGCGTCCCATCCCGCCGACGCGGCCGAACTGGAAGATCAGGACTGGCAGATCAAGGGAGTCTGGAACAGCGAGCAGCTCAACGAGCAGCGCGCCAATCTCTTCGTGGCGGCACTGCAGCTTCACCAGGCCTGGCTGCACGAAGTGGTGCAGAAGGGCGGCGGCTTCGCCCAGAACGTCATTGCACTGTGCCACCTGCTGAGTGGCAAGCGGCTGCAGGAGCCACGCGATGCGCTGGCCATCTGGCAGAGCCTGTTCATGATCGTGCCGGTTGTCTCCAGCACGTTCGCCTCGGTCGCACGCCAGTTCCGCCACCTGGGGCCGGACTCGATCGGCTGGCTGTTCATCGATGAAGCTGGCCAGGCCGTGCCGCAGGCGGCAGTCGGTGCACTGCTGCGCTCCAGGCGCGCGGTCGTGGTGGGTGATCCGCTGCAGATCGAGCCGGTGTTCACCGTGCCGGTCAAGCTGCTGCAGGCGCTGGGCCGAACCAGCGCACTGCCCGCAGGCGTGAACGTCTCGCCCGACAAGACCTCCGTACAGGTACTGGCCGACGAGGCCAACCCGCTCGGTGCCCGCATGGAGTCCGGCGGCTCGCCGCTCTGGATCGGCAGTCCGCTGCGCGTGCATCGTCGCTGCGTCGAACCGATGTTCTCAATTGCCAACACGATTGCCTACGAGGGGAAGATGATCTTCTCCAACCCCTGGGAACCCAGTGCGGCGCGGCCACCCGCCGACAGCCTGGACATCGGCAGCAGCGCCTGGGTACACGCCCCCGGCCGCACCAGCGACAAGCAGGTCGTGCCGTGCCAGATCGACCTGGTGCAGCAGGCGTTGGCCGCGCTCTATCACAGCACCGGAAGCCTTCCCCCGGTCTACATCATTTCGCCCTTCAAGCGCATCAAGAATGCCCTGCTCGAGCGACTGCGGAGCCAGGACGCCTGGCTTGGCCCGGATGCCCCACCCGGCACGCAGGCGCCACGCACCACCGAACTGCGCACGTGGTGCAGGGAGCGCGTCGGCACCGTGCACACCTTCCAGGGCAAGGAGGAAAGCATTGTCTGGATGGTCCTGGGCTGCGACACGGACACGGTGGGCGCGGCGCACTGGGCCTCCAGCAAGCCCAATCTGCTCAACGTCGCCGTCACCCGTGCCCAGCACCGCTGCTTCCTGATCGGAGACACCGCACTCTGGGGCGGCCTGCGCCACTTCTCAGACGCCCATGCCAAACAGTTGCCCCGCATCACCCCGGCGCAGTTCCTGGGTCGCATGTCGATCCCCCGCGTGCAGACTCGATAGCCCTGCCCTGCCCTGACGGCGTCAACCAGTCAGGTCAGGGGCGCAGGGTCACGCCGGCGTGACGCGTCACATTAATGGTTCCGGCAGCCGCGACGGGACGCCTGCAGCACCCCATCCATTTACGTCACGAATGCGTAAGCCCCGGCCGATCAACTGCATCCATCGATCTTTAGGAATAGTCGTAAAAACGCAACGAATTCGATGTTCGACGCGACAGCGGCGCCAGAATGGCGGCCACGCCCATGGGCGCCGACCACCTCCCGCGCATGAATGGATTTCCTGCACCGCGTCGGCTTCGCCTGGCGCTCCTGGACGATCACGAAGTCGTCCGTCGCGGCACCGCCCTGCACCTGTCAGGCGATCTCCGCTTCGACATCGTCGCCAGCCACGGTTGCAGCAACGAACTGCTCTGCAGCCTGCAACGCACACCGGTAGATGTGGCCATCATCGATCTCACGCTTGCCCGTGACGACCTGGGTAGCCTCGAGCTGGTTGCGCTGCTGCGCCGGGAATTTCCGCGCACGCCATTGCTGGCCTTCGCCACGCTCTGCCCCACCACCAACCTCAACAGCCTGATCGATGCCGGACTCCACGGATTCGTCAGCAAGGCCGAACCGCTTGCTGCATTGTCCGACGCCATCGTACGTGTTTCCCAGGGCCTGACCCGGGTTCCACCGGACGTCAGGCTGGCCGGTGATCGCGGCGAGCTCAGCCGCAACGAGCGCGAAGTACTCGGCCTGCTGTTGGAAGGCTTGACGGTCTCCGAGATCGCATTGCGGCGGCACCGCAGCATCAAGACTGTCAGCACGCAGAAGGTGGCTGTGCTGCGCAAGCTGGGATTGCGCAGCGACGTGGAAATCTACGCACTGCGCGAACGACTGGAGACACCGTGAGGCGCCAGCCGCCGTTGCGCCGCCGCTTCCTCTCCACGGGGCTGCTGGCGCTCCTTCTCCTGCCGGCTGCCTCGGCCGAAGATATCCGCTCGCCACGCTGGCTGCCGGGCAGCACTGTACGGGTCGCCACGACTCCCTCCCTGCGCCCCCTGCCCGCGGCCCTGGCCGATCCGTCATCACCGCCAACGCTCGCCCATGGCTATGCCAACCTGGTGGCGCGGCACGCCCAATTCCGTTTCCTGGAACACCCCTACCCGACAACCGCCGCATCAATCCTCGCTGTATGCCATCACGAGGCTGACCTGGTCATGGTGTTTGGCGGCGCAAGGCACCAGCCGCTGCCCTGCCCCGGCCTTGCCGCGTCCACCGCATTCCGTGGCGGCGCCACCCTGTTGGCCGGACGCGCCGGCGAGTGGCTGCCACGGGAGATGCGCGAACTCGACGGCCGGGTCATCGCCGTCATTGAAGGCGGGCCCTACGCCAGCTGGCTGCACGCGCATCACCCGCAGGTCCGGCTGCGGCAGCTGCCAGACCGGCATGCAGCACTGGCGGCAGTCGAAAGCGGGCTGGCGGACGTGGCGATTGGCCTGGAGCCCACGCTGCGCCCCCTGGTTCGACGCCATTTCAATGGCAGCCTGCGCCTGCAGCCGTTCGATAGCGGTTTCTCCACCGACCTTTACCTGCTGGTTCGCCGGGAAGACCAGCAACTGCTTGGGCGCATCGAACAGGCATTGCGGGAGATCACACTGGAAGAGCACGCAGGCCTGCTCCACCTATGGGCAGGCCAGACCCTGCCTGCCGCGGCCGGGAATGCACTGGACTGGATGCAGGCGTCGCCCCCGCGCGGGTGGCTGCTGCTGGGCCCACTGCTGATTGCCCTGCCGCTGCTGTGGCTCGCAATGCGCCACCTGCGGGCGCGCGGTGACCGAAGCAGCGCGCATGCCATCGGCGTGATCAGCCACGAGATGCGCAACTCGGCGCAGGCCGTGCTGACCTCGATCGAGCTGCTGGGGCAATCGACATTGCCCAAGGGCGAGCGTGACCTGCTCGCCGCTGCCAGCAGCGCCAGCCAATCCCTGCGCAGCCTGTTGAATCGCGCACTGGATTTTTCGCGCCTTGCGAGCGGCGCTTTCAAGCCGCATGCGCAACCCTGCGATGCAACCCAGCTGTGCCGGCAGGCTCTGGAGGCGATCCGGCCACAGGCCCAGCGGAAAGGCCTGCAGCTGCATCTCGATGCCCAGGGCGCATCCCCGTCGAACATCCTGGTGGACGCCGATGCGCTACGCCAGATTGCCAGCAATCTATTGGCGAACGCAGTGAAGTTCAGCGATTCCGGCCGCATCGAGCTGCGCCTGCAACTGATGCCGGCGGCGCGTCCTCGGGCGCTGCTGCTGGAGGTGATCGACAGCGGCATCGGCATCGCGCCGGCGCAGGTAGCCACCCTGTTCCAGCCTTTCCAGCAAGGCAGCAGCGGACAGCGGCGTGGCGGAAGTGGGCTGGGGCTTTCCATCGCGCGCGAGCTGGCCCGCGCAATGGGCGGCGACCTCACCGTGCACAGCGTGCTGGGCCGTGGCAGTCGCTTCATCCTGCGCCTGCCGGTGTGCCCGGCTGGCACCGGCGTGGATGCCCAGGACATGCCCGTGGGCGATACGCCACTGGCCGGACTGCACCTGCTGCTGGTCGAGGACCACGAGCTCAATCGCCACGTGATCGCCGAACAGCTGCGGCGCTGGGGCGCAGAGGTGTGCGCCGTGAAAGATGCGGCCAGTGCCCTGGCCGAACAGGCACGACAGCCCCGCTCCGTTGCTCTGATCGACATTGGGTTGCCTGGCGCCGATGGTCACGTGCTGGCGCGCGAGCTACGCGGGTCTGCCGGGCGCACCGTTCGCCTGATCGCATTGTCTGCCCGCACCGGACGGCGTCATCGCGCACGCTGCCACCGCTCGGGCTTCGACGCGGTGCTGGCCAAGCCGCTGCGCGCCGCCCAGCTGCTGCCTGCGCTCGACATTGCGCGACCAGAGGGCCTGGGCGCAGCCGCGCAGACGATTGACATGGACGCGGCCTACATCGCCGACATCCACGATGAGCTCGGCAACATGGAGCGGGTTATTGATCGAGCGGATGCATCGGCACTGGGCCATCACGCGCACCGATTGCAGGGCACGCTGCAGATGCTGGGCCAATGCGAGCATGCGGCCATCGCGGCGGAGCTGGTCGACCTGGCGCATGACGCCGCGCCGGACTGGGCCGATGCGCGGCGCCTGCTGGACGTGCTGAAGGCCGGACAGGGCTCCCGCCCAGCGGCAACCCTGCCAATGCCTTGATCAGGCGGCCAGGCGCTCGACCTGGCGACGGGTCAGGTCATTGAAGCGACCCAGCGACATCAGGTGCTGGTGGATCAGTGCCAGCCAGCCGCTGCGGTGCCACTCGACCACGGTGGCTTCCGGCAGCGCAACGAACTTCTCGACGTCCACCACCAGGAAGCCATTGAGGTTGAACTCGCGGCCATCCGGGGTACGCACGGTGGCGTTACGCTCGACCAGCAGGCCGTTGTCGGTCAGGGCCTTGGAGAAGGCCAGGGTCTGTTCGTGCTCGCGGGTGTACTGGCCGCAGAACTCCAGCGCCTGCTGCACCATTTCGGTGGCCTTGCCGTCAACGAACAGCGGCTGGCCTTCCTCGCCGCCCTTGACCACGCGCGGGCTTTCTTCGTCGATGCCCAGCAGGAAGTCATTCTCCGCGCCGGTGTCGATGAAGATGAAGGGGTGGCGGCGCAGGTAGGCCGGAATATAGGCCTCGTCTTCCCACAGGCCGTCCTTGATGAACAGGTTCTGGTCGGACACGCCGACGGCAGCCATCGGAACCGCACCGGGGCCGGCGAACAGGATCGGGAAATGATGCAGCGCCAGCGAGAACTCGCCCAGCACCAGCGGAATGGCGTTGTTGCCGGCGGCGAACTCGAGCTTGCCCGGCAGGATGCGCAGATCGGCGTGCACATCGGCCTGCAGCGGCACCGGACGGGTATAGAACAGGGGAGCGCCGCTCGGCGCCGCTTCGGTGGTGGTGTCGCTGGTGGTGGTCATCTTGGGAACCGTTCGATCATGCGCGCCTGCCATCCCGGGCACGCCAGCGGGAACAACCTGAATCCCGCATTATCAACAAGCTCGATGACAACGGCCACCCCGCCAGCGAACTATTTCAGCTGCAGGGGGTAGCGCTGCCAGAGCACGTGGACCAGGAACCCGGCCAGTTCGGTGTCGCGCGCGCTCACCGCTGCACGGATCTTGTCCAGCAGCACCATGTCGCTGCAGGAGCGCACATCGGCGTGGTTGGCCTGCCCTGCCCGGCGCGCACGATAGCGTGCGGCCCGCTGCGCATCGCTCATCGCATACCCGAACTTGGGCGGACGACCGCGCTTGCGCGGCAGGGTCAGCTCCAGGGTTCCGGGGTCTTTGTCATCACGCATGAGAGGGGTGCGGGCGGCGGCGAGCAACGGGGGGTGCGCAATTTATCGTGAGGCATCACTTTAATCCAGCTTTTTCTGCAGTTTTGTTGCATCGCAATGCAAAAAAACGCATCGCGAGGGCCCCATCCACGCATGGCGTGGATCTAGTGCAGAGCTCGCGACCCGATCAGCCGGTAAATCCACGCCACGCATGGATGTGGAAACCCGAACCCACAAAAAAGGGAGCCCGCGAACGGGCTCCCCTCACCTTCTTCATGCAGCGCGCACCGGCTCGTAGCCATGCAGGTGCGCCTCGCTGCTGGCCCGCCCCTGGCTGAGCGAACGCAGCGAGGTGGTATAGCCCACCAGCTGCGCCAGCGGTGCGAAGCCACTGACCTCGGCGCGACCATCCTGATCGTCGATGCGGGCAATGCGACCATGGCGGCGGTTGAGGTCGCCGACCACATCACCCACCGACGCTGACGGCGAATGCACCGTCACCGCCATCACCGGCTCCAGCAGCTGCGTGCCGCCTTCGGCCAGCGCCGCCTTGATCGCCTCGGCGCCTGCGCGATGGAACGCCATCTCCGAGGAGTCCTTGGCATGGGTCTGGCCATCGACAAGACTGACCTCGATGCCGACCACCGGATGGCCCTGGGGGCCTTCCGACAGCGCAGCACGCACACCTTTCTCCACCGCCGCGATGAAGCTGCGCGGCACCACGCCACCGACGATGCGGTCGTTGAATACGACCTGGTCGTCCTCGCGCGGCGATACATCCAGCACCACGTGCGCGAACTGGCCCTGGCCGCCGGTCTGCTTGACCAGCCGCCCGACGACGCCGGTCATCGCACGCATCGGCGTCTCCTGGTAGGCCACGCGCGGCGCACCTACGCCTACGTCGACCTTCCATTCGCTGCGCAGGCGCTCGACCATCACCTCCAGGTGCAGTTCGCCCATGCCCCAGACCAGGGTCTCCGCCGTGTCGCGATCGGTTTCGACGCGGAACGAGGGATCTTCCTGGGCCAGGCTGGCCAAACCCTGTGCCATCCGGATCAGGTCGGCCGCACGCGCCGGCTCCAACCGCCACGCCAGCACCGGTGCCTGTGCCTGGATGTTCTCCAGGCGCAGCGGCTGCGCACGACCGCTCAGCGTTTCACCACTGACCGCATCCTTCCAGCCCAGCACTGCAACGATGTCACCGGCCACGGCCTGTTCGATGTCGTGGGTCTGGTCGGCCTGCACCCGCACCAGGCGACTGACACGCCGCCCCTGCGGATGCTGCGAACTGGCCACCGCATCACCCACCTTCAAGGTGCCCGAGTACAGCCGCACGAAGCTCAACGCGCCGTGCTGCTGGTGGGTGATCTTGAACAGCAGGCCGGCCAGCGGACCGTCCGGGTCCGGCGGCAGCACGACCTCGCCCTCATCGCTTTCGGCGCTGACGGCAGGGCGATCCAGCGGCGACGGCAGGTAATCGACCACGGCGTCCAGCAGCGTCTCGATACCCTTGTCCTTGAACGCAGCACCGGCCAGCACGGGCACGCCCGCACCCGCCAGCGTCGCCCGGCGGATCGCCGCGCGCAGCTGCCCGGCGTCGATCACGCGACCTTCCAGCCAGGCATCGGCCAGTTGCTCATCGTGATCGGCCACGGCCTCGACCAGCGCATCGCGCTGGGCTTGCCACTGGGCCCGCGTCGCTTGCTCCCACGGGGTCACCGTGGTTGCGGCACCATCCTGCCACTGCAGCACGCGCTCATCGACCAGATCGACCCAGCCGTTGAAGCCACTTTCGCTGCCCAACGGCACGCCCAGCGCCCACGGCCGCGCCCGCAGCTTGTCCCGCAGCTGCTCCAGTACGCGCTCGAACGAAGCGCCGACGCGGTCCATCTTGTTGACGAAAGCGATCAGCGGCACGCGGTGGCGACGCGCCTGGCGCCACACGGTTTCGGACTGCGGCTGCACGCCATCCACGGCCGAGAACACGGCCACGGCGCCGTCGAGCACGCGCAGTGAACGCTCGACCTCGATGGCGAAGTCGATGTGGCCGGGGGTGTCGATCAGGGTCAGCCGATGCGGCGGCAGGTCGCGCGGCGCCCACTGCGCCTGCACGGCGGCAGCGCCGATGGTGATGCCGCGTTCGCGTTCGATCGCCGAGAAATCGGTGGTCGCGTTGCCGTCGTGCACTTCACCGACGCGGTGGATCTCGCCGCTTTTCCACAGCAGGCGTTCGGTCAGCGTGGTCTTGCCGGCGTCGATGTGGGCAATGATGCCAAGGTTGCGACGACGGGAAAGGGTCTGGGTGTTCATAAAGAGGTTCCTGCAAGGCCAACTTCAGGGGCCGCGCACCCCGGTTGGCGACAGGGTGCGCGGCTAGCGTTCGGTCTCGGCGATCTGGTGCATGGCACGTTCTCCTTTGCGGTGCTGGGTAGCGTCGGCTGGGTAGCGTCGACTGGGTAGAGTCGACTGTTAGTCGACTAACAAAAACAAAAAGAGCGCCCGGGGGGCGCTCTGTCGAAGGTCCAGCGATGGCCGCTTCAACGGCCTCGTGGGGCTCCAGGCAGACACGCCCGTTCCGCGTTGGCGCGGGTCAGGGTGAAAAACTTCAGGAGCGGCATCCGGTTCATGGGGCGCATTCTAGACCTGCCAATCTGGCGCGCAAGTGAATATTGCAAACATAAATGGAACGATGAGGCCGACAATGATCGGAGTCAGATCCCTTTGCCCCTGGACAAAGGGATCTGACCCCTCTCAGCCTTTACTTGCAGCCGTGCAGCGTGCGCGCCTCGGCCACGGTCGCCGCCTGGTCATCCCCCATCGGAATCCACCCCTTCAGCGACGTCGCCGGGTCAATGTGCGGCAGCCGCGGGCCACCATGGATCAGCACCTCGGTCCAGCTCCCCACCGGCGCCAGTTCGGACAGGCGTGCCGCCTGGTCATCCTCGGTGCTGAACGTGTCGTCCGGGCTCGCCGGGGGCGTCGTGTTCACGGTCTCGGTCTTGCGGGAATGCACACGCAGCGCGCCGCCCGGCATGCGCTGGGTGGTGACGTCGTAGCGCTCGATACCGTACGCCCAATGGCTTTCACCAATGCTGCGGGTCTCGCTTCCGTCATCCGCCACAGCCACCACCTCGCCCGCCGGCCCGACCACGCCCGCGACAGCACCCAGGCCGGACATCAGCGCCTGGTAGACGATCATCTGCCGCTGCTCGGTGCTCAACGCGGCGGCCTTGAGCTTGGCAGGGGGAATCTGCAGGTATGCCGCCTCCTTGCAAAGCACCAGCACCCGCTGGTCATCCCAACTCACGGACATTTCCTCGCTGGCGAAGTAATGCGTCCGGATGGACGCAACAGGGGAACCCGCGCCAGCGGAATGCCGTATCTCGATCAGCGAGGCATTCTCCGCCGCATCGGTCAGCGAAACCGGAGAGGTGGAAGCCGCAGTCGCAGCGCCTGCGAAGCCAACCAACACGGCCAGCAGCGTGCCGCGCGAAATGCTACAGATCATTGCATCAGTCCATTGAGGGAATACCGGTCAGACATGATACGCGGCGACGACAGCAGATCCGGACTACGTCACCACCACCAACGGCACCCCGCGCCGCGGATGCTCCAGCACCACCACATCCTGCTGATAGACCCGCTGCAGGTTGTCTTCGGTGAGCACCTGCAGCGGCGTGCCATCGGCCGCCACCCTGCCCTGCTCCAGCAGCACGATGCGGTCGGCATAGCCGGCGGCCAGGTTCAGATCGTGCAGCACCACGATCACGCACGCACCGGCTTCGGCACAGGCACGCACACTGCGCAACGTACGCTCCTGGTGGCGAAGATCCAGCGCCGCGGTCGGTTCATCAAGCAACAGCAGCGGCGTGTCCTGCGCCAGCACGCGCGCGAACGTGGTGCGGGCGGACTCGCCACCGGACAGCTGCTGCACTTCGCGCAGGCGTAGCGCCTGCAGTTCGGCGGCATCGATGGCAGCTTCCACCCGTGCATCGTCCACACGCGGATCCGGCGGATGCGGCAACCGTCCCATCGCCACCACTTCTTCCACGCTGAAGGCGAAGCGCACGCCATGTTCCTGCGGCATCACCGCGCGCTCGCGTGCCAGCGGCCCCGCCTTGTAACTGGCCAACGGCTTGCCCAGCAGGCTCACCTCACCCGCATCGGCGCGCAGGTCACCGGCCGCCACCGCCAGCAACGTAGACTTGCCCGCGCCGTTCGGGCCAACCAGCGCGGTCACCGTGCCCGGCTCGAACGCCAGCGAGATGCCATGCAGGATCTCGCGCTGCTGGCGGCGCACCACCACCTCGTGCAGCTTCAGCAGCACGTTCATGGCGCCGCCTTGCGGCGCTGCTGCAGCACCAGCCAGAGGAAGAACGGCGCACCCAGCGCGGCCGAGAACAGGCCCAGCGGAATCTCCGCAGGTGGATCGAGCGTGCGTGCGGCGGTGTCGGCCACCACGATCAGCAGCGCACCGAGCAGCCCGGACAACGGCAGCAGCCAGCGATGACCCGGGCCGACCAGCAGTCGCGCCACGTGCGGCACAACCAGGCCGACGAAGCTGATCGAGCCCGCGAACGCCACCGCTGCGCCCACCAGCAGCGCACTGAACGCGACCAGGCGACGCCGCGTACGGGTCACGTCCAGCCCCAGGTGCTGCGCCTGGCGCTCACCCAGCGCCAGCATGTCCAGCGGCGTGGCCAGTCGCTGCAGCGCAAACACGCCGAGCGCAAACAGCGGCACCACCGCGACCACGTCGGCCCAGTTGGCGCGCGCCAGCGAGCCCATCTGCCAGAACACCAGCGACTGCAGCTCGCTTTCGCTGGCGATGTAAGTAAGGAAACCAATCAGCGCCGAGCAGAACGCGGCCATCGCGATGCCGACCAGCAGCAGCGTGGCATTCCCACTGCCTTTGCCGGGCCGGGCCAGCGCATAGGTCACGCCGATCGCCAGCGCGCCGCCGACGAAGGCTGCCACCGGCACCAGCCAGCCGGCCGCACCGGCAGCGCCGAGAACAATGGCAGCCACCGCACCCAGCGCAGCACCCTGGCTGACACCGACGATGCCGGGGTCGGCCAGCGGATTGCCAAACAGGCCCTGCAGGCTGGCACCGGCCATCGCCAGCGACGCACCGACCATCGCGCCCAACAGGGCGCGCGGAATGCGCAGCTGCCAGACCACGGCCAGATCACGGCTGCTGACTGCCCCTGGGTCAAGCAGGCCCAGCTTCACCGCAAGCGCCTGCATCACCTCCAGCGGCGGCAACCGCAACGGACCCACGGCGAACGACGCCAGCACTGCCCCCAGCAGCGCCAGCAACGCCACCATCAACATCGTCCGCCCGCGACGGCGGCGCCGATCCGCCGGACTCATGCCTTCGGCAAGGCTGCCAGGGCCTTGGCCAGCGCCAGCGCGCCCGCACCAGAACCCACGCTGGTGTACTTCAGCTGCACATCCGGCATCACCCAGACCCGATTGGCCTGCCCGGCCGGCGTCTGCTTCAGCGTCGGGTACGCCTTCCACAGGCCTTCGGCACCGCCGAACAGCCGCAGGTCATGCTCGGTCACCAGGATCACCTCCGGTGCCGCGGCGACCACCCCCTCGTTGCTCAGCTGCGAGTAGTTCTTCACCCCGGCCTCGGTGCCGATGTTGATGCCGCCGGCCAGCGCGATCAGCTGCGCTGACGCGCTGTCGGCACCGGCAACAGTGGGCGAGCCGCCAGCGCCGGTGGCCGATACGTGGATCAGTCGTGGCGCATGGCCCAGGCCCTTGCCAATCGCTGCAGCCTCGTCGAGCTGGCGCTGCACCTGCGTGGCCAATGTTTGCCCCGCTTCGGCCAGCCCTAGTGCGGCGGCGACCTTGCGCACCTTGTCCGGGGCCGGCTGCAGATCATCGATGACCACCGCCGGCTCACCGACTTCGCGCAGCTTTTTGGCCAGCTCGGTGTGGCGGCGCAGGCTGTTGCCGAGGAACAGCGAGCCCTGCAGGCTCAGCACGCCCTCCACGCCGGTGGTGCGGTTGAACAGGAACTGGTGCGGCGCGGCCAGGCCGGCCTGGGTGGTGGTGTTGGTCGGCGCGGCGAATACCTGCGTGCCCAGCCCCAGTGCTTCGATCACCGCGATGACGTCGTCGCCACCGGCAATGATCCGGCTGGTATCGGTCACCTCGATATCGGCGCCGTCATCGGAATGCACCTTGGCCGGCAGCATCGCCTTCTGGTCATGCACGGCCGGCAGCTCGGCACCGGCCACGCGCTGCCAGCCTGCCGGCAACGCGGTTTCGGCAGCGGCCGGTGCGGCGGGCGGCTCGGCGGCCTTCTGGCCATCAGGCGGTGTCGACGCGCCGCCACAGGCGGCCAGTACCAGCGAAACAGCCAACGGAAGCGCACACAGGCGCAGACGGGACGCGATGTTCATGCTCGTTCTCCTTGCTGGCAGGGCGGCGCGCACGCCGCCCCACCGTGTGACTTACTGCTTCGGGGTGATGCGGGTGATGCGGTCACCCTTCGGGTCCTCAGCGCCGCGCGACTTGTTCACCGCGAACACGTTGCCCTTGCCATCGGCGCGGACGTGGTTCGGCAGCGTGCCGCCATCAAGATTGGCGACCACCTTGCCGTCGCCATTCACCACGGTGACCGTGCCAGCGCCACGGTTGCTGACATAGGCCAGGCCGGAGGCATCATCGAAGGCGACGTTCAGCGCACCGGCGCCGACCGGCACGTCATGCAGCACCTTGCCGGCAGCCACGTCGACGATCAGCAGGTTGTCGGTGCCCTGCGAGGCGACGTAAAGGCGGTTGCGTGCCGCATCGAAGGCCACGCCCGAGGCACTGATCGAATTGCCCAGATCGATGACCTTCTCGACCTTGCCGCTGGCCACATCGATCACCGCCGCTTCCGGGGTGCCGATGCTGACGGTGAACAGCTTGCCGCCCTTCTCGTCCAGCACCAGGCTCATCGGGGTGAACGTGCCGTCGTCCACGCCGGATTCCAGCGTCACTGCCGGCAGCTCCTTGAAGGTCCTGGCGTCGAACACCGACAGGTGGTCCTCGCCCGTTGCCGAGGCGAACACCTTGCCGCGGGTGCCATCGACCACCACGTCGCGCGCGTGCGGCACAGTGTCGGCCGGGAACTGGTGGACCAGCGACAGGTCCTTCTGCCGGTAGACCGCGATCGAGTTCTGGCGGGTGTTGGTCACCCAGACATTGCCGTTGGTGTCATCCACGCCCACGCCGTAGACCGCGTACACCGCACCATTGGTGCTGCCCGGCACCTGCGCCGGGGTGATCGCCTTGGTCACCTTCAGCGACGTCGGGTCCAGCTTCAGCAGCTGCGACTGGGTCACCGGCGGGCGACCCACCGCCGAGGTCACGAACACTGCGTTGCTGGCGGCACTGTAGGCGGACTGGTACAGGCCCGGCACCAGCTTGCTGGACCGGGTGGCGAACTGCGCCTGGCCGGACAGCGGCAACTGCGGCGACACGCGCAGCTTCAGCACCGTGGCCGCAGCCGGCTGGCTGGCGCGCACCACCACCGGGTGGGTGCCCGGCACCGCGTCGGCCGGAATGCTCAGCTGGGTCTTGAAGTTGCCATCGGCATCGACCACCACCGGCTGTGCGTTGAGCACGCTGTCGCCACGCAGCAGGCTGACCTTCTGGCCCGGCACGAAACCACGGCCGACCACGTCGGCGGTGCTGCCGGGAACCACGTTCTCACCGCGTGAGACGACCTCACCCTTGAAGGTGGCGTTGGCCGGCTGGTCGAACACCGGCTGCGCGGTGGCGGTCACTGCCAGCAGCAGGCCGGCAGCGAGAGAGGTAAGACGGAGAGACGGACGGAACGACATGGCAGGCTCCTTGCACACGTAGGTCGCGCCACGTGGCGCGGGGGTCATCGGTTGCCTGGGCCGCTGCACGTCGGCAGCCTCGCCTGGGTAGTGGAGTCGCACGGCAGCGCGTGCGAAGGGATTCATTCGGCGGCGTTGTCACCGCCATTGGGCGCGCCATCGCCGGCGCTGCGATCGGTCACGCCGTACAGCTCATGCAGCGCCGCATGGAAGGACGCCGGCAGCATCGGGCCGTGGCCAAGGCCGGGGAACTCGCGGTACTGCACGCTCAGGCCCGGCACCTTGCCCAAGCGCTCGGACAGCTGCATCGCCGCATCCGGGGTGGCGCCACCGATGCGGCGCAGGTGCGCGACCACGCGCGGATTGTTCATGTCGCGCTTGCCGCGATCACCGACACGCTCGGCACCGCCCAGCATCAGCCAGAGCCTTGCCGGTTGGCCGTGCACGTTCTGCACGAACTGTTGTTCCGGATCCCCCAGCGCCGCACCCTGGCTCCACCACAGCGACGGGCTGGCGGCCAGATAGGACTGGAAGGCGGCCGGACGCGTGTACAGCGCATTGAGCACGAACAATCCACCCAGCGAGTGGCCCCACAGCGCTTGCTGCTGCGTATCGATGCGTGCGCGACGCTCGACTTCCGGCTTGATGCGGCGTTCGATCACATCCAGGAAGGCCGCAGCACCACCGCCGACCGCCTGGGTCGTACCGCTCTCATCGTCGGCACGGTCGATCCATGCGGTGTAGTCGCGGGTGCGCGCCTTGGAATCGATGCGCAGGTCGTTGTCGTAGCCGATCAGCACCAGCACCGGCGGCGCCTTGCGCGCGGCCAGCTCGGCCAGCAACGGCTGATCCAGGACCATCGCGACGGCGTTGCCGTCCAGCGCGTACAGCACCGGAGAGGGCACCTTGCCGGCCTTGGCCGGGATCGCCAGGTTCACCCGCCAACGGCGCTGCTGGTCCGGGCTGTCCACCACGAAATGCTCGAAGCGATAGCTGGCCGCCGGCTCGTCGAGCACGGTGCGGCCGATCTTCTGCAGCGGGTTGCGCTGCTGTGCATGGGCATATGGGGTGACCAGGAGCAGACCCATCATCAAGGCGGCCAAGCCGCGGGCCAGCGGACCACGGCGCGAAGGCGGAACAAAGTGCTTCATCAGCGGCGGCAGAAGCGGCCCAGGGCCGCCGGTTCACAAGGGACCGCAGTCTACCTTAAACGCGAATGATTATCACATCGATCAAACGTCACACTGTGTATCACGCGCGCGCATGCCCGGGTTGCGCAAGGGGCAGCAATTCCCCTATTTTGCCGCCCATCGGGGCATTGGATCGCCCCGCTTCCAGCGCAGCCATGGATGGCGGGCACTTGCCGCCATCCGGGTCGCGTTCATCTGCACACAACCGGCATGGGATTGGATCCCATGATTGTGAGACTCCCTTGAAGCACACCACCCTGATCGCCCTCTCCCTCGGCCTGCTTGCGCCGCTGGCCGCCCATGCCGCACAGGACCTGCCAACGCTCTACCAGGCCTTTGAAGAAGCCGGCAATTCGTCACTGGGCATGGACCAACTCAACCAGACGGTGACATTCACTGCCGTAGCCCTGAGCGTTTCCAGCAACCTGGCGGGCGAGCCGCTGATCGAGGCCGGCGACGACCAGGGCAATGTCCTGGCCCGGCTGACCAGCGACGACGAACAGCAGGCGGCCAAGCTGGGCGCACTGGAAGAAGGCGCGACGTTCACCGCCAGCTGCACGCTGCAGTTCAGTTCCGGCACGGACTACCTGTCCTTCGGCGACTGCACCATCAAGTAAAGACGAAGCCGGCGAAATGCCGGCTTCTTTTCTTTGCCTCTTGTGGAGTCGAGCCATGCCCGACTCGCGAAATGTCACGGCCCCGAAGGCACCGGACCATAAGCATTTTCCTGCGGCGTGCCCGGCAGCAGCGCGAATACGAAGATCACCAGGCCGCCGAACGGAACGAAGGCCAGCAGGTACATCCAGCCCGACTGGTTGCAGTCGTGCAGGCGGCGCACGGTGACGGCGATGACCGGCACGAACGTGGCCAGCCAGAACACGACAAACAGGATGATCGACGCGATGCCCAGGACGTCGGACTGCATCACCAGCCCGGCAACGAGCGGCACCATCAGGACGGCGGAGACGATCAGCATGAACAGCTGGAACATCCAGTACTCACGACGGTTGGCACGCCCCTCGAACTGGGCGTAGCGCTTCAACGGCAGAATCATTTCCTGCACGGCATCAATCCTTGAAAAAGTGGCCGCGCAGTGTGCCAAAGACCGGCGCCGGGAACAATGTGGAGCCGAGCCATGCTCGGCTGCCATTGGCCCTGTAGAGCCGAGCCCATGCTCGGCTGCCATTGGCCCTGTAGAGCCGAGCCCATGCTCGGCTGCCGTTGCCGCAGGCGCTGCTGGCCCGGTCCAGAGCGGAGTCGAGCGCGGCTCGACGCTACATAAACCGGGTCAGCGACCCTTTGCCGCCCTCGCCGCTTCGCGCTCGGCACGCAGCCGGTCCAGCTTTTCCTTCAGCTTGATTTCCAGGCCACGCGGCACCGGGTTGTAGTACACCCGTTCGCCCATCGCATCCGGGAAACCCGTCTGGTCCAGCGCGATGCCACCCTCGGCGTCATGGTCGTACTGGTACTCGGCGCCGTAGCCGAGCTCCTTCATCAGCTTGGTCGGTGCATTGCGCAGGTGCAGCGGCACTTCTTCGGTACCACTCTCGCGCACGTCGGCCTTGGCCTGGTTGAAGGCGGCATAGCCGGCGTTCGACTTGGCGGTGCTGGCCAGGTAAAGCACCAGCTGGGCGAACGCCAGCTCGCCTTCCGGGCTGCCCAGCCGCTCGTAGATGTCCCAGGCTTCCAGCGCCATGCTCTGCGCGCGCGGATCGGCCAGGCCGATATCCTCGATGGCCATGCGGGTCAGCCGGCGCGCCAGGTAGGACGGGTCGCAGCCACCATCGAGCATGCGGGTCAGCCAGTACAGCGCGGCATCCGGGTTGGAGCTGCGTACCGACTTGTGCAGCGCCGAGATCTGGTCGTAGAACTGCTCGCCGCCCTTGTCGAAGCGACGGGTGCGATCGGCCAGCACCTGGGTCAGGGTCTGCGGCGTGATGCGCCCTCCCTCCCCGCCCGCCAGTTCCGCGGCGATTTCCAACAGGGTCAGCGCACGGCGCACATCACCATCGGCAGCGGTGGCGATTTCCAGAAGCAGTTCGGGGGCGACCTCGATACCCTCTTCGCCCAGGCCGCGCTCGCGATCACCCAGCGCACGTTCCAGCGCCTCGACGATGTCGGTGGGCGAAACGCCTTCCAGGACATGCACGCGGCAACGCGACAGCAATGCGGAATTCAACTCGAACGACGGATTCTCGGTGGTGGCACCGACGAACAGGATCGTGCCGCGCTCGATGTGCGGCAGGAAGGCGTCCTGCTGCGCCTTGTTGAAGCGATGCACCTCATCCACGAACAGCACGGTGCGCCGGCCCTCCGCGAAGCGTTGCGCGGCCTCGGCCAGCACCTGGCGCACCTCCGGCAGCCCGGACAGCACGGCAGAGATGGCACGGAATTCCGCATCGGCGTACTCGGCCAGCAGCAGCGCCAGCGTGGTCTTGCCGCAGCCCGGCGGCCCCCACAGGATCATTGAATGCACGCGACCGGATTCAACCGCGCGACGCAGCGCGCTGTCCGGCGCCAGCAGGCGCTTCTGCCCAACCATTTCGTCGAGAGTGCGCGGCCGCATGCGCTCGGCCAGCGGGCGCAGGTGTTCCCGATCGACGCTCAGCAGATCGGGACCAGGGAAGGAAGTTGAACGATGTCTTGCCACCCGGTCATTGTACCGCGCCGCCCAACGGTAGCGCCGGGCCGTGCCCGGCGGCGGGACGCGATGTCTGGTAGTGCCGGCCGCTGGCCGGCAGATCCCAAGCGTGCCAACCAACGGTTGACACCCACCAAGGCGGTCCCGGTTGAAACCCACCAGAGCAGAAAGCGCCGGGCCATGCCGGCGATCAGGCCGCACGGGTGGTAGTGCCGGCCGCTGGCCGGCAGCCCCGCGATGTGTCGGAAATGAACCGAAGCCGGCGCAGCCAATCCACCGGTAAGCCGCTGATTCACATGGAGCATGCTTTCGCGGGGCCCTTGTGTCCTCATCAGTAACCGAGAATTTGGAACTCAACCATTCAGGACCCATTCGTGCGCGATCCCGAATCCAATGTCTTTGAGTTCATTGCTGGCTGCGCGGTCGATGCGGACATCTACTATCTGGCTGCAGCCCTTGGCCCTGGGCATGAATACTACGACCCGGATCCCGGCCCACCCACCCGCATGTTCGTCTTTGGCCGCACCCCCAAAGAGGAGTGGTTCTACCATGACCTGCAGGACTTCCAGGTCATGTCCACAGAGCTTGTCCCAGAGGAAGAAGGCGGTCGCCCCCGTCGTGTGCTTGCCCTTGATTTCTATGGGCAGCTGGAAGATTACTCCCGTGCTGGGGCCACGATCGAGTACGTCTCGGCGGAAGGCGCCGACTTCCCCGGAGGTCTTACCCGTTTGCGACTGCTGGGCGACGCCCTTTTCTGCGCGGGCCCAAGAGGACAGATCTATCATCGGGGCGACGGCGGATGGCGGCAGCTTCCAACCCAATTCGCGACTGCCTTCTGCGAGGAGGACGAAGACGAGTCGGATCTGGATGACTTCGACAGTTGGCTCGAAGATTTCGGCCACCTGCTCGAACTGGGCGATGCTCCCGCACTTCCTCGAGATCCGATGGAACGCGACGCAGAGCTTCGCCGGAGATTCGCCGATTGGCGCGCCCACATGACCCATGTCCGGGAGGATGAGCGATTCAACCAGCTACTCGCTGAGTTCCGCGTGGGCAGCGTGAACGACCTCTGCGGAACGGGCTTTGCTGACCTCTACGCAATCGGCTCCCAAGGCTTGATTGCGCACTGGGATGGCTCGAGCTGGACCGTTCCCGAACAAGTCACTACTGCCGAGCTGCTTCATGCTTGCAGGACCGACCAGGGCCGCCTCGTCCTTGTAGGAATGCACGGCACCATCGTTACGGGCGACATCTCCACTGGATTCGAGTGCCTCCAACACGAGGTCGGCGAAGGCATCAACTTCAACTCTGTGTGCCAGTACAAGCAACAGGTTTACATCGGCTCTGAGAATGGCGGCCTCTACGTCTACAGTCTAGAAACCGGCGTAGTTGAACCGTTGCTGGAAGGCATCCCCGAAGAACTGAGAGATGCAACGATTGTTGATATCAGTTCCGTCGGTAGCGTGCTGTGGGTGCTGACGCCCTGGGACCTGGTTCGATTTGATGGCACCGCGTGGCAGGTGATCGTTCACCCGGACAACGGATGAGCTGGCCGAGCGCTTGCCAACCAAGGTTGGCACCCACCAGAGCGGGTCAGGTCGGATTGCGGCAGCGCCGAACCCTGCCCGACGGATCAGGCCGCAAGGGTCGGTAGTGCCGGCCGCTGGCCGGCAGATCAAAACATGTCAACCAAGGTTGACACCCACCAAGGCGGTCCCGGTTGGCACCCACCAGAGCAGGCAGGGCCAGGCCATGCCCGGCAGATCAGGCCACAGGATCGGTAGTGCCGGCCGCTGGCCGGCAGATCAAAGGCATGTCAACCAAGGTTGACACCCACCAAATCGCCTCCGCCCACAGGTCAATTACCGATGACGTCGGTGCCCTTCGGCGGGGTGAAGCTGAAGGTACCGGCGGCAAAGCCCGGGTTGCGCTTCCAGCCACTGAAGCTGATCACGGTCCGCTGGCCGACGGCGTCGGTGATTTCCATCTTGGCCAGGCCCTGGGCATTGAAGCCCAGCGCGGCGTACTGGAAGCTGGCTTCGGTCTCGCGCTTCGGCGACAGCGACAGCCACTGCAGGCCGTCGCGCTGCGCAGCCTCTTCACTGACGTCGTACTGCTGTTCCAGCAGTGCCGGGTTGATCAGCGCGGTCAGCGGACTGTTCTGCTCTTCCTTGCCCTGCTCGCGCACGGTGGCCTGCTCCAGGTCCGGTTCGTACATCCAGACCTTCTTGCCGTCGGCCACGATCAACTGCTCGTGCGGGCGCACGTATTCCCAGCGAAACAGGCGCGGCGCCGACAGGGCCACGCGGCCACTGGTCGATTCCTTCACCTTGCCGCGGCTGTCGAACACCTGCTGGCTGAACTGGCCATCCAGGCCCTTCAGGCCACTGGTGAAGGTCTTCAGGTCATCGCGGGCGCCTGCCCAGGCGCTGCCGGCGGCGGCGCAGGCCACGGCCAGGGTGGTGGTGGCAAGGAAACGACGGAAGCGGAAGTTCATGCGGGAATCCTGTGGGCGCGGGCGCCAGGAAAGGTGGTTGCCAGTGTGCCCGGGGAAAGATGAATGGGCGATCAGGGCGACATTATGCCGCCCTGAACGTCCATCGGCGATTCAGCCGCCCGAGCCCGGCAGCTTGCCGTACAGCACCTGGCCACGGAAGCCACGCCGCACTTCGCGATACAACGCGCGGAACGCGGTGTAGTCCTGCGGCTGGCACAGCGCCTCCGGGCCTCGCACCGCGTTCTGCTGCAAGCGATGGCGCACGATCACGTCCTGCCCCTCGCGGCTCCAGTCCACGCGGTACTCGCCAGCGGCGTTGGTGAAACGCTGGTTGGCCGGGATGGCGATGATCGGCGCATTGGCAGGGAACTGCAGGCGATAGGTTTCCTCGCGCAGGCTGGCATTGCAGTAGAACGGCGTCTCGTTGGCCGGCGCAGAAGCGGTGGCGTACAGGCCACGCACCGACTCGCCGCCCGGCGGATCCGGCACGGCCATGCCGCCGGCCACGCTGAAGTCGGCGTAGTCCTCGGCCTGGAAGGCCATGCGATAGCCGAACGGCCGGGTCAGGTCGACCGGCACGCCCTGGATCTGCAGCTGCCCTCGCCCGTCGAAACCGGACGCGGCCATGATCTGCTCCTCGGCGCGCGCACGGTTCTGCGCGTTGAGCTGGGAGAACTGGGCGCGCATGCCGATCTCGGCGTTCTCGCCCAGCTTCGGAATGGTCTCGCCGCGCAGGTTGCCGTTGGCGTCGAAGGTGAAACGCACTTCCATCGAGGTGGCGTTGCGCTCCGGCGTGTTGGCCGGGGTGCGCGCCAACGAGGCGTCGCGGGTACGCATCACCGGTGCGCCGAGGTCGCCTTCCGGCAGCTGCCCGAAGCGCGCCCACGCGGTGGTCGAATCCAGATACAGATCGAACTCGGGGATGTAGGTGATGGCGTGGTTGAAGCGGCCCAGCACCGGAATCTTCGGCAGCGTGGGGCCGCCGCCGGCACCGATCAGCACCGGCGAGCTGGCGATGCCCTTGGCCGCCAGCAGCGCCTCCAGGATCGTCACATGGTCCTTGCAGTCACCGTAGTGGTTGTCGAGGATGCTCTGCGCGCTGTTCGGCTCCAGGCCGCCATTGCCCAGGTACACCGCCACATAGCGGATGTTCTGCGCCACCCAGCGGTACAGCGCATCGGCCTGCTCGCGCCGGTCGCTGATGCCAGCGGTGATTTCATCAGCCAGCGCCTGCAGCGCCGGGGTCACGTCGGCCGCCGGGCCGGCCTTGAGTTGGTAGGCGCGTCCCATCTGCGACCAGTCACGATAGGTGCTGGCCATGATGTTCGGGCCGAACTCCCAGCCCGCCGCCGACCAGTTCTGTGCCGGCATGGCTTCGCGCCGCTGGTAGCGCCAGCGCCACTGCGCCTGGCCGTTCTTCACCGTCGGGCGATCGCTGCCCTGCACGCCGCGGCTGTCGACGAACATCGGCAGGTTGGCCGGCGCAGTCAGGGTGACCTCGGCGTCTTCGTACTCGGTGAAGACGTTGAAGGTCTCCCACAGGCCGAAATAGCCCGGGAAGTACGGCGTGGCCTGGGTGCGGCGCACCTGGTAGTACAGGCGCGTGCCCGGGGCCAGGTTCGGGAACACGATCACCCGCACCTTGCGGTCGGCATACATCGCCGCCGAGGCGCTGGAGTAACTCTCCTGGGTGTAGATGCGATCGGCCGGCACGTCGCGGCGCTGGCCGTCGGCGGTGATGGTGTAGGCGCCAAGCACCTCCAGGGTTTCCATCTTCTCGCTGTAGCTCAGCCGCACCTGGCTGAACTGCTCGACCGAGGCCTTGGTCTTGAGCAGGACTTCGTAGGTTTCGGTCTGCACATTGCCCGCATCCGGCCGCACCTGGTAGTCGGCGCGGTAACGGACAATGCTGAAATTATTGCTGGCTTCGGTATCGCCGCTGGTGGAAGGCGGCGCCGTGGCGGGCGCGGAGGTGGCGGATTCTGCCAGTGCCGGGCCGGCAGCCAGGAAGGCTGCCAGCGCCAGCGCGCTTGGTACGGGGTGAAGCATGCGTCGGTTCCTTGGACGTCGTGGGGGATACGTCGGGCCTTACTTCGGCGGCGGCGGTGCCAGCACCGTGCGGTCGCCGTTGTGCTCGGGCGGGCTGACCACGCCGGCCGCTTCCATGGCCTCGATCAGTCGCGCTGCACGGTTGTAGCCGATCTTGAGCCGGCGCTGCACGCCGGAAATCGAGGCGCGGCGGGTCTCGGTGACCACCCGCAGCGCTTCGTCATACAGCGGGTCGGACTCGTCGCCGGCCGCACTGGTCTCGGGCAGGCCGGTGGCACCGACGACCACGCCGTCGCCCATCGTCTGCACCTCGTCCAGCACCCCGTCGATATAGTCGGCCGGGCCCATCGCCTTGAGGTGCTCGACCACGCGGTGCACTTCGTCATCGGACACGAACGCACCATGCACGCGCTCGGGCAGCGCGGTGCCCGGCGGCAGGTACAGCATGTCGCCGTGGCCCAGCAGGGTCTCCGCGCCGGACTGGTCGAGGATGGTGCGCGAGTCGATCTTGGAGCTGACCTGGAAGGCGATACGGGTCGGGATGTTGGCCTTGATCAAGCCCGTGATCACGTCCACCGACGGGCGCTGCGTGGCCAGGATCAGGTGGATGCCCGCCGCACGCGCTTTCTGTGCCAGGCGCGCGATCAGCTCTTCCACTTTCTTGCCGACGATCATCATCATGTCGGCGAATTCGTCGATGAAGATGACGATGAACGGCAGCGTCTCCAATGGACGCGGCGCCTCGCCCAGCTCCGGGTTCGGCTTGAACAGCGGGTCCATCAGCGGCTGGCCGGCATCCTGCGCTTCCTTCACCTTCTTGTTGAAGCCGGCCAGGTTGCGCACGCCCACCGCGCTCATCAGCTTGTAGCGGCGCTCCATCTCGGCCACGCACCAGCGCAGGCCGTTGGCAGCCTCCTTCATGTCGGTGACCACCGGCGCCAGCAGGTGCGGGATGCCCTGGTAGACGCTCAGCTCGAGCATCTTCGGGTCGATCATCAGCATCCGCAGATCTTTCGGCGAGGCCTTGAACAGCAGGCTCAGCACCATCGCGTTGACCGCCACCGACTTGCCCGAACCGGTGGTACCGGCCACCAGCAGGTGCGGCATGCGCGCCAGATCGGCCACGGTCGAGCGCCCGGCAATGTCCTTGCCCAGCGCCAGGGTCAGCACGCTGGCCGACTTGTCGTATTCCTTCGAGCGCAACAGCTCGGACAGGTAGATCATCTCGCGGGTGACGTTGGGAATTTCCAGGCCGATCACCGACTTGCCCGGAATCACGTCGACCACGCGCACCGACTTCACCGACAGGCCGCGCGCGATGTCCTTGTCCAGCGAACTGATCTGGCTGACCTTGATGCCCGGCGCGGGCTCGATCTCGAAGCGGGTGATAACCGGGCCGGGGTTGGCGCCGACCACCTGGGCGTCGATGCGGAAATCCTTCAGCTTGAACTCGATCTGCCGTGACAGCGCGTCCAGGGTTTCCTTGTCGTAGCCCACCGGCTGCGGCTTGGGGTCGTCCAGCAGGGCCAACGGCGGCAGGTCCGAGCCGTCGCCGTTGACGCCACGGAACATCGGGATCTGCGTGTCGCGCTTGGCCCGATCACTCTTCTCGATCACCGGTTCCGGGCGCGGCTCGATCTTCACCGGCTCGCGCTTGGCGCGGACCTCGGCATCGGCCTTGCGCACCTCCTGGCGCTCCTCGCGCATCACCCGGGTCTGCTGCCACTCGGTGACTTCTTCCTTCTTGCGCGCCAGCAACGGTGCCAGCGACATCACGCCGCGGCCGATCTTTTCCATCACCGTGAACCAGGACAGCCCGGTGGCCAGGGTGATCGAGGCCAGCAGCAACACCAGCACGAACAGGTTCGCGCCCAGCGCACCGAAGCCCACCGTGAGCGAATTGCCAACCAGCTTGCCGAGAATGCCGCCGGCGCTGGAGACATCGCCGCTGAACAGGCGTACATGCAGGAAGCCGGTGCCGGCGATAAGGAATCCGACCAGGCCGACCAGGCGCAGCGCCGGGTCCAGGTCGTTCTCGCCCTTGCTCTCGCGCTTGAGGCCGAACATGGCAATCCACGACAGCGCACCGAGCACCACCGGCAGCAGGAAGGCGATGTAGCCGAACAACTGCAGCAGCACGTCGGCGATCCAGGCGCCCGCGCGACCACCGAGGTTGTGCACCGGCGCGACCACGCTGCCGGTGTGCGACCAGCCCGGATCCGTCGCTGAATAGGTGAAAAGACTCGCCGCCAGATAGAGCAGGGCCGGCGCGATCGCGATCAGGCCCAGGTCGCGCCAGAGGCGCTGGCGGCGTGGATTGTCGGTCGTCGCCGCCGCGGCCGTGCGACGTGACGCCTTGCTGTCGTCCGACTTGGAGCGTTCAGGGACCTGCTTCGCCACCTTAGACCATACCTTTGGAATGCGCTGTTAGTGATTGATAATAAATGAGACGGCGTCAGTTTTCAGTTATGCGACTTCTGACCGGGCCCGGACAGGGCCGAAACCACCGCTGGATGACGGCGTTCTGTTCATCGGCTTGAATCGCCCTGCCCCAGCCGCCACTCTATGACCAGCCACGGATGCTGCGCAAACATCGCCAGCGCCTTGTCCCATCTACCTTTTCGCGAGTCTACATGAGCACCAGCCTGCCCTCCCGCCACCAGCGCCTCGTCATCCTCGGTTCCGGACCGGCCGGCTGGACCGCCGCCGTCTACGCCGCCCGTGCCAACCTGAAGCCGGTCGTCATCACTGGCCTGCAGCAGGGCGGCCAGCTGATGACCACCACCGAGGTGGACAACTGGCCGGGTGACGCCCACGGCCTGATGGGCCCGGACCTGATGGCGCGCATGCAGGCCCACGCCGAGCGCTTCGAGACCGAGGTCATCTTCGACCACATCCACACCGCCGACCTGTCGCAGCGCCCGTTCAAGCTGATCGGCGACAGCCACGAGTACACCTGCGACGCGCTGATCATCGCCACCGGCGCCACCGCCAAGTACCTGGGCATCCCGACCGAAGACGAGTTCAAGGGCCGCGGCGTGTCCGCCTGTGCCACCTGTGACGGCTTCTTCTACCGCGACCAGGACGTGGTCGTGGTCGGCGGCGGCAACACCGCGGTGGAAGAGGCCCTGTACCTGTCCAACATCGCCCGCAAGGTCTACCTGGTCCACCGCCGCGACACCCTGAAGGCGGAGAAGATCATGCAGGACAAGCTGTTCAGGAAGGTGGCCGAAGGCAAGATCGAGACCGTCTGGCACCACCAGGTGGAGGAAGTGCTGGGCAACGACGCCGGCGTGACCGGCGTGCGCGTGAAGTCCACCCTGGACGGCGGCACCCGCGACATCGATGCCCACGGCTTCTTCGTGGCCATCGGCCACCACCCGAACACCACCCTGTTCGACGGCCAGCTGGCGATGAACAACGGCTACCTGGAAATCCGTTCGGGCCTGGGCGGCAACGCTACCCAGACCTCGGTGGAAGGCGTGTTCGCCGCCGGCGACGTGGCCGACCAGCACTACCGCCAGGCGATCACCTCGGCCGGCTTCGGCTGCATGGCCGCTCTGGACGCCGAGCGCTATCTGGACGCGCAGGGCAAGGCCAGCTGAAGCGCTGATTATGCTCTGTAGAGTCGAGCCATGCTCGACTCAGGAGAAAGGCCGACGCGAAAGCGTCGGCCTTTCTCGTTACATCCCTGCGGCAGCCGTATTCTCAGGCAAGCCATTTCGATCAGGGCCGGCCGCACCGGGAACACAACGAACGGTGTGAGGCACGGGCTGCGACTTGACCCCATCCGCATCCAACACATGCGTCTCCCAGCCGAGCGTCCCCACGCTGTCGCGACCGCAGCTGAGTTGCATCCTGCTGGGCTGGTCAGGCGAATCGATGACCACCGTCCGTCCGCTGCAGTTCCACCCTGATGGGCACAGCGTATTGCGGGTGATCAGGCTGATCGGGAATTGCGGATGGCCCGCAAACGCCACGTCCACCTCGCGCGAGTCGCCGGATGGAACGTCGACATCTGCGATCGGCTGCCCGGACAGCGGCTCACACGTCTTTCCTGTTGCCCACAGGCGATAGCCCTTCTCCACCCCTTTCATCGACGCCGAGCGGAAGACGGGGTCCTGCAAGGCGGCCACATCGTCAGGATTGGAGTGGTAGGCGGTTTCGATGATCACCGAGGGCATCTTCCCGATGCGGTTCTCGCCGTGCCTGGCCGAGGTCGAACTCTCGCGAATCGGGAAATCCCGATAGCCCGGTTGCGCTCGGATGATTTCACGCATCCCACAGAGAATGCTATCCGCCAGCGCCTTGTCCTGCGGTTTGTCCTGATGATAGTAGACCTCGGTTCCACGCAGACTGGCTGAATCGCTGCCATTGGTGTGCAGGCTCAGCATCACATCCACACCCAGATGGTTTGCGTAGTTGGGGCGAGCCCGTATGTCCTCTTCCTTTTCGCGAGCAGACTCTGGGCTGTTCGGAAACTCATTCCACATGTCGGTGCGTTCGGGGAAAAGCGCCTTGAGGTGGTAGCGGGATGACATGTGCTCCCATGGCTTCCCGGACTCCGGATGGAGTTCCGTGGAGCGGCTGCGTGCCCGGTGCACCGTCAAACCGCTACGTTGTTCGATCAATCCTTGCAGTTCGTCACCAAACAGTGGACTCAGCGTGTCTTCCTGAATGCCGAGAGGCGCTGGGCGCTGAAACTTCCATTCTCTGCTGGGATGCAAGCTGATGTAGCCATGGCTTGCTGACACCAAAGCTGATGTATGCGTCGACTTCTCGTTCGTCTTCGGCGGAACGGCCAGATCCTCGGGGTAGTATTCCTCAAGGGTTTTTCCGTCAAACAGGAAGTCAATATCATTCACATCCAGTCCCGACTTCTCGGCGTAGTACCTCAACGTAGACGCCATCGGAATCAGGAAGAGCTCGTCATAACCGCGATCCGGGCCGGGAAGGTATCCAGGCCCAAAGCTGATCACCATCGATCTTGCCTTCACATCCAGACGGATGCTGACGCTGATTTGTCGCAGTTCACCCCTCTCCTGCAAATGACGCGTCAGCTGGTTCGAAGCTTCACGCTCCAACAGCGCAACCGCCTCCGCGTGAGCACCTGCATCCTCAAGCACTTTCGCCGGCTGATCTCCAGAAGCCAACACGGGCGGCACAAAGATCAGGCCGCACGCGACCGCGGCAGTTGCAAGCTTCAATCCCTTCATTGTTGATTCCTCCATGTGGTGGGACACACGCCGCTCATGCGGCGTCCCGCCACCCTGCCCAGCCGCGCGACGGCGATTCCGCAACACAGCGCACACGGATGGAGAATTCAAATTTTCCTCACCTCCAACCGAAACAAACCAACCCAGCTCCGCCAACACCGTTCGCGATCCACCTGGCCTATCCTTGCCAACCATGCCCTCCACCCGCTTCCTCCACTCCCTTCAGTCCATTCCCGCCACCAACTGGGATGCCCTGCACGACGGCCAGAATCCGTTTATCAGCCACGCCTTCCTCTCAGGCCTGGAAGAGCACGGCTGCCTGCGCGAGGACTGGGGCTGGCAACCCCGGCACTTCACGCTGTGGGAGGGCGAGCGCCTGATCGGCGCAATTCCGGGCTACCTGAAGACCAACTCCCACGGCGAATTCGTGTTCGATCACGCCTGGGCCAATGCCTATGCCCGCCATGGCCGCGACTACTACCCGAAGTGGCTGGGCGCGGTGCCGTACTCGCCGGTCACCGGGCCGCGCCTGCTGGCCCGTCACGATTCAGAGCGCACTACGCTGCTGTCGGCGTTGCGCGATGCACTGCCGGCACTGGAGGTGTCATCGGCCCATATCAACTTCCACACCGCAGCGGACGAAGCGCTGTTCGGCGATGACTGGCTGCTGCGCGAGGACGTGCAGTTCCAGTGGCAGAACCCGGGTGACTGGGCGACATTCGACCAGCTCCTCGGCGCGATGAACCACAAGCACCGCAAGAACATCCGCCAGGAACGGGCCAAGGTCACCCGCCAGGGCATCAGCTTCCGCGTGGTGCACGGCGACGAGGCCAGTCGCGCCGACCTGCAGGCGATGTACCGCTTCTACCTGCAGACCTTCCTGGAATACGGCAATGCCCCGGCGCTGACCGAGCCCTTCCTGCGCCATCTGGCCATTTCATTGGGACGCGGGCTGGTGCTGTTCCTGGCCGAGCAGGAAGGCCAGCCGATTGCCGGCGCGCTGTGCCTGCGCGGCGGTGACACGCTGTACGGCCGCTACTGGGGCGGCGCCGCCCTGCCCGGCCTGCACTTCGAAGCCTGTTACTACCAGGGCATCGAGTACTGCCTGCGCGAAGGCCTGAGCCGTTTCGAACCCGGCGCACAGGGCGAGCACAAGCTGGCGCGCGGCTTCCTGCCTACACTGGTGCGCAGCCGGCACTGGGTAGCCGATCCGGAGTTCGCCGAGGCGTTGCAGGACTGGTGCCGGCAGGAACGGCGCGATGTGCGGCGCTACCAGCAGGAGCTGCAGGGGCATGGGCCGTTCCGCGTAGAGCCGTAGCGGGAAGGCGTGCCAACCAAGGTTGGCACCCACCAGTGCATTGGGCGGGGACAACGTTGGCGTCTGCCAGAGCAATGGCGCGCGCCAGGCTCAGGTGCACTGCCAGAAGTGTCCGCTCACCCGGCACGTCGCGCACCAGAACGTATAGAGCATGCCGCCGCTGCCCCACAGCAGGGTGCCCTCACCCGTGGTCGGCAGCGTCGAATCGAGCTGCATCACGAAGGGCATCTCCTCGCCACAGTCGATGCATGCCGGATACCAGGCGCTCTGCACCCAGCTGGGCGCGCCGCCCACACGCGACAGGTTCTGCCGATGGTTGGACTGGCCCCAGTCCTGTTGCTGCCAGCGCGCACCGTCCATGGCGGCCAGACCCACCTCGGCCTGCATCAGATCACCGCTGTCGGTCGGCGTGGCCGGCACCTCCAGACGCTGGCTGGGGTGGCAGCTGGGCAGGCCGGCAGCATCGTGGCGATAGAAACGCACAGGCGGATCTTCCCAACCGCAGCAGTCCAGGCACAGGCCCAGCGTGATCTCACCCGCCGCGCCCGGCTGCAGCGCGGCAGCATCGGTTCGCAGCAGGCGCTGCAGCGGCGCATGGCAGCTGCCACACAGCGCTTCCAGCGGTCCGCCCATGTGGCCGGCGTGCTGCACCTGTCCGCCATTCCAGGTCGGGTGCAGGTGCCAGATGCGCTTGCGCCAGCTTGGCTCGTCGGCCAACTGCGCGCGGTGCTGCTCACGGCCGAAGCGGATGTGCAGCGGCTTCTCGCCGTGCAGGCGACGCGGCCGCGGACCGTTGGCCACGCCAGCCCAGTGCGCCCAGATGTCGGCATCCAGCTGGCCCCAGTCGACGAGGTAGCCCCGGGCAACGGCATAGGTTTCGGGCTGAGCAGCGAGCAGCAGCACCCTCGCGCGCACCATCTCCCGATCGTCCCCGGCCTCGGCCAGCAACTGCGCCCAGTGCGCGGCAATCGCGCCGGGCAAGCCCCGCCAGACCTGCGAGGCCAACTGCACCTCATCCTCATGGGCCACCACCAGCAACGCCTCCCAATCGTCCTGCAGCACCTGCGGCGCCTGGTAGCTGGCGAACTCCATCACGCTGGCCAGCAGTTCACCTCGCTCGCCCTCGCGATAGCGGCGCCAGGCCTCGGCCGCGACTGCTGGCACCGCCTCGTCCGGCAGCAGGTCCAGCGCCATATCGAGGAAGGCCGAGCCCGGCGAGCGACGCGCCATGGCCTGCAGCATCAACTCACCCAGCTGGTGCGGATGCTCGGTGGCCAGCGACAGCAGCATGCCCTGGCTGTCGTTGCGCGTGCGCGGGGTGTCATGCAGGTCGAGGATGGCTGAGATCGGGTCGCTCATTCGCAGGCTCCTTGCCGGTGAAGCGTGATGGTGCCAGACATCATCCATCACCACGACGAATACAATGCCGGCATGACCCGCCAGCTGCCCTGGCGCCTGGCCGACGCGCCGGACGCCCCCTTCCCGCCGGCCGAGACCGCCCTGCGCCAGCCCGACGGCCTGCTCGCCGTGGGCGGCGACCTGCACCCGGCGCGCCTGCTCAACGCGTATGCGGGCGGCATCTTTCCATGGTTCAGCGAGGGCGAGCCGATCCTGTGGTGGTCGCCCGACCCGCGCATGGTGTTCCGTACCGATGGCGTGCATCTGTCCAGCCGCTTCCGCCGCCAGTTGCGCGGCAGCACATGGGAGGTCACCGCCGACACCGCCTTCAGCCGGGTGATGCGCGCCTGTGCGGCGGCACCGCGGCCCGGCCAGGACGGCACCTGGATCAGCCCCGACATGGTCGAGGCCTACAGCCAGCTGCATGACCTCGGCTTTGCCCACTCCTTCGAGGTCTGGGACCGGCAGACGCTGGTCGGCGGCATCTACGGGGTGGCCATCGGGACGATGTTCTTCGGCGAGAGCATGTTCAGTGGCGCCAGCGGCGGCTCCAAGATCGCCCTGGCCGCGCTGGCATCCACGCTTCACGGCTGGGGCTGGGCGCTGATCGATGCCCAGGTGGAGAATCCGCACCTGCTGCGGATGGGCGCCGAGCACCTGCCGCGCGCGGCGTTCCTGCAGCACGTCCGCCACGCGGTGCGCCATGACGGCCGTGAAGGCCCGTGGACGCAGGCGGTCGGACGCCTGCCGGCACAGCGTTTGGCCGGGGGTTAACACAAACTTTGCAAGCTGGGCCGGTCACGCGTAAAATACTGCGCCTTAGGCCCAGCGTGGCCGTTTTCTGAACCGCACAGGACTACATGTCGAAAGACGATTCCATCGAGTTCGAGGGCACCGTCAGCGAGACGCTGCCGAACACCACTTTCCGCGTTCGCCTGGAAAATGGGCACGAAATCATCGCCCACATTTCCGGCCGCATGCGCAAGAACTACATCCGCATCCTCACCGGTGACCGGGTCAAGGTTGAAATGACCCCGTACGACCTGACCAAGGGTCGTATCACCTACCGCATGAAGTAAGCGGTCGGCGCGTTGCGCCACTGCGACAAGGCCAGCCCTGGTTGCTGGCCTTTTGTCATGCCTGCAATCCGGCCCTGCCGGAGGTCATCGTGACCGAACGCACCGTGGCGTCGGTCAGCCCTGCTTGCGGCAGATTCGCATCTTCATCCGTGGCGGCATCGTGGGACCCGATCCAGTCCGGATCGCCATTCCCCTGCCCCGCCATGAACATGCTCACGTTGACCGCCCTGCTCGTCGCCGTTGCCGCGTCCGCCAGCGCATCGCCTGTGCGCGCCGCCGAGCCCCCTTCCACGGCCAGTGACTGCATCCAGCTGGGCAGCGACCAGCAGATCGTGCGCGCCGGCGTTTCGCGAAACATCCTGCTGCGCAATGGCCAGGACCACTATGTCGTGCACTTCCAGAACGACTGCTCCACTGCCGGCTACTCGCGGAAACTGAGCTTCATCACCGAAGGCCAGCAGGGCCTGCTGTGCAGCGCCGGCCGCAGCCAGCTGCGCACCGATGCCGACCACTGCCGGGTGGCGCAGATCGAACCGATCGACGAAGCCACCTTCCAGAAGAAGGCCCGCCAGCGCGGCCGTTGATGGCGCATATGACAAGGGCGGCCGAAGCCGCCCTTGTCATTTCAGGTCCGCCGGGCCAGGCCCGGCGTCAGCTCACTCCACCGTGACCGGCAGCAGGCGCTCCGGCTCGGCCTGGGTCTCGACGACCAGCTCGTCGTCGCGGACATCGATGTTCACCTTGCCGCCGTTGACCAGCTTGCCGAACAGCAGCTCGTCGGCCAGAGGACGCTTGATCTTGTCCTGGATCACGCGGGCCATCGGGCGCGCACCCATCAGCGGGTCGAAGCCGTGGTGGGCCAGCCAGTCGCGCGCGGTCGGCGTGGCCGACAGGCTGACGTGCTTGTCCTGCAGCAGCATCTCCAACTCGATCAGGAACTTGTCGACCACGCGCAGGATGTGCTCGAAGCCCAGCGCCTGGAACTGCACAACCGCATCGAGGCGGTTGCGGAATTCCGGGGTGAAGCTGCGGCGGATGGTCTCCATCGCGTCGGTGGCATGGTCCTGCTTGGTGAAGCCGATCGAGCGCCGCGAGGCCTGCGCCGCGCCGGCATTGGTGGTCATCACCAGCACCACGTTCTTGAAGTTGGCCTCACGCCCGTTGGTATCGGTCAGCACGCCGCGGTCCATCACCTGCAACAGGATGTTGAAGATATCCGGGTGCGCCTTTTCGATTTCGTCCAGCAGCAGCACGCAGTGCGGCGTCTTGACGATCTTTTCGGTCAGCAGGCCGCCCTGGTCGAAGCCGACATAGCCCGGAGGGGCACCGATCAGGCGGCTGATCGAATGCGGCTCCATGTACTCGGACATGTCGAAGCGGACCAGCTCGATGCCCAGCTGCAGCGCCAGCTGCTTGGTCACCTCGGTCTTGCCGACACCGGTCGGGCCGGCGAACAGGAAGTTGCCGATCGGCTTTTCCGGATTGCCCAGGCCCGAGCGGGCCAGCTTGATCGCCGAGGACAGCGTCTCGATGGCCGGGTCCTGGCCGAAGATCACCATCTTCAGGTTGCGCTCCAGGTGCTGCAGCACGTCCTTGTCGGTGGCACTGACCTGCTTGGTCGGGATGCGCGCCATCTTGGCCACGATCGCCTCCACTTCCTCGACGTCGATCAGCTCCTTGCGCTGGCCTTCCGGCAGCAGCCGCTGGCGGGCACCGGCCTCGTCGATCACGTCGATGGCCTTGTCCGGAAGCAGGCGGTCGCCGATGTGCTTCACCGACAGATCCACCGCCGCCTGCAGCGCTTCGTCCGAATAGGTCACGCCGTGGTGCAGCTCGTACTTGGACTTCAGGCCCTGCAGGATCTCGTAGGTCTCGCCCACGGTCGGCTCGACGATGTCGATCTTCTGGAAGCGGCGGGCCAGCGCCCGGTCCTTCTCGAAGATGCCGCGGTACTCCTGGAAGGTGGTCGAGCCGATGCAGCGCAGCTCGCCGGAGGCCAGCGCCGGCTTGATCAGGTTGGACGCATCCATGGTGCCACCCGAGGCCGAACCGGCACCGATGATGGTATGGATCTCGTCGATGAACAGCACCGCATTGGGGACCTTCTTCAGTGCGGTCAGCACGCTCTTCAGGCGCTTCTCGAAGTCGCCGCGGTACTTGGTGCCGGCCACCAGCGCGCCCAGGTCGAGTGAGTAGATCACCGCGTCGGCCAGCACGTCGGGCACCGAGCCCTCGACGATGCGGCGGGCCAGGCCCTCGGCAATCGCGGTCTTGCCCACGCCGGCCTCGCCCACGTACAGCGGGTTGTTCTTGCGGCGGCGGCACAGGACCTGGATGGTGCGCTCGATCTCGTCGGCACGGCCGACCAGCGGATCGATGCGGCCCGACCGCGCCTGTTCGTTGAGGTTGCTGGCGAACTCGGTCAGGGCATCACCCTTCGGCTCGCCCTCCCCGCCTTCGATGCGGCCTTCGCCCTCGGAGGAGGAGGACGGCTGCTCGCCTTCCTCGCCCAGCTTGGCGATGCCATGGGACAGGTAATTGACCACGTCCAGACGGGTCACGTCCTGCTGGTTGAGGTAATAGACGGCATGGGAGTCCTTTTCGCCGAAGATGGCGACCAGCACGTTGGCGCCGGTGACCTCCTTCTTGCCCGAGGACTGCACGTGGTACACGGCCCGCTGCAGCACGCGCTGGAAGCCCAGGGTCGGCTGGGTATCACGGCCGTCATCTTCGGCCAGGCGGGACACGGAAGCCTCGATGGCCTGCTCCAGCTCCTGGCGCAGGCGTTCGGCGTCGGCACCACAGGCCTTCAGTACGGCCTGGGCGGACGGGTTGTCGAGCAGTGCCAACAGCAGGTGTTCGACCGTCATGAATTCATGCCGGGCCTCACGGGCGCGCTTGTAGCACTGGCCGATGGTGTGTTCGAGGTCTTTGCTGAACATGGATTACTCCGGCGGCAGATGGGGACAATATGCGGCCTGACTACGCGATTTCCATCACCCTAGCGGATTGCTGCGTTCAGATGGCGTTAGCAGTGCAGATCGCTTGATCTTCATTCACTCCAGGACAGCCCACCCAGCATGAGCGAACCCTACCTGAGCCGCTGGCGATTGCGGCGTGATGGCGCGGCCATCGAGACGCCCCACGCCCAGCTCTGGCCGGTGCTGACCGCCGACGGCGAACCGGCGATGCTGAAGGTCAGCAGCGAAACCGAGGAGCAGAACGGCCATCGCCTGCTGCGCTGGTGGGACGGCGATGGTGCCGCCCGCCTGCTGGCCCACGAGGGGCCGGCGATCCTGATCGAGCGTGCAGACGGCGATTCGCTGCGGCAACGTTCGATCGAGGGCGACGATGATGCCTGTACCACGATCCTGTGCCAGGTCCTGCGGCAGCTGCACCGGCCACGGAGCGCGCCGCCAGCGGAACTGGTCTGCCTGCGTACATGGTTCGCCGACCTGCTGCAGCCAAGGGCCGCGCTGCCGCCACTGCTGGAACAGTGCAGATCACTGGCGGAGCGGGTGTTGCGGGAAGAACACGAGATCCGGCCGCTGCACGGCGACCTGCACCACGACAACGTGCTGGATTTCGGCGCGCGTGGCTGGCTGGCGATCGACCCGAAGCGGCTGCTGGGCGACCGCGCGTTCGACTACACGACAATGTTCAGCAACCCGGACCTCTGTGGCCCGGGCATCCATGTGGCCACCCGGCCCGAGCGGTTTGCCGCCCGGCTGGAACAGGTCAGCGCGCTGGCTGGGCTGGAACGCACGCGCCTGCTGCGCTGGATCGCGGCCAGCGCGGGGCTGTCAGCGGTGTGGTTCCGGGGCGACGGCGACCCCGCCGAGGTCGACGAGGCAGTGGCACGCATGGCGCTGGAGGCGTTGGCGGAGGCGTGACCTCCGCGCGTGGTGGGCGCACTCCATCCGGGATCATTGCGCCGGGACGAAAAGCAGCCGAGCATGGGCTCGGCTCTACAGGTTTCTGCCTTGGTAGGTGCCCACCTTGGTGGGCACGCCGTGTCCGGAGTCGATGTACCCGGACGAGGATCGGCAGCCGGTCAGGCCTTTTCCATCGTGCACAGCAGCGGGTGCTGGTTCATCCGCGAATACTCGTTGACCTGGGCAACCTTGGTCTCGGCGACCTCGCGGGTGAACACGCCGCAGACCCCGCGGCCGCGGGTATGGACGTGCAGCATCACCTGCGTGGCCTTGTCCAGGTCCATGCTGAAGAACTGCTGCAGTACATCCACCACGAAATCCATCGGGGTGTAGTCGTCGTTGAGCAGCATCACCTGGTAGAACGGCGGCGGCGCCACTTCCGGGCGCGCGGGCTCCACGGCAACGCCGTGCTCGTGATGGGAATCGGGGGAGGACTCATGGGGCATCCATCCATTATAGAGGTTGCACCGCGCCTGCGTCGGCCCGCCGCAGATTGGACGGCACGCACGCCCAACGTCACAATTGCAGCTTCTTTCAACACTGCTTCACAGGATCTTCATGAAAAGGACCCTTCTGCCCGCCCTGCTGATCACCCTGGCCGCTGCCGGTGCTGCCACCGCCGCGCCCCAGGCCGACAAGTCCGTGGCCCGCCACCTGGACAAGCTGGGTTACACCTACGAGGTCGACGAGGATGGCGACTACCGCATGGTCTTCGACGTCGAGGGTGACCGCACCCAGATGGTCTACGTGCGCTCGGCGGTGGAAGACTTCGGCAGCCACAACATCCGCGAGATCTGGTCGCCGGCCTACAGCGCTAAGACCAAGCAGTTCCCGGTGGCCGTGGCCAACCGCCTGCTGGAAGATTCGCAGGACGCCAAGATGGGCGGCTGGGTAAAGCAGGACACCACTGCCATGTTCGTGGTGAAGATCGACGCCGATGCCACCGCCGACCAGCTCAGCGACGCCATCGATGCGGCCATCCGCACCGCCGACGCGATGGAGCTGGAACTGACCAAGAAGGACGAGTTCTGAGTTGAACGCCACGCCGGACCCGCGCTGGGCACCGCACGCCACCGTTGCCACCGTGGTGATCGACGGCGGCCGCGTGCTGCTGGTCGAGGAGACCATTGACGGCCGCCAGGTGCTGAACCAGCCGGCCGGCCACCTCGAGCCGGGCGAAAGCCTGGCCGAGGCCGCCCTGCGCGAGACCCGCGAGGAAACCGGCTGGACGGTGCAGCTGACCCACTTCATTGGCTGCTACCAGTGGACTGCCGGCGACGGCACGGCCTTCCTGCGCTTCTGCTACGCGGCGCGCCCGGTTTCGCACGATCCGGCGCAGCCGCTGGACACCGGCATCGACCGCGCGCTGTGGCTGACCCCGGCCGAGCTGCAGGCCGCCGGCGAGCGCCAGCGCAGCCCGCTGGTGTGGCAGGTGGTGGCGGATTACCTGGGTGGCCAGCGCCACCCGCTTTCGCTGGTCCGGGAGGTCGCATGAGCACTCCGCGTGTGATGGTGGGCGTCTCCGGCGGCGTCGATTCCTCGGTCGCCGCCTGGCGCCTGGTACAGCAGGGCGAGGCCGTGGCCGGCCTGTTCATGCAGAACTGGGCCGACGATGGCAGCGGTGATTGCCGTGCCGAGGATGACCGTCGCGACGCGGTGGCCGTGTGCGGCCTGCTGGGCATCCCGTTCCACTTCCGCGACTTCTCCAGCGAGTACTGGCAGGGCGTGTTCGAGCACTTCCTGGCCGAGTACGCGGCCGGCCGCACCCCGAACCCGGACGTGCTGTGCAACCGTGAAGTGAAGTTCAAGCATTTCCTGGACGCCGCCCGCGAGCTGGGCGCCGAGCGCATCGCCACCGGCCATTACGCACGGGTGACCCAGCGCGGCCACCAGTGGCTGCTGCTGCGCGGCGCCGATCGATCCAAGGACCAGAGCTACTTCCTGCATCAACTGGGCCAGGAACAGCTGGCAGCCACCCTGTTCCCGATCGGCGACCTGGAAAAGAGCGACCTGCGCCGGATCGCGCGCGACGTCGGCCTGCCGACCCACGCCAAGAAGGACTCCACCGGCATCTGTTTCATCGGCGAGCGCGACTTCCGCGAATTCCTCGGCCGCTACCTGCCGGCCAAGCCCGGCCAGATCCTCGACCCGGCCGACGGCAGCGTGATTGCCGAACACCCGGGCGTGTTTTATTTCACCCTGGGCCAGCGCGAGGGCCTGAACATCGGCGGCGTGCGTGGCCGCCCGGCCGCGCCGTGGTACGTGGTTGGCAAGGATGTGGCCAGCAACGTGCTGTACGTGGACCAGGACCGCGACAGCAAGTGGATGCTGTCCGACCGCCTGCGTTCGGAAACCGCGCACTGGATCGCCGGCTCACCGCCGGCACGGCGCTTCGAATGCACCGCCCAGACCCGCTACCGCCAGCCCGACGAGCCGTGTACGGTCCAGGTGCTGGACGATGGCAGCGTGCTGGTCACCTTTGCGCGCCCGCAGCGTGCCGTTACCCCCGGTCAATCGCTGGTGCTGTATGACGGTGATGTGTGCCTGGGCGGCGCGGTGATCGCCGCCACCGATGCGCCGCTGGAACAACGCCTGCGCACCACCCCCTCCCCTTTTGAGGTAATCGCTGCATGAGTTTCACTGTCGACGACCGCGTCCTGGCCTTGGCCGGCATTGCCCAGGCCCTGCAGCAGGTGCGCCGCATCGCCGATACCGGCCATTCCGACGCCGCCGCCGTGCGCACCGCCGTGGACAGCGTGTTCCGCGTGGATGCGTCCTCGCCGCAGGCGGTGTTCGGTGACCGTCATGCACTGAAGTCCGGCCTGCGCCTGCTGCACAACTACTTCCGCAGCCAGGGCCAGGACCCGATGCTGCCCAAGCTGGCCCTGTCGGTGCTGCAGCTGGAGCGCCGCTTCGTGCAGGATGGGGCGACCGTGAACAAGGTCGCCTCGGGCATCGAGCGCGCCCAGCGCCAGGCCACCGAACTGGGCGACAGTGGCCACCCGGACGTACTGGCCAACCTGGGCGGCCTGTATGCCGACACCATCAGCCACCTGAAACCGCGGGTGATGGTGCAGGGCAACCCGCACTACCTGGGCCAGGCCGGCGTGGTGGCGGAGATCCGTGCCCTGCTGCTGGCCGCGGTGCGTTCGGCGGTGTTGTGGCGCCAGCTGGGCGGCAGCTACTGGGACTTCCTGTTCAGCCGCAAGGCGATGATCGAGGCCGTGGACCGCCTGCTGGCCTGAGGGTGTGGGGTCAGAGCCCTTTTCCATGGAAAAGGGATCCGACCCCGTTGCGCCTGCCCAAGGGGTCGGATCCCTTTCCGGCACGGAAAGGGCTCTGACCCCGAGGCCGCCAAGGCGCCGGAAAACCGGCGCATTCAGAATGCACTTCGAGGCACATCGACGTTAAAGAGAAAGGGGGTACGGCCGATACATCCTCCGTGCACCTCCCGAGAACGTCCATGTACTCACGCATTTTCATCCGTCTGGCCGCCCCCCTGGCTCTGACCCTGCTGCTCCCCTTCGCCATCGGTTTCGAATGGCCGGCCGCCCTGCGCTGGGCGATCCTGACCACGATGACGCTGAGCTGGCTCGGCTTTGCGTGGTGGACCACCCGCGCACAGGCACATCGTTCCCCCGAGCACGCCCGTGTCCTGCGCGAACAGGACCAGCTGCTGACCGAGCTGCGCAACTTCGTCGGCAACGAGATCGACGGTTCGCGTGGCGAAGTGGAACGCGCCCGTGACCTGATCCGCCAGGCCGTCTCCAGCCTGGGCGGCAGCTTCGATGCCATGAACCGCAAGTCGCGCCAGCAGAGCCAGGCCCTGTCGCGCATCGTCGACCGCGCCGGTGATGAAGGCAATGCCGGCCTCGACGTTGCCCGTTTCGCCCAGCACGCCAGCCATCGCATGGAACAGCTGGTGGAAGCGCTGGAACAGGTGAGCGGCCAGAGCAGCACCACCGTGCAGCACATCGACCAGATGGCGCAGCACCTGGATGGCATCTTCGCGCTGCTGGAAGACGTCAAGTCGATCGCCGACCAGACCAACCTTCTGGCGCTGAACGCGGCCATCGAAGCGGCGCGCGCCGGTGAAGCCGGTCGTGGCTTCGCCGTGGTCGCCGACGAAGTGCGCAACCTGTCCGAGCGCTCGACCACCTTCAACGAGCAGATCCGCAAGCTGGCGCACAGCTCCAAGGACGCCATCGCCAAGGTGCGCGAGACGGTTTCGCACATGGCCTCGCGCGATATGGACCGCTCCCGCGAAGCCCGCCAGGAAGCAGCAGCGATGCTCGACAACGTCGCGCAGATCAACGCCTCGCTGGGCGACGGCATGCGCGAAGTGTCCGAGTGCGCCCGTGCGATCGATGGCAGCGTGGCCGAAGCCGTGCGTGCCCTGCAGTTCGAAGACATCGCCACCCAGGCGCTGGGCGGTGTGCACACCCACCTGGACCGCCTGACCGCGATCAACCGCGAAGCGGTGGCCCTGCAGGAACTGCTGCACCGCAATGGCGGCGTGTTCGACGAAGAGATCGCCAGCGCCCTGCAGCGCACCGGCAATCGCCTGCGCGAGCTGCGCAGCGAATGGGAACGCCCGCCGCACAAGCCCGTCGCCCAGCAGAGCATGGGCGCCGGCACCGTCGAGCTGTTCTGATCCTGATGTCCGCTGCCCTCGCCGGCAGCCCGCAAGGCCCCGGTTCGTCCGGGGCCTTTGCCTGTAACCTGCCATTGGATGCATCCTGTACGCGCACCATGACCCTGATCCGCGCCCTGCCCGCCCTCACCGACACCGAGCGCCCGCGCAACGCGAGCGTGCGTGAGCAGCTGCAGCGGCTGGAAGACGTGGCCCGCGAGGAACTGCTCGAAATGCAGCAGCTGGCCGATGCGCGCCCCACCCCCTCCCGAGCCGACGATGAACTGCTGGGCCTGGCATGGGACCTGGGCCTGGATGGCGAAGCCCTGAAGTAGATCCACGTCCTGCGTGGATGGGCCGTCCCGCATGGCATGATCCACCGGTCCCATTCATGGAAGACCGATGGCCATCGCCCTGATCCCAGTGCTCCTCATCGAAGCCGTCCTTCTGATGGCCTGGGTGGCCGGCTATTTCAGCTGGGGCATCACCCTGTTCAACGAACGCATCGCGGCGTCACCGGCCATGCAGGCCCGGCTTTCGCTGGGCAGCCTGGAACGTGACCTGCCGCAGGACAGATGGCTGCAACTGGCCTTCCATGCGCTGCCCGATGGCAGCATGGCGTTCCGCGAGAGCTTCGCACCGAGCTTCGGCCTGCGCTACTTCCCGGTGATGCGTGGACGCATCGTTCTCAACGCGCGACGGCACGAGGTGCGGGTGATCGGCCTGTGCAGCTGGTTCGTGGCAATCCTGTCGCTGCTGCTGTTGCCACTGGTGGCGATGCGCCCGATGGTGGCACCGATGCTGCTGGTGCTGCCGCTGTTCCTGGCCAGCTATCTGGTCCAGAAGCGGCGCTATGCGGCCATCGTCGAGGCCCTGCGCATGCAGTTGAAGGCGGAGTTTCCCAGGTAGTTCCACGCCATGCGTGGATGATCGCGAGCGCCAGGGCATCCGTGCCGGCCAACGGTCGGCACCCACCAGAGCTGGGCGCACCAGAGTCAGGCCACACCGCGCCGGCATCCGCCAGCGCAGACCCTCAGCGCACCAGCACCGCTTCGCCGCTGGCGTCGGTGCGCATCGGCGCCGGGCGCTGCTGGCGCAGCCACTGCGCCAGATCACGCGGGCTGAGCGGGCGCGAGTACAGGTAGCCCTGGATCTCGTCGCAGCCCTGGCGGCGCAGCATGTCTTCTTCCTGGTGGGTTTCCACGCCTTCGGCCACCACCTTCATGCCCAGCGCGTGGCCCAGGTGGACGATGGCCTGGGTGACTTCGGCCGTGCCCGAATCATGCAGCATGCCCTGCACGAAACTGCGGTCGATCTTCAGGCGCCCCACCGGGAAGCGATTGAGGTAATTGAGGTTGGAGAAGCCGGTGCCGAAGTCATCCACCGCCAGCGGCACGCCGTGCCGTTCCAGCACGTCGAAGCAATGGCGCAGGATGTCGGTATCACGGATCAGCGCCGACTCGGTCAGCTCCAGTTCCAGCCGTTGCGGCGGCCAGCCATGGGCATGGCAGATCTCGATCACGCGCTCGGCGAAGCCGCGATCACGCAGCTGCACCGCCGACACGTTGACCGCGATGCGATCAAAGTGCAGTCCGGCACGGTCCCAGGCGGTCGCCTGGCGGCAGGCCTCGTTCAGCACCCAGTCGCCGATGCGCACGATCTCGCCGCACTTTTCGGCAATGGGAATGAACTCGGCCGGGCTGCAGTAGCCGATGCCGGGGCGGTGCCAGCGCAACAGTGCCTCGATCGCCGGTGGCTCGCCGTGGTGGGCGTGCAGCAGCGGCTGGTAGGCCAGGCTGAACTCGTCGCGCTCGATCGCCCCATGCAGGGCATGCTCGACGTCCAGCCGGCGCTGGATGCGGGCCAGGGCGTCCTGGCTGTAGTACTGGTAGGTGTTGCGCCCGGCTTCCTTGGCCGCATACATCGCGGCGTCGGCCGCGCGCAGCAGTGAGTCGAAATCGGTCTGCGCATCGCCCAGCATCGCGATGCCGACGCTGGCGCCGACTTTCAACGTGGTCTCGCCACGGCGCAGCGGCTCAGCCAGCGAGGCAATCAGCTTGCGGGCGACATGACCGGCATCTTCCGGCTCGGCCAGGTCGCGCAGCACCACGATGAACTCATCGCCACTGAAGCGGCCGAACAGGTCGTTGTTGCGCAGGTTCTGGTGCAGGCGGGTGGCTGCGGCCTTCAGCAGCGCATCGCCGGTGGCGTGGCCGAAGCTGTCGTTGATGGTCTTGAAGCCGTCCAGGTCGATGAACAGCATGGCCAGCGAGGTACCGCGGTCGCGTGCTTCCTCGATGGCTTCGGCGGTCTGTTCGCCGAGCAGTACGCGATTGGGCAGGCCGGTCAGCAGGTCGTAGTGGGCCAGCAGTTCGATGCGTTCGTTGGCTTCGCGCTCGCGGGTGATGTCACGGAACAGGACAACGAACCGCGGCGGCAGGCCGTCACGGCGGTCCAGTTCGATCAGCACCTGCACCCAGACGCGCAGGCCGGACTGGCGGTAGAAGCACAGGTCCAGCTGCTCGGGCAGGCCGCCGTTGGCGATACGGGCGAGCGCCGCCTCGAACGCGTTGCGCGAGTCCTCCGTGTACAGCGCCAGCGCCTGGTCGAGGGTGATCGGTTCCTTGCGCAGGCCATGGATGCGGTAGCACTCCTCGGTCCATTGCATGCTGCGGGTCTGCACTTCGATCTCGCAGCCGCCGATGCGGCCCAGCGCGGAGACCCGGTTCAGCAGTTCGGTGCGCCAGCGGATCAACGCATCGGTCTGGTGCTGTTCGGTGATGTTCTGTACCTGGCCGAGCAGGCGCTTGGGTTGCCCGTCCATGTCCAGCAGCGGCTGCATCCATAGCCGCAGGTGCTGCGAAGGCTCATGGCCGCGGGTCAGCTCCAGCTCGAGGTTGGCAGCGCGGCCATCGCGCCACAACCGCCGCCATGCCGCGCGCAGCGCGCCGCGGGAGCGTGGATGCAGCTGCTTCAGCCAACGCCGCTGGCCCGGAACGGCGCCCTGCTCCAGGGCCAGCAGCGAACGCAGTTCCGGCGACCACCAGAAATGCCCGCTGTTGGGATCAAACGACCAGCTGCCCATGCTGGCGATGCGCTGGGCCTCGCTCAGGTGCAGCTGCTGTTCCTGCAGCAGCGATTCGAGCTGCTTCTGCTGCTCGATATCGGTATGCGTGCCGACCATGCGCAGGGGCTGGCCATCGGCGGTGCGAGCGACCACGCGGCCGCGATCGAGCACCCAACGCCACTGGCCATCGGCCTGGCGGAAACGGAACTGTGCGCTGTACTGCTCGCTGTGCCCGCGCAGGTGCTCGTCGAGCGCGGCGCGCACCTGGGCGATGTCCTCGCCGTGCACGCGAGACAGCAATTCAGTGGCGGTCTCGTCGCCCAGCGCCGGCGTGCGCGCCACCCGGTCACTGGGGATGTCCCAGTCCCACAGGCTGTGGCCGGCGCTGTCCAGTGCCAGCTCCCAGCGCCCGCCCGCATCGACCGGCACCGGCTCGGGAATGCTCAGGGTGAACGCCAGCAGGTTGCCGGCACCGTCGTGCACCGCACGCAGGTGACCGTCGTAGTGCCCCCGCGGGCCGCCCGGCAGCGTGCAGGCAACGATGCCACCATCGGCGGCCATCAGGCGCAGATCTTCCAGCATCGGCGCATAGGCCGCCACGGTGGCCGGCAGGCCATGCTCGCGCGCGGCCGGATTGGCCGCCAGCGGGCGCCCGGCACGGTCGACGATGACCAGCGCCGACGCAAGCGGGTGCTGCAGCAGGCTGGCGATGATCCCTTGGTCCACGCGATCTTGCTCCGGATGACACGCCCGTCAGCGGGGCACGCAGTGGTTAACGGCGCCTGCGGCGGATAATTGAGTGGTCACGGCACGCTGCGGGGTAAGATGACCGGCGCCCCTGTCACCCGCCCCGTCCATGCCCGCAGAACCGACCGGCAACGCCCCAGTTCCCGACCCGCGGATGGCGCAGGCGCTGAGCCGTGACCGGCGCCGGGTGGTGCTGAGCTACCTGGTGATGGCGCTGGCCTGGATGATCTCCACCGACAGCGTGGTGCAGGCGCTGGTGCCCGATCCGCAGCAGGCGGCCCTGTGGCAGGGCCTGAAGGGCTCGTTCTTCGCGCTGGCCAGCGCGGGCCTGCTCTATCTGCTGCTGCGCCCGCTGGCCGAACACGTGCTGCATACCCATGCGCGCCAGCAGGCCTCCGAGCTGCGCCTGCGGCAGATGTTCGAGGGCAACCCCGGGCCGATCCTCGTCTACGACCTGGACACGCTGGCGATCCTCGATGCCAACCCCGCCGCCTGCAGCGCCTTCGGCTGGGACCGCGACGAGCTGCTGGAACAGACCATCGACGCCTTGTGGCCGCCGGGCCAGGATCAGGCCCTGCAGACCAAGCTGGAGGCGATCCGCGAGGCGCCCGAGGAGCTGTGCATCCTGCGCGCTCAGCTGCAGCTGCGCGATGGCGCGCTGCGGCAGATGGAGCTGCGCTCCAACGCCATCAGCTACGACGGCCACAACGCCCGCCTGCTGATCGCCATCGACCGCACCGCCGAGGATCTGGCCCAGCTGCGCCGCGACCAGGCGTTGGCCCGGGTGGAGGAAGCCCATGAGCTGGCCCGCATCGGCGCCTGGGAACTGGACCCGTCCACCGGGCTGGGCCGCTATTCCAACCAGGTCTATCGCCTGCTCGGCCGCCGCCCGCCCGAGGCCCGGCGCTGGCACCGCTTCGATGAGCTGCTGGTGCCGGCCGACCCGGCCACCGCCACCCAGACCGAACAGCTGCTGGCCGAACTGTGCTCCGGCGAGCCGGTACAGGTGGACGTGCTGCTGCCGCTGCTGTCGATGGACGGCCGTGCATTGATGGTGCACCTGCGGGCGGCCAGCGGTATCGACGAAGCCGGCCGCAGCCGCGTGCTGGGGACGCTGCAGGACGTGACCGAGCGCGAGCAGTCGCGGCGCCTGCTGCGCGAGCGCGAGGAACAGTTCCGCGAGCTGGTGCGGGTACTGCCCGACGGCGTGGTGATCCTCTCCGACGAGCACGTGCTGTACGCCAACGCCTGGGCCGCCGGCCTGTTCGGCTACGGCAGCCACACCCTGCTGGGCGAGCCGCTGTCGGCACTGGTCGCTGCCGCCGACCTGCCACGGGGGCGCAGCCAGCTGCGCGCCGGCCAGCCCCACCTGGGGCCGGGCCACAGCAGCGTGGTGGCCATGCAGCGTGCGGACGGCCGCAGCTTCCATGCCGGCCTGGCGGTGGGCGAAGTGCGCTACGGCGGTCGTGACTGCAAGCTGCTGATCGTACGCGACCTGAGCGATTCCGAACGCACCCGCAGGGCGCTGGAAACCAGCAATCGCGAGCTGCAGGCGATGGCCGGGCGGCTGTTCTCGCTGCAGGAGGACGAGCGTCGCGCGATCTCGCGCGACCTGCACGATGACATCGGCCAGGCCATTACCGCGATCAAGCTGTCGGCGCATGCGGCGCAGGATGAGGACGATCCGAAGCGTCGTGGCGAGGACCTGGCGCAGATCGTCAGCCTGGCCGACACCACCGTGGCCAAGCTGCGCGACATCTCCACCCTGCTGCGCCCGCCGCAGCTGGATGCACTGGGCCTGGAGGCGGCGCTGAGCTGGCAGGCGCGGGTGCTGTTCCGCTCTTCGCCGGTGGAGCTGCTGGCCGAGATCGAGCCGCTGCCGCACCGCCCCGACAACAGCATCGAACAAGCCTGCTTCCGCATCGCACAGGAAAGCCTGACCAATGCGCTGCGCCATGCGCGCGCCAGCCAGGTCCTGCTGCAGCTGCGCGACGTCAGCCAGCGTGGCCTGCACCTGCAGATCCGCGATGATGGTGAAGGCTTCGATCCGGACGGCCCGCGCGGCCTCGGCCTGATCGTGATGCGCGAGCGCGCGCAGAGCGTCGGTGGCCACGTGCGGATCGAATCCGCGCATGGCGAGGGCACCCTGATCGACGTCCACCTCCCCTACCAGGCGACCAGCATGGCCGCCGTCGATTCACCGGAATACTGAGCCTATGTGGAATCCCAACCTGCCCCCGGTCAGCATCGATGATGCCCCCGACCGCCTTGGCGCCGGCAACCCCGAGCTGCAGGCGATGGTTGCCGAGGCGGCCTCCGGCGGCATTGCGCTGATGCTGATGCACGTGGACATCGACCACTTCGCATCGGTCAACGAGAACATGAGTGCCGAAGTGGGCGATCAGGCGCTGGTACTGGTGGCGCAGCGCCTGCAGTCCTACCTGCGCGGGCGTGGCAAGCTGTGGCGGCATGGCAGCGACGAGTTCCTGATCGCGGTGCCCCGCACCGCGGACCTGCCGCTGCCGGAGGACTTCGCTGAAGAGATCCGCCAGCAGATGGAACTGCCGCTGTCGGTGCTTCCATACACGCTGTTCATGACCGGCAAGCTGGGCGTGAGCCTGTGCCCGGAACATGCCAGCAGCGCCTCGCGCCTGCTCGACCATGCCGAAGATGCGCTGTACCAGGCCGCCCGCGAAGGCGGCAATGCCGTGCGCATCCATGCCGTGGATACCCCGCCGAGCGCGCACAGCGAGAGCATCATCGCGCGCCAGATCGTCGATGCCATTCCCAATGGCGAGCTGAAGCTGCGTTACCAGCCGCTGGTGAGCGCCCGCGACGGCCACGTGGTCGGCATGGAAGCGCTGCTGCGCTGGCAGTCGCCGACCCTGGGCATGCTGGTGCCGGAGCGCTTCATGCGCACCGCCGAGCGCCTGGGCATCATCGTGCAGATCGGCACCTGGGTGCTGGAAGGCGCATTGAAGCAGGCGCGGTTGTGGCGCGACCAGGGCTTTGATGACTTCACCATCGCGGTGAACGTGTCCACCCTGCAGCTGCTGCGGCCGAACTTCTTCGCCGAGGTGATGTCCCTGCTGCAGGCCGCGGGCGTGCCGGCGCACATGCTGACGCTGGAGATCAACGAGAGCGCGCTGACCAACAACGTCAATTTCGTCCATGAAACGCTGGCCAACCTGCGCAACGAAGGCATCAGCCTGAGCCTGGACAACTTCGGCACCGGCGATTCCAGCCTCAGCGCGCTGGTGCGCTATCCGGTGGACAAGCTGAAGATCGACCGCAGCTTCATCAAGAGCGCACCGGCTGGCAATCGCGAAGCAGCCATTGCCCGCGCGATCATTGCCATGGGCCACCAGCTGGGCATGACCGTGATTGCCAACGGCGTGGAATCGCAGGCCCAGCTGGGCTTCCTGCGCCGCAACGACTGCGATGTGTTCCAGGGCTACCTGTTCGGCGAGCCGATGTCGGCCGATGCCGCCGGCATGACCCTGCGCCGCCGCTACCTGCGCCCGGAAGCCTTCGCCGAAACGCGCCCGGACCGCACGTTGCTGCTGCTGGATGACGAGGAGAACGTGCTGCGCTCGCTGGTGCGCCTGTTCCGCCGCGACGGCTACCGCATCCTGGCCGCTGGCAACGTGCGTGACGCCTTTGATCTGCTGGCGATCAACGACGTGCAGGTGATCCTGTCCGACCAGCGCATGAGTGATATGAGCGGCACCGAGTTCCTGGGCCGGGTGAAGATGCTGTACCCGGATACGATCCGCCTGGTGCTGTCGGGCTACACCGATCTGAACACGGTGACCGATGCGATCAACCGCGGCGCGATCTATCGCTTCCTGACCAAGCCGTGGAACGACGACGAGCTGCGCAAGCACATCCACCAGGCATTCCGCACGTACGAAGAACAGCGCCGTAGCAATGCCGGCCCGGCACCGGTGGAAACCGGGGATGGTGGCGAGGATCGGCCGCTGCGGTGATGATCGGGTAGAGCCGGCCGCTGGCCGGCTGCCTTGGGTGCCCGGCTTCAATGAGGTTGCCGGCCAGCGGCCGGCACTACCATCGATAGGCCCCGGTAGAGCCGGCCGCTGGCTGGCTGCCCTGGGTGTCCGGTTTCAATGAGGTTGCCGGCCAGCGGCCGGCACTACCATCGATAGGCCCCGGTAGAGCCGGCCGCTGGCCGGCTGCCCTGGGTGTCCGGTTTCAATGAGGTTGCCGGCCAGCGGCCGGCACTACCATCGATGGGCCCCGGTAGAGCCGGCCGCTGGCCGGCTGCTCTGGGTGTCCGGTTCCACTTCGGAAGCGGTCAGCGCGGCTGCTTCACCGGCAGCACCACGCGGAAGCGCGAGCCCACGCCCGGGGTGCTGTCCAGGTCGATGCGGCCGTGATGCTTGTTGATGATGCTGTAGGAGATCGACAGGCCCAGACCGGTGCCACTGCCGACCGGCTTGGTGGTGAAGAACGGATCGAAAATGCGCTGGCGCAGTTCCGGCGAGATGCCGCCGCCGGTGTCTTCGAATTCAACCCACACGTGATCGCCATCAACGCCGGTGCGCACGGTGATCGTGCCGCGCTCGGCGATGGCATGACCAGCGTTGAGCAGCAGGTTCATGTAGACCTGGTTCAACTCCGACGGCAGGCACTCCACCAGCGGCAACTGGCCGAATTCGCGTACCAGGGTGACCTTGTACTTGAGTTCGTTCCAGATGATGTTGATGGTCGATTCCAGGCCCGCGTGCAGGTCGACCAGCTTCCACGATTCGTCGCGACCGGAATACGAGAAGTCCTTCAGGTCGCGCACGATGCGGGTAACGCGCTCGATGCCTTCGCGCGATTCCGCCATCAGCTGCGGCAGGTCGCGGCTGATGAAGTCGATGTCCAGGCGGTCACGGATGTCATCGATTTCCGGAATCAGTGCCTTCGGGTCCGGCGCGCGCAGGGCGCGCTCGTAGGCTTCGATCACGGTGAACAGGCTGCGCAGGTACTCCTGCAGGCTGCCCAGGTTGGAGTGCACGTAACCGATCGGGTTGTTGATCTCGTGCGCGACGCCGGCGGCGAGCTGGCCGATCGAGGCCATCTTCTCCGACTGCAGCAGCTTTTCCTGGGTGCCATTGAGGCGCAGGTAGGCCTGGCGCAGCTCGGCGTGGCGCTGCTGCAGTTCGCGCTCGTAGTCTTCCTGCCCTTCGATGTGGCGGAACAACGCAAGGAAATGCCCTTCGCCGACCGGACCATGGTGGTACAGGTGGGCGATGACCACTCCCTCGCCCAGCGGCAGGCTGCCATTCCAGTGGCCATGCTGGCGGGCCTGCTCCAGTGCATCAGGGGGGAGCAGCTCGCGCAGCCGCTGCGGCGGCGGCAATCCGCCGTCCGAGCCACTGGCCAGCAGGTTCTGCGCGGCCGGGTTGGCCAGGGCCACCTGCCCGTCTTCAGTGAACAGCAGCAGGCCTTCGCGCAGGCGCTCAAGCAGGGCCTGCAGCACCGGCTGCGGCGGAAGGGGGGCGGTAACCAGGGCGTTGGCAGCGGACACGGCGACTCGGGGCGTTCGAACAGGCGCCCAATATACGCGGTCATGCAGCGGGCTTCAGCCCACCGGGAGGGGGTGTGCGACCGCCGTCGCGTCAGGCGACGGCGAGTGGCCGGCCGATGCTGACCGTGTGCGACTGGCCCTTGGCATCGTAGGCCGAGGCATCTTCGGTACGGCCGAGCTGGCGCAGCGCCCAGTTCACCTCGCGGCGACGGCGCGACAGCAGCACGCCGTTGGCGCGGTTGCGCTCGGCCAGTTCCTGCAGCTGTTCGCCCTCGCCCACCGGCGGCGCGCCTTCCAGCGCACGCAGCGCTTCCAGCTTGGCGCCGGTGGCCCGGATCAGGGCGTGCACGTCGTGCTCGACCAGGGCCTGGCGCTCAACGTCCAGGGCCTGGGCGAGGCGCTGCAGCGGCTCGCTCATCGCCGCAGTCATCCGTGCAGCTGCTGGTCCAGATCGAGCATGCGCGATGCGATCGCGTCCGGATTGATCTTGTAGGTGCCGTTCTGCAGTGACTCGCGCACGGCCGCCACGCGCTGGGCGTCGATCGCCGGGGCGGTGGTCAGCTCACGCTCGATGGCCTGCAGATTGGTGGCCTCGCCGGTCAGGCGCAGGCTGTCGGCCGCCTCGACCGGGCGCGCCGCCGCATCGGTGCTGACGCCGGGCTTGCTGGCCGGGGTCGTCACGCTGCGCAGTGCCTGGGGGACCTGCAGGTTGCCGTCGATTTTCTGGCTCATGGGGTGTCCTGGAGTTGCCGTTCACAAGGGATAACGGCCGCAGGGCCGTGATCTTTAGGGATATTTTGCGGTAAATCAACGCGCCACGATTACGTCACCTGCGGCGTCGACCGTGCCCTGCACGATCCGCCGCGAGGACAGGTTCTCGACCGAGACCCGCTCGTTCTCACCGGCATCACCCATCGCACGGCCGGCAATGCGCACCTCGACCGAGCCGCGACGCGACACCAGGGCTACATTGTCTCCTCGCTTGATGAGACGCTGGACCACCAGATCGTTGTTCGACAGCAGGGCTCCGGCCTGCAACGGACGGCGGGCGATGCGGCCGATCGCTGCATTGGGATCGGACAGCACCGCGCCGGCAATCCGGGCAGCGTCACGCTGGGCAGTGGTGATATCGGCGGCCGTGAGGGTTTCTCCAGTGCCGATTCCGCGGTTGAGCACCAGCACGGTCTGGTTGCGCCGCACCTTCACCGGCACGAACAGGCGCCAGCCGCCCGCATCGGGACAGCTCACCTCCACCGTGGTGTTGGCGGTGGGCTGCACCTGCAACGCGCTGCCGCATTTCGGCAGGCGCAGCGCATCGGCCACCTGCGCCTCGCCTTCACTGCCGGCAGGCAGCGTCGACAGCGCCGCAGTGCGGATGCTGGCCACCGGCTGCCAGTCCGTGGCGCCCGCCCACGGCGCGGCCAGGGCGAGCGCGATGGCGAACAGCGATGTGACCCGGCGCATGGCGCCTCCTGTCGATGGGATCTGGCCCAGCAGCGTGCAAGGGGTGTGCCAGAGACCGGGTCCCGTTGATCGGATCCGGGATGGGGATTCGACCGGATGGGTAGAGTCGACTGCCAGTCGACTTTCGCGCGAAGCGCGGGGTTTCCCGTGATCGGATCGAAGAGCAGTCGACTGACAGTCGACTCTACAAACGCGGTGCGGGCCGCGCGGGCGGCAGAGCGCCCTCAAGTTCCGCCCCCACCACGCCGATACAGCAGCCATGTCCCATGACCTGCTCAACCGGATCGACCAGCGGACCCGACTGGCCGGCCACAACCGCCTGGCGCTGCTGCTGTTCCGCCTCGGCGGACGTCAGCTTTTTGGCGTCAATGTCTTCAAGGTGCAGGAAGTCCTGCGCCGCCCGGAGCTGTTCCAGGTGCCCGGCCTGCCCAGCCAGTTCTCCGGCGTGGCCGACGTGCGCGGCCGCTCGGTGCCGGTACTGGACCTGGGCCTGGCGATCGGCCACCCCGAGCGCGAACCGGACGCGGACACCTCGCCCGGCTACCTGGTCGTCACCGAATTCAACCGCTCGATCCAGGGCTTCCTGGTCAGTGGCGTCGAACGCATCGTCAACATCGCGGTGGAAGACATCCACCCGCCACCGGAGCTGGGCGCCGAGTCGAGCTACCTGACCGCGGTGACCCGCTTCCAGGGCGAGCTGATCCAGGTGATCGACGTTGAGAGCGTGCTGGCCGATATCGCCCAGGTGCGCGGAGAAGCGGTACTCGACCCGGCAATGGCCATGCCCGCCGACGGCCCGCAGCTGCAGGTGCTGGTGGTGGACGACTCGCGCGTGGCCCGCCAGCAGATCCGCAGCGTGCTGGACCAGCTGGGCGTGGGTGCCACCCTGCTTTCCGACGGCAAGCAGGCGCTGGACCACCTGCTGCAGGTCCACGCCTCGGGGGAAAACCCGGCCGAGCGCTATGCCATGGTCATCTCGGACATCGAGATGCCGGCCATGGATGGCTACACGCTGACGACGGAAATCCGGCGCCACCCGGGCCTGGCCGGCCTGTACGTGCTGCTGCACACCTCACTGTCGGGCGTCTTCAACAACGCCATGGTCGAGCGCGTCGGCGCCAATGCGTTCGTCGCCAAGTACTCGCCGCACGAGCTGGCCGACTTCGTGCTGGACCGCCTGCGCAAGGTGGCGCTGGCGGCGTAAGGCCCGCCGAGGGGTCGGATCCCGGGACGGGCTCCGACCCCGCATCGCAACGCGTCAACCACGGGGTCAGAGCCCCTGCGGGGATCTGACCCCCTCTCCATTTGGCACACCCCTTGCAGCTTCCCGGGCAACGTTCCCGTGGGAGTGCACCGTGCGCAACCTGATTACCGACTACCTGGGCGTCCACGCCCAGGCCATGCCGTTGCGCGAACAGCGGATGAAGCTGATCGCCAGCAACCTCGGCAATGCCGACACTCCCGGCTACAAGGCCCAGGACCTGGACTTCGATGCCGCCCTGCGCCACGCCCAGGGGCAGGATGCCAATGGCCTGATGGCCACCACCCATGAGCAGCACTACGAGATCAGTAGTGGCCTGAACCCGTTCCAGATCGCGCGCGAAGGCGTGCAGCCCAGCCTGGACGGCAACACCGTCGACCCCGATGCCGAGCGTGCCGCCTATGGCCGCGCCGCACTGGAATACCGCGCCTCGCTCAGCTTCGTCGAGAGCAAGGTGCGTTCCATGCTGACCGCGATCACGGGGCAATAAGCCATGAGCAACCTGCCGATCTTCGACATCGCCGGCTCCGCGCTGCAGGCACAGTCGGTGCGCATGAGCACCATCGCCTCCAACCTCTCCAATGCCGACACCGTCGCCGGTTCCGCCGACGCCGTGTACAAGCCGCTGGAACCGATCTTCCAGGCCGTCACCAGCAAGAACGATCCCAACATCACCTCGGTGAAGGTGAAGGAGATCACCCAGAGCGAGGCCGCGCCGATCAAGCGCTACGAGCCAGGCCACCCGCTGGCCGACGCCGATGGCTACATCTACCAGCCCGATGTCGATCCGGTGGCGCAGATGGTCAACCTGATCTCGACCTCGCGCAATTACCAGGCCGGCGTGGAGATGTTGACCACCGCCAAGGAACTGGCCCTGGCCACCCTGACCATGGGCCGCTGAGGCCCGCAGCACCGGATACCGCCATGACCACCGCCGTCAACAACCAGACCAGCCAGGACGTCTATTCCGCGCTGGGCCTGAACGCCCCCAACAGCAACGCCACGAAAAAGAAGAACACGCTGGACCAGGCCGACTTCCTGCGCCTGATGACCGAGCAGCTGCAGCACCAGGATCCGCTGAAGCCGATGGACAACACGCAGATGGTCGCGCAGATGGCGCAGATGTCCACCGTGCAGGGCATCACCGATCTGAACAAGACGGTGAAGGGCTTCCAGGAGTCGATGGCCAGCGACCAGGTGCTGCGTGGCGCTGCGCTGGTCGGCCACCAGGTGCTGGTGCCGTCGGAAAAGCTGGTGCTGGAGAAGGAAGGCAATGTCGAAGGCACGGTGGCTGCACCGTCGGCCGGCATCATCACCGTGGACATCACCGACGCCAACGGCGCCAAGGTCACCTCGCTGAGCGTGGAAGCCAAGGCTGCCGGCGAAACCGCCTTCCAGTGGGACGGCAAGGATGCCAACGGCAAGCGCATGGAGCCGGGCAAGTACTCCATCGTCGCCAACCATGTCGACACCGCCGGCAAGAGCACCAAGCTGTCCACCTACGTACAGGCGCCGGTGGAGAGCGTGACCGTTGGTTCCGACGGCCTGTACCTGAACCTCAAGGGCCTGGGCACGGCCCCGATCGACTACGTGCTCCGCGTCAGCTGAGCCGCACCTTCCGCATCAACCAGGAGCATCCCATGGGCTTCAATGTCTCGCTGTCCGGCATCAACGCCGCCAACACCGACCTGAGCGTCACCGCCAACAACGTCGCCAACGTCAACACTACCGGCTTCAAGCAGTCGCGCGCGGAGTTCGCCGACCTGTTCGCTTCGACCAGCTACGGCCTGTCGAAGAACCAGACCGGCTCGGGCGTGCGCGTTTCCAACGTCGCCCAGCAGTTCATCCAGGGCCACAACGAGCAGACCGGGCGCAGCCTGGACATGGCCATTTCCGGTGAAGGCTTCTTCACCATGAACATGAATGGTTCGCGCGTGTACTCGCGCGCCGGCAACTTCCAGACCGACTCGGCCGGCTACGTGGTCAACCCGCAGGGTGCGCGCCTGCAGGTGTTCGCGCCGAATGCCGATGGCACCAACTTCGATGCAGGCCGCCTGGTCGACCTGCAGCTGCTGACCACCGACAGCCCGCCGAAGCAGACCAGCGAAGTGAAGGTTGGCTTCACCCTGCCGGCCAACGCCAAGCAACCGACGGTGGCGACCTTCGACCCGGCCGATTCGAACAGCTACAACCACTCCAGCGGTGGCATCACCGTGTACGACTCGCTGGGCGTGAGCCACATCCAGGTCTCGTACTTCGTCAAGGGCGCCAACCCCAACGAATGGACCGTGCGCAATTACGTCGATGGCCAGCCGGCCGGCGCACCGACCCCGGTCACCTTCGACAATAGCGGCAAGCTGGTCGCACCTGCCAACGGCAAGGTCAGCCTCGGCACCTTCACCCCGACCACCGGTGCCGGCCAGTTGAACATGACGCTGGACATCAGCGGCTCCACCCAGTACGGCGAGAAGTTCGCCCTGCGCAATACCCAGCAGGACGGCTATGCCGCCGGCAAGCTCAACGAAGTGACCGTGTCCGAATCCGGCGTGGTCTACGCCCGCTATTCCAACGGCGACGACAAGCCACTGGGCCAGGTCGCCCTGACCACCTTCAACAACACGCAGGGCCTGGAATCGAAGGGCAACAACCTGTGGGTGGAGACCTTCGAATCGGGCACGCCGCGCACCGGCATGCCGGACACCTCCAACCTCGGCAAGATCCAGGCCGGCTCGCTGGAAGCGTCCACCGTCGATCTCACCGAGCAGCTGGTCAACATGATCACCGCGCAGCGCAACTTCCAGGCCAACGCGCAGATGATCACCACGCAGGACCAGATCACCCAGACCGTCATCAACATCCGTTGATGAGCTGCTGACCCTGTCACGGAACTCCCCGCATGGATAAAGCTCTTTACGTGGCGATGACCGGTGCCCGCGCCTCCCTGCAGGCGCAGGGAACGCTCAGCCACAACCTCGCCAACTCGGACACCCCTGGCTTCAAGGAAGCGCTGGCCAACACCGAAGCGTTCCCGATCAAGGGCCCGGGCTTTGCCTCGCGGGTGGATGCGCTGCACGTCGACGCCGGCTTCAACCGTACGCCCGGCTCGCAGCACATCACCGGCAAGCCGCTGGATCTGTCCCTGCAGACCGGCACCTGGCTGGCCGTGCAGTCCAGCGACGGCAGTGAGGCGTACACGCGCGGCGCTGCATTGTCGGTCACCCCGAACGGCCAGCTGGTGACCTCCAGCGGCCGTCCGGTACTGGATGACAACAACAACCCGATCGCCATTCCGCCCTACCAGGCGATGGAAATCGGTGCCGACGGCACGCTCTCGATCATCCCGCAGGGCGAAGGCCCGCAGACCATGGCGCAGATCGGCCGGATCAAGGTGGTACAGGCGCCGGACGAGCGCCTCGAGCGTGGCCTGGATGGCCTGTTCCGCAACACCGACCCACTGCAGCCGTTCGCACCGGCACAGGGCACGGCCGTGCACAGCGGCCAGCTGGAAGGCAGCAACGTCGATGCCGCCGGTGCACTGGTGCAGATGATCCAGCTGCAGCGCCAGTACGAAATGCAGGTGCAGGTGATCAAGCACGGCGACGACAACGCGCGCAGTGCCAACAGCCTGCTGCGCCTGGGCAGCTGACGGAATTCCGGCGCCGCCCGGGCGCGGCGCTGGCACACCGCTTGCACACCCGTTACCAGGGGCCGCATCGCGCGGCCGGCTTTACCCAGACAGGACACCGAAGATGAACCAGGCATTGTGGATCGCGAAAACCGGACTGGATGCGCAGCAGATGCGCATGTCGGTGGTTTCCAACAACCTCGCCAACACCAACACCACCGGCTTCAAGCAGGACCGTGCCAGCTTCGAGGACCTGCTGTACCAGCAGGTGCGCCAGCCCGGCGGCTCTTCGTCGGCGCAGACCCAGCTGCCGACCGGCCTGCAGCTGGGTACCGGCGTACGCGTGGTCGCCACCGCCAAGAATTTTGAGCAGGGTGGCCAGCAGCAGACCGGCCGTGCGCTGGACGTGATGGTCAACGGCCGCGGCTTCTTCGAAGTGCAGATGCCCGACGGCAGCTCGGCCTACACCCGTGATGGCTCGTTCAAGATCAACCAGGACAGCGAGCTGGTCACCAACAGCGGCTACCCGGTGCAGCCGGGCATCCAGATTCCCGAGGGCGCACAGTCGGTGACCATCGGTACCGACGGCACCATCAGCGTGAAGATGGCCGACGGCGCGGCGTCAGTGGAAGTGGGTGCGCTGACCCTGACCGACTTCGTCAATCCGGCCGGCCTGCAGGCGCGCGGCGAGAACCTGTTCCTGGAAACCACCGCTTCCGGTCCGGCACAGAACGGCAATCCCGGGCTCAACGGCCTCGGCACCGTGGTGCAGGGCGCGCTGGAAGGCAGCAACGTCAATGTGGTCGAAGAGCTGGTGTCGATGATCGAAACCCAGCGCGCCTACGAAATGAACGCCAAGGCAATCTCCACCACCGATTCGATGCTCGGCTATCTCAACAACAAGCTCTGACCGGCCCAACCGGGAAACCGCCATGTCGCCCATTTCCAGATTCACCCGCACTGCCCTCGCCTGCGCCGTGGTCGCCCTGCTCGGTGGCTGCGTGATCGCCGGCGACGTGCGCCCCTACGCGGCGATGGCACCGATCCAGCCGATCATGCCGCCGCAGGCCGCGCCGACCGCCGGTGCGATCTACGCTGCCGGCCCGACCCTGCAGCTGTACTCGGACCGCCGCGCACGCGATGTCGGCGACCTGCTGACCATCACCCTGCTGGAAAACACCACCGCGCAGACCAGCGCCAACACGGCCACCAACAAGGAATCCAACCTGAGCCTGGGCACGCCGTCCATCCTCGGTGCGCCGGTCACCCTGGGCGGCAAGGACATCCTCAGTGCGACGGCCAAGGGCGCGCGTGACTTCACCGGCAAGGGCAACAGCGCGCAGAGCAACCGCCTGCAGGGCAGTGTCACCGTCACGGTGATCCAGCGCCTGCCCAATGGCAACCTGGTGGTACAGGGGCAGAAGAACCTGCGACTGAACCAGGGTGATGAACTGGTGCAGGTGCAGGGCATCGTGCGCCCGGGCGACATCAGCCAGGACAACACCATTCCTTCCAGCCGCGTGGCCGAAGCCCGCATCGTCTACGGCGGCCGCGGCCCGGTCGCGCAGTCCAACGCGATGGGCTGGCTGAGCCGCTTCTTCAATTCCGGCCTGACGCCGTTCTGAGTATGGCCATGAAACTCCTCCCCTCTTCTTCCTGGCATCGCCGCGTGGCGTCGTTCGTCGCGCTGATGCTGCTGGTCGTGGCAGCCCCGGCCAGCGCCGAGCGCATCAAGGACCTGGCCCAGGTCGGCGGCGTGCGTGGTAACGCCCTGGTGGGCTACGGCCTGGTGGTCGGCCTGGATGGCAGCGGCGACCGCACCAGCCAGGCGCCCTTCACCGTGCAGAGCCTGAAGAACCTGCTCGGCGAGCTGGGCGTGAACGTACCGGCCAACGTCAATCCGCAGCTGAAGAATGTTGCGGCCGTCGCGATCCATGCCGAGCTGCCGCCGTTCGCCAAGCCGGGCCAGCCGATCGACATCACCGTGTCGTCGATCGGCAACGCCGTCTCGCTGCGCGGCGGCTCGCTGCTGATGGCCCCGCTGCGCGGCGCCGACGGCCAGATCTATGCGATCGCGCAGGGCAACCTGATCGTCGGCGGCTTTGGTGCGCAGGGCAAGGATGGTTCGCGGGTTTCGGTGAACGTACCGAGCGTGGGCCGCATTCCCAATGGCGCCACGGTCGAGCGTGCCCTGCCCGACCCGCTGGCCAATGGCGGCGACATCACGCTGAACCTGCACAACAACGATTTCACCACCGTTTCGCGCATGGTCGCCGCACTCAACAACGCGTTCGGCGAAGGCGCCGCGCGTGCGGTCGACGGCGTGACCGTGGCCGTGACTGCGCCGACCGATCCGGGCGCACGCATCGGCCTGCTGGCCCGCATCGAGAACCTGGAGCTGACCCCGGGCAGCGCCCCGGCCAAGGTCGTGGTCAATTCCCGCACCGGCACCGTGGTCATCGGCCAGCAGGTGCGGGTCGGCCCTGCCGCGATCTCGCATGGTTCGCTGACGGTGACGATCCAGGAGAACACCAACGTCAGCCAGCCCAATGCCCTGTCCGGTGGCCGTACCGTGGCCAGCCCACAGTCGACCATCACCGCCACCAACGACGGCAGCCGCATGTTCAAGTTCAGCGGCGGCACCACCCTGGACGAGATCGTGCACGCGGTGAACGCCGTGGGCGCGGCGCCGGGCGACCTGATCGCGATCCTGGAAGCCCTGAAGCAGGCCGGCGCATTGAGTGCCGAGCTCGAGGTGATCTGACATGCGCATCAATCCCGCATTCGACCTGCACCCGGCGCAGCAGAACGACCCGGCGAAGATCGACAAGGTCGCACGCCAGCTGGAAGGCCAGTTCGCACAGATGCTGGTCAAGAGCATGCGTGATGCCAGTTTCGGCGACTCGCTGTTTCCCGGCGAGAACAAGATGTTCCGCGACATGTACGACCAGAAGATCGCCGAGGCGATGACCCGCGGCAAGGGGCTGGGCCTGTCCGGCATGATCAGCCGCCAGCTGTCCGGCCAGGCCGCCGACGGCCCCGCGCTGGATACCCGCGTGGATCCGGCCAAGGCCAGCCGCGCCTACCAGCTCAACGCGCCGGACAAGCCGGCACCGTCGCTGCCGTTGGAAGATGGCAGCCAGGCCGTGCGCATGCTGCAGCAGATGGCGGCCGGCGCACAGCACGGCGCGCAGGCCGCGCTGGCACCGATGGAACAGGCACTGGACCTGATCGCCGGTCGCGAAAGCAGCAGCCTGCACCGCTCGCTGGGCACCGAGGATCCGTACATCGGCAACCTGCAGGGCGAGGACTGGTCCACCAACAACGACCAGTGGTCGGCGACGGCCAGCAACCGCGGTACGGCCATGAGCCAGGCCGATGCGATGGCTACCCGCACCGCCGTGGCCCAGCTGGGGCCGCACACGCCGGAAGGTTTCGTCGCCAGCATCTGGCAGCACGCGCAGAGCGCGGCCAGGGAACTGGGCGTGGATGCCCGTGCGCTGGTCGCCCAGGCCGCGTTGGAAACCGGCTGGGGCAAGCGCCACATCCGCCAGTCCGACGGCAGTACCTCGCACAATCTGTTCGGCATCAAGGCCACCGGCTGGAGCGGCCAGCGCGTTGAAGCCGGCACCCACGAATACGTGGATGGCGTACGCCGCAACGAAACCGCCAGCTTCCGCGCCTACAGCTCGCCGGCCGAAAGCTTCGCCGACTACGTGCGCCTGCTGAAGACCAGCCCGCGCTACCAGCAGGCCCTGCAGGCCGGCACCGACGTGCAGGGCTTCGCCCGTGGCCTGCAGCGCGCCGGCTATGCCACCGACCCGCGCTATGCGGCCAAGATCGCCGCGATCGCCGGCGGCCCGACCATCGAGCGTGCCGTAGCGGCCGTGACCGACGCCGGCGCGCGCCTTGGCCAGACCTTCGCCAGCACCGCGACCGCGGCGCTGGGTATCACCCGTCGTTGAGGAACCCCATGTCCAGCGTACTTTCCACCGGTACCGGTGCCCTGCTCGCCTTCCAGCGTGCGTTGGCGACCACCAGCCACAACGTGGCCAACCTCAATACGCCCGGCTACAGCCGGCAGAAGGTCAACTTCGCTACCGCCGACCCGCAGAACTACGGCTATGGCACGGTCGGCAACGGCACCCGGATCACTGACATCCGCCGCACGGCCGACCAGCTGGCGATCTCGCGCCTGCTCGACAGCAGCGGTGAACTGGCGCGCCTGAAACAGCTTTCGGGCATGGCCGACCGGGTCAACGCGCTGTTCTCCGATGCGGCCACCAATGTGGCCGGCGTCTGGTCGAACTTCTTCGATTCGGTCAGTGGCCTGTCGTCCAACGCGGCCGGCACCGCCGACCGCCAGAACATGCTCGACGGCGGCAAGGCGTTGGCCAACCGCTTCGTGCAGCTCAACACGCACTTGAACAACCTCAACAGCGAGGTCAACAACGGCCTGCTGGCCGGTGCCACCGAGGTCAACCGCCTGGCGCAGGAAATCGCGCAGATCAACGGCGCCATCGGCACCAACGTCGCCACCGCGGCGCCCGATCTGCTCGACCGCCGCGACCAGCTGATCACCCAGCTGATCGGCTACACCGGTGGCACGGCGGTGATCCAGGACGGCGGCATCATGAATGTCTACACCGCCGGCGGCAACGCGCTGGTGGTGGGTACCACGGCGACCAAGGTCACCACCGTGGCCGACCCGTACCAGCCCGAGCGCCTGCAGTTGGCGCTGGAGACCCAGGGCAACACCATCCGCCTCGACCCGAAGGCGGTCGGCGGCCAGATCGGTGGCCTGCTGGAATTCCGCGACACCGTGCTGACCCCTGCCCAGGCTGAACTGGGCAAGCTGGCGGTGGGCCTGGCCGAGAGCTTCAACCAGGCGCACCACCAGGGCGTGGACCTGTATGGCCAGCTGGGCGGGGACTTCTTCACCATCGGCAACCCGCGCGTCACCGGCAACAACAGCAATACCGGCACCGCCAGCCTCAGCGCAACCTACGGCGACCTGGGCAAGCTGGACGCGCAGAACGTGGTGCTGCAGTTCGATGGCACCAACTGGAAGGCCAGCCGCGCCGACACCGGCGCCAGCATCCCGCTGACCGGCACCGGCACCGCCGCCGATCCGCTGGTGATCAACGGCGTCAAGCTGGTCGTCGGCGGTACGCCGGCTGCAAATGACCGCTTCCTGCTGCAGCCGACCGCGGGCGTGGCCGGCAGCATGGAAGTGGCAATCACCGATCCGTCGCGCATCGCCGCCGCTGCAGCGGTGAAGGGCGCGGCCGCCACCGCCAACACCGGTACCGGCAAGCTGAGCGGTGTCACCGTCACCGATTCGACCAACGCCAACCTGCGCAATCCGTCGGCGATCGTGTTCACCTCGGCCACCACCTACACCATCGACGGTGGGCCGCCGCAGACCTACACGCCCGGCCAGACCATCAGCGCCAACGGCTGGAGCTTCGTGCTGGACGGTGCACCGAAGGTGGGCGATACCTTCAACATCACCCCGACCCCGGCCGGTTCGTCGGACAACAGCAACGCGTCGAAGCTGGCCAAGGTGGAAAGCGCGAAGGCGTTCAACGCCGGAACGGTGACACTGAACGGCGCGCTGGGTGGCCTGACCACCCAGGTCGGCGCCGCCGCCCGCTCGGCCGAGTACTCGCTCGACGCGCAGCTGGTGATCAATGACAAGGCGCAGGAAGCCCGCGACGAAGTCTCCGGCGTGAACCTGGACGAGGAAGCGGCGGACATGCTGCGCCTGCAGCAGGCCTACCAGGCCGCCTCGCAGCTGATCTCGACCGCCGACAGCATGTTCCAGACCATCCTGGGAGCCGTCCGCCGATGAGCAGCCGCATCTCCACCAGCATGATGTTCAACCAGTCGGTGTCGCTGATGATGGCCAAGCAGGCCAAGCTCAGCCACCTGGAGCAGCAGATCGCCACCGGCAGCAAGATCGTCAGCGCCAAGGACGATCCGGTTGCCGCCGGCACTGCGGTCGGCCTTGACCGCAGCCTGGCTGCACTGGACCGCATGAAGCTCAATGCCGGCAACGTGCAGAACCGCCTGGGCGTGCAGGAAAACACCCTGGCACAGGTCAACGACCTGATGGCACGCGTCAACGATCTGACCATCCAGGCCAGCAATCCGGCGCTGAGCGCGGCGGACAAGAAGACGCTGATCACCGAGGTCAACCAGATCCGCGACGGCCTGCTGTCGCTGGCCAACGCCGATGATGGCACCGGCCGCTATGTGTTCGGTGGCACCAACGACGGCGACCCGCCGTTTGCCAAGATCAACGGCAAAGTGGTCTACCGTGGCGACCAGACCCAGCGCCAGGTCGAAGTCGGTCCGGATACCTACGTGAAGGACGCGCTGCCCGGCAGCGAGATCTTCATGCGCATTCCCACCGGCGATGGCTTCGTCGACGGCAGCGCCGCGGCCGGCAACACCGGCAACGGCGTGCTGACCAACATCACCCGCGACGGCAGCGACAGCTGGAACGGCCAGGGCTTCAGCGTGCGCTTCACCACTGGCAACCAGTACGAGGTGGTGGATGGTGCGGGCAACGTGACCGGAACCGGCACCTACAAGGCCGGCGACGATCTGGAAGTGAACGGTGTGCGCCTGCGCATCACCGGCGCACCGGCGGCGGGTGACAGCTTCAGCGTACAGGCCGCCAGCAGCCGCGACATCTTCTCCACCATTGACAACCTGGTGGCGGCGCTGGGTGCCGACACCGGTACCACCGCGCAGATGACCGCGCAGCAGAACCAGCTGCAGAGCGCACTGCGCGACGTGGCGCGCGCTTCCGAGCGGATGATCGATTCGCGTGCCGCAGGCGGTGCGCAGTTGAAGGCGCTGGACAATGCCGCCGACATGCGCGAGGCCAATGGCGTGACCCTGAAGACCACGCTGTCGCAGATGCGCGACCTGGATTACGCCGATGCGCTGAGCCAGTACCAGCTGCAGAGCACCGCGCTGCAGGCGGCGCAGACGATCTTCTCGCAGATGCAGTCGATGTCGCTGTTCAACAAGCTGCGCTGACGCGCCGCCCGCGTCAGTCCCGAAAGG